>CAYNTH010000015.1:0-3733 GCA_964400475.1 uncultured archaeon | reverse complement strand
GTCTCATTCGGTAAAGAAGGAGATACGACAACAAGCGATAGCACATACAACAAGATAGTCTCGGTTACATCGGCAATAGCAAAGCTAGATACGGAAATGCAAACGTTGAAGACCACGAGTGACGTTGTCTTAGTAGGCGGACCATGTGTCAATGACTTGGTAAACGAATTAGCCGATCAAGGCGACTTCGATTACACATGTGACTCATGGCCTGGTCGAGACTTTGGTATAATCAAAGTAATAGACGACGCTTTCGCGGATGGATACGAAGCTGTAGTAGTAGCAGGTACACGTGCTGAAGATACAAGAACAGCATGTTCTGCATTGCAACTGTATGATACCAAACTGTCAGATGTTTCGGCATCTTCAGTCGAGGTAACAGGTTCAGTTGGATCGCCTACTATTAGCGAAGCATAGCTAATACGCAGTCTAAGAAGGAAAAATTGACAACTTTTCCCTTTTTTCTTTATTTTTTTAATCAAAAATGATTTAATTCTATACTACCCATTATTAGGTAACGGTCAGTGAGAAAATGGCTAAAATTGAACTAAAGATTTCAAAACAGAAAGCAATCGCTCTTTTAGGGATGATATTGTTAATAGCCGGTCTCCTTTATTATTCCAATTATCTAAGTCCAATCAAAGTGTGGGATTATCATGGACAAAGATTATCCTTTAGAGCCAATCTGAGGAAAGCTGAAAATATCCCAGTGTATCCGGATGATGATACAGTTTATCAAACTGTGGTAAGTACGATTGTCAGAAATATAACAATAGCTTACAAAGATTCTGGGGAATATAGCTACTATGCCACCAACGGGTTCGAGATTGCATATAAGACCAAGTTTTATTACATGTTGTTATCGGAGATTGGATTGATAAGCGAATTCGAGATACCCGAATTCAATGTTGTAACTGTTGAAGACTATTCAAATGTTACCGGTACACCCCAAAACCCGGTCATAGTCTTGATAGGACCTGATTACGCTGATGAGACATCTGTAATAGCAGACGATTATGTTGTAAGAATATCCGGAGAGACCAGCAATAAACTTGATTTGGCAACTGTCAAATTTCTGATGATTGTTATGAATATAGATTTGGATAATCCAGACAATTCGATAATAAGATAACATTTTTTAATCTCTTAATTGGAAATTTATCTTAGCTGATTAAATGATAGTTCAATCCATTTATCTGATATTGTTATTCTGTTCCTCTTATTTCGTGGTTTTTCACATAAACCTATGGCTGGAGAATAGAAATGATATATTGTCCAGCAACTCGGATAACAACAAAAAAATTCATCCTATCAGCTTGATCATACCCGCGTACAACGAGGAGGATGTTATAGGAAAGACACTCGAAAATCTAAAGGGCATCGATTATCCCTCTGATAAAATGGAAATAATTGTGGTTGATGATGGGTCCACTGACAAGACTTACGAAATAGCTAGGAAGTTCAAATCGAACAGATTAAGGGTCTATAAAAAAGACAATCACGGTAAAGCGGCTGCTCTTAATTTCGGTGTAAGCAAGGCTAAGAACGATTTTGTGGCAGTTATGGATGCTGACAGCCTACTTGAAAAAGACTCGTTAAAAAACTGTATGAGATATTTCGATAGTGGAAAGGTCGCTGCTGTGACATCTTGTATACTATGTACGAAAAATGATAATTTCTGGGAGAGGATGCAGAACATAGAGATGATGTTGATAGCGTCTACCAGGAAATTGCAAGAATATGCGAATACAGTACAGGCTACACCGGGACCATTGAGCATATATAGGAAGGGCATATTGGTCGATTTGGACGGGTTTGACGAGGAGAATTTAGTCGAAGATATAGAGATAGCTTGGAGGATATTGAAAAATGGATACGAGATAAAGATGGCGTTGGACGCATCTGTATACAGCATATATCCGAATTCCCTCAAGAGTTGGTGGAAGCAGAGACTGAGATGGTCCATAGGGGGTATACAGACCCTTGTCAAATATTTTTCATCGTTTTTAGATAGAGAAACACCTGTAGGAAATTTTCTTGTACCCAGTTACATGTTCGGGTATGGAGCCACTGTAATAGGCGTTGGTATTTTCCTATATCTTTTACTCAAAAATATAGTCAACACATCCATCTACGTATTGAGATCATTCTTGATCGGATTTAACCCTTTCCAACATTTCGAATTGTCGTATTTGATAGACATAAACATAATACTCGGGTTTATCGTGTTTTTCACATCATTATTTTTATTGAAGATATCTTTCGATTTGCATAAAAAGAGACCGAAATGGAGAGATATGATGTTGTTTCTGTTCGTTTATCCGATATTCTTTCCAATTATTAATTTATTCGCGATATACAAATATTACAAAGGGGAAAGAGGATGGCTAACAAAGTGAACGTATATTCGAAACCATTTGTAATAACAGTTTTTATCTTTCTGGTGGGGGTAATGATCGGTATATGGATCGATACCATCCGGACAGGCTCTGTTGAAAATAGTATAAAGGAGAGCGAGATAATGTGGGAGGACACCAGGTTATTGAACATGTATATAAATACGATCAGCGAAGACGAATGTAACATTGCGTTCGAGGAGAATCTGGCGTACAACAGTAGGATTTACGAATACGGGAAGGACATAGAGAAGAAAATAGATGCTAACACGTTCACCCCACATGTGAAAGAAGAATGGCGGAAATATAATTTATTGCAGTTTCAATTCTGGCTGAATTCCGATGAGCTGAAGGAGAAATGTGGTTACAATTATTCCAATGTTATTTACTTGTCGAGAAAGGACGATATATCGAACAGCGAAGAAATCGATAATAAATTACAATCTTCTATGATGATGAATTTGAAAGAGAATTGTGGCAGGAGTATGATGTTGATACCACTCACTGCTGATATAGAACTGGAAACAGTGAATTTACTTGTGAGGCAGCATAATATCACGGATTATCCGGCTGTGATAATCGACAATGAACACGTTTTCCAGGGAGTCACTCAATCAGATGTATTGGAAGAATATATGGACTGTCCGGCTTAGAGTAATTTGAGATTTTTCGTGACTTTATCTATTTCATGTTCTTTGGCAGGTCCTATACCCACACAGGTCGTTGTCCCGCGTTCGATTTCGGTTAATCCAGCGTCCTTCACAACATAGTTTGGAATATTGTTACTTCTGACGAGCTTTACGATTTTTTCGAATCCTTCTATGTCATCGACCTTGAGTACGACCTTTTTTCCACCATCACGTTCCCACTGCTCCACGATATCATTATCGACCTTCTTAACAGCCCCCAGGGATGCATGTGCTACTTGAGCGGATATCTTCCCCTTGCCCATTTTCAAGTCCCTTCTTACCACAATGACCTGTTTATAACCCATACAATTACCTTAAACGAATATACTATTAATCCATGGCACCAATACACTTGTAATCCATGGTGTTATGTGTTTTATAATCCACGGAATGGTATAGAATCCACCAAATGCAAGGAATAAATTCATGATACATTTGCCTATAATCGATGCGACAATGAATTTCTTGAAATCATATTTGAATAGTCCGCAGACCAGTCCCACTATGTCAGATGGTAACGGGGTGGCTGCGAAAATCACAATCCAGAAAAATAAGTTATCCCTGGTGAAGAATTTCTTATATTTTTTAACCTTGTTCTCGTATTTTTTATTGATTACTTTAATACCTCCTCGCCCCAGTCCATAACCT
>CAYNTH010000014.1:0-3816 GCA_964400475.1 uncultured archaeon | reverse complement strand
AGAAAACAATATCAATCCCGGGATACAAATTGGAAATATGGGAAGTGTGTTGGGTGTCCTTGAGTCTCCTGCAATAAGGATTTTCATAGGATTGATATTGATGTTCACTGCGGTCATGCTCTACATAGATTCAAACAACAACATGCCTGTGTCCACGTTTCTCTTTTTATCAGGACTGTTGATATCACTGTCGGGGGTGGTGCCTTTCTTCTACGAGTGGAGGAGGGTGAAGAGGAAGAAGGGTATTTTCACACTGGATGCCTGATTTGGACAACAATTTCATAACAATCTCTAAACAAATTTAATAATCCATTATCGTCACTTTTCCAATATCATTCTAGTCAGTACATACAGAATGCTTTAAATCAGTCAAGGACCACGTATAACGTATGGACGCTGAAGATGATATGATGAAGGACTACAAGATGGAGGTCGACCTGATCGTATCGAGGCTGAACAGGCTGTGCGGTCCAGATATACGATACACACCCTCATATGAAAGACCGGAAGAACCAAAGGAAACGGAGCTCCGAAAGATCGTCATATCCAGACTCAAGTTGATGGGATACAGTATCCGATAGGTCATGTTTTAATCTGTGAAATACAATCCGATTATTGTGAGCATGGACATACACAAATCACACACGAAGGAGATATACAGGTTATCCAGGGAGCATTACATCGAAAACGGGAAGGGAATAACGCCTTCAGAGCTGAAGGAGAAGATGCCCGGATACGATGACCTGGAATTGATGGGTGCTTTGGGCAGGATGGAAGGGACGTATCTGATAAGCTCTTGGTACAAGAACGAACACGACAGGGGTGAGATGTTCTACAGGCCCAACACGCAGTCGGAATGGGCTGCCTTATTGGAAAAGGCGATGGGTCTTGACCCTGATGAGATAGGATTCGATCCCATGATACGTGACAAATAGGACCCGTATCATCCAAGATGATGGAAAGTATGATTCGGGTATGATTTAATTTCTCTGTTACAATATTCAATTATGGATCTTGGCACTAAGCTCGCTGCAGGTATCGGCATATTGGAATCCAGGTTTCTTCACATAAACAGACCGCTGGTCGTGAACTGGGAGACCACCTTCAACTGTAATTTGGACTGTAAATATTGCGGTTTTAGTTCTTTGGAGAAAAAGGATGCTATCAATACTGACAAAGGCATTTCGCTTATAAAGGAGATGGCAGATGCTGGTACTAAGATGCTCACGTTCACAGGCGGGGAGCCGTTGTTGAGAAAGGATATCGGTGTGCTCGTGGAAGAGGCGAAAAGGAACGGTATTTACACAACAATGAACACGAACGGCATACTGCTGCCGAAGAGGATGGATGAAATTAAGAACGTGGATATGGTGCAGGTGAGCCTGGACGGCCCTGTTAGCATAAACGACAAGGTGCGCGGCAAGGGCAGTTATGAGAAAGCTGTGGACGGTATATTGATTTCTAAGATGTTTGACGTGGATACCATAATGATGGCAATTGTCAGTAAAGCGAATGTTGATCATATGGATTCGGTGATGGGTCTGGCCGAGGATTTGGGTGTGAAAGTATTATTCCAGCCCGTTTCCCCATATTATAAAGCTTCTGACAATGTTGATGAATTCATACCAACCGCTCCCAAATTCAGAAAAGCTGTTGACAGTATAATGGAATGGAAACGCGGGAGCGATTGCGTTGTTAATAGTTTTTCCGTGCTCAATGAATTCAAGAAATGGCCTGATGGTGTTGTAAAGAAATGTCCTGCCGGTATATTGAGATGTAGGATGGGTGCGGACGGTAAATTGTATGCGTGTGGTAGATGCGAGTCGAAGGGGGTGAGTTTGGATGATGGGTTAGAGAAAGCTTTTGATTCCTTGACGGTTCCCAAATGTAGCGGTTGCTGGTGTTCTAATAATGTACAGTTTTCTGAAATTTACTCAATGAATCCGAGGGCTTTGTGGGAGGCTTTGAGGTATTAGGAATATAAAAAGACGATGAACGATTTTAATAAAGAATTTAAAGCTGTTGGACGGTCTTTTATTTAATGGTCGCCAAAAAGAAGAAATACAAATGTGATGTCTGTGGAAGGAAATTCTCTACTGAAAGAGGGTTGAATATCCACAGAACCAAAACACATGGAGACGAGATTAAACCAAAGACAAAACGAGGAAAGTGCGATTATCATCTGTGCGACAAAAAAACCAAATTATACAGGTGTGAATACTGTGGCAATTATTTCTGTAAAGAGCACAAATCACCGAAAGTTCCATTGACATTCAATGAAGCACTGATAGATAGACGCAATAAGTGGGTTGATGATTATTCCGTAGAGAAAGAATGGAGAAAATCGGGTCACCCGTGCATACCGTATATCCAGTATGCCAAGAAGAAAAAGGACGAACTGCGCCAAAAGAGGATGGATTCTCTGGATAAATTATTGGGTAGAAAGAAAATCAAGAGAAAGAGAACAATCGTTGATAAAATACCCATGGGAGATGAATCTCATGCATATGCTGACAGATACCCTGCCACAGACAGTTCCTCCAGTATCAATATCAAAAAACATGCGAATAAGCTGGTCGCTGTAGTTCTTTTAGCAATCATCGGATTCTATTTTTATCAGAATCCGGGCAACTTGCAGTCAATTTTATCAATGGTATATGATACGATTGACACAGTTATCCAAAGTGATGATAGCAACAGTTCCAGCACTACCGAATCCAAGGTAACGACATTGGAGATGCCATATGTGTTGAATTATCCGGAAAAGACTATCTATCTCCCGTCAGAATACAGCGAATATCGGGAAGATATACGTGATAATATTGGGTATCCATTGAAAGAGAAAACAGACAATGGGTGGAGTATCAGATATGTGGATATGCCCTCACATGAAACAACGAGTCAGACAATAACAGTATCTTTTATAATTCATGATAAAAAAACTGAGTCAGAATATTTAACGAACGCAGAAGAGTCTTCATCGATTATTAGAGATATATCTGGTATCAGAAAATGTAGTTGTGTAGATGATTGCGAATGGGGTAATGATTGTGGATGGGTTTTTGGCAGTACTATCACAAAAACAGGCATAATAGAATGTCCTTCTCATTATTGTGATCCCAAGTATGATATAAAGCACGTATTGTCTAACCCGAGTGAACGAAAATTTGAATACACACTTAGAGGAAATGAAGGAACTGTTGATTTCATTGTTTACAAGGGATTATCAGATAGATTAAAAGAAATTCATAGCAATTATTACACATGTGATCCTCTTTGTCCATCAGATTCGGAACTAGCACTTGAATATTTAAATCAGCCTTATCAAAAAGAGGAAATAAGAGAATTAATTGATATAATAGAGAATAAAAACTCAAATAAGGACGATCAAGCGCGAATAGCAATAAGTTTGGTACAGAATATACCATATGATTATGAAGGGGTTGAGGAAGAAGATGTTAAATATCCTTACGAGGTTTTATATGAAAATAGTGGAGTGTGTGGCGAAAAATCGAAATTATTGGCGCTCATTTTAAAAGAAATGGGATATGGTATAGTTCTTTTTGATTATACATTAGAATCACATCAAGCAGTTGGCATAAAATGTCCTAAAGAATATAGTCTATCCTCAACTGGTTATTGTTTTATTGAAAGTACTGTACCTTTGATTATTACATACAATAGCGGCGAATATGCGAATGTCGGAAATCTTTATTCAACTCCTAAAATAATAAACATAAGTGACGGTGATTCATTTGATAGTGTTTCAGAAGAATACAATGATGCACGGGAATTTAAGGAAATAAGCGATATTTC
>CAYNTH010000013.1:0-13161 GCA_964400475.1 uncultured archaeon | reverse complement strand
TTCATATCATGTCCAATTTCTTAAACCAGTATTCCCATACTTCTTCCAACTTCCCACCAGAGCCCAATTCTATGATATCATCAGCGGAATACCAATCAACTGATTCCACTTCCCGGGGGCTGTTTATCTTAGGCTCACCGTCCGCATCGCACTTATACAAATACCAATAATGACCTGTCACTCCCTTGCTGCACCAATTCCAATCAACCTCTTCCTCGAGAACCTTGAAATATTTCGTTATCCTCAAACCGACTTCTTCATCAACTTCCCTTACTAATGCATCTTCCGGCTCTTCGCCCTTGTCTATATGTCCTGAAACCCCAGAATATCCGAATGGGGGGATTGCCCTCTTTATTAGAAGATACTTGTATCCGCATTCAAATTCCCGCCTAATCAATGCACCAACGGAATAATGCATCGTGTCTCCATCTTTCCCAACACCAACCTTAGGATCTCCCATGGAATCAAGATGAAAACCGAAACTTATGAATCTTTATATTGGAAACTGACAAAATCTAATTATGATAATCGGGCCTGCACTGATAACAGCAGCGGAAATGGAACTCATATGTAAATTATTCCTGACAGCCGTATTGGGCGGCATAATCGGTTACGAAAGAGAATCGTCCAAACGGCCTGCCGGATTGAGAACGCACATGTTAGTCGCTATGGGTGCGAATATTTTTACATCACTGTCACTGATCGCATTCCCATTACCAGCTGATCCGTCAAGGATGGCGGCCCAGATTGTCACAGGAATAGGATTCATCGGTGCAGGAACAGTTATCCAAATGAAGAACAAGATAAAAGGACTAACAACAGCTGCCAGTTTATGGTTAACTGCCTCGATAGGTGTAGGTGTTGCAACCGGTTATTATGCACTCTCTATATCGGCAACGCTGCTCGGATTCTTCGTATTAACACTGACATGGCTGGAAGACAGGATAGTATGAAACATGGGAAAGAGTAATCACCCTTCCAGTTCGTTCTTTGCCTTCTTAACATCATCCATATCCATTATCCGTTCCTGCATCTCCTTCTTAAGTCCCAAAAAGAACCCGCCTTCCTTGCCGGCAGCGAATGTCTTCTCACCCGGTTTGATGATATCGTTCAAGACCTTGCCCTCTATATCAAGATGCACTGTACGGCTGTTGGTATCAGGATCCTTAAGATGTATGTAAGCTTTCACATCCAATTCTATCTTCGACTTGGCTTCACCGGACATTTTTATCACTTTAAAAACAATTTAAATTCAGGAAAATAAAAGTGGTATTTATGGGATTCTTTGCAGTACTTGAAGGGCTTGATGGTTCGGGGGGAGAGACCCAGACCAAACACCTTGTTCAATACCTGGAAAACAAGGGGAAGGATATACTCGTATTGGAATATCCCAACCCGGACAGCCCGATTGGCAAACTGATATACGATTATCTCAACAGGAAACAGGATTTCTCAGCGGATGTACAGATGTCGCTGTATGCAACTGATATGGCGCTTGACAGGGGGAAGATACAGGAGACATTGGAAAACGGCGGTATTGTTATAGCGAACCGGTACTTTCTGTCAACATTGGCATACCAGTGCGGTGCAAAGGGTGTGCCGCTGGATATCGCATTGGATTTCGCATCGATATTATCATTGCCAAAACCGGATTTAGTGATATACCTGGACATAACTCCCGGTACGTCCATACAGAGGAAGAAAGGTGAGAACGGGAAATTGGACAGGCACGAGGAGAACAGGGTGTTCCTGGAAAAGGTAAGGGGATCCTACAAGGAACTCGCGAAGGACGATGTGTTCGCCGGAAAATGGATCACGCTGAACGGGGAGAAGAGCATAACCGAGGTCAGTTATGACATACAGGATATTGTGAACGAATACATGTGATCACATGGATACAGAAAAGATATTGGTATTTTTCCTACTATTGTTGAATGTGTCAACTATCGGGTACAGCTACTACCGGATTTCCGAACTCGACCAGACGATATCCACGTTCGAAACCGAGATAGATGAGTTGAGAGTGGATAAAATGTCCTTGGAGGATGAATTGGGGAATACGAGAGAATTGGTGGAAACGCTATCCGAGCCGTCCACCGACCTGAAAGACCCCAGTTGGAATGAATTGAAAACGTTCTTGGACATAGATGAGACGAATGAACTCGTGTACAGGAACGGCTCTTTCGACTGCTCTGGATTCGCAATAGAACTTTACAAGAATGCACGCGCTGCCGGATTCAATGCGGCGATCGTTGAAGTCGTATTTGAGAACGAGATCGGCGGACATGCGCTGAATGCATTCAACACAACCGATATGGGACTCGTGTTCATAGATGAGAATGGTAATGAATACGGTACCGGGAAGGACGGTGTTGCGTTCGTGGAAGAGGACGAACTCTATGGTACGATAGTCATTGATAAAATCGATAAAACAATGGTGGACTGCGATATGACATGCCCGGAGCTGGTTGATGGATTGGAGTACACATCATTCGACAACATGTTCGATTACGATTATTTCAGGAACTTCAAAAACTGCCAGGACATATACACAACATGTGTTTATCAATACAACGAAGAAGTGGCCGATTTCAACTCGGGTGAAAGGGATTACACGTACACCCAGCTCATGGATTGGAACGATAATCTACTGGAATTACAGGAGAGGATATCCATGGATGATTCTTATGCAATAACCGTTATGCAGAACAGAGTAGAAAACGTGGAAATATACTGGTGATTAATTATTAATTTCTTCTACGAACTTTTCAGGACTTTCAGAAAAATCAAATCTCTCCCCTACCAATAGATCTTTTAATCTTTTCCACATGCCATCTGGCTTATATTCATCTCCAGTTATTTCAGCAGCTATTTTCTTAATCTCAATCGACGCTGGTGAATATTTGGAATAAACCACAACAGGTACACCAGCAGATATACTTTCAGGGATTCTTTTGTCCTCTGGAACTATACCCAATATCGGGACCTCTAATATATCTTCAGCTTGTTCAGGATTTAATTCATAATCGCGACCTGTATATCTATTCAGAACAACGCCTTTCACTTCTTTACCCATCATATTAACAAGGCCTATTATTTTTACAGCATCCTCTATATCAGGTATATTTGGAGTTGTTACTACAATTAGTTCATCACAAGCATTTATCGCATTCTGTACATCCTTTCCAAATCCAGGTGCACAATCGATAATAACGTAGTCGTACTTGGATTTTCCAACTTTATGAACCATATCGGCTAATTTCTTCTTACTTACATTTTTGACTGTTGCCGAAGTTGGTATTAATTCTACTTGAGCAGAGCCATGAGAATAAACGTAATCGTCATAATCTTTCTTTTTGACCAGGTCATTTAGGGTAAATGGTACATCCTCCAGAACACCAAAATGTAGTCTTATATGAGAACTATATGTATTTGTATCTAAAACCATAACCATTCTGCCATACTTTCTAGATAGAGCAGATGCTAAATTAGAACTTATTGTAGTTTTACCTACTCCACCTTTACCGGATAAAACACCAATTATTGACATACTTAATCCACTATTATTTTTTAATCGTTACAAATTTAAACCCAACACAAAAAAAATCAAGCATTTGAAATCCATTTTTCATTCTTTAAAAATCTTTCCTTCACGTTTTTCATCTTCCCAACTATCTCATCGCTTCTTCTCTTCTTATAATAATTCGTCTTCCACGGAGTCCGACTCACCTTGATCCTCTTCATTATCAATACTGGTACTGCCAACGCGCCCAAAACGATGCCTATTCTTAATAAATTATTTATAAAAAATCCATACACTGCCTGAAATCCCTGTTCGACTCGGTGAAATGGAATATTATCCCAAAAACCGCCGATAGACAGCGATAATTTCCCAGTCAATGAAAACGGCATCCCAAAATTTATGAAATACAATATTGAACCCGATACAAGTATTAAAACAAATGCCCTCGGTAACAGGTATCTGAATCTGGGAACCCTTATTTTGGACAACATCGACAGTATTTCTCTATTCCCTCTAGAAATATACTTGTCAGGCACGTTTATCTTGGGTATCAGCTCGTCTCTGGATACCGGTATTATATCATCTTTCTTAATCTTATAACCGTATTTAAAAGTCGGCTTTAACCTGCTCTTTATGAGCTCTAGGGAAATCGAATTCTTTTTCTTGAAATATGAGCTGTTTTTCCAAGGTACCTCTGCCTTTCTCGAGAACTTTACCAATGCCAAAAAGGCAATCCCTATAATCGAGATGGACGAAATTACCTTAACCAACGAAACAGCACGTTCCCATGCGATGATATTAGAGATTAGAGAAGACGCAGAACTCAAAGCGGAATTATATGATTCAAATACATACCCCCGATTGGAATACAACAAAGATATTATCAAAAGCGGTACCAATAATGTGGCAATCTTCTTGTACTGTTGATTGCTATCCGGAATAAAGGACTTGAAATCAATCTTGGACAAGGATTTCATATAATCGTCGTACTTGCCATTAACTATGCTGTGTTTGATCATTACCAGGGATATTATCAAAATCACCATCGATAAGAGTATCTTATATTCGTTGTTCTGACTGACCGCTGATATGAAACTACCGGTTATCCTATTCAATGAACTGACAAATCCGGTCTCTTCATCATCTTCTCCAACAGTCTCATCTTCCTCTTCGATTTCCTCATCAACTGTCTCGTCAACAACAACATCTTCCTCATCAACTATTTCCTCCTCAACATCACTCTCAACCGGTTCATCCTCTGTATCATCATCCAAAACGGCTCCACCACCACCGCCACCACCTAGATCATCCCCACTATCGGAATCAGCGGGCTCATCACTATATGCTGTGAACTTTGTGAAATGGTATGTCCATATCACGAGGTCGTTGCCATCAGCACTGTCTATATAACATTCCCTAGTGTCATTAGCGTCTATGTTCGTCGGGTTAATTAAATCATCACATTCTGTATCTATTGAATTAACGGATGTGCCACTTCTGGTCCATCCAGCATTCTTACCTGCCATACCACCGAGTAAGACCTTGACAGGTTTTGTAAAGTTCAATTCATGGTTAGACCCAACATCAATAACAGCATCTATTTTACTACCTTCTGGTGCATCCACTGAATTTGTAGAATTCACTGTAGGAACAGCGATAGTGCCGTCCCATTCGTCCGTGGATGTTATAGTCGTATTATAAGCAATTTCAACAGAATAATTCTGTGAACTTGTACTTCTCCTCATCGTAAGATTCCGATTCTTTATAGTATAATTCGATGTCTTTTTAACAGTATCAACAATGACACTTTCAGACACATTTATCTTGATATCTTCGTCTTCATCGACTTCATCAGAGATTTCAATTAATTCAAGCGGGGATTCCTTTGTCACGATTATGTTATTAATCCCCTTTTTGATATAAACCGTCTCTTCTTCTGCAATAACATCATATTCTCCCAATTCGATTACATTCACCCAGAATGTTTTGGATGCGCTTGTATAATTCTGATTTTCTGAGTAGTATGCAGTTAAATTGTAATTATCGACAGAATCAAAATCAAGGTTTTTTTCTACAGGAATGGAATTAAAATAACTCTCGGTAGAAGTGTCATTTTCTTTGACTTTGACCAAATTCACATGACCACTCGCATTAACATCTACAGTTATATTCAACGAACTTTCAACATCCACGGTCCTGTTCCTCATCGAATTATTGAGATATAGACTAATCGCAGGTGCTCCCTTGGCGATTTCAACAGAACGTTCAATCTCACTGGCAGTATAATTATCATGCACAAGAGACATCATATAATTGTAACTGCCGGCAGGCAATTTTATAACATCGGATATGCTTTCATCATCAACAACCGTAGTATCATTCAATTTCAATGACAGTGTCCCGCCTTCGACTGTTTTCCATCCTGTTACATTAATACTACTCGGATAACTCGTTTCCATGTCCATTATGAATCCATTAATCTCTAAGAATAACTCACCATAATCTCTAACAGTAGATTCTGAAATGGAATATTGGTATATCTTATTATCAAGAAGTGATATGTCATAAACATCGTTGTCGTTAAGAAATATTCCAGTCGGCGCGTCACCCTTCATTTTTATGAAATGATTGCTATATTCGCATGTAGACAAATTCCATGAATCAGAACAATCATACCTATACGTTTTATCGTAAAAATAATCAACCACATAAATTGAATCTCCATTGAAGAACATACCTATAGATACGATGCTTTTGACAGGCATGTTCACATCGTTGTAAGAACAGGTCGATATATTCCATGCAGATTCGCAATCTAATTCATAAATCTTATCTGTATCATCATCCAATTCATACAATTTCGTACCGTCATCATTGAAGGCCATGTCCACGGGTATCTCGCTTACGGTACTTTTGTTAATAAAATTATATACACAGGATGACAAATTCCATGAATCAGAACAATCATATTCGTATATATTATCACTACCCCATCCAATTTCATATAATTTGGTGCCGGTTGAGTTGAAGAATATGCCACCCGAATCGGAATCCTGTGTTGGTATATTCACATCGTTGTAAGAACAGGTCGATATATTCCATGCAGATTCGCAACTGTATTGGAATATCTTATCATCGCTATTGTCCACTTCGTAGAGATTGCCACCGTTTGGACTGAAAAATATATCTTGAGGTGAGGAATCATCACTAGTATTCATTGAATCCAAAACAGTAGGAGTAATTGTATCTGTTATATTAATTTTCTGTACAGTCGCTATGCTTGTATTTACTTCATAAGTTGTGTGTTCACCGTCTGAACATACACATCCAAACTGAACAGTGTCATCGCCGGACAATTCTTCTGAGCTTATATTCAACATCACGGTCTCAGCGTTGTTTCCAACTGCTGTTTCAGAATATGCAAGTTTAGTTTGGTTAACACCATTCTTGTAGAAATAACAGTTAGCTGTTAAGGTACTTACACTGTCATCATCTTGACAAGTTATGGTGTTATAAACATATTCACCATAATTAGGTGTAATGTCCGAAATTATATTGGATTTAATTGTCGGTGCGCTTGGCTCATCCAATATATGGAAAGTTTGATTTTCCGTAACAATTTCATTTCCGCTTGTATCATTACAATAAATACTCCACGCAACATCCATATTATAATCCAAAGAAGAATTAGACCATTCGAATGTGACATTCGTCCATGTGTCTGAGATACCAGACAGGTCTTTTGGTGAGCCGTATGCGATTTTATTTTCCCATGTACCTGTTTCGTTCGTGGCTAACCATGCATGATCAAGTCCGGCCAAATCATAAAATTCCGCAATTAAATTTATGGACGCATTAGATTTTATCGTGGAGTCCGTATCGTTTGTTCCAATATACCCGATAATAGGATTGATCGTATCATTCTTTACAGTTGCTTTGGGAGTCTCTATTTCTTCTCCAATGTTGACACCATCGTCACACATACAACCGAATATTATCTTATCTGATGCATTATAATCATCTTTCGTCACATTTATCAGTCTCACAGACGTCGCATTTTCGACTTCTTGAGATATAGCGAACCCGGTCTGATTGATATCATTCTTGTAGAAATAACAATACATTGTTAAAGAATCATATATCCCAGAATCTTGACAAGTAGCGGTATGGTAGACAGTTTCACCGTATTCTGGACTCTGACTAGAGATTATGTTATTAATCACTTCTGGAATCGAAACTTCTTCCAATATGTGGAAAGTCATTATCTCTGTGGCATTCTCATTACCGGAAGTATCAGTGTAATAAATCCTCCACGCAACATCCATATTATAATCCAAAGAAGAATTAGACCATTCGAATGTGACATTCGTACATGTGTCTGAGATACCAGACAGGTCTTTTGGTGAGCCGTATGCGGTTTTATTTTCCCATGTACCTGTTTCGTTCGTGGCTAACCACGCGTGATCCAATTCAACATTATCTTTAACTTCAACAAACAATATTAGGGATTCGTTTAATTCGATTTCATCATAATCACTTCCATAAGAATCGTGCATGGGTGCTTTGAAATCACAATCTACGCTGACGCAATATGGATCGTAAATGGCATCTCCTAAAATACCATCGGCTTCATCAGAATCAGGACCATCCGAACTTCCCCACCAATTCTTTATCGAATCCACCTGAGAACCACTTATCACATAAAGCCCATGATAATTATCATATATCAAATTGCGACGCATAAGAGTATCGGATGCGTCAGGGTCAGACTGTTTCACACCATAATCGTTACTCCTAATTACGTTCCTAAAAATGTTTGTGTGTTCACAGGTACTATCTATCTTAATACCATCCGAATTGCTTTCTATCGTATTGTTTTTTATCCATGTATTGGTGAGCGACCGTTTACTACCAAAATATCCTTCACCTAACACTATCCCATAACTTCCATTATTTATGACATTCCTAGTTATGTTATTGTTATCGCCTCCCATTAGTATTATACCAGAATGAGTATTACCGGATATGGTATTTTCCTCTATGTGATTTTTATATGTAGTCCAACTATTTCCAGTATCCAATATAATGATACCCTTCTCATTAGAAACGATTTCATTCTCCGTTATGAAATTCTCGAATGGGCTATGTAAGTATATGGCATAATCGTTTCCCCTAAATGTGTTATGACTAATAAAATTATAATAAGGATAATCAAATTGGAGTCCCATGTAATTGTCTTCTATCAAATTACCGCTAAGGGATAGAAATCTGGGGTAATATGCATGGATACCGGCTGCATATTTGTAAGTTTCATCGTTATAATAATTTGCGCCCGTAATTTTCAAATTCCTAATCCGGATAAACGATGTTCCAGTTATATCTATGACATGATCATCTGAATCATCTGCTTTCAAAACAGTGGTATGATCTTCGCCCAGCCCATTTAATGTAATGTTGTTTGATATCTTTAAATTAACTGAATAATTACCAGCAGATATATTGATTACACCTTCCCTGGAGCTACCGTCTGGATTAACAGCATCTATAGCTGCTTGTATATCCGTATAACAATACTCATAACCTTCTGGATATGAACTACAGTTATCACTAACATAAAACTCATTATAAACCGTGTCACCATATGCGCTTGTGGAACTGGTAAATAAAGACAAAAACACTAGGATGGAAATAAATGACAATATTAAATATCTGATTGGGGCCGTTTTAGACGTATCCATGTGAAATACCTATGAAAACTTAATGTATCAACATTTTAAAGTTTAAATGTCACTTATTTAAATGTCACTTATTTAAATACAACTGAAACTAACAGCCAGATATATTATCCAAGACTAATATTTTCTCGATTATTGGTTTTCACGGGAACTGGAAATGCTATAATCTAAATATTTCTTACATCCCTCATCTATCTTGATCATGCCCATACCATAACCTATCAGATTCACCTCAGGATGCTCCAAATCATACAAGTCCTGGCTCAGGTCTTCAAAGGAAAATAAAGGCAGACCTACAACAGGCTTGATATAGCTATTGCGCCCATTTTCGTATATCAAAAAATCATAATCATCATTCCCGGGGATCCTCGAAATCAGCCTCTGCACGAATTTATACTGGTCCTCATCACCCTTCTCGATGTTCTTGAACGTGAGTACATCATATGACATCGATAACTGGTTCTTCATATGGATATTGTCGAATCCGTTGAAATATCTCCTGGAACCCGGCACCATGTAAGCAACGATGTCTGGATGCGGTATTATGTGCAGGGTCCTCAACATTCTATGATGCAGCCTGTCATAATTTTCATCGTACTCCACATCGGAATCCGTATCGAATTTGTTGTAATAGAACGTCTCGCAAAGCAGATCGTTGTTGAATCCACCATTGTAATCAGGGTGCTCACGGTCATAATCAATGCACTCTTCATGACCACCATTGACCTTTTCCAGCTGTGAAAGGGTTTCACCAATACCCAAGAACTTCAGCGAATCCAGGTATCTGTTCAGGTAATATGCGTTCACACCCGCTTTCTGCATGGTAGATATCGCATCTTCCATCATCTTGTGCATAGAATAAAAATTTAGATACAAACACTTTTAAAAAGCACTAGTTTGGAATGGGTCCAGCCGGGATTGAACCGACGGCCTCTACCACGTCAAGGTAGCGTCATACCACTAGACCATGGACCCTTATCATTAATCTGTCTATCCAATATTTAAAAATTACCACTTCTCCATCGTTCTCCCGAGTGCGTATATGAAAACTATGGTCGATGATGCTATAACATACAATGCCTCGTAGTTGATTTCGGCCAGACCGCCGGATAGTCCGATGTAATAACCGGTCGTGCTGGGCGCGCTGCTCAAAGCGCTGAGACTGGCGAAAAGGAACGTGAGCAATATGACAGTGACGATCGCCTTCTGCTCCGTTTTCCTGGGTTTCTTCTTCTTGACAGTGGGCATCTGATCTACCTCATAGGCAGTCTTAGCCATATCCTCAACATACGTGATAGACGATTCCAATTTATCTATCTCATAATTCAACGGATCGCTCCAGCCGGCTATGCTGTTGTCGAGCTCGCCAGACCTGAACTGCCTGTATTTACGCAATTCATCTATGAGATATCTCACGCCCCCAGATATCTCCCCTATCTTATACGCGATCACCTTACCTTCCCTGGTATAAACATCCATCGGATTCTCCATCCCGGACAAATCATTCGTTATCTCCATCATCTTCGATTTGTACTGGTCTATCTTCTTCCTCAAATCGTACGGGAAATCATCCCTTGTCTCAACAGTATCCAGGAATAAATCCAGCTCGAACAATCTCGATCCGACTAAAGACGAATCCATGAAAAGCCTGTCTCTCTTGTTCTTGTATAGGTCGTTTTCCCCGGCCATTACAATAACTTATGATTTCTAGAATTTATTGATTTACTGTCTGCTCAATGCAGTGACTATCTCGCCTATGTACAGCGTGTGGTAATCGTTGTCAGCATACCATTTTCCAACATCATCGCCGGGCACATCGTCCGGGTCAAGTTTGAACTTGTATAACACCTTGCACTCGTAGCTGGTGTCGCACTCGCCTATAGTTGGCACATCAACATTCTTGCCATCAACCAACGTAAGATTCTTCTCCTCGAATTTATCAACATCCCTGCCGGACACGCTGCCACAATATTCCGCAACTTCGCCCATATCGTCAGAAGGCACATTGACCGTGAACTCCCCGCTCTTTTCCATGAACCCGAACGTATATCTGGACGGTCTTACAGCAACGATGAAAACAGGTTTACCCCACAACCAACCGATCTGACCCCATCCGATCGTCATGACATTAGCTTCCCCGCCATCACCGGAAACCAGCAAACATCCGCAATCATCCAATTTATCAACAACCGCCTGCGCATTATCCGTTAATCCTGTCTCCTTTTTCACACAAACACCTCGCCATATATATTATATAGGGTCACTTTTCCTGTAAAACAGCCCGCAATAACACCTACCATTATCAATTACATCCGTCTCAGCGCTTTCGCACGGGCAGTAATCCCTCTGACTCCCCCTGTCCAAATCTATCTTGCAAGTGCAGCCGTCCAACAACATCACCTTGACCAGCACATTACCGTCAATGTCACAGCCGTACTTATCTGCAAACTCCTCTATGTCGTGCTCGTCAACATGTCTGTAGTCCATTAATAACACTAATTGTATTAAAAAGATAAAAAAGTTGGTCAGTCACATAGCTGCCCGGATTACTTCGACTTCGTTTTTTCCTTCAACCAAGCCTTCAGAGTTTTCCTGTTCTTGTTCCTCTTCTCCGCCTTCAATAGCTTTTTGGGATCGAGTTTCTTCTTCTTGAACGCCTTCTTCACGTTCTTTATGTTATTCTTTACGATCTTGTTGTAATCCAATTTCTCCGCGGTTTTCTCAACCGTTTCCATCAGCTTCTTCTTCCGTCGCTCATGTAATCTCGTGTTGTAAGCAGCATCTCGTTTCCTTTTCAACATTATAGCGATGATCCCTATCAATGCCAGGAACATCAAAAAGAATCCATAGATACTATCTATCATACTACATTTTTTGTGTATCCTTATTAATATTTGTTACACTACGCGCGCTGTAAAAGATTTTGCGGTAACCTGATACACGAGCAGGGGAAAAACCGAAATGCTTTTATACAACCAAATCACACCCATAATTAGCAGTTAAAGAGTAATTCAGATATGTAGGTACTTGATTCTTCGGAATCTTGTATCGAATCATCCGAACTTAGATTTAACTGCTGGATTATTTCTTTAAAAATTAGATATTTCGGAATCATTCAGATGTATCCGTAATTCTCAAAACTCACGTTTTCAGCAGCGCCGTATTTCTCCCAGATTCTATTCCTTACTTCGGTCTTCCTCTCATCCGGAATCGGGACTACCTCTGTCAAATTGCCATTCTCGGAATAAGGACCCTTCTCGATCCCGGCCACGTATATACCGAAACATCCCCTGCACATAACCAATCTATCATCCCCGACCTTCATGTATTCTGTTTCATGCAGACCGTGATCATCGTTGGTCATTACCAGTTTGACATCTTTCATAACCACTACTTAGTGACACTTCCTTAAAAAGATTTCTATTGCTGACAAATCATTATCGATGTTCGAAAATGTTTTAATCTTTCGGGGACTGTTCTTAATCAATGCCAGAAGAAAATATCGTGAGATACACACCCAAAAACATGCCGGAATTCCCGGATGGTGAGGATGTCGTATATTCGGAAGAGACCGGATTATGGTATCTGGCCGTTGAACAAGACCGCGGCAATAACATATTCCCGTTCGAAACCGAGAAGGAATTGATGGAATACAAACGGTCAAAAGAGTCCGAACAGCATCAATGCAATACCAGTGAACATTAGAACATAATGAACGGAATTTCCCGCAGACACATAAGCAGTTGGTATGCCGGACGTGTCCATGCCATCGAATATGGTAACATTGTCGGATATGGACAGTATCGACAACTGTATCCCTATTATAATGAATGCAACCCCGATCAGAAACGGTCTCTGGTTCATAACAGTGAATTTGGTACACGATATTTAAAAATCATGCGT
>CAYNTH010000012.1:3242-16374 GCA_964400475.1 uncultured archaeon | reverse complement strand
TCAGCCAGACTCTGCTTTGGATAATGTTGTTCTTTATAGGATTATTGATAGCCAGTATGTTCTACCCGGATCTGCCGAGTTTCTTGTCCGAACATTTCATGGATAGTAGAACAATGTTATGGGTGGGAATTACTTTAACGATAATATCTATAGTGGTCAGCGGTATGATTGGCATTTTCTACGAGAGACCCGCAACAGAAGGGATGATACAGGTTCCGCCAGATTTATCGGTCATGGCAACAGGTATAATAATATTCTTGGCGGTGTTGCTGATAGGATCTGCGACTGTACTGGCAGATTGAATATAAAAACAAAATATGATAAATATATAGGAAGGTCATAAAAATGGTAAGTGCGTTCGAAACAGTAATCCTCAATATGAGGGACATGGGAATGTTCAATTTCATGTTACCATTCATAATGACTTCTGCTATTTTTTATGGATTACTCAGGAAATCTAAAATATTCGGTGACCCCAAACAATCCGTAGCTATTAACGGTACGCTATCGTTAGTTGCAGCATTCATGGTATGGTCTGCGCCAATATTACTTGGCATCAACATAGAAGAACACCTTGCATCGTTCTTTGTTCAGGGCATAAGCGTAACACTTGTTGTTATGGTAGCGTTGATGATCGTGGGCATGTTCAGTCCACCCGATTTGCCAAAACACTTTGAAACAGTATTCAAGGACTACCCCAAATTCTGGATGGCGCTCATAGTGGGAGCATTAATCGTTGGTTTGATAATAGCAATATCCAGCGGGTTTATCTCGATTTACTTCCCAGATTTGTCAATTGGTGGGGGTGGAGGCGGATTCCAAATACCACAACTTTCAGAGGAGACTATATCCGTATTGGGTTTTTTCATATTAATCGCAATATTCATTATAGCAATCATAACAATAGGATGAGGTGGTAAAGAATGGCAAGCACAACAATACTTGATATAATATCATACTGGAAGGAATTTGGTGTTTTTGACTTCTTGATACCGTTCTTTATAATGTTTTCAGTTACTTGGGCAATACTCCAAAAGATAAAATTATTCGGTGACCCATATTATGAAAAAGATGCTTCCAAAAAAAGGCAACGCGAAGCCAAGCTGGCAAGATTCGTGAATTTCGTAGTATCGTTCGGGGCATCTATGTACATAATGGCCAACATAGGAATAGGAGTTGATTTCGCGTCTTTCCTATACGGACTCTTCGCGACATCGTTCATGATAATAGGTTCGATAATCGCATCCGTTGTTGTTCTAATGATAGGATATGCTGTTGTTACCAGCAAAGATCCTCTCAAGGACCCGGACAATATACCGAACGAATGGAAATATTTGGCAGCTGGCACGATAATACTCTCGATTATGATGTCTGTATATATCTACTTCTACAACACAGGTATCATAGAATCGCCCGGCCTGATAAACATAGAATTCTCGCCGATGGGAATAGATATGGGTAGATCACTAAGACCTTATCTAATAGGAATAGATGTTTTTGGTGGATTCTTGTGGGCGTTAATCATACTCTCCCTGGTTTATGCGTCATCACGTGTTATCAAAGCGTTTTCAGAATATATGCTAGGGATTGAAATCACCCTTGCAAAAGCAATTGTAATATCGTCGGTTTTATGGACAATATTGATGACATTATTCATGTCTTAGGACTTTTCATCTTCTTCCATCAAATTCTCGCTCACTTCTGGAGGTGTTCTCTTGAATTCATCAATATTTGGATAATCCCACGGATAATATTTGTTCTTCTCCAATCTTTCAACACCGGTGTACATCGATGCTGTACCAGAACCAATTGACAGTGCAGCACTAATCCAAGGTATACCATTGTAGAGAGGAATGCCACCATAAGTTGCAATAGCTTTAGATGCTCTAGCCAACGATTTTCCGAAAAAACTACCAGCTACTTCGTTATTTTCTTCCAATTGTGAGTTGTACATATCTATACCTGCTTTAACCATTCCATAAGCGGACAATGCACCAAGTATAGCCGACCCAAGGACTCCAGTTGCACCTACTGTAAAATACTTCAATAAAGACCCTGTAATCGCAGTAATACCATAAGCGAGACTTTTAATTCCCCTTCTAGATTGGTCGGATATTTCGACTCCTGGCAAATTTCCCATAATTTTGTTACTTTTTAGTAGTATATAAAGTTAACCTTTGTGGGCATCCAAATAATCGCGTTCAGTAAAATGAAGTTCACCTGGCAGAATCAATGCTATGGGCTCGTGAAAACCCATGTTTATTATATTAGAAATTTTATCGAAAACTATCATAGATTCGGGACTGCCAAGTTTAGAAAGTACGATCATTTCTATATCTGTACTAATTAAACCGCAACCAGACACTTCTTCAAGTTCCAGCAAGATGTTCAGTGCTTCTTTAACATTCATCCGTTTCTCTGGGGTTATATCTAATAAAAGCAGTGTATGATATCCGATTTCTTGGTTCTTCTTTATGACATCATAAACTGATTTTGGAAGCATTTGCTTGGTTTTTTCCGGAAACGGGATTGTAGCAATCGCGCCGAATTTATAAACATGTAATCCAGATTCACCTATGGCAGACACAATAGAGGCGTTGTGTATGATTTTAACATCTATCCCGGCCCTCTTGGCATCCTCCACCAACGATATATGTGTAGTTGCTATGAGCGGGTCCCCAGGGATTAATATCACAACATTCTTCGATTTCGACTCTTCGATGATGGTTTCAGAATCCTGCTCCAGAGAACCCCTTTCGAGTTCGACTATGTCTTTCCCACACATGTGCTCTAATTCATCTTTGCCGCTCCATAAATTCGTATATCGTTCTATGTATACATGATCAGCGGACTTTATGGCATCTATTCCTCTCAATGTTAAATCTTTGTAATCGTATAGTCCCATACCGGCTAAAGTCAACATTCTATCACCATTAAATTACCGATAGGAGAATAAAATATTAAAGGATATATCATTTAGTGGTTCTTATGTCAAAAAGTTTCGATGTGTTGGGTTCAAAGGAGAAGGCTGTTGCAATAGTTGAAATACGCGAAGGGGAAGATGAAGAAGAGATTGCAGATTACATAATGGATAAAAACAATAACATAAAATCTGTTCTCAAAAAGGAATCGAAGAGGACGGGAGAGTTCAGGACAAGGGAATATACACTGATACGTGGAGACGAAGATACGGGAGTACTACACAAGGAACATGGTTATTTAATCAAAATAGATCCTAGAAAATCGTATTTCTCGCCAAGGGAATCCACCGAAAGACAACGAGTTGCTAAAAGTGTACAACCTGGTGAAATAGTAATGTTGATGTTCGCCGGTGTTGGTCCATATTCAATAGCCATAGCCAAAAAACAACCCGATGTGAAGAAAATAATAGCGATTGAATTAAATCCGGATGCTGTGGAATATATGAAATATAATGTAAGGATTAACAAATTATCACACAAAATAAAGCCGATCGAAGGAGATGTAAAGGAAGCTGCCAAGGATTGGTATAATAAATGTGATAGGATTATTATGCCACTACCATTGGATGCTGGTGATTTTCTAGATGTGGCAACAAAATTTGCGAAAAAGGGTGCTACCATACACTTCTATGGGTGGGGAAACGAAGCTGATGGTGATGTTTTCGCCCATTCGAAAGAGGTTATTGAAAATAAAATGGATGAATTGAATTTAGAATACGATATTAAGAACGAAAGGACTGTATTGCCGTATGCTCCTGGGAGATTTAAGGTATGTATAGAATTTAAGATTATCTAAATAAATTAAAATAGTGATTCTGATGCACGAAATGGTTGTGGAAGACAATACCGAACAGAAGTTAAAGAAAGGATATGTACAGGTTGGTGAACACCTCTACATCAAAAAATTGGGTTTAGAACTCGAAGATTTTGGAGAAGATGATAAAAAGGACATACAAATAGTTTTTTCCATGGGTGGTAAGGGCACTAGATTACGACATATCACAAAGGATAAAATATCCAAACACTTGATCGATGTAAATGGTAAGGCATTGAGTAGCTATGTCGTTGATTCGTGGGTCAATAATGGATTCGACAATCTTTGTATTTTGACCGATGATACGTTTAGAGGAGACGAGATACGGGAGTACTACAAGGACGGCGATCAGTGGGGAGTCAAAATAAATTATTCAATCGAAAAAAAGAAGCTCGCATCAGGAGGTGCCATGAGAAAGGCCATAGACGATGGTATATTGGACAAATCATTCATTAATCATTATCCTGATGATGTTATAATAAATTATCCGAATTTCGCTAATGATTTTGCGAAAATATTCATATCAGCCATCAAATCCGGATATCAATGTGTGGTGCTATGTGTACCGGGTAAGAGATATCCGTATGGGGTTGTAGAGGATGAAGATGGTAGGGTGACGGATTTCATTGAGAAGCCGTTCATAAATAAGGATTCCAACACGGGTATATTCGGGATTAGTGAAGATGCTTTCCCACTACTCTTGGAGCTGGAACCGGATAAAGAATTCAAGATCGAAAGAACTGTATTGAAGGAGCTCGCCCGCATGGGAAAAATATTAAAGGTACTTTTGCCAACGGAATGTTGGATACCAGTCAATGATGAACCAAATATGAATAAGCTTATAGAAATTTTAAACAGCAAATGAGCGGGGGTCCGATAGTCTGGCCTGGGTGTTTACTCACAGATAATTCGACTGGGTTCAGGGCTCAGTGCTTTAGTAGCTTCGAGGGTTCAAATCCCTCCCCCCGCATAAAAATTAAATATAATAATTCGGAAATGTGAATAGTTTCTATGCTCGACATGTATTTCTGGTCTGTAGTGGCTTTTTTCTCAATATTGGGGTATCTTATTTACAAAGACAGAGAAAACCTTGAATTTGACAAAATAATCGTAATAAAACGAACTGAGAGAGGGAAAGACCTCCTGGACAAGATAGCAAATCTCAATCCCAGATTCTGGAAAACAATATCAACAATTGGTATAATAGTTGCGTTCGGATTCATGATAGCAGGCACGTATATGATCATAATATCGAGCCAATTAATCTTAGACCAATCCATTACAAAATCGCCAATGCAACTCATAATACCCATACCAACATCACAACCCGTCAATAGATCTATTTTTATAGGTATCCCGTTCTGGTTCTGGATATTGGTGGTTCCATTTGTTCTGTTCCCGCACGAATTCGCCCACGGGGTCATTGCCAGAGCAAACGATGTTAAAATCAAGACCGTTGGATTAATCCAGTTATTGATTTGGTCCGGTGCATTTGTGGAACCTGATGAAAAAGAGCTTGAAAAAAGTGGGTATCTAAAACAACTCAGGATATTCAGCGCTGGGTCCATAACAAACATATCAATAGCCATAATCGTAATGATGTTGACACAATACCTGATATGGCCCTTTTTCGTAACAGATGGTATAGTCATAAAAGACGTTTTTGAAAATAGTTCTGCCGAATTATATGGACTGAAACCCGGCACGAAAATCGTAAAAATAGATGAGACTGACATGGATGTCGGGTACCAAATTTTCTCTGCAGGGTATGGCCACTTGTTATTCCAAGGCGGAAATACAACCGCGGAATACTTGGAAGATTTTTCAGCCGGCGTTAAGTTGTCCCATGTATTAAGCGAAATGGAACCAAATCAGACAATAAAAATAACAACTGCAGATGGACACATTCACAATTTCAAGATGGGGAGCAGACCAGACAATTCGAGTTTGCCATATATGGGTGTGTCTGTAACAACCGAAATTAAAAATAAATTCATGACAGAATTTATGTTCCCATTGTTGTGGTGGCTGTCTACAATAAGTTACTTCGTAGCCATCACTAACTTGCTGCCCGTATATCCTTTGGACGGCGGTCTTATGGTGAAGTCGATTATCTCAGAAAAATTCGATGACGAAAAGACTGACAAAATAATCAAGATAGTAACATCTATAATGTTGATATTACTGATATTCAACTTTATCGGACCATCTATAATATCCAGATTGGTCATCTAGAAAGTATCTCTGCTTTCCTTATCTCGAAATTTCTGACAGGATATATCCGCTGGGCGTTTCTCAACACACGCGTCTTTATACTATCAGATATTATCCCTTTGATAACATCATTCAATGTTGATCTTTCTACTTCTGTTTTAATTGAATCCCGAACGTCGTTTCTAACCGAAGACTTTATACTACTCTTAACTCTTCTGGGAATAATCAAAATACCCTTAACGCGTATCTTGACACCGTCCTTTGTCGTCAAATCCTGTACTGTATCAACTCTGGTAGACCATCTGTTTACCATCTTAGAAATGTAATCCCGCATACATTCTGATCCTTCGAAAATTGTCAAAGCATTTTCCCCCTCAACTTCGGTTATCTTGAAAATAAACTTCATGTAATATTTCTTGAAGTCGTTGACCAGATTTATCAAGCTAACAGATATGTTCCTACCAATAAGCTTATCCGGATCGTCTGCGATTGTTTCGCTGATTTCCTCTCTCCCAAACATTTCTGGAGCCAATATATTATACCATTTCTTACCCTTTCGTTTCCTTGCCAATTTAATCCACCAATGTCATTAATTCGTAGTTGATTTACTAATTTTATTTCTGATTATCTTTATAAATTCTTGTTTTTTGTCCAAATCTATGAAAGCACCTGCCGCAAACGGGTGACCACCTGCCTCACCGCCAACTTTGCTAGAGGCTTCAACTAAAATATCTCTTAGATTCACCCTTAAATCTCTTGGCATCCGAGAAGATACTTTCAATTTTCCGTCTCCACCATCTGCAAATCCTAATACTATTTTATCCCCATCGAACAAACCAGAACTCAAAGTTATCGACGACACCGTTCCGATAACACTGTCCGGTATCCTGCCCTCACCATTTATAACTACGATATCGTCGTATTCATCCGCATTGCCTTTACGTACCCAATTGATACCTCTACTGATCATTCTCCTATACTCTTTTGATATATCCCAAGATTTTTTCAAAGCAGATAAATCGCCCAGACAAAGCCTTATACCAACATAAAAATTACCTGTTCTACCACACGCATTAAGCAAGGTCGCGAATTCCCTAACATCCTGTATTTCCTCGGGTCTACCCACAATGTTGTATATTTCCCCAAAAACGTCGTCTGCATCTTCCTGCCCATGTTTCAACCTTTCAACAATTATCGCGGATGCCAATTTCTTTTGTTCATCGATCGTTAAATCTTTCAGCCTCCTCCATTTACCATTGTCTTTCATCTCAATACCAAGTTCTGATATAAACTGCACGGCATTAGATTCCGATCCAGTGATGTTCGGGATGTGTGTATCCGAGGAATATTCCAATGATTTGTACAGGGGTCTACTATTCCTACCATATAATCTCAGTCCCTTCTCCACCGATATTTTCCCCAGCATTTCCGCCTCTTCTAGGATATCCCTTCCTATACCACGCAACTCCCATTTTTCATCCATTATGTCCCCTATGGCACCAACTATCGCCAAATCTATCAAATCCGTGTTTTTGACGTTCAATGATTTCGCAAAAAGATAACACACCATTGAAGCAGATATTTCTTCTTCACTGAACAACAGGGGATTTATATGGAATAGATTCATATGATCCTTCCGTATGGGATCATGATGATCCAAAATCAGTATCTGGGTCTTGTCCAAAATCGGCCAAAGATTATCTATCTGTCCACTACCCAAATCAGACAATATCAAAAATTGGTCATCATCTATAATAAGGTTTTCAATGCGTTCTTCTGTCAGCTGTTTGATTATCCTCAATTCAAATTCGACATTTTCTCTCATCAAGGCCTTGATCATGATAGATGCTGAAGAAATACCATCGGCGTCGTAATGGGATATCAGTTTGACGCTCTTCTCATTTATAAGAGTCTTCACAATTTTCGATATTCTATCTATTTCTTCGAAAAACAAGTTCTCATTCCCCTTTGAATATTTAGGAAGATTATTCAATTTAATAATATTTTGTATTTCGCTAGGAAGGTTCCGTTAATTAGCGTTGCACTATAAGCTTTACCTCTTCTGGCGAATATTTCCATCCCTTAGGCATTTCACCTTTCCGTACGTAATATTTTCCCAATCTTCTTATCTTGGACTCAAGATTTTCCAAACCTCTTTTCGAGCTCTTATCGGGCTTGTTCTTTTCCAAGTGTGATCTCAATTTAACAGCTTTCCTGAAAAAACTCATCATATCCTCTGGATAATCGGGATAAACATCATTTTCTTTCATTATCTGGCTTATCGACTTGCCTGTTTCGACTTGAACATCCGGTATTCCGTATTTGTCCCTAAGAATCATGCCGATTTGAGATGAAATCTTCCTCTCATTCGCCAAATCCACTACGAGATCTTCGATCTCTTTCTTCTTTAATTTAATCCATTTCTTTGGCTTCTTGATTACTGGTTTCGTACTACCACTCTTGCCCTTTTTTCTGCTGTATATCCTTGCCATCAAATCACGTTTATCTATATTTTACATATATATTTTTATTCTTTGCCCTTCATCTCCTGGACAACCCAAACAACTACCAAAGCAACGGTTGACAAAAAACTCCACAAAGCACCCATCATGGATAAAATTGCCGGTATTCCTTTCGGAGTGATTATAGTTGAACCTATACCCAGAGACAATATAAATGATCCGAATACTATGCTTGCTATCGAATAATTTTCATAGGTCTCTAACTTATTTTTTCCCTTTAATTTTTTTCTTACGTTTAGCATATCTGGCACGACCCTCTATCTCTTCTATCCTTTTAATTACTTCACTGTAGTTTTTATATTCTTTCTTATAACCGCCCAGGATGGCATCCCAGCAAATTTCCAGTTTATCGTAATGGGCGGCCTCTATAGCATCGTGTAAAAGCTTCAGATCAACTCCCTTATCCTCGTCCTTCTTTGAATATTGACCAAGTCCAAAATCTATAAAATAGATGTCACCTGATTCGGATTCTAAAATTATATTGGATGTTGTCAGGTCCCCGTGTACAATATCATGGGAATGCATTTTCCCTATTGATGCACCTATCTCAAGACACACATCTATTATCTTATCGTCATCTGCTTTTTCCAAAAAGTCCTTGATTTTTTTACCATGTATAAATTCCATTATTATTTTATAATCATCGTCGTCGATTTTCAATATCTGTGGGGTATTAACACCGATGGATCTGGAATCTGTGATAAGTTTCGATTCTCTACTTGTCCGCTCCCGTCTGAGCTTCTCGTCGATTTGGGAGATTCTGTACTTTTTTTCAATCCTTTCCTTAACCAATACTTCATCCCCATATAGGGTATCCATGTATAGTATTGCTTCGGCCCCCCTGGCAATTATTTCCATAAAAATAGGTTATGAGTAAGAATTAAAATATTATTAATTTAACAAAACAATGATATTTGCAAGGTGCTGATATGTGGGGATATGCATACATACATTGCGACGGGTGTGGAAGAAGACTCAAAATAAAAATCGGTCAAAAAACTCGAACATGTCCATATTGCAATAAAAGAGTTGAAGTGGCTGGAAAACCGAAAAAAATCATAGAGGATTAAGCTTCCGATATACCATCTTCTTTTATCCTAAATATACATTCGGTTTCCGGTAAATTGGCCGAATCCATGAGCTTGCAAACGCGTGTACCTGACCTCCCTCTTCTCAAATAAAGCCTATAGGTGGCTTGGTGTGCTAATACGTGTCCCCCGACTGGCTTAGTCGGATCACCGAACAACATGGCCGGATTTGACATTACTTGATTAGTGATATAAACTGATAAGTTGTGACCGTCTGCTAATCTTTGTAGAGTGTGGAGGTGTTTGTTCAACTTCTGCTGCCTCTTAGCAAGCTCTCCTCGTCCAATATAATCTGCCCTGAAATGTGATGTAATACTGTCTAGGACTATTAGACCTATATCTTTTTCTTCAACGATTTCACTCGCCTTCTCAACTAAAAATATCTGGTGTTCGCTATTAAATGCCCTAGCAACATAAATGTTCTTCAACACTTTGTCCGAATCCATACCATTGGCTTTGGCTATACTGACTATACGCCCCGGTGAAAAAGTGTTTTCAGTGTCTATAAATAGACATCCTTTGCCAAGACCGCCTTCCTCGGGAGATCTTTGGACATTAACTGCTAATTGGAATCCAAGCTGGGATTTTCCACTTGCGAATTGGCCGTATGCTTCTGTTATTGCCTGTGTATGTACGCCCCCACCCAACAATTTATCGAAATCTTCAACTCCGACCTTTATTTTAGCGGCCTGTTGTTTTCTTTTCATTATATCTTCTGCTGTCTCAAAACCGATGTCCATCATCTGTCTTACAGCACTTATGATTTTCTTGGCCCTTCCTTCACCAATCTCCGCAATAGACGCCAATTCGCTTGGCGATGCAACAGCTATTGCCATTGGATCAGTGAAACCAACTTCTATCAATTTTTCAGAAATCTTCTTACCAACACCCGAAATATCTTGAAGATCTATATCCTTAGTTTTAGGTACTTTTTCCACCATTTAACTCAACTTCATATTCAATAAAGACGACAATTGTTCAGTCTCTTTGGAAATATTTAAACTTTTAACCCGATTTGCTATCATTTCCAACCTGTTGTATCTCTTATTCATTTTTACTCTTCCATAAATGATATATTCTTTGCCAACCACATTTCCGATGAGCTTCTCATAACGTTCATCAGGAGACATTGAATCTATATCGTCCACTGAAATAGAAACCAATTCTTCTGCAACATCCCTAAAAGCAACTATCCTCAATATACCAGTACCATCATCCACTATAAACGGGAATACCATAGCTGGTTTGTACTCAACTTCACCGTGCTCACCACACTCGTACTTATCACCATTTCTATTGACCTTCTTTCCACATTTAGGACAAACTTTAAAAATAAAATTGCTCTTTGCAACATCTATTATCGTCGCCTTTATCTCAGAATTGCCTGGTTCTATGTCTTTTATAGAAACTCTGTTATTTCTAGGTCCCTGGAAATTTTTATTCAATTCTTCTACTGTCGGAAACCGTATATCAGATCCTACTGCCTCTTCGGTTATCTTGAATATTTTACCGTATTTTCCCAGAGACAGTTCAATATCGCCATATATATTCTTCTGGGAATATGCCCCACTAATCTGCACGACATCACCAATACTAACAGAGCCGTCCTCAACCAATCTGACCCTGTCATTCCACAATGGCATTCTCACATAACCGGTATGATCGCCTATAAAAAGATTCACAACCCTCCCACTGTCACCGTTCTTCTTCTTGAAATCTATTATCTTGGAGAGTTTGAAAACACGCCCGGCAACTGAAACACTCCTCATCCCGGCCATTATGTTCTTGATATCAAGCTTTCTCTTTTCACTTCCAAACAAATTAACACCCATCTCTTTGGCAACTAAATATGCTGCACCATCTTCACTTACAAGTCCGGAGAGACTATCCTGTTTCTCCTTTATCTTTTCACTTATCTCCTCTTCGTTCAAGTTTGTCTTGGATTTTAACTCCTGCAAAATATCATCTAAAGGTGCCATGTCATTAATTATATAATTAAAAACTAATGAATATGATGTTTACTAAAAAAAATCAGTAATCGAACTTCCTTTTGGCCAACCTGATATCCTCAGCAACTACCGTCTTTCTACCGGCATGCTTTGCCAATGCGACAGCTTCCTCAGATATTTTAAGAATCCTATCCTCCATCACCTTTGCCAACTCTTCGGCAGCGTCGTGGGAAACCCTTTTTGCACCAGCCCTCTTGATAATCCTCTCAAATGGCAAAACTGGAAACTCCATACTATTACTTTATCCATCCTAAATAAAAAGGTTACCAAACCACTCTAAAGACCTTTATCTCGGGGTTTTGGTAGACCAGCTCGAAATTATTCAAATCATCCCCATAAAAGAAGAACATCCTATTGAATATGGATTGTTCTATGGATGGATCCATGTATATCACCGACTGGTAACTGGGTTCGACCCAAATAGTCCCGTCTATAACTTGACTGGAATTGAATGTGAATTCTTTCTTTTCCCCGTTCTCGAAATATATTATATTTTCGACCAGTGCATTATTTATATCCTGTGTGGGCGAATTCAAAACAGGCAGCCATTTGTCTTCCTCATAAACTAAAGATATCTCACCGTTACCATAACTGATAACGCCTTGTTCCGGATTATAATTGGACATTCTCATCTGCAGATAATTCTTACCAGTTCCTGTTCCAAAATAGCTCAACCAATAATATTTCTGTATAAGGTCGCTACTAGCTATGACATACATATCTTCGACCGGCTTACATGCATCCGAAGGCACTATATTACCGAATTCTTCCTTAACACTTGAACATTGTGATGGTGTCAATTCTTTATATTTTTCTAGAATTTCGACTGCTTCGTCCTCGTCGCTTATAGCAAAAACTCTCCCCATATCTTGTATCCTATCATTATGATTGTAGGGTATACATTCACCAACACTACAATGGGCGCCATCTGCGTGGACCTTCAACCCTGTGTATCCGGCTATTATGTGACCTGGATCCCACCAAGTGACTACCAGCGAATCATCGTCTGCATTCTGCTTCAACCAATCCAACATATCGTACCAATTTTCACTAACTCTCATACCTTGTCCAACAGCGTATCCCGTTGATATGGCATTTGAAACGAACATCAACGCCAACAGAGATACTACACCATAAAATGTAACTTTAAGGAACTCATTTTTCAAGTATTTTGGGACTGCGCTTGCAATATAACCGGCGGTTGTTGCAGCGGCTGTAGAGAATAATAGAGAAAATCTGACACCTCTCGTTATCAGCACAAACGTGGCAATCGCCCACATCAAAAGAAACAATTCTTCCATGTCTATCTTGATTTTTTTGTAAGCTTTGAAAATCATGAACAATATCAATGGAGATGTCAAAAGCGGTAAAACGGGTAGTCCCATCGTGAACAATATCGGACCGAGTCCAACTCGCCCAACTAGTGAATTAAACCCAGATAAACTGAATACATTAATTTGCTGCAACTCTGCAACGGATATGTTCACCAAGAGCAATTTTCCTC
>CAYNTH010000012.1:0-3142 GCA_964400475.1 uncultured archaeon | reverse complement strand
ACGCCTATCAGCGCGGGTGTCAATGTACCGAAAAGAGCAGTTAATATTCCGCCAAGATTGTTAGAGATTTTCCTACCCAATAAGAATGCAGGTATCGACGAAGCGGCTGCAACAATGAGAGTAGACCATTTCGCAGCATCTGTCAGGCTAAATCCGATTAAATAATTTAATATCTTGTATAATATTGCTATGGTATAACTCCATCCATGAAAAAACTGGACTGGACGACCTGGAGGATAATAACTCAATATATCCCACTCAGACAGTCTCATACCGTTTTCCACAATGTTCTCAGCGTGTCTATACCACCACCAAGGATCATAATCCAATACCGTCTTAGAATCCAATGTACTCGATCTCACATACATCGCGAGATACATAATAAATAAAATTGCAAAAATTGTCAAAAGATTTGATATAATTTTCCCTTTGTCTTGACCTAGGAATGACTTGATATTACGTGTTTCCATCTCAGACACTTATAACTATTAATAAACAAAAGCTATTAAGATTTATCTAGTTTATAATATTAACTCTAATTCGGGTAGTTGGATGAAAATACTTTTAACACACGAAATATTTATGCCGAATTTTCATGGTGGAGGAGAAAAGGTGGCATATGAACTTGCGAAGGGTCTTCTTGATAGGGATATTGAGGTTAAAGTTGTCACAACCGGTGATCCTGGTATAAAAGAATTTGAGGGTATAGAAACTGTAAGAATACCTGTTAATAGATATATGATGAATCTTGCTGTTCCTTGGATATGGAAACATACCAAGGATTGTGATATAATACAAACACTGAATTACAACGCGGCCCTACCATCATTAATAGCCGGGAAATTGAGAAAGGTGCCCACAGTATGCTTAGTGACCGGACTTTGGAGAGATAAATGGATTAAAATGAGGGGCCCTGTTAATGGAAGAATATCAAAAATAGTTGAAAACATTCAATTGAATAGAGACTATGACAGGTTTATTTTTCTCAGCAAATGGTCACTTTCTGATGGCATCGAATTGGGAATACCCAAAAATAAAAGCGATGTCATACCACCTGGGATAGATTTAGAAAAATTCACTCCGAAAAAAAAGAGGGATTATGTTTTATTTATGGCGAGATTAGCAAAACAAAAGGGGGTATATGATTTGATAGAAGTTGCCAGACAAATGCCTGATGTAAATTTCAAATTCGTTGGCAGGGGTGAAGAAGACGAAAAAATAAGAAAGATGGCACCACCGAATGTTGAAATACTCAATGTGACATTTAAAGATGGGAAACGCTTCCTTGATTTGTATTCACACGCGCCCATAATGTGTTTGCCGTCTTATTCGGAAACTTTTGGGCTTGTGATAGTTGAAGCTATGGCATCTGGGTGTGCAATTGTATCAACTGTGCCACTGGATTATGAAGGTATACAAGTCGAACCAGGTAACATCGAACAAATCAAAAATGCTATAAGAAAACTTATAGGAGATAAAAAATTGGTTAAAAAAATGGGGAAAGAAAATGTTAAAAAGGCACAAAAATATACATGGAAAAATTTCGTTGACAAAACTATCAAAACTTATGAAAAGGTGTTATAAACGAGCCAAAACAAAGTATTCATTTTAGGACTGGATGGTTCTAGGTTAGATATTATTGAAAATTGGATTAAAGATGGATATTTACCCAATATCAAAAAATTAATAGAAAACGGTGTTTCAGGGAATTTGAAAACCATATTCCCGCCACATTCTATGCTAGCATGGACGTCATTTATGACAGGTACCAATCCTGGAAAACATGGTATTTACAATATACAACTACAGACGCCTGGCACATATGAACAAAGAATTCCAAATCACAACAGAATCAAAGATAAAACTATATTTCGAATTCTTTCTGAAAATGATAAGAAAGTAGTTTCTATTAACATCCCAATGACATATCCCCCACCCGAAGTTAATGGAATTGTAATTAGTTCTTGGTTAACGCCCCCGATGGCGTCGTATACATATCCGAAAAATATACAGAAAAATTTGCAAGAGGTGGGATATAAAATACAACCCAGTATCTTACACAAGACTGAAACAGGATTTGAAAAAGAAACACAAGACACTACTGAGAAAAGATTTCAAGCTGCCAAATGGATAATGAATAATTTTGAATGGGATTTTATGTCTCTATTAATCACAGGAACAGAACACATGCATCATAATTATGCGGCGTTCTTCGATAAAGAACATCCGGATTATTCGGAGGGGCAAGAAGATATCATCAGAAATTATTATGAATTTGTGGATTCTCAAATAGGGGAACTAATAGAATTTTTAGAAAAGAAATATGGAAACAGGGTCAATTTGATTATAATATCTGATCATGGGTTTGGACCAAGTTATGGGAAAATCTATCTAAACAAGGTACTAGAAAAACATGGATTTTTCAAATCAAAAAAAACATCCAAAAACATTAAAACATTATTTGAATGGTTGGAACGAAGTGGAGTTGCCAATAAATTGAGAAATATATTGGGAATTGGATTTTTCGATCATCTGCCAAAATTCATTAAAGATAGTATAGAAAAGGGGCGGTCATCCGATATTGATGCTGATTGGAAAAAAACGATGGCTTATTGTAGTAGCATACTTGGTGATATTAGAATCAATTTAAAGGGAAGAGAGCCGGATGGTATAGTCGATGAGGCACATTATGATGAAATAAGAGAATCCATATCAAGTGCTGTGAAAAACGACAATAATATTGGGAAGTTCGTAAATGATATCCACAAAAGAGAAGATATTTACGATGGCCCGGAATTGAAAAATATACCAGACATGTTTGTAGATTTTAATAAATGCTGCACTAGCTCACCCAAAGTATCAGAAAAAGGATATATCGGAAATAGAACAGACGCTGGATTTCACACGATGGAAGGAATGATAATTGCATCGGGTCCAGATATCAAAAAGAATAAAAGAATACGTAAAGCCGAACTTATAGATATCGCCCCCACGTCTTTGAAACTTCTTAACATAGAACCTGATAAAAATATAGACGGTAAAGTATTGGATATAATAAAGTGAATTTTATGAGTGAAAAAGAATTGAGTAAAGAAGAAGAAGAAAAAATCAAAAAAAGATTAAAGGCATTGGGATATCTTGA
>CAYNTH010000011.1:0-19737 GCA_964400475.1 uncultured archaeon | reverse complement strand
AAAGAATGAATATAAAAACGTAAGAATCAAATTTCTCTCAGTTCTTATTTCAAGTATGTCTAAAAGGGATGAAAAGGAATTTTCAAACGATGAAATAAGATATGAAATATTGGAATATTTCTATGAATCCAGAAAGAAATCTAGGAAAAAGAAGAGGTTACAAGAAATTCTGAAATTGAGAGAAGATATTAGAGCTGAAAATAAAAATAACTCTAAATAACACCGAAATAAACAACTCCTGGAATCTCACCAGAAAAATTAAATTCACAATGTCGAATATTTTTCAGTAAACTAGAAATTCTCTTAAGATGTCTTTGCCAATTTTCATTTTCATGTTTTATTGGAAAAGTAATAAATAAAACGGCTCTATTACTATACTTCTTAGATTTTAATTTCTCAATATCATCTATCACACTTCTCACATTTTTAGTAATAGGTCTACTCTTATTCTTAACATTAGAATAACGAATGTTAGTATTCACTGTTTTAAGCTCTATCGCCCAGTTGTCAGAAGTTACATCTATAAACTCTTTTTCAGGTATAACATTTTCAAGATATTCGGATAAAATACCACACAGCTCTACTTTTAGCCACCCTTCAAATTTAGACCTTTCCCTAGCAAAGAAATAGAGACCAGAATTAGTCTCCAATTTAGGAATCAATTTTGAAAATATAACTTGAGATAATTTTTCATATTCCAACTCCATAATTCCAGCCTCAAATTTAATTTTTCATTAAGATTAATCATGACATCTTCAGGTGTGTTAGCTTCGGTTTCATTTAGTCTAACGGGTCCAGATCCAAAAGGTAACCTCCCAATAATAAAATATCGAATAGAACTGCTAACCAATTTACAGCATGTTCATATTCTTTCAATGACCTGTCGACTTTCATTGACAACCACCCATTAGTTAGAACTTACCATTGTTAAAATAAATATGATGCTCATCTTATCATTCTATAGGTGATCGGATTGGGCCTGTTGGAAAGGATATTCGGCAATGATGAAAAAGAAGATGAAGTGATGGAGGAACCCGAGAAGATATCCCTGGAGGATGTTAATGTTTTCATACAACGTATCGAAAAGGAGACGGTCATCCCATTGGAAACATCCACGAAGAAATACATCCTTGGAGAATACGAAAAATTACAAACTGCTGCAGACAACATGGGCACACATCTGGACACACTGGAAAACGCACCGTATTCCACCAAAGAGAAACCGATGCTCATAAGGAAGGCGGTGGGCAGCAGGAAGACGTTTGTAAGGAAGATGAGGCATCTTGTCGACCAGATACAAAAACCGATCGGCACGGACATGGATTCCATCATAGGGTTCCACAACAGCACTGCCAAACTGATGAATGTCACGAACGCGAGGACAGTTAGGGAATATTCTATGCTGAAAGAGCTGTTCGGGAGATACAGCACGAAGGTGTTGGACGGGTTCCGGCATGCCGTAGAGATAGACCAGAACATAGGTTCTGCCATAAAGGAATTCAAGAACTCCACCAGGCACATATCTAAGGCAGGGGAAATCCATTCGGAGATAATGGACATCGAGGAAGAGATTGAGAGCATGGAGAAGGATCTGCATATGGATGCGGGCCGGGTCGATGGTGAGATCAGGGAAGCCGAGCGCGAGCTGGAGACGCTGCCCGAGACCAAGGAATGGAAAAGGTTCTTGGAGATGAAGGACAGGAAACACGAGCTGGAGGAAGAGATGAAGGAGAAGAAATCCGAATTCGTTGTGGCGATTTCAAGGATACATGCCCCACTGAAGAAATACAACTGGTCGGAGAAAAACGATGTGCTCGATAATTATATAGACAATTCCATAGAATCCGCTGTCATATTGGACCCCGGTGCCGAGAAATTCATATCCGCTGTCCAGGATATGAAGAAAAAGATGGAGGACGGTGATATGGACATGGGCGACAACGACAGGATCATATCGGTTTTGGAAAAGATGATCAAGGGCAACGGTGTGGGGAATATAATGGAAAGATACAGTGAGCTGAAAGGCGAATTGAGGGAGCAGAAACAGATGATAGATTCGCAGGATGTCACAAAGAAAAAACAGGAAATGAAGAATAAAATAGACAGGCTGAAAGATGAAATGGATAGGAAGAAGACCGGGAGGAAAAGGGCACAGGATTCTCTAAACAGGCTGAAGGCGGAAAGAGCAAAAAAATTGAAAATGTTGGAACGCACACTGGACAAGATATCCGATAAGAAAGTCATACTGGATGATGGATGAACGTGGTGCAGTTGGATTATTGAGAAATTCTATTTTTTTCCAGATGAAAATAAACGACCCCTATTAAGACTCCCAGTAACACCACCATTGTTGTAAATATCATATTATTAAGATACAAATCCCTGAAAGCGCCTTCCGCGAATCCCTGCATCAAATTGATCCCGATAACCGCAAAATACGGCACAGACCTTGTTAATGATTTCATGTGATCCTTTGTGATGAACCATACCCGTTTTTTCAAATAGAACAAGAACATCACGATCGCAGAAAACAACCCGCCGGAGTAACCACTCAATTTCCTTATGAGCGGGTCATAAATTGGTCCGTGTGATATATCGAATCTAAGGGAGGAGATGTCCATATTAAGGTTAAAACTGTATGAGATATCGTATACCGACAATATTATGATATGGCCAAATTCGTGTAGAACTAGCCCAACGCATAAATACAAAACGAACCATGTGATTGCCCTTGCCGAATATTCGGATAAATCCCCCAAATTTCCTAACATAAAATCACAACAACGATCCTGTATGAATAACATTTGGTATTCCCATTTTAAGAATCAACACAGCCATCGATACGAAAACACCACGAACCGTTCACGGGGACCGAAAACGGTCAGAAAGTATCTTATAACTCATCGCCAGCCGCGTGGATGCGATACACCCGTCCCCATCATCTATCTCCAGCCTGTCCAACCTGTTGTAAACATCCATTAGCACATCATCCCTGTCAACAATATCATCATGGTATACCTCCACTATCAGATCGTGACCTGGGTTGTTCCCTGGTGAGATTATGTCCTTGATCATATACGCGCACAGTTCGATATTGTCGCATCGGACGTTAATATAATCGATATCCTCCTTCATCATCCTCAGAACATCATCCCTGTCAACATTGTCGACCTTATCAATATCGAGTGTTATAAAACCGGCTATCTTGGATCCCATATGACCAATAACGGGACGAACATACTAAAATCTAACTGTGTTCCCAAACAATGCCAAATCCAACAGAATTCACTTCTCGAGTATGACACCCGGTACATACGATACCCTGTCTTCGGGCTTTTCGAACGGTTCAACATATGTTTCGTACAGGCCCCTCACACCCTGTACACTGTCGTTGTCTATGTATACCAGCCTGCCGCCTATACCATCTCCTATGGTGCCGTACTGACGCTCTATTATGAGCCTGGACTCCATGAACTGCAGATACCTCAGCAGCTGCGACCCGGTAAAATGACCGTCGAACATCTGCTCCAGCTTACCTAAGTGACATGTGGTGTAGGTCATATTCAGTTTGTATATCTGCACCCACAATTTAGCTATATCCGCCATAGCCGGGTTATCACTGTTCTCCATTTCTTCCAGCTTGTCCATCGATTCCCAGTCAACCTTATACAATTCATCGCTCAAGGCCTTGTCCATGTTCTCGGGGGGCAGTTCGGGCAGCTCCCTTTCGAAAAACATTATCCGCATGTTGTCAATGTTGTTGTCCATATATATGATACGTACAAAAAGAGATTAAAGTGTTGCGAACGTTTAGATAATTATGGCAATGCCCGAATCGCATCCTTATACCGAAGAAGAGATAGAGCGGTATTACCGGGATGTTGTGGACGATAAACGCGGTATCGATGGCATACTGGATTGTGCCGTGAGTGGGATAAGCGGTGCATTGGCGTCTGCGGGCAGTACGGGCATATGCTGGAAGGCTGTCGAATATACAGGCAAGGCGCTCGGTTATTCGAACAATTACGATGTTGTGAACACGATGCATTTCGTGCCTGTCGGTTCTATGCTCATTTTGTTGGGTGCCACCCTGTATGATGCCCATTTCCAAAAAGGGGAGAATACTGTTAAAATTTTGAAGAGAATTAGGGAATATTTATAGAGTTTGTCACAAATTAATTAACTTAATTTATCCAATTTATTCATCTTATCTATTTTATAGAGTCCTATTCTATCCCTAAATTTTATCGCCTTTTCTTTACCAACTATCCTTAATTCATAGAACTCTGTGTTAGTGTTGTTAACATATGGTCCATAAATTTTCGAAACTATGTCGAATTCATTGATGATTTCTTCTAGTTCCTTCAATCCATCACGATTTACAGAATACAGTTTGATTGCAACTCTACCATGTTTCCCAACATATACTGTACCGTCATCATCAAATATTGTTTTAATGAATTCCTTCTTCATCGATTTGTCAGAATTTTTGATTATATCTGGAACCCTCCAAGAATAACAGCCGAATATTCCAATCGAATTTATCTTCTTGACTATATGGATTTTACCAGTGCCATATTCCCATACGCCCTTATGAAGATATTTCCAAACATCTATATCAAACTCTTCTTTCATATCTCTTTCCCACTGTTTCAGAAGAGTTTCATCTGTATTCCAATAGATTACCATTCTATCAGTTATCTGGCCGTCTCCGATAATATGTCCTAATATCCTGGCGAGTCTTGCAGATATCATAATTTGTTAGGTTCTTTGATATATATCGAAGTTTTGTATGTATTTTTCCGATGAGAGTGGACGAGGCCGGATTTGAACCGGCGACCTTTCGGTTTCTGCTTGGCAATATCAGCCGAATGCTCCGGCCAAGCTAAGCTACTCGTCCATTGTTTTATAATATACAAATGAGCAGTTAATCCTTTTTAATGTTCTGAATTTAAATTTCTTCACAAAACATCAGACAAACTCCCTCAGCCGCTTTATCGCATGCATTTTCTCCTTGTTCCCTATTTTGGCATTCTGTATGGCATTGTTCAATATATCCACGCTCTTATCGTACATCCCCCTGTTAACATTATATGGGAATCCGTCTTTTCCGCCATGGGCCCACGAGAACTCCACAGGATCCTCCCAACTCGGCTCAGCACCGAATATGAGTTTACCCAACAAAGCGAGCGCCCTGACGGTCTTCGGTCCCATCCCTTTTATCCCCAGTAACTGCTCGTAGTTTCTGGGCTGCTGTTCGTATGCCATGTTGAATCGCTTAAGCAGCTGCTCGTAGTTCTTCACATCTATCTTGTGTTCTTTGGGCATACCCAGATAATCGAATAAAGTGTTGGAAAAATATTTCCTGAGATGGTTCGGGTTGTCCTTTATGATATCTACGGATGTTTTTCGCGCATCCCCGCTCTCATTCGCGACCATATTCAATGATTTTTTCCTGACATCACACACTATCGCCTCTTGCGGTTCCTCAACGAACGATCTAACATTTTCAGAAATCCAGTGGTACCTGCGTGCATAGCGGCTTTCGGTGTCCATGCCCTGCTGCACAACACACCACTTCGCCTTTTCGGTGACGATGAAGCAGTGGTGATACAGCTGAAAACCGTCCTGCAATGCCGTATTATCGACCTTGGCAGACAATCTGCTGGCTTTTTTCAAATTCTCAATATCACTTGTGGAAAATGGGAATGTTTCTGCAAGCTCATCTATCTCGTTTATCGTGTTCCTGGACGCCCTTCCCTTGCCGCCCAAAACCGCTATCCCGTACCTTTCCGGTTCTATGGCCTCCTTCAGTGCGCCTGTCAGTGTTGTGGTAAGCCCGGAACTGTGCCAGTCGAACCCGACCACGCATCCCAATGATTGGAAGAAGAATGGGTTTGATAATCTTTGAATAAATTCGTCCACACCGTACTCCATTATTATTATTTCAGATATAGCCTTGGACAATCTCACCATTCTAGGGAACAGCCATTTCGGACAATGACCGTAATGCAAAGGCACATCGGCAACACCCGTTTTCATAGATATTGATTTGTCTTAACCGAATAACGGACATACGAAAGGGCATTTCCGATGGCGGAATATGTAAAATATATTTGAATGGAAAGGAATCAAAATAGATTTATCCTGGACTGCAGTTCATCGGCCAGCATGTTCAGCCTGTCCGTGATGGACATCCTCCCGTATCCGGGCACCGACTGCATGAACTCGTCTATGTGGCAGAACCCGTCCTCAACCGTCTCATAATCACCCATCATTATGTGGGAATTCCTGTCCGATATCAGTTCGGAATCAACTATCCCCTCTATCTCCGATGACAGGCGCCTTCCGTCGTGGTACGGTTTGTATATTATCAGTGTTGGTTTTTTCTCAACATACTTCAGCGGCCACTTGCCGAACGCGGAGTACACGAGCGGCGCTATTGTCAACCCGGTTTCAAGTCCCAGCCCGCTGCTCGTGTTGGAGAAATCGGCTATGAACGCGTCGGCCTCCCCTATCAGCCCCATCTTGTTCTCATCGAATATCATACCCGATGTGATCTTTTTCTCGGATTCCTTTTCCGTGAGGTATATGTCCGTGAAGTGTCGTGTGATAACCTCGGCATCGTAATTGTCCTCGATGTAATCCATGAATCGCAATATCCGCTCGCAGTCGCTCTTCGAACGGCCACCGTCTATCGCCATCCCGAAATAAATCTTATCGGTCATTATACATTATTCCGATCCCACATTTTTATTGCTTTCCGGTAAAAGTTATTAATCCTGTTGTTAACTAAGATATTACAAGGGCCGATAGATCAATGGTAGATCGTCACGTTCGCAAATATTCGAAATACGTGAAGGCTCCGGGTTCAAGTCCCGGTCGGTCCACTTTGGAAATATTTATATATCACTCAATGGTAGTGAATATTAGGTAGTTATGTTCAAAGATATTGCGAACAAGCTCAAGAAGAGCCTTTTCGAGGAAAGTGCCCCCGATTACACACACAAAACGGATTCCATAAACACCTTTGAGAACATATATCTGCCGATATTCTGGGAACGCGTTAATCCGAGTATGGACGAATATATTGAGGCGATAAGAACCATTGCTGACATAGATAAAGAAGATATTACACAGAGTGTTGAGAAGAAGGTGCAGAAGGCCGCTTACAGGATGATGGGGATGCCTTACATAGAGGATGATGGACTCAGGGAGGGGATGTTGCTCAGATACCCAGGGTTCCACATGGATTTTATAAACAATTATGAGATAGCCGGCTACGCTATGAACAACATGATAGGGGGTACCCATTACAACACGAAACCGCCAGATACCATAGAGACGGACGAGCCGATAGTCATAGAAGGGGAAAAGAAGTCGAATTGGAAGAAATATGCTATTTTGGGTATATTAGGTGTTGCAGCAATCGCAGGTGGTGTATATTATTATATCTATAAGGACATTGATAGGGACGGTATTCCCGGATTAACTGAACTTACTGTACACGGTACAGATCCATTGAAAAGGGACACGGATGGTGACGGGCTTCCTGATGGTTTGGAGATTGATATTGGATTGAATCCGAGACTAAGTGATACGGACCATGATGGATTGTTGGACGGTATTGAGGTTTCAATGGGTACGGACCCACTTAATCGGGACAGCGATGGTGATTATGTGATGGACGGTATCGAGGTTAGAAACGGTACGAATCCACTTAAAATGGACACGGATGGTGACGGGATCGATGATTTCAACGAACTGTTTACTTACAACATGGATCCGACAGATCCAGCGGATTGTTTGGAGTTTATGCAGAATATACCTAATGTTGAGGTCAATGGCGTGAAATACAATGACGGGTGGGGTGACATAATACAGAGTGGTAAACCGGGTAACAGGACCGAAGTTATCAGGGAAATATCCCTCAGAGATCCTCTTGTGCAGTGGTTCGCTAATAACACGGAGATAGTGCCATTCGAGGACGAAGGTATCATGGAAATAAAAATCCCGAGGAAATACATATCACTACCCGACAATTCTACTGACATCAATCTACCAACGATACAGGAGATAAAATGGTTTTCCGATTATGTGAACAATGGTATAATCGAAAAGAATGGGACCAAATACGAGAGGATCATATTTTCGTCGGAGGGTAACAAAGAAAGCATTTTTCCAGCTTATCAACTCACACATGGTACGAATGGAGGTTGTGTACCAACTTCACAATATACCGGATCGATATTAGAGTTAAAAGATTATAAGGTCCTATACTTGGGTGGTAAGGTCCCCATGAGGTTCTTGGACAAAAAAATAGGACATTCTTGGTTAGAAGCTTACAAAGACGGCAAAGTATATGTTCTATCTTCTGCAGGCGGACACCTGATACCGAGAAACGGGTTCTATGAAATGAATGGTTGGGAGATATCATCGTATTACGATTACGACCCTAATTGGTATGAACAGGAATGATAATACCTTTTTTAATTAGAATCAAAATAATATTATGGTAAAAAGGAATGTTGTTATTATTTTGGCGGTTGTTGTATTATCGATAGGTGCGTATTATTACATATCCATTCCTGCAGAACTGGTCGATGATAGGGAAATATTGACAAATATATCTGAATTGTATTCTCATTTCACATATTATATGAAAGACAATGTTGATTATAGATTGTCGACAGTCGATTGTTACCCATCTAAATATTATTACGATCAGGATAATTTCTGTTTTATTTGTGATGGATTCGATACATGTTTTGGGTATTCATGGATCAACAGGCCTGGCGGAAAGGAGATGAACCCAGCAGGGTATATATATCTGGACGGTGTATACAGCAAAGAAACATCGCTGAACTTCAACTCGTACGGATTATTCGAGATATTCGGATGTGAATGCAATGGAGATTGTACATGCGATGACAACATCACAGTTGAATCCACGGACAATAATATCGTATTTTCATTCCCGCAAGGTTCAGATATGGAAGGTATCATAGAAAAAAACATGGATGATAGTTTGATGAATTACGAGATAAACAATAATGTTCTTTATTGTGACTACTTCGATGCTCGGATGATATCGAATGAGCTGATAGTATGAATAAAAAAACGATATTGATAATGTGTATATCATTCCTGCTACTGTCCTTGATAAATATACAGGAAACCAAAGCCGATCATACATGTGTTAATACACTTTATGGATGTGATGAATGTACTAGTCCTTGTGGAACAGTAACGAACCAACAAAAATGTGTATCCGAAGGGATTGATTGCTGTTATGGGGATCATACATGTTTTTCGTATGGAGGACTATCCTCGTGTGATTATCAATATAAAGATGCGAACAGTAACAAACCAGATGAAGGTGAATGTTGTGATGTGGTGTGCACGGAATCTGGGTGGGGTGTGGAACCGGACAACGACCAGTGTACAGACGGAGTTGATGGAGAATGTACCGAAGAGTGTACATGCGAATATATACGATCTTGTTCGGACGAATGTAGTGATTTGGGACGTTCAAATGCGGGATGCAGCCTACGTTCAACACCTTGCGGTAATCATCCATTCTGCTCGAGCAACACGTGTTTTTATGATTGCACTGTTTATAGCGGGGAGCAGTACTCTTGTACATCCTCGCAAACATGTTATTGCTGGAATACGGAATCATGTGATTGTGACAGTGAAGTTTGCCAGAGCAGTGGGTGCTGTACACCTGACTGCACTGGAAAAGAATGTGGGGATGATGGTTGTGGTGGGAGTTGTGGGACATGCGATACTATATGCAACCCGGATTGTCCAGACCAATGCTGTGATATGAAATGTGAAAACGGGAAATGCCAAGACTGTACTCCGCCCGATTGCACCTGTTCACCAGGGACATGTGACACCGTGAACCGAGTTTATTGTAAGAGTGATTCCACATGGTCTTCCAAGGATTCGTCCGAATACTGCGACAATTGCATGCATTGTCCTGATAGTTCTTGTAATTGTGAAGAAACGTCCGATACGTGTTCGAACGACTGTGATTGTATCCCAGATTGTGATAACAAGGAATGTGGGGATGATGGTTGTGGTGGGAGTTGTGGGACATGCGATAGTGGAGAAGTGTGTTCCAGTGGTACTTGTATAGTATGTACACCTGACTGCGAGGGCAAGCGGTGTGGAGGGGATGGTTGTGGTGGGAGTTGTGGGACATGCTCCACGGACGAGAGATGTAGGAATGGATTATGCTACCCAAAGAATTGTGCTAATGAATGTACTGACAAGGACGATTATGGATACAACCCGCTCGTACCTGGCTGGGTATACCAACAATACGATTATAAATGGGGCGACCGCATAAACTGTGCTAGACAGGATTATCAGGAATATTGTATGGATGAAGACACTCTCGTAGAATACGACTGTGTGAGATATCCATATTTCGCAGAATCGGGATACGAGAAGTATAAAATAGATTGCAACCAATATGAAAGTTTTGATCCAGAACACGATTACGTATGCAAGAGCGTGGAATGCGAGACATATTGGGAAGAAAAGTGGGATAGTCCGCCCGACTGCGCATACTGTGCAGCGACAGAAAGGGTATGCAAATTGAAATCTGCTGTCATAACGCCTGAATGCTCGATGGGAGAATCCGAATATTGTGAGGAAGGTGAAAAAATATCATTTTCAGTGGAATTCGACAACGACTGTGAGATTACCGACACAGTTTATCTACAGATAAATGCAACATCCCTTGACGGAGAATGCACATGTGGTTATACAGGTAATTTCGAAGGTATAGTACAGAAAGAACCTGAAATAGCAAGTCCGTGCTATGAGGGACATACACGATACGATGATGGTACATGTAGAGCAGAAATAACGCCTAACCAGGATGGATGGACAACTGGTGGACATCTTAATACTGACGACAATACCATATTCGTTGGTTACCGCCATAAGACAGGGCCATATCCCGGATTTGTTACGTGGAACACTGAAAACATACCCGATGATGCGGTAATCACTGCGTCCGTATTCAAATATGATGTACAATCCGAACGAGATAATGGTCGATATCAACTGAGAGAGATGTCGGACGAATATAGGTGGAACTGTAAATTCAAAAAGAACGAAGCCGGGAGTGTTAAAGGTGATGCCATGGACGGTAAAAAATATCTGGACAATTCATTCACCACAAAAGTTGGATATGGTTTCGAGTTGGAACTTAATTCCGATGCCAATCTTGCAATAAGGGAAGGACTTGATGAAAACTGTTTCAAGGTAGGTATAGCCCACGACGGAAATTATGATTTTGATGAACATACCAAATTCCGTTCTTCCGAAAATAGGAGATCTGACGGACCAACACTTATAGTAAATTATACCAGATTCACCGGAACAGCATCTGGAGAATGGGAAATACCGATGGTGGGGGAAGAATGCGATGGTAAAGAGTTGTTCGCATATTCAGCCGAATTATGGAACGGTAAACCAGGCGAAGGCACTCTGATAAAGAAGATATCGGATGGTATTACAAATGCAGACAGTTCGTATCCAGTTGAAGGATCGTTCATACCAACCATGCCACCTGAAGAGGAATTATCATACGAGCTCAACAGAGGTTGGAACCTAATATCGATACCATACAAGGATTCGAGGATAAAGAACAACGGGTGCACTGATTCCGATTTTAAGTTGTATACGTATGACGGTGTAACAGAGAAATGGAATGTTGATACGATTGGGATTGAGAATGCAGATGGCGGAAAGTCGTATTGGATACACTCTGATTCGAATTGTGGATTCTCGATAATAGCGTCCAAGGGAATAGATGAAGAAGATATATTGATATCAGAAGGGTGGAATTACATAGGATCCCCAAAGGATGGATTGGATGAGATTGGACTATTATCGGATAATTGTCTGGACTGTGTGGATGGTATATGTGACACATTGACAACGAAATGGTACAACCCTGTTTCAAAAACATGGGATGATGTGACAACATTGGAAAAGGGGAAGGGATACATCCTAAAATGCGAAGATTAGATACCCTTGTTCACATTGCTTATTATCTTGTGGTTCTCGATATTGCTCTTCTTTTCTAGATGCTCCAATATGTTCCTATATTTTATGACCTTCACTGACACGCTGCCGCAGTCCCTGAAATTGTTGCATTTGTTACCGCAGTCCTCGACTATGCTGGCCATGGCCTCGTATATCTTATCGGTATCCCCGGTTATCTCGTTGGTATTGTCCTCATCACCATTGAACCAATGGTTGTCATCGTCGAAATTCTTGAGAGCATATCCGTTCGTGCTTTCGTTCAACCTATACAAATATGGTAGCGCCTTCGAATGTACAACAGAACATCCCTCTTCGGAATATCCGATATCCATATGACCTGCCAACTCACCGAACCTGGGGCAGTGTTTCATATAAACATCCAGGAGCCCGTACATTATCTCGAATTCGTCCGATATTTCCATACCATCATCGATATCCATGAAATCATCCCCATTACAACTTGAAAACAACATTTAATAATTATCAATACAACCTGAGCACACCATTCTTCAGATCATGGTATTTCTTTATTGTCTCTCGAATATCGTAATCGTGTCTGGGATCCCTGTTGTGCTCCACCAGAAAACAATACCTGCTCGTGAGCATGTCCATAATCACATTGGCATACTGTTTCTCCTTGAAACCTAGCTTTTCGAAGTTCCCATCATACCATTTCCAAGCATTGCTCACACCCACGTGTTTGCTCTTCTCGAACCCACCTCCCTCATCCTGTTCGATACCGTATTCCATCAGACTCAGTTTGTCCATCCGCACGTCCTTCATATCAATATAGACCATACCAACACTTTAATAACATATGGTTTTTAACTATCGGATTCCTAAAATGCATATAGGAAGGTGCTGTCAGTTGATAATAGGTGCTACATCCGACATACATTCACCCAGGCATTTCGACCGGTTCCTGAGGGCGCTGGACAAGCTGGATTTTTCGGACAGGCGGATGGATCTGTTCCTGATAGCGGGTGACATGGTGCACAGGGGCGATGTTGAGGAGTACGACCGTGTCAGCAATGCGATGTTCGGGAAGATACGCTGTCCGATCGTGGCATGTTTCGGTAACAACGAATACATGGAAAAGCAGAACGACATAAGGAAGCGCGTGAACAACATAAAGTTCTTGGATGACAGCAGCACCACCCTGAGACTGAACATACCAGGTCTCAACAGGGAGCTGGTGGTTGGTATAGTCGGCACAACAGGCAGTCTGGAAACACCGACACCGTGGCAGAGGTCGAACATACCTGATATAGAGGAGCTCTATTCTTCCCGTATAGGGGTTGTGGAAAGACACTTGAAGATGTTGAGAGTCGATTTCAAGATATTGTTGATGCACTACGCACCCACCTACAAGACATTATCCGGTGAGAATCCGAGATTCTACACGAGCATGGGGTGGAATGTTTACGAGAATGTGCTGAAGGAGCAGGAGCCGGATTTGGTCTTGCACGGCCATTCCCACAGGGGTTCCAAGAAGGCGTGGATAGACAGTGTGCCTGTATTGAACGTTGCGTTCCCGGTGAACGAGGGTATAGTGCTCATAGATACGGACCAGCTGAAGCCCGGTCTTACCAGGTTCGTCTAGACTTATTAATGAAAACTCCAAATGATTTTTATGGATTTCGCCGGTATTTGGGATGAATACAAGTTGATCGTATTGGGTTTGTTGTTTTTGGGTGCGGTATCTGCATTTCTCATCCTTTCCCACATACGGTCCAGTGATGTTCCGATAACGAGCAACAGATACTGTGCTAAGGATTCGGACTGCGTTGTTTTCGGGGAGGACGGTGATTGTAATTGCGGATGCTATAACATAAGGAGATTACCGACCGACACAGGCGGTAGATGCTTCACATTGGCGCCTGATTCGTGTGTGTGCGAGAACAACACGTGTATAGGCGTGTACGAATGATTCATCCTACCTGGCATCACGCGAACCTGAAAACGAAGTATATGATCGATGCGTAAAAAATCGTGCTCCCTCCCATCAATACCAGATTCCCGTACGGTACGTGCCTGCCCACGAGGAATACACCAAGCGACATTACGATAACACCGAGGGTTATGCACATTATCGTGATGTTCTCGTCCGAATTCTCCTTCCTGAATTTCTTCACTGCCTTGACTATATCTTCCATACAACCACTATTTACTTATTTCTGCTTACTCAAGCTTAAAACTGACGATTCGATGCTGAACAAAATCTTTATATAGTGTCACGCATAAGTAGTTAATATGATGCAGGAAACCCTGATAAAGACCCTTTTATCGAGAGACCCCGGATCGAAGAGGGACGTGCAGTTCATATACAACAGGATAAACAAGTTCTCGAAGATGCTGTACGCAGGTGACAATCCGGACATGGAATCGGAATTCGCTTTCCAGTCAGAATTGATAAAGGAAGACATGGATATGATAAATACCACAATGGACGATATATATTTTTTCCAGTACCGGATAGACGAGGTCAATGAAATAAACCCGGACGGGCTGTCGGATTATGAATTGGAAGAATACATGGAAGACAGGAAATTTGCAGAATGTTATTTATCGGACCTATGTTCATGGGGCAAGACCCTGCAGGACGATGCCCTAAAGCTGATGGTGTTCGCAAAGGAGGGCAGCAAACTCCTGCACAGATATGTTGCAAAACACGGTGAGACCCCGGGTGCACTCGAATACAAGGACACCATATACGAGGCCACGGAAAAGGTCGGTGAAGACATAATGGAGTGCTTGGACATTGTCAGATTATACAAGTACAGGTGATTCGGGAGCTTCCTAGAAATGCCCGTAAATCGCCCGTATTTCGCCCGAAAAATGCACATCGTACTGCCTTTAGATCCGTTCTACACAAAGAATACGGAATGGCATGAAATACGGTCACTGGATTTGACCGAGATCGGCCGTATTTGACCGCGATTGTCCTTTATTGCCCGTTTTTGACCGTTGATTACCCGTTCACGGGAATATAATATGTGCCGCGGCCGTTCCCTTTCTTCCTTATCTTTTTCAGCTCCAGCATCCTCTTGAGGTCGTATTTGGCCGACGAATGTGTTATGCCGTTCAGATTCTGGTAGATGTCGTTCGTTATCCTGCCGTTCTTTTCCAGGTATTTCATCCCGTTCACCTGGCGCTGGTTGAGCTCGGGATGTTCGAACACCTCCTCGGCCATTTTAACGCTCAACTTCCCCTTCAACCCTATCTTCTTCGAAACTATGGACAGTAGATCTGCACCGAAGAACCCGGATATCATGGATGTTATCTCTATGCTGACATCCAACCACCCGATCTCCTGTAATATCAGCGATGCGAATGTACCGAAGAACAGCGATGCGATTATCTCTATTAGGAAACTGCGAAAAACGACCCTGTCCAGATTTTTCCTGTGATAACTCTTGTACAACCCGAAAAGCGCGCGTGTCACAGCACCTATCATAGAAAAGGTAAGATAAACGGCTAATGTTTCAAATACTGCCATATTATCTAATTCACTACTAATTAGTAACATATTTAAATATTTCCACAACAATATCGGATTATGGTAAATGAAATGGAAGTTTATGGGTTTGGTGTGAAAAGAGATGATGTTTTTTACGATCCGATGCCTGATGTGGATGATCGTCCTCTTGAAATGCAAAAAAAGACAATAGATGGCATTGTACAGGAATATGTAGAGAAACTTGGATTGGATAGTTATAACGATGGAAGCGGAAACCCGATTTCTTACAAGAACACATACCTTTTACCAAATCCTGAGAGAAATCATTTGAATGATGAATTGAGAAAAGACGACCGTATGTTGGAACTGGTTTTGGAAATTTTCAAAGAATGTGGTGAAGGCGTGGCAAAAATATACGATTTTGATCCGAAGAAATTGATAAACACTGTGGGGAAACTTGACTGGAACAGCAATAGTGTTACAAAGATGGACGAAGCCATATATACAGCAGTCGATAAAGAACACGATTACCAAAGTTCATTACTGATTAAGGGACTTGGGTTTGGACACACATATGTTACACAATCCACACGGGACAATCCGGATGTACCTGCAGGGACATTTGATTCACCATCGATAAGCGGTTTTGTTCTATCAAACGATCATCCACCATCGACCCTTGTAGGATACAGAGGCGGCGGTCACTTGGATAACACGGGAATGACTGTACCTGCTGGCTCGGTTGATATAAATCTGGAAAATCCGGTATTCGATTCATTTTACAAGGAATTTGATGAGGAATTATTTGACAGTGATTGTTTAAAAGATGCGGAAATAATCGGCAAAATATATGATCCATATGTTGGGGGGAATTCATTGTTTGTTTTCAGAAGCCAAACTGACATGGGCTTTGATGAAATTCATAAAAAATGGAGGGAATCCCATGTAGAAGATAAGTTCGAACACAAGGATTTGATACCTGTCCCAGTCACACAATCCGGATTAATGGAAAATCTGGAGGAACATGACATCCCTTATGGCAAAGACAGGCCGGAAGTGGGTAATGAAGAACTGCCTTATCTCTATCCGCTTAAGCAGTCACTGGCGGTGTTGGGTAAATCGATCGATGCAGATTTCGACTACGATATAAAATACAAGATGTAATCTCTACATAAATCTGAATACTGATGTAGGATAGTTATTAATTTTGCGAGAATCTCATTTTGTCCTCTTTATCACATGCCAACCGAACTCGGACTTAACCGGCTTGGATATCCCGCCCTTGTCAAGACCAAACGCCGCTTTCTCGAATGATTTGACCATCCGTCCCCTGCCGAACTCACCGAGGTTGCCGCCGTGCTTTCCGGAAGGACATTTCGACTCCTCTTTCGCGATTTTCGAAAAACTACCGCCCTTCTCCAATCTCTTTATTACGTCCTCTGCATCCTTCTTCGTCTTAACCAGTATGTGCGAACACGTTATCTTGTTTGCCATTTCATTACCCCAATACCCTTAATTTGTTTTCACGTATTTTAAATATGTGGTGTTTTTGTTACTATTTTAGAGTAGCGAAATACTTATTAAGCGCGGTATCATAATAAATATAATTGGTGGTTGTATGGATAAAATAGAAGAATACATGAAGAGCAACGGGTTTCCTGATGAGGCCGATGTTGTGGAATCCGTGAATACATCGATGAACATATTCGCTGCATACAGACTTGACATAATAGACGAATCCAAGATGTATGATATTTTGGATGAGCGTAGAAAGGAGCTGGAGAAAAAGTTCCCCGGTATGTACAATAGATGACCTGATTTTTAATTGATGATACGGACATGACCGGGCACGGGCGTGCATCAACAATATATTTAAATAAGAGATACACTATAATATTACAGTATAAGTTTATAATATTAGAGTGATTTTAATGTGCTGCAAACATGACAACAGAGTGGAATATTTTAAAAAGTACATCCGCGCTCTCCACTGTCCGACCAGGTGGAGGATAATCGAATTTATCGGTACTGGTGAAAAGACGACCACCGAAATACAGGACCACCTCCTGGACGAAGACGAGAAAGTCAGTGGTTCGAACCTTTATTATCATCTATCTGAGCTCAAGAAATGCGGGATATTGGCGGTTTCTGACTATGTTGAAAAGGGCGGTGGCGCACCGGAGAAGATATGGAAGCTGGATAAGACAGAGATAACTATACCGCTTTTGGAAAAGTCCAAGACCGGGGCTGGCAAGAATGATTAATCGGTGTGTATATGGTCATATGTACTGAAATCAGCAGAACGAAAATCGAACGCATTTTTAGAGCAGTGTCTATTTCCACATTCGTGGTAACAGTATTGACATCCATACCGTTGTTTGTGAACTATATCAAGGGTACGTCCCCGCAGATTGATTTGATAGTTGATCTGCACGTGTGGTTCGGGGCGGTTTTCATACTGTCCGCTGCGGTCAGGATGATCAAGAAACGGGGCATGGTATAGGGAAAGGTGTATATGGATGACTGGGGAAACTATAATAAGAGCGCGCGGGTTGAATAAGAGATTCGGTCCATTCTTGGCAGTCGATGATGTGAGCTTCGATGTTGAAAAAGGGGAGATATTCGGACTTTTGGGTCCGAACGGGGCCGGTAAAACAACGACAATCAGGATTTTCACAGGTATAATCAAACCGAGCGATGGCACTGCAGAGATATCGGGGTATGACATTCAAAAACACCCGATAAAGACAAAGCAGATGATGAGTACTGTGCCGGAGATGTCGAATGCGTACGTGGACATGACCGCAATCCAAAATCTGCTCTTGATGGGCGACCTTTATGGTATAGACAAGAAGAAATCCAGGGAAAAGGCGGAAAAGCTGCTCAAGTTGTTCGGTCTATACGAGAAGAGGGACAATCTAGTGAAATCGTTCTCAAAGGGGATGAAGCAGAGACTGATAGTCGCTATGGCATTGATGAATGACTCGAAAATATTATTTCTGGACGAACCCACATCGGGACTCGATATAGAGAGCAGCCGACTCATAAAAAGGCTCATAAGGAAATTCAATAACGAGGGGGTCACGATTTTCCTTACAACCCACAATATGGATGAAGCCGACCAGCTGTGCGACAGGATAGCGGTTATAAACAACGGGAAGATTATCGCACTGGAAAGACCAGAGGAATTAAAGAGGATCGTGGAAAGTTCGATGTCAATAGAAGTCGCATTCGAGAAACCGGTAGATATATGCAAGATAAAGTTCAAGGGAGTCAGCCAGGTCGAGAAACAGGGTGACAGGGTGAAGATGTACACAGAAACGCCCGAGGATATCATACCAAAACTCGTAAACTACTCGAAGTCAAAAAAGAACAAGATAATGTCGCTGAATACGTTCATGCCGACCCTCGAAGATGTTTTCGTGACATTGACAAAAGATGAAGATGAGTGATTATATGAACAGTTCCAACATCATAAACCAGTTGAAGAGGTCGATCGCTGTTGCGAAGAAAGATCTGTCTATATATTACATGAAGGGGCCTGTTGTCATATTCGGACTGCTGCTCCCAGCATTCATGTTCATATCATACTCTATGGGCAGGGGATTTTCAATGACACATCTATTCCCCGGGATGTTGGGTATGGGGCTCTTCTTCACAGTATCATCGGTCGGACCCATGATCGCGCCGTGGGAGACCAGGATGAAGACATTTGAAAGACTTGTCTCAACCCCGATATCACTGTGGGCCATAATACTGGGTGATATAATCTCATCGATTTTATTCGGACTATTGATAACATCATTCATACTCATCGCTGGAGCAATTTTGATAGGCCCGAATGTGATAAGTATAAGCGTATTGATTGGAACGGTGTTGGCATCTTTTTGCTTCTCGTCGCTCGGAACGGTCATATCTTCCCCTCCGACCGACAACCCCTCAAATGTGATGATGCTGTCAACGCTCATAAAGTTCCCATTGATATTCATCAGCGGGGTTTTCGTACCGATTTCTGAAATGGGCTCATTGAAGACATTATCGTATATATCACCACTCACTTACTACACCGATTTGATAAGACATTCCGTACATGGATCGGGTCATTTCGGTGTTGCAACAGATTTGCTCATGCTTTCCATATTCACGATATTCTTCACAGTGATCGCAATAAAACTTCACGAGAAAAGTCTGCCGAAAAGATTCTGATA
>CAYNTH010000010.1:16012-22600 GCA_964400475.1 uncultured archaeon | reverse complement strand
TTCATGAACTGTCTTTCTGCTTTCATTATATTGTTCATCAGATCATCCACAGTTTCGTGGTATCTGCTCAGTATCCTCTTGGCCGTCTGCGGGCCCACACCCCTGCCTGCCAACACGATGGCAGCATTCTTCTTGTATGTGATATACAATTCCAAGGTTTCCTTTGCCCGCTTGTATATTTTCTTTTCATCAGGCGTCAATTTCTTGTTGTTCATGGCCTTTTCGATAATCTTGTCAGCATCCCTTGCACCGTAATAAACTATGCCCAGCGATATCGCACCACATTCAGGGCATTTGACCTCTTCGGGCATGTCCTCTATCACGAATTGTCGCGTCCATTCAGCGCAGTTCATGCACACAAGTCTCGTCTTATTACCCATTATCCTCTTCTTCAACGCTTCCAATATCTCCTTCGCAGGCCTTTCCGGTCCTATTATCTCAGAGTATTTGTGCTTTATTCCCATCTTGCCGATGGGTGATATGTCCTTTTTGAAAACCAGTTTTATCTCACCGCTCTGTATCTTTCTCAAAATCTCAACAGCTTTGTCTATGTCCAGTTTCTCCGTCTTTATCTCGCTCAGCGTCTCCTTGTATACAGGAGTGTTCACATAATCGTCCACTATATTCTTCAGTTTCGTTTTTCCGAACTGTACTGTTGGCGCGAATGCACCGAACCTCTTGGCAACGTGCACGAATTTCCATATGAACATCTCGCTCTTCGTAAGCGACATATCCAAGTAGCTTTCCATGTGGTCCGGATCGGTTTCCATCAATATCTCTTCGACAACATCCATGTTCTTCTTCTGGAACTGTATCATTATCCTGTACGAATCAGTTTTCAATCCGACCGAGCCCAACCTCGATGTCAGCAAAGCTGCCAGGAATCGTCCCAGTGTGTCATTTACAATGGAACCAAAGCAGGAATTAAGAACGGCTATGTCCTCGTATTGCTCTATTACAATCGTCTTATCGTCCGGTATATTTTCGGAATCGTGCTTCAACTGTTCTTTCATAAATCTGATCATTTTCTTGGCCACGTTTTCATCAACGGGATATTCATCCATGAGTTTTTCCATCGCCTTTTTTCCACCATCCTTCAATGATTCCGCTATATCCCTTCTCAATTTCCCGACCTCCTGGGCTATGTCGAAATGTACTGGTATCATCTCCCCTTCCCATCCGGGCACAGCCGCTTCCGCGTCTCCGGACGGTTCGACCATAACTTTGTCATCCTCCACTTCGACTATCTCCCATGGCTCTCCCTTGACTATGAAAGTTGTTCCAGGGTTGCCGTGCATCGCAACGAATTCGTCGTCCAATACACCCACGAAACTCCTGCTTATCATGTTGTATATCCTGTATTGCTTCGTGCTCGGGATCGTGCTGAGGTTGCCGAAATAATACTTGTATCCCCTCCTCTTCTTCCCGATTTTCTCATCAACAAATACCAATCCTAGTTTCTTCAATTGTTTGACCACATCCATGAATTCGTGGTACTCCAAGTTCCTGTAAGGCCACGATTTTGTCACCATATTGTAAGTCTCTTCTATATCCAACTTCCAGTTCTCTATTGTCATCCCCACTATCTGGTGTGCCAGCACATCCAGACTTTTCGTGTGGGAATTCGTCGGTTCTATCTCACCGTTAAGGGCCCTTCTCGCAACAACAGATGCCTCGAAACAGTCGTCTTCATCCGTTGCTATGACAACGCCCTTGCTAACTTTGTCCATCCCGTGACCTGCCCTTCCAACCCTCTGAACAAGCTGCGATACCCTGCGTGGAGACATGTACTGTATCACCAAGTCTATGCTACCAATGTCAATCCCTAACTGGAGCGATGATGTGCAGTTATGTGTGATAAATCCATTCGCAACAAAGTTCGAGTTTTTGGTGTCAATAACATCGAATACTTCACGAGTTTTAGATGGCTTGATTTCCAATATCTCAGCCCAAAAAATATCCGATTTTGAGAGATTATCCAGTATCTTCTTCGATTCGCCCTTCTCGGAATAGATTTCTGTCAGATTCGAAAGATTGCGCCTCGAAATCGACCGTTTATTGGTTTCGTATCTGTATGGATTTATCCCATTCCCCATTCGCATGGAATATGTACTCATGCCGGCATCGATCCTGATATTTTTTAATATCGATCCCATTGACGGGATTGTATCTCTGTGGCAGTATCCTTTTCCCATTATATTTAACGTTGACTTGTCTTTCCAGATTTCCGATATTTTAACGAATTTTCTTAGGTTCTTACCACCCATCAGTCCGACCGTATATGAATCCTTTTTATCAGTGTGTCTTATGGACGATATCATGCCCAATGATAATAATAGGAAATTAATATCCTGTGCCATTTTCTTGCTGAATGTTGTGAACAATATCGAATACGTACGTCCATTGTAATTCTGAAAACAACCGTCCCCGTCGAAATATCCGCTCAAGAAATTGATTTGGTGTTTTTTGGGGAGTTGTAGGATTATTTCTGGCATCTCGATTATCCTGGCTTTTCTGCCTAATTTAATGCCGATATTTTTCATGACTTTGCATAGCCATGATGCGTGGGTTTGTAGAACTAAACAGTTCTCTGCATTTAAAATACGTCCATCAATATCGAATTCGTCTTTTAGGATTTTCTTATATTTCATGAGCAGTTTCCGATCCTTGTTGAATAATCTTATCCTATTCTTCCTTGTGATCGTCCCGTCCGATAGAATGAATCCCAACAGCCTACAAAACTTCGGCGAGATTTTTTCAGGCATTTTGTACCTTGTATAATTTCTGCTCCCGACCAATTCAATTTCTGAATAGAGTTCTTCATTGCTTATGTCCATATTTTTGACAATTTTCTTCAACCTTTTGATCGGTTGATTTGTATCATTGCTTGCGAGGAAGTGCCTCAATCTAGATGATTTTATTCCAGTCTTTTGTGAAAAAGTCTTATATTTTCCATATTTTTCCTTGACATTTTTTTTAATCTTTTTGAACAGTTCATCTGATATCCTGGCGTGAACAGAGTCCGGAACAATTGAATGGAATTCTTTTTCGCTCGGATTAAACGGATTTCGTCTAATCATTGCTACGTATTGTCCTGTTTCCATTTCTTTTGCCTTTACCCACTCCAATTTACCGTTTCTGATTGTGAGGAATCTATGATCTTCTGTACATTCTATTTCAAATCCAGTCTTTGTGACCACCTTCAAAGTCTTTTTTCTCCCATTTTCAACAATTGTGGGGGTTTCATCCTTTTCCAGTTTCAGGTTATCATTGAGTGATGTTATTTTTAGATTACCTTTGGGGAGATCTTTAATAGTACCCCATGACCCATCCCCGAGAAGAATAGAAGTGTCCCCTGATACACATATGATCGATTTTATTTCCTCCTCACGGAATTTCTCTTCTGTGTCTATTCTAACACTCTTACTCAAACTACTGTGGTGTATCTCAGCCGGGAAGTCCTTTTCCACAGCCTTTGTACGTGTTGATAATATCTCGGCGAATTCACGGGTGTTCGTGAACGTAAGGGAAGACCTGGAATCCTTTATCAGTTCCATTATGGTCCTCAGCCTGGCAGCGGTTTCTTCTGTCGAAAATATCCTCTTCGCTATCTCGCTGTCCGCTGCAACCGGTTCGGGGTTTATGACCTTGATGTCATAAGCCTTGGCGGTTTCCGCCCTCACTATCCTTACATCTTTACCAGCTGAGAAGAAGTTCGCCACATTTTGGGGCGAGCCTACTGTGGCCGACAGCATGACTAGTTGGAATCCACTGCACAGCTTCTTCAATCTCTCCAAACCCAGCGATAATTGAATACCACGCTTGCTCTCCACTGTTTCGTGCACTTCGTCAATAACAACATATTCTATATTCGACAAATGCTTTCTCATCTTCTTCCCGGTTATTATGGGTTGCAATGTTTCCAATGTAACTATCATTATGTGCGGAGGGAATTCCGCCTGCTGCCTTCTGCGGTAGGGTGTTGTGTCACCGTGTCTCACAGCTATGTCCAATTCCAGCTTATTTGCCCACCAGATGAGCCTATCCAATAAATCCCTGTTCAACGATTTCAATGGCGTTATGTATAAACACGATATCGGTTTTTCCCTATTTTTGGCCATTTTACTTAGCAGAGGGAGCATGACGGCCAGTGTTTTACCGGATCCAGTTTCCGATATGACCATTGTATTCTCCCCATCAAGTATTGGCCTTATCGCCATCTCTTGTATCAGCGTGGGCTCCTTTCCATTGAGCTTCGATTGTTCCAATACATTGACTACATCTTTGCCCAATATCTCAAATGTATTCTCTTTGTCCATATCAATCACCCAATACACCCATGTTTTCCAATTCGGCTCTCAATTCTTCCAAACCCTTGAAATGTATCGCCTTCCAACCGAATTCCCTTGCACCGATCACATTTATCTTCTTGTCATCAATAAAAACACATTTCTTAGGGTCGATTCCGATGATTTCGCTCGCTTTCCTATAAGCATCTATCCTGGGTTTGTCTATACCCAATTCCGATGACGATATCAGTGGTTCGAAATATCCCTCCAATCCGATTTTTTTGTAGGCTTCCAGTTTTTCCTTGGAAGCATTGCTGAGTGCTGGTGTTTCGTATCCTTTTTCGCGGAGTTCTTTCACGAGTTTTAATATGTTCTCATCTATTCTCCGGGTCTGTTTGTATAGATTGATGTATTTTTCCATCCTGTCCTCTTCATCCACCACCGGATTGATCAGGCTGCCTCCGGATAAAGTATATTTGTATATAGCTGAAGCCTTTGTAAACACTACGACACCGCTTATATCGAATATGACAGCTTCAATCAATCTTGACACCCATTTTCTTCAAATCCTTTTTCAACTTGTCGACATCATCGAACAAATGGCCGTACATACCGACATCCTCCGAGCTCCTCACACACATTTCCTTGTCATCTATGTAAAAACAGTCCGACGGGTCCACCCCCAGTTCATTTGCCACGAGTTCGAATATGTTCTCGGCTATCTCATCTCCCTCAACATCGTCCGTCTTCCTCATGCCAACATCATAAGAAAATATAACAACATCGAAATAGTCGGTCAGTCCCGAATCTATCTCGTATTCTCCCCTGGACGGTTCTATGTTCGACAAAATACCCAATCTGTATCCGTTCTCCTTTATGGATTTTATGAGTTCTATGACATCTTCCCTGTGGTCGGAGTTTTCGAATGTCTTCCTCCATATGTTCTCATAGCCCTCCGGGGGTTCCATGCCAACAGAGCGGAAGAACTCGGCCATCCATTCGTCCTCGTCAAGAGAATCTGTCTGCACAAGCGCTATCTTTTCCTCCAGTCCGGTCTTCACAGTTTCGAAATCTATGCCGTATCTGTCGGCTATGTGCATGTAGGTGGTATCGTTGTCCCAGTCTACTATGACACCACCCAGGTCGAATATGACTGCCTCAACCATTTAGAAAACCTCCGAGAAGAATAGAGAAATGACTACACATGGGGCGTATATATACTATATCGCGGATTTTCCCTGCGTGTATTTCCGATCTAGTCCGCATAAGTGCGATAACTGCGATACATGGATGCGAACTATAGTAAGTTAATAACATGAGGACTTAATAAATTTAATTGTGGTTGTTTCCATGGACGAACGGACGGAGAAGATAATAGAGATACTCAAGGACAGATATGATGTTGTCTCTAATGAAACATTGAGCAGTTCTTCCAAGGAGCCGTATGAGGTATTGGTCAGTACTGTGATATCCCAGCGCAACAGGGACGAGATGACCAGGAAGATATCTGAGAAGTTGTTGGAAAAGGCCGACAATCCGGAAGATATGGTGGAGCTTGGTAGGAAAAACATAGAGGAATCGATAAGTTCTGCCAATTACTACAAGACCAAGGCCAAATACATATACACTTTGTCGAAGGAGCTGCTGGATAGATATGGTGGTGAAGTCCCAGACAGCAGGGATGAATTGATGTCCCTCACAGGGGTTGGTGGCAAGACGGCCGACATAGTCCTTTTGGTGTGTTTCGAAAAGGACATCATACCCGTGGATACACACGTGTTAGTCACTGCTTACAGGCTGGGGTGGACCGAACATGAAAAACATCGTGAGAAAGTGAGGAAAGATTTGCACAACATATTCCCAAAGGAGATGAGGGCATATATAAACCTACTCCTGGTCAGGTTCGGGAAGGATGTGTGTAAGAAATACAAGCCCAGATGCGGGGATTGTCCTGTTTTCGAGCTGTGCCCGTACGATAACAAGAATATCTAAAAAATTTATAAGGTAGCTTTCCTAAAATAGGAATTCGTTGTCTATGTTCGATAAGGGTATTTTGCCATTCATCTCGTGTATATCCTTCTTGTTATTGATTGTTCCTGTGAATACATCTACTGTGTACGTTGATGGGGTCGTTAGTCCTGGTGTTCGCGAAACAGATGATATTTCTTACAACGAATCGGATGTGGATGATACTGCGGTCGATGTTGGGAAAGATGGTATCGGTGTGATAGATACTCAAGGGAGCGATGGTGGTGCTCCAAACGGTAAATCTATTTCTGGTGGTGGTCCATCCGGTGGA
>CAYNTH010000010.1:0-15912 GCA_964400475.1 uncultured archaeon | reverse complement strand
TGATGTTTCGGAGGATGTTCAAACGGACGGAGATTCACATAAGATAACCATCATAAATCTTTTCAAGTCCAGCATCAACTGGAACTTCAGGAAAACCCCCCAGGACACCCCCATTATTGGGATAATTTCTTGATTAGGTGATCGTGTGTTTGATGAGGATTTTAGACATGACATTAGGGTATCCAATTTGAAGGAGATATTGTCAGGGAACAGACTCAAATCGATATCGATACTCGTAATAATCTTGGCACTTATCGGCATATATGCAGGTCATTATCTCTCAAAGAGAGCTGACATCGACCTCGAATTCGTGTCGGGTACTGCGTACATAAGCGGGGAGAAGGGCCAGGTGATAGTCAGATTGAGTGATGGGCTTGGTACACCCATAACCGATGCCGAATGCAACGCGACCATAATATATCCAGACAAGGATTATTTCATAATCGACCAGGGGATGCTCGGTTCCTCGATACCCGGGAATTATTACATAGATTTCGTGACACCCGATGAGACAGGTATTTACGAAGAGATAGTCGTTTGTGATATTGATGTTGACGGGGACGAAATGACATTGGATATATCTTCATCTTTCCAGGTCTCGATAGCGCTGAACATGATAATGGAGCTTGCCAGCAATCAGACATCCGGTTTCGACGAGGTGAGTACCAAGATAGATTCCATCCAGTCCGATATAGATGGCATATCCGTGAGGATGGATTCGATCGAGGCTGAGATAAATAACACCAACACGACACTGAACAATAAGTTCGAAGACCTCTACAGCGATTGGAAGGACGTATCGGATGCGATGTCGGGCATATTTAGCAATTGATGAAAACACATATCTAATGGGGATATAATAAATTATTATGCGGATTTCGATGGATTTCGACGAGTTGCTGGAACGGGTGTTCTTCCCAACGCACATGGGGTTACTCGGAGCGTCCACATTGATACTGCTTTCGATGGATACACCATTCTTCGCCAATGAGGTGTTCATATTTTTTCTGTCGATAATCGCGTATGGGATATCGAGATATTTTACTAAACAGAGGGCGAGCACGTTGACCAAGAAATATACATATGCAACATCCACTTCCTTCCTCGTGCTGTTGATAGGGTCAGTCCTCCTCGCATTCGATCGGAACTTCCTTTTCGGTATATATTCAGCAATAATAGCGAATTTCGTTGTACACATTCTAAGGGACGAATGGAAGATAAGCGCGCATACAATGGGGTATTCACTGTTGGCTGCGACATTATCCATCGTAGATCCGATATTCATACCATTGTTTTCATTATTGCCGATGGTGATATACAATAGGCTTGCACTGGTCAGACATTCGAAGAATCAGGCGATAGCTGGTGTTGCTGTTGGAATCTCCATACCACTCGTTGTCAGGCTTTTGATGAATATCTAGAAATAATCGAGTATGTGTTTTTCTATTTGCTGGTGCCACAACCAGAAAAGGAGCAGCAAAGCATCGGTCGAAACGGTTATTGTCAATATGGGTATACCTGTGGAACTGCTGATTTTCCCGAACAGATTCCAGTCCACCATATGTGAGTTCAGCGGATAGAACGGCATAACATGTCCTGTCAACACGGCGTCCAATATAAGATGCACTGCGAACCCCATGAACAACACCAGATATATCTTCCCGAAAGATTGTAAGTATTTCTTAGTCCTCTTTTTCACATCTACGAATCTGTGGGCGTTGTTGAACAGCATATAGAATACGAGAAATCCCACCGGTATCCAGATGTTGTGGAATATCACCCTGTGTCCCAGGTCATCCGATAACAAGGGTTTGCCCAGTAAGTGTGTGATCCTGTACAACAATAGATCGGAATCAGGCAATAACCCAGCAACACCTATCAGGAATACGTGTTCGATTGAGAAGAATTTGGATATTTTCCTGTAACGGTCCCTCAACAATTCCAGTGCTATTATTGGCACGAGAACGTGCGTTACTGCTAAAGGCATAATTCAAATTTGGTTTGTCGGATAAAAAAGGTTATACATCGGTCAAACTAATAAGGTTTTATCAACAATAGAATAGTATAGTTTTGGAAATAATGGAGGTAATCGAATGGCTATTGAGAAAGTTGATCCTGAGATAAGTGAGTTGATAGATAATGAGAAGAAGAGGCAGACCGAGAATATAGAACTTATAGCTTCTGAAAATTTTGTGAGCGATGCTGTTCTCGAAGCTGCTGGTAGTGTACTGACCAATAAATACGCGGAAGGGTATCCCAAGGGGGGTGCCGGCGCACAGGGCAGGTACTACGGCGGATGCATGTGGATGGACGGGATAGAGGACCTGGCAAGGGAGAGGTTGAAGAAATTATTCGATGCGGAGCACGCAAACGTGCAGCCACATTCGGGTTCCCAGGCCAATGCGGCAGTTTATTTCGCTTTATTGAAACCGGGCGACACAATATTGGCGATGGACCTGGACGCTGGTGGGCACTTGACCCATGGGAGTCCTGTCAATTTTTCGGGGAAATTCTACAATTTCGTGCATTATGGGGTAGATGATGAGACCGGTGAGATAGATTATGATAAATTACGTGAGAAGGCGATAGAGGCGAAGCCGAAGATGATACTGTGTGGTGCGAGCGCCTATTCAAGGACCATAGATTTCGAGAAGATAAAGGAGATAGCTGATGAGGTGGACGCCTATACGATGGCGGACATAGCCCATATAGCCGGATTGATAGTCGCGGGCGAACATCCCAGCCCTTTCCCGTATTTTGACGTTGTGACAACCACCACCCACAAGACGCTTCGTGGTCCGAGAGGGGGTGCGATAATGTGCAAGAATGAATTCGCGAGGAAGATAGACAAGGCCATATTCCCGGGAACGCAGGGAGGTCCGCTGATGCACATAATAGCTGCCAGGGCTGTCGCATTCAAGGAGGCGTTGAGTGATGATTTCAAGGAATACCAGAAGCGGATAGTGAAGAACGCGAATGCGCTCGCTGAAGGGTTGAAGGGACATGGGTTTGATATAGTCTCGGGCGGCACTGATAATCATTTGATGCTGGTGGATTTGAGGAACAAGGGCATAACGGGCAATGAGGCACAGGACCTGTTCGAAGACGTCAACATAACGTTGAACAAGAACATGATACCAGGTGATCCGGAGAGCCCGAACGTTACCAGCGGTGTCAGGATAGGTACACCCGCTGTGACGACCAGGGGAATGGACGAGGACGATATGGGTAAGATAGCCGATTTCATCAATGAGACAGTTGAGAACAAGGATGACGAAGAGAAGCTCGCTGAGATAAAGAGCAGAGTGAAGGAGTTTTGCAGTAGATTCCCCTTACACGCTGATTGATACACGACCGGGTGTTTGGTATAAAGAGATTTTCTAAGGACGATTACGGGGAAGTGACCGAATGGATATTCAACCTTAAATTCTTCGGGGACGTCAAGCTGCGTTTGAAAGTTATAGAGGAACTGCTCGATAGACTGGGCAATCCGCATGAGAAGCTTGATGTGATACATGTTGGAGGGACCAATGGCAAGGGGTCCACTGTTACAATGATATCGTCCATTCTGGAGGAAGCTGGTTATAAGGTGGGTGCATTCAGGAAGCCCCACATGAGCAGCTTCACGGAGCGCATATCGATTAACGGTGAACAGATATCTGAGGAGCGTATAGTCGATATGATAAATGAGATGATGCCCGACATCGAATATGTTGCTGAGAAGTACAAACATCCCACTTTCTTCGAGATAACGGCTGCCATAATGTTCAAGTACTTCGAGGAGGAATGCGTGGATTTTGCGGTTGTGGAGGTCGGATTGGGGGGCAGATTGGATGCGACCAATATAGTTGATCCGCTTGTCACGGTCATCACGAACATATCTTTGGAACACACGAACATATTGGGCGATACCATAGGGGAAATAGCGTCTGAGAAAGCTGGTATAATAAAGGACGATGGTGTGTTGATAACCGCTTCCCAGAACGATGATGCATTGGACGTCTTCCGCGGTGTGTGCGAGAAGAGGAATTCCAAGATGTTCGTTGTCGGTGGTGGGGACGTGGAATACGATAAGTTGGAATCAACGATAGACGGCCAGCTGTTCGACGTTGATACTTTTGGGAGGGATTACGACAGCGTTCATTTATCATTGTTGGGCGAGCATCAAATCGTGAATGCGTGTGCTGCGATAGCTGCGGTTGAATCACTGTCGTTTTCCGATATCATTGTACCGAAAGATGCTGTATACAACGGTCTCAAGAAAGTGAAATGGCCTGGTCGGATGGAGATAATGCAGGAAGAACCGTATGTTGTTTTGGACGGTGCAAAGGACATTTTGGCAACCGGGAAGCTCAAGGAGGAGATACCCGATTTATTCGATTATGATAAAATGGTGACGGTCGTCAGTATTTCAAAGGGGAAGAAGATAGAGAAGATGATGGGTGATTTTTCATCGATGTCTGATTATATGATATTGACTGAGCATGGTGTCAGGGGTCGTGCAACGCCTGTGGATGAGCTCAGCAGGTTCACCGGTAATAAAGAATTCGAGACAGTCGACAATGTGAAGGATGCTGTGAGGAAGGGAATCGAGGTCGCTGGTGAAAAAGGATTGGTGCTCGTGTCCGGATCCATATTCACCGTGGGCGAGGCAAGGGAGATATGGCACAAGAGGGTTGATTATGTGTGGGGCAGGGAATTGAACGAATCTTGACCACTGACAGAAGTGATAAATTTTAATCAATCCATCGTTGTCGATATCTGATTATGGAACAAATAGGCAACAGCACTCTTGTAATAGCAGGTGTTTCCGTTGCACTACTGCTTTTGGGTGTTGTTTCATATGCATCCGATTTGAGTTTCACAGGATTCTTCAAGGCATTCGATGTCAATTTGTCACCAGGCGAGTATTATGAGAGGAATATCACTGTGAGGAAATTCTACAATGTCAGTGTCAGGTTCCAGAAGGAAAATAGCACGTCATATCTCACATTTTCCGATCCTGACAGTCTGGTAGTATTGAAGGATTCCAGTGGTCAGGATATACTTAGGGAAAAGGGCATTGATAATGGAAAGATATACGAGACACTTACGAATTACGAGTTGGAATCCATACGCACAGTGTCCGCATACAACATCAGCGACTACCGGGATGTTGTAGATCAGCCGGTGAATAGCAGCTGTTTGTCCACAATCGGTGCTAAGGCGTATATCACCGTTACTGTGACAAAGGGCCCGGGTGTTGTAACAGGGTATGTTGTTGACGACCTTACCGGTGTAACATTGGGTGGTGTTACAGTCGCTGCATTCGAGAATGATGCTGATACATCTTCCTCATCTCCGGTAACACAGTCTGTAACTGACAATAACGGTGTATATATGATGTCGATGGAATTGGACAGCGCGGAATCATTCGATGTGTATGCTGACGGATATGATGTTGCTTGATTTAAATTTGGGGGAGCTATAATAATATGATTGACATGCTCCCCCAAAAGGATATTCTTGAAGGAATAGTTGATGATCTGCTCGGATTCGCAACAGATGAAAAACGTGAGAAACAGGAGCGGTTCTTCAGGGAGGATGTCAATTTCTTGGGGTGCATGCACGGCGAGATGCGGAAAGTTGCCAAGAAATACGGTAAAATTATGGAAAAAAACGGGTTCGATTATGGCGATATCCTGGGCGTGTGCGATGAATTGATGGATAGTGATACATACGAGGAGAAGACGGTCGCGATGGCGATTGTCGAGAATATGTCGGACAGGTTCAAGAAAAGTGATTTCGCACTTTTCGAAAAATGGGTGAAGAACAGCATAACGAATTGGGCACACTGCGACCACATATCACCAAAAATAATAGGCGTCATGGTCCATGGATATCCGGAATTGATGTATGGTGTTTTCGAATGGACGAAATCCAATAACAGATGGGTCAGGAGGGCTGCCGCAGTCACTTATGTGAAGCATGCGAGGGAGGGCAGGTTCCGCGAACAGATTTTTAAAACAGCCGATGCGATGTTGGGGGACGGTGATTATATTGTGCAAAAGGCTGTCGGGTGGCTGTTGAAGGAATTCAGCAATTTCGATGAAGATGTGGTCGAAGAATTTTTGATGAAAAGAAAGCACGATATGTCCAGGCTAGTGTTGAGATATGCGACTGAGAAAATGGATAAAGAAAAAAGAAAAAGAATCTTGAGTTGATATTGATCAGCTTTGATTTCCTTGATTAGAATTCGATTGTCCTGTTGTCTCTTCCAGAGAATCTTCCAATTCTGGATTTACTTGTTCTTGTTGGTTATCAGTTGCCTCACTATCGTTTTCTCCAGTTTCGGATTGTCCCGTTTCTTCCGGTTGCCCCGGCACTATTCCTGTTTGCCCTGTTGATTCTTCTGTTTGTGTCGATTGTCCTAATTCTTCTGATACCTGTGACGATTCTACTATTCTCGCCTTTATTCTTTCCCTGTTAGTTTCGGCATTTTGCAGTGCTGTTTGCAAACCAAACTGTGCTTCTTCCGGTGCGTTCTCCTTGACTCTTCTGAGTACACTTGTGTGCTTGTCGAATGTTGTGTTCAGAAAATGTTCTATTTGTTCTGTTGTTATATTCCTTTCCCGTAGCTGCGTCATTCGCTGATTAACGTCTTCTGTATGTTCTTGATATCTCTGCATAGTTCTCTCGACTTGTTTGGTATTGTTCATCTCTATCATCTTCTGTGCTTCTGCCAGTCTCTTCTCAGCGAATTTCATCTGTAATTCTATCTTTTTGGTCTGGTCGAATGTTGTTGCCAGTCTCGCTCTTTCGGTGAATCTCTCCACGAAATAAAAAGGACTAGTCGGTAACATACCCGGTTCTTCCAGTTCCATGTTATCGGACGATTCTGCCGTTATCGCTATCGATTCTTCTGATACAATATCATCCGCGGCCATTGCTATCGGTGATAACATCATCGTAACCGCGAATATCGCTATTAGTGTTAGTTTCCAGTTCATTATATCACAATAATAATATGTGGATTACCAATTAAAGTCTTTTTATTCGTATCTGAGCGCCTCTATCGGGTCTAGTTCGGACGCCTGTTTCGCCGGCAGGAACCCCGATATCACACCGACAACGACCGCGAACCCCACGCCCAGCAACATCAATGATAATGAAACATGGGTTTTCAACGGCATACCATAAGATTTCAGTATCAGTCCGAGCAATTTGGATAGGCCGGTACCGACGATTATACCGAGTACACCCCCTATGAGTCCGAGCAGTGCTGCTTCTATGAGGAATATCTCCATTATGTTTCTTCTGGTCGCGCCTATGGACTTCATTATCCCTATTTCCTTGGTGCGTTCGAGTGTCGACATGTACATAGTATTCGATATCCCTATACCAGCCACTATAAGTGCTATACCTGACACACCACCCAATATGGCGGATAGGGTGTTGGTTATGGACGATACCTGGCCGGCTAATTTGGTCGTACTCATCACGAGGAATGTATCTTCGCCGTATTCGTTGTCGAACTTCTGCTGTATCCTGTCAGCCACATCTTCGACTTCATTCCTGTCGTACGCACTTGCGAATATGAACGATATCTCGTCATCCGAGCCGGTTATTGTTCTCATGGAATCTAATGGTACCATTATCTGCATGTCGTCCTGTGTGCTTCCAATCTCCTTGAGCGTACCTATGACTGTAAATTCCTTGTCTTTTATCACGATTCTGTCCCTTATACGAATCTCTTCGCTGAAAGATTTTTTCGCAGCAAGATACCCCATGACAACAACATATCTATCACCACTCCCGAAGAACCTGCCGTTTTCCAATTCTAGTGATTGCATGTCCGAAAAAAATCTCTCGGCTTCTTTACCGTGTATACCCATCGTCTGCAGTTGTGTCGATTCTTTCTTGTATTCCACTGACAGGGTTTTGGACAATATCTCTATGACCTCGTCAACGCCTCTCACGCGCTTGACCACATTCAAGTCCGAACTCGACAATGTTTCGGATGTCACAGGACGTCTGGGCCCACTCGCCATCGTGGATGGCGTCACTATTATCTTGTTGGCACCGAATTGTTCGAACTGTTCGTTTATGTACTTGTTCGTCCCTTCTCCTATGGAGACAAGTGATATTATTGCGGCTATGCCTATTATTATGCCGGTTGCGGTGAGAATACTCCTCAGCTTCCGCTCCCGTATACTCTGGATTGCTAGTTTCAACCCTTCTTTTTCGAATTCAAAAGACAAAGAATCACTCATTACTTCCTTTTAATAATCTTCAACAGTCTCTTCCTCTTGTAATATGCCACTATGCCTATAATGACCAGGATGACCGCGATATTCGTGGTTGACAAACCGGATGTCTGTCTGTATACATCGAATTCGACAGATGCGGTGCTGTTCAATTCATTGTTGTACGGGTCCTTGTATCTAAGATTTATCTCCATGGTCTTCTTACCCACACCCAACTGAGTTCCGTCCACGCTCAATGTCATTACCTCGTAATCGTCTGGGTCGAGGTTCCCGACATAATATTCCTTCGGTTTGACCTTCAAATCCGAATCGAATGTCAACGTGAGATAATTGGCGGTTGCCGTTCCCCTGTTGGCTATCGATATCGTTATTTCACCCTGTCCACCTGAGTACATTTCGCTGTCATCTTCCAGTGCTGTTATGAATTCCGGCTCCCCGGACACCTTCAATCCGATGTATTTCGTGGTGCTGTGTAGTGTACCAGAAGCATCGTAGTATTCCACTGTTACGGGTACCCTGTATGCTTTCGTCTCCGCTTCCCTGTTGAATGTTATCGAGAAACTGGCAACATCCACCTCACTGGTCGTGAGATCGCCCAGATATACCTCATCATCACCATCGGCTGACACGAACGGGAGTGAGGAATTTCCGAATTTGACGGAGCTGTCTTTGAGTGTGCCAACACCCGAGTTCTTTATGTACACGTCGATATCTACAGTATCCCCGGGCTCTATGATATCCTTGTCCGTTGTCACATTTTCAACCTGTATTATCGATCTTCTCGACAATGACACTGACGTGGATGATGTTATCGTTTTTGAGCCGGACGTACTCCCTTCAGTATATGTTACATCCACGAATACGGTAGTTGTGTCAACTGGTATTGTGGACAACACGGTCATAGGCACGCTCACCTGCATGGAATCACCAGATGCTATGGTCTGCAGGTCGAATATCTTCTGGTCGAATGTTATGTGACCATGTGATTTCACCTTGAGTTCGACATTGCGCGCATACGATGTCCCGCCGTTCGTTATAGTGAAAATTATATTACCTGAATCCCCTGGTCCCATTGTCGTTGGGACCACGCTGCCCGATACAGTCAGTGATGTATACGCATTCGCCACAGGTATTGATAACAATACCATCATTGATAGAATCACAATCTTTTTCTCCATTTAATCCAACCTCCTAATCCAATATTTTACCGTCCTTGAACTTGAGCACATCCTTCGCGTGTTTGGATATCGCCCTGTCGTGTGTTATTACAACAATAGTCCTACCCTTCTTATTTAGTTCTTTGAATATTTCTATTATATCCTTACCTGTTTTGGAATCCAGGTTACCTGTGGGTTCATCTGCCAGTATTATAGACGGGTCGTTTGCGAGCGCCCTCGATATTGCCACCCTCTGTCTCTCTCCCCCTGAAAGCTCGGTCGGTCTGTGTTCTATCCGACCACCCAGCCCAACGCTTTCCAGTAATTTCTTTGCCCTCCTTTTCCTCTTCCCCTCACCCACACCGGAGAATATCATGGGCAGTTCGACGTTCTGTAGCGCGGTAAGTGTTGGTATTATGTTGAACGTCTGGAACACGAACCCTATCTTCTCCCGCCTTATGAGTGCCAATTCGTCTTCGCCCATCTTCGATATATCATCACCTTCGAAGAACACCTTCCCCTTTGTTGGTGTGTCAAGGCATCCTATGCAGTTCAGCAGCGTGCTCTTCCCACTACCAGAAGCGCCTTCTATTGAGACGAATTGTCCCTCCTTTATTTTGAGGTTCACACCCCTCAATGCGTTCACCTCCGCCCTGGTTCCCTGGTTGTATATCTTCCACACGTTGTCGCATTGCACAACAATCTTCTTCACCACTATGATCACCGATTTTCCGATAGAACAAATCTGCATATCCAATATAATATAATTGTTTCAGTCGGACAGTATCTCTTTTGCGCCCTTCACATATTTCCCCAGCTTCTTCTTGGACACCTTCGTCTTCTTGACAATCTCATCGATATCTCCGTTCGCTAACTGTTTCAATGTCACTATCCTATTGTCACCGAGTTTGACCTGGTCTTTGGATGTCATGTCCTTCAGAAATGTAATCGGATACAACTTCTTCTCCTCTATCATCCTCTCCAACCCGTATTCCTCCGGTGCCTTCCACCCTATATATGATATGCCCCTGCACTTCGCATACTTCTTCCCATGGTCCGAGAATTTGGTGTTGCACACTATGAGCGCTTTGGTGAATTTGGACTTGTTGTTCTTATTCCCGTGCCCTTCTATCAGGTCCTCTAACTTGGCGCGCGTTTCCAGGAACACACTAACCCCCGTGTATGTGTGTGCCTTGTAGTGGTGCTTAACCTCCACGAACAGCACCTCATCATCCTTTTCAGCAACGGCGTCCGTCTCGTAATCCACGCACTTACCCTTAATAATCTGATTGGATTTCACCTTGTAACCCTGTGCTTTCAATATGCGTGCGACGAAAATCTCGAAATCCGGTTTCGGTCTGAGCATGCTTATAGCATCCCTGAGGTTGATTGTGTATCTTATCGATGGTTTGTGTTTTTTCATCTGCTTGAAGACCATATCCATTATCTTCTTAGTCCTCATACCGTCGTATGCCTTGTTCTCAATGATATCGGTGATTTCTTTCGCCACCTTCTTGCTAGCACCCATCCTCCTGCACGTTCTCATGACCTTTTTCCTATCGAATTCCTGTTCGCTGCCATCGTATTTTATAACTTTGACCATACATTGGATATTGGTTTACGGAAATAAAAGCGATTTTCCGATTTTTGTGCTGCTCGGACAAAACGAGCAGTGCTCGGTACTTGAAATGATTTGAGAAGCTTTTATTAACCGGAAATGATAAAATCTTATAAAGGCATTGCGGTCGATGGATAAAAAAACTTCTGGTTCCACTGCTCCTCTTATCTATCATTTCTTCAATTTCTATGTTAGCATGCGTGGCAGCATAGAATTTCAGTGTGTAAATTCAGTGGATTGAATTTTAAAAGCACTCTTATGCAGGAACCGCCCTCTTTTTTTAAATATGGAAAATTATACTATTTTCTAGATAATTATGGCGAAAGTGTCCATTGTCGGTGTGGGAAGGGTGGGTGGTGCTTTGACGCAACACTTTATCACCAATCCAGACATCGATGATATAGTCCTATGTGATATTGTTGAAGAGAAAGTGGATGGCACCATATTGGATATTTCACACGCTTACCCGCAATATTCACACAAACTGATAAAGGGGGGTTACAGCGATGTTAGCGGTTCTGATGTGGTGGTTATAACAGCGGGCGTTCCCCGCACTTCTGTTGTCAAAACGAGGATGGATTTATTGGAGAAGAATGCGGGTATCATAAGGGATATCATTGACAATATAGATTTTTCGGAGCATAGTGTGGTCATATTGACAACGAATCCGGTGGAACCACTCACTTATCTGATATGTGAAAATACTGGTCTTCCTAGGGATCAGATAATAGGTTTCAGCAACATCCTGGATTCGAACCGTTTGAGGTTTTCTTTGTCCAAAAACACGGGGGTTGTTGCGGATAATATATACGGCATGGTCATAGGGCAGCACGGTGAAAACATGATACCTTTGTTCAGCCAGTGCACCATAGATGGTAATCCTCTGACTGAATTTGACGTCGTGTTGGATGATGTGAGGAATGATGTTATATCCGGGAGCAAGAAGATAATAGCGGGATTGGGTGGTACACAATACGGTCCTGCTGCTCATCTGGCAGATTTGGTGAACGCTGTTATCAACGATAGTGGGAAAATATTCCCAGTCAGTTTTTATGTTGATAAGAACGATTTCTACGGTGTGGATGGTGTTTGCGTGAGTCTGCCTGTTAAAATCGGTAGGAATGGGGTTAGTGAGGTAGTTGATCTGGATATAGATGAAGACGAGAGGGACAAGTTGGATGTGTTATGTGAGAAGTTGAAAGGTATACAGCATGATGTGCATAGTGGTTTTGGACGAAAATGATTAAAATCGATTCTAAAGTCATGATTAAATGATCTGGGATTTTTATGGGTTTGAGAGAGGATATAGAGGAATTTGCCGGGGAATATGACTGCATTGTGGACAAGACGATATTAAAAAACGTCTTGGATATGGGTAGATGTCCTTGCAAGATCGATTACGTTGGATGCCCGTGTGATGAAGCGCCTGTAAAAATAGAAAATACAGGCAGGTGCCACTGCGGTCTTTTCAGGAAGAGATAGATTATAGGATTATTAATTAGTTTACTCCACTTAATATTAGTGAGCGATATGAAAGCCGTTGTTACTGGAGGGGCAGGGTTCATAGGTAGTCATTTGGTTGATAATTTATTGAAAGATGGATGGACGGTCGGTGTTGTTGATAATTTATCGCTGGGTAGAATGGAGAATTTGAAACAATGTGAGAATAATGATAACTTCTCCTTTTATAAAAAGGACATTTGTGAAAGTGATCTGGATGGTGTTTTCGGGGATGCGGATGTCGTTTTCCATCTGGCTGCCATACCAAAGGTCCAGTTTTCTATAGAAAATCCAATCGAGTCTCACAGAGTGAATGTGGAAGGTACATTGAATGTTTTGAATACATGTAGAAAACTTGGGATAAATAGATTAGTGTTTCCTTCTAGTTCTGCTGTCTATGGTGATCAGGAGAAGTTACCTGTATCGGAGGATCATGATATCAAACCAAATTCCCCATATGCTGTACATAAAGCGATCTGCGAGAGATATTGTAACTTATTCACATCTTTGTGTGGTTTGGAATGTATTGTCTTGAGATGTTTCAACGTTTTTGGTCCCAGGCAAGATCCTGAGGGCGACTACGCATCTGTCATACCTAAATTCATTATGATGGTCAAACAGGGTAAGAGCCCGACCATATATGGCGACGGGGAGCAGACAAGGGATTTCGTGTTCGTGGATGATGTCGTTGATGCAATGATGCGGGCGGGTACCACAAATGATATGAAATGCTTTGGGGGTGTTTTCAACATTGGGTCTGGGACAAGTATAACCGTGAACGAACTCGCTGAGAGTATAATGGAAGTCGTTGGCAATGAATTGGAGATTGAATACGGTGAATCTGTGGTGGAAGTGCGTCATTCCAGTGCCGATATATCCAAAGCTTCAGAATTTTTGGGATGGGAACCAGAAAGATCCCTTATGGGTGGTTTGGAGGAAACCTGGGAATATTATAAGTAATTGAATTTATGACCTACTCACCTGGTTGGATATTTGATAGTTGCATGTATTGCGTTATTATTCGTCTAGCATAAATACAGACAGCAGGATTATGAAGATGCCAGATACCGCGGATATTATGTAGCTTATCCAACCAATGCCCGATGTTTGGTAGAATATGATTATCGCTCCTATTATACCTAAAACCATACAGAATATGTAGTCCTTCTCAGTCACCACCGTTTCCTCCTTATCCTCATATGGAAACAATATCGACAGTGCTCCGAAACCCACCACTGTTATCAGAAAATAATTTACATCTATGAACTTCAAGAACTCAGCGTTGAATTCCCTTATCAAAAGAAAACCAAGGAACGTTATCAATACTATCTGGAAAGCTATATTCAGGTTTTTCTCTATAATGTGATCGTCCCTGCTAAGATTTTTAGTACTCCTCTTTTTCGGTTTGATTGGGTTTGTTAGGGACTGTTTTAAATTATTCGAAACCCCGAGTTCTCTGAATTTTTTCTTCTTTCGTATATCTAAGCTGCGAATGCGTTTACCCAACTTCTTAAAATCGATATTTCTAACTGCCTTGATTTTTCCAAATTTTGTTGCCAACTTCTTTCGTATATCTTTATTTCTCTCGAATGTCCATTTTTCGTCTTGAGGTAAATATGACAAGGCCGTTAGAGTACCGAAAAATAGAATGGTCCAGATGAATTTCTTTTCCACACCGGGCAGCAAAAAGGGATTATCTTGTTTCAAGTAGATCAATATCAGAAATACTGTCAGAATTGAGACGAATATGTTTCTTAAAATATCTCTATCTTCTTTCAAACCCATATTTTATTTATGGTGTTCTTTAATTATTCTTTTTAATGGAACATCTTCAATATTTTGAAATCCGATAGTCTGGACTTTATCTCCTTCTGGTATCTCTTGATGAGAATCGTTGTTATCATCACTGACAATATCACTAGAAAGTTTGTTACGGGTGTTATTGGTATCCGGAAGATTAGGTTGGAGAACATGACTGACAATATCACAAGCGATATGCTGAGTCCCATGGATAAAGCCGCTTTTTCCACCCAGTCCAAATCGTCATCATTGAAGAATTCCCTGACTACAACATAGCCTGGTAGGAGCAATACGTATACAGTGCCCAATATCGCTCTTAAAGCTGCTATGAAATTGATTTGGAAAAAGATTGTGGATATTGCAGAAACTGCTATAGATGCTATCAGGAAATAAGACCAGTATAAAGTTTCTTTGTTTTTCAAAATATCTTTTAACTCTATCTTTTTCAAGTTCAACACAATCACTTAATGAATTTATAGATTACATGGTTTTTATAGGTTAGAACAGGTTCGAAGTTCGTGTAGTTTACGGGAGCGCTTGGGTAGAAATATTCGAATCCGGTGTTGTTGAAGAACGTCTCGAAGCATTCTATGTCCCTTTTTACAAAACACGATATAGTTTGTTGGTAGTATGTGGTGTTGACACCATGCCCCGGACTCAATACAACGGGCTTTATATTGTAATACGGGAAAGCATAGCTCTCCAAATGACCTGCTACCAAATATTCGTTTGGATACTGTCCGCCGAACCTCTTGAACAGTTCATGTTCTGTTTTTGTTACCCACTGCGGTGATCTCTTTTGGACCTCCATATTTAATGATATCGCCTGTGGTAACAGTAGCAATATGAAAATGATTAACAGTATGTTGTATTTCTTGAATATCTTGGGTACGTTGTTGATTCCGGATGATATATGCCATACGGAGTAGCCTACGAAAAGAGGCAGCAGTGTGTATAGGAACACGAACAGTCTCCTGTATACCAACAGTGTGCCTTTGAAATACCAGTATGCGAACGCGTTTATCGACAAGAAGGAGAATATCGGTATCAGGAATTTTTTTGCCCTGTCTTCGTTCGTGAGTATGAAGTAGAATCCCACAGCTGTCAGTATTGTGAATATCGGTGGTAGATTTAGGTATATGCTGAAATATGGTGCTCTCTTTTCGAATAGCAGTATGTTGGAGAATATCTGTACTGCACGGCGGATTCCCCTGGTAGTCAGGAAACCGAGAGCGCCCACTGCGAGAAGCATGGCCACATATTTCATCTTTCCCCAATTTCTTCTGTCGAATGTAAAATACAGGAAGATGGTTATAAAAGAGAACACTAGAGAGGAGCTGTGGGTCAATGATATTGCTGTGAATATCAAAAAAGATGTTAGTAGTTTCTTTCTCAGGATGAGGTTGAAGAATGTATAGGATAGTATTATGCCGAACGCTGCTGGGACTAGATAGAATATGCCTAACATTGTTATGTTTGATATTGCCAATAGGGTGAATGCCATCACTGTTAGTGATAATGTTTGGTTGTTTGATAGATGTTTAGACAACGCATAGAGTAGCAATGCTAGAATTACATTGAATATGGGAGG
>CAYNTH010000009.1:0-27893 GCA_964400475.1 uncultured archaeon | reverse complement strand
ACATCAAACCAAACAAAATGTGCGGGAACTTACCCAAAAATTGAGACAGTGAGCTCCAGTGCTGTACTGCTTACCAATCCTGGAACAGAGGATATAAGTAGTGTGTCTTGTTATATGTCAGATGGTACACCTATAGGAACACTGGAAGATGCTTTGACACCAGGTGAATTAGACAGTTTGTCAGGAGACGACGGATTCGGTGGAGTTGGTAGTAACACGAGCATACTCTGTACAGGGACATGTGGAAACATAGGAGTCAGTTCTGAATGTAAATCGGGTCAGACTTGCTGGCCGTGATTTTTTAATTTTTAAAAATTAGACTTTTACAGTTGTTCTTCTCCATCTTTTCTTATAAGTTTCGATTCTTCTAGTTTTAGCTCTTTTCAATCCGAATTTCCTTATGTCAGCCCATCTGGGTGCAGCTCTGACTTTCTTTATTTTACCCAGTTTCTTCTTCTTGTAAAGAGTCTTTTTTGCCATAAGAATTACCTATTTTAAGTTATTTTAAGTGTTTTCTCAGTTCCTTGCTTTTCTCAATAGATATTTCAATCATTTCCTTGATTTCATCTATTGTCAGCTCTCTCATCCCTTGTTTCTGTAGTGCACATATTTTGTCGTCTTCCCTTACGGCAACCGTCAGTTTACAATCAATGACACCTTCTTCTTCAACAGTTGGATCCAATACAGTTTTGTCATTAATTTTACATACCGTAACTTCTGTTGGAAGGTGTAATAATTCTAGATTGCCCTGGAATTCATCTCTTAGCACATTTTCGTTTTCTTCATCCGTTTTCGGTATTTTAGCGTCCATTAATGCTGCAATGCTCCCTAGGAATGCACAATCAATCAGATTGCCGTCATGATTTATTATGTGAATATCAACAAAAATTGTCCATATCTTTTCTCCAGGTGTTATGCATAATTTTTCCAAATCTATGCAATGCGATTCTCTGATACCCCTGTCAACTACTCTCGATAATTCGATTGCATCTTCCCCTGGTCGGCCTGGTTCAAATTCAGGCGATGCCAATGGTGTGAATTCGGAATTAACCATAAGAGTTCCTTCGTTTGGTGAGTCTGAATAAGGTGTGCCTAAATCGAATTTCACGCCCACCAATACTTTACTCCTCCCAAATTTAACAAGTGCAGATCCTGCAGCGTTTTTGATTATTCCTTTCTTTATTTCTATATTCCTGTATTCTTCTAATTCCCTTTCATCAAGTCTTTTATTGTCCATTAACAAATCATAAGCATAACTTTTCATGTTTCACACCTTATTCTTTCTTTTTATCATCATCTATTTTCTTTTGTTTTTGGTAGTATTTTTTGATTGCCTCTTTCTGTTTTTCGTAAACAATCTTGCACTTCTCCACAGACATGTCCAAGAGGGTGAATAATTCGTCTTTTGTCACCCTACCATCCATCTGCAAAAGAGTTATTTTCCCCTTGTTGGGCATCATAGCGAATGCCACATCAGCGTCAGAATTGTTGTCTTCTATACCATTGAGGTCAACGACAAGCTTGTCGTCTATTTTCCCCACAGAACATGATGTAATCATATCTTTCATGGGTACTCCCGCCAACACCAATGCTATTGACGCTGCGTTAATTCCAGTTACCCGTGTGGAACCATCGGCTTGTATTATTTCCGTGAATATATCCACTACGGTTTTCGGAAAATTGTCTAAGATAGTTGCGGGTTCAATGGCAAGTCTACTGACTTTTGATATCTCTATGCTTCTTCTACCAGGCCCGGGTCTTTTTCTGTCAGTTACTGAGAATGGTGCCATATTATATCTGTATCTGATTATACCGGTTTCTGGCTCCTGTAAAAATCTTGGATATAGATTTCTGGGACCATAAACGGATGATATTGCTTCAGTATTTCCAAATCTGACTTGAGCGGAACCATCGGCTTGGTCCACAACATTGATTTGTATTTCTATTTCTCTAAAGTCTTCAGCTTCTCTGTCATCCAGTCTTTTACCATTCTCTATCAATTTTTGATCTGTTTTAGCCATTTCAATACTCTCCAATAATTATTTATTCAATTTATTCCTCGTCCAACATTTTCTCTATTCTTTCGGTTAATCCGACAGTATGTGATTGTCTCTCTATCTTCAGTATGGCTTCTATCGCTTTTCTTTTCTTTTCTCCCTTTATCCATATTACACCATTCTTACCAACATATATCAGGCATTCCGTTTTCTCCTTTATCATTTTAATCATGCTACCGCCTTTTCCGATAATTCTCGGAACCTTTGTTGGTTTTACTTCAAGAATGGAACCGCCATACAATTTTTTGGCACCAATGTCCCTCATACTTATTCTGCATTTCTTTCCCTCGGTCACTTTCGAGACTTTGCAAAATATAACATCCCCTACACCGAAAAATTTGCTTATGTCTGTTCTAGTCTTGTCCACGAATTCGTCCACTCCTTCCGAAATCGGTAGGAATCCTAAATACGGCGAATTCATATCAATTAACCATCCAGATATTTCTACCTTTGAGATTATACCAATTATTCTGTCGTTAACTTGCGGTATGTAAATCCCGGACAGCGGAATAACTTTAATCTGGTTTCTGCTAATGTATGGTATTCCCAGTACCATTGCAAAAATTTTGTCATCTTCTGCATAAACTCCTTCACCTAGTTTTCTACCTTTTTTATCTTCTACAAATTCTCCTGGGACTACGACATCCCTGTATCCATATTCTTCTGTTTTTCCTTCTTTTTCAGACATTAAAGCACCTTAAATTTCTTCCTTTCTTACTACTTTTGATTCAAAATTACCATGTGTCAATTTTGCCATTCTATCGAAGAGCTCTTGTTGTAGTCCTCCGAGAACCTCTATTTCGATATTTAAACTCCCGTCATTTAACCATTGTTCCTTTTTGACGTTTCCTAGGTCCTTGAGAACCGAATATACGCGGCCAGCATATTGGGGCTGAACCCGTATAGATACTGTTGCTCTTTGAAAGGTTATGGGTATAAACGTTTTTAAAGCTTTCACTATTTCATCCAGTTGGGATTCAGCATCTTTAAAAGGATCTATCTTAACTCCTGCCTTATCTATTGCATTTTCTATTCTTTTAGGTGGGTGAGGCGTATCCGTTTGCGGATTAACCCCTCTTCTGGATATGAGTTCTATTATTTGCTTCTTTTTATTATTCCTCATATTTTTTTTCTGTTCAGTCGTTAGTTGCAAATCGCCGTTTTTAATTATTTTTTCTGCAATTTCAAACACGTCCGTTGTGCCAAATACTTTTTGCAAATCATCCTCGGCTACAACATCTGTTGTGCTCACGTTTTTGTATATAGAAGGATATGCAAGTATTTCCTTCATGTTTATGTCAGAACCTTTCTTAAAATCCAATGCCTTTTTTGGATCTACCATTATCTCGAATATTTTACCGGAATGTCTCAGTCTACATACAACGGCTTTATCTAAATCTACGGTCAATTTATATCACTATCCGTATTCAAAAATCGATTTATAATATTTTCTTAAGCTCTTCTTCTTCCAGCTTCTTCATGGTTTTATCTGATTTTATTACAAGGATATCCAATGTGTTGTTGCCCTTGTTCTCGGTCTTTTCCAATATATTGGCTGCCAACTTTATCGCATCCTCTTCTTTCATTTTCGGCTTCCATTTTTTATTCAGTGTTTTTTTAGCCGCTTCGGCCCCTCTCCCTATTGCATGAGCATTCCATTCGTATAACATTCCGGATGGATCTGATTGAATCAAGTGTACACCACTATCATCATGTCCCGCTATCAAGAACGATACACCGAATGGCCTCAATCCAGCGTAGAGTGTGCTTAGTTGCATTCTATCCCCTATTTCTCTGGCAAGTGGCCATACATCTATGGGCTCTTCATAAGTTATTCTGTGTACCTGGGCCTTTACCCTAGTTTCACTTATTACAGTTCTTGCATCGGCGAGAAGACCAGCAGCAACAGCTGCGATAGTTTCATCTATCTCGAATATCTTTTCAGTATAATCAGTAACAACCAATTTGCCTTTTGGTCTTACACTTGCCAAGAGCACGCCGTCCTTGAACAGCATACCTATGCAAGTTATACCCCTTTTAACAGCTTCTTTAGCATATTCTACCTGAAATAATCTTCCATCTGGGCTGAAAACTGCAATTGTTCTATCATAACCCATTTTAGCCAAACCTGGTACCATTTCCATTTTTTACACCTCGTTATTAACAAGAATTAATTTTTTCTTAATCCTTTAATTGTGCCCGAGACTTTTAATATTTTTATGGATAGTCTCGTATCCCCTAATCTAGTTATGAGTCCAAGGCACGCGATTGCTCTATAAACACTATCGTGATTACATCTCAATATACCTATTTGTTTTTTCTTATCATATAAGTTTTTAATCAACCACATCCCCATTGATGAAACACCAAATTCCCCGTAGAAATCTAACGCGGTGTTCCATATGGCCGAATCTAAGTCCGAATACATTATGTCATCTTTAGATATGACTTCGAATTTGACATATCTGTGTTTCTTTCTCTGTGTAGGCGGTAATATTTTCATTTTTTTGGGCATGTAATCATTCCTTTTCCACACCGGGCATTATCCAATTATCTCCACTCCTTTTTTTGGCCATATTTATGATATCCTCCGGGGTTTTTGATAAAGATTTTTTCGATTCATTCAAATTCAATCCAAGTATATTTGCCATAGATATCATACACAGCGGACTTCTCATTTCCCAGTGGGATATGGCCCCGCTCGCCAATATCAACTTGAATTTGTATTTTTTAGCCAATCGGATTATATCACGCATATTGGACAGTACTATGCTCCTACTCTTTTTGTCCGATATGAGTATCTCCCTGAAATTTATTTCAATTGCAATATCGTTTTCTTTAGCGAGCTTGGACATGACGTGATTAAGTCCACAATCATATCGTTCGTATCCAGGGTGGGTGAGTACATCGACCTCAATCGTTTCCACAACTCTTCTATTCATTTTCAGGTCTCCACCCCTTGCCAGGAGTATGTCAAATGATTGTCTCATTTTAACTAATTTCCTGAGTTCCTTTTCATTCCTTGCTTCAAACCCGAGAAGTATAGACGTGTCCTTATTTTCCTGCATCTCTAATATTTTATTTTTTAATTCTCCCATCTGCTTCTTATTTTTGTAATATTCTGAAAAGCATATCCCTGAATATCCCAGTAGTTCTGCCCTCTCTACCAGTTCTTCTATCGAGCTTTTCCCCTGTGAAAACGCAGAATGTACGTGAATATCGAAAAAATCCATAATTATCTAAATTAAGATTGGTTTGAGAATTATTAAATTATTTTAGTCCCCTGGACTTCTTGCCAGCACTCGTCAATCCCCTGAGGACTCTTCTGCGGTGTGCCGGTTTTGTTATCCATTTCAATTCCTTGTCGCTTTTTATCGACGGGTTGTTAGGATCCACCAATATGACCTCGAACCATTTAGATTTTCCGTCCTCTGCAAGATAATATGAGTTCAAAATTTCCATATTCGGGAACTTCTTAGATACCCTTTCTTCAGCCATCCATTTCAGTCCCTTAGGGGTGAATTTAATAAGACCCGCCTTTTTCGGTTTCCTCCCGCCCCTACCATATAAAGGTCTTCTCCTCCCTCCCTTCCTTATCCTGACCCTGGCAACGGATATCCCATTCTTGGCCTTGTATCCGATGGATCTTGCTCGAGCTATCTTTGTCGGCCTGTCGATTTTTTCAACTGTTTTTTCCTTCCGCCATTCGATTAACTGGTCTTTGCCGATTTCATCTTTGTTCTTGGTCATAACAATCTTATCTCAATAGTCTTTAAATCAGTATTAAAGATTTATATCTCTTTATATTAAAATTCTTTAAAGGTGATAAATAGATGCACGCTTTGATAAAAGTATTATTGGGCGCTGTCCTCTTAGTGAGGAGTGTTTTTTACATTTACAGTAACCAATACGGTGCTCTAACAGACTTTCTAACAGTGATTAACGGAACAGTTCCGGCATTCTTAGCTCTGATAGGTGTTTTCATAATATGGTTGGAGCTAGACGAATGGAAAATCAAGAGACAGATGAAAAAATAGAAAGTCTTAGATGCCGTACCGGTGAATACGATCTTTAGTTAATCCTATTTTTTTTAATTTTTAAATAATTCCTAGTGTCTAAACTTAAATAGGAACGATGGTTTGAATGGGAGTAGATATATCTAGCTTGATTGATACGAGGGAAATAGAACTGATTGAATTGTCGGGTAGAAAGGTCGCGTTCGATGCATACAATATAATATACCAATTCCTCTCCATCATACGGGATAGGATGACGGGTGAGCCTTTGAGAGACAGCAATGGCAGGGTGACTTCTCATTTATCTGGGCTGCTCTACAGGAATTCAAATCTTATAGAAGCTGGTATAAAACCCGTTTTCGTGTTTGACGGTGAGCCTCCCGAATTCAAGGAGTCCACCATATCCGATAGAGCTAAGAGGAAAAAAGAAGCCAGGGAGAAGTGGAAAAAGGCAGTTGAACGTGGTGAGCGGGCAATCAAATATGCACAGGCAACTTCTAAGGTGACCGATGATATTGTTAACAGTTCGAAAGTTTTATTGGATTGCATGGGCATCCCGTGGATACAAGCACCGAGTGAGGGCGAGTTGCAGTGTGCGTTTATGTGTAAGGAGGGCGACGTATGGACAACGGGTTCCCAGGATTACGATTCCCTTCTGGCAGGGTCTCCGAGGTTGGCCAGGAATTTATCGATAACTGGGAAGAGAAAAGTTCCTAAAAAGGACAAATACGTTCAGATAAATCCGGAATTGATAGATTTGGAAAAAAATCTTGAGAAATTGGGAATAACACAACCACAATTAGTTATAATGGGGATACTTATAGGAACGGATTATTCTGATGGCGTGAAGGGAGTCGGACCTAAGACCGCTCTAAATTTGGTTAAAGAATATAAGACCATAGACGTTGTTATGGATAATGTTGAATGGGATTCCGATGTTCCTGCTGATACCATTTACGACTTCTTTTTGAACCCTCCTGTGAAAGATGATTATGAATTGAAGTGGAATGATCCAGATTTTGACAGGTTGACGGAGTTTATGGTCGAAGAGCATGATTTCTCGGAGAAGAGGATGAACAATGTCATAGAGAGGCTGAACAATGCCATGCTCGAGGGCAGGCAATCCAGTCTTTCCGGCTGGCTGGAAAAGTAAAATAATTAATTCGGTAAATATAATAAGATGGTTATATGAGTGAAGACGATGATAAGATGGAGACAGTTGTTGAAGTTTGCAAGAGAAGGGGTATTATCTATCCTAGTGCGGAGATATATGGCTCTTTAGCTGGATTTTGGGATTACGGCCCTGTTGGGAATCTTATTAAGAGGAATATCGAAGATTATTGGAGAGAATGTTTCATCGGTCCTGGTACCGATTCTAATTGCAATAGCAATATTGTTGAGATATCTGGTAGTACTGTATTACCGGAGGACGTTTTTGAGGCAAGTGGACACATAGATAGTTTTGTTGATCCTATAACACAGTGTAAGAAGTGCAATAGTATTCATAGGGCAGACCACCTCATAGAGGAAAATTCTGATAAGTTCGTTGAAGGCAATACAGTCGATGAACTTACAAGTATGATTAAAACTCTTGACATAAAATGTCCTTCGTGCGGGAGCGAACTCGGTGATGTGAGAGTATTCAATCTAATGCTCAAGACAAATGTTAGTCCAGTCGGCGATCAGGTCGCTTATCTCAGACCAGAGACAGCTCAAAATATATTCACATCATTTCGACGCGTCTTCATATCTTCCAGGGGCAAGCTGCCGTTTGGTATAGCTCAGTTGGGTCATTCCTTTAGGAATGAGATTTCTCCGAGGCACTTCATAATGAGATTGCGGGAGTTTAACCAATTTGAGATAGAGATGTTTATAGACCCAGAGAATCCAGACGACTGCCCAAATTTCGATGGAGTCAATGACATTGAGATAAATTTCCTGAGCAGGGAATCCCAGGAAGACGATGGTAAAATAGAGAAAATAACTGTATCTGAAGCTCTGGATAATGATATAATACCCAACAAGTTTTTGGCATATTTCATCGCAAAGGAAATGGAGTTTTACAAGAAGCTCGGCATCCCAGACGAATCCATAAGACACAGGCACATGTTACCTGATGAGACTCCGCATTACAGCAAGGGCAATTTTGATTTGGAAATAAAATTTGATTTCGGTTGGAAGGAGACTGTGGGTAATGCTTACAGAGGAAATTATGATTTGAAAAAACACTCCAAACACAGCGGAACGAAACATACAGTTTCAATCAATGGTCGTAAGGTCATTCCAGAAGTTGTAGAACCATCATTCGGTCTTGAGAGAACGTTCTTGGGCGTATTGTTGTATTGTTTCAGAGAAGGCAAAGAACGGGGGTGGAATTGGTTCGAATTCCCACCCAAAATAGCCCCATACACCATTGCAATATTTCCATTGATGAAAAAGGACGGTCTTCCCGAAAAGGCAAAGGATGTATTTGAAGCTGTTGAAAAGATGTATGATGTGTTTTATGACGAGTCCGGTAGCATAGGCAAGAGATACGCTAGGATGGACGAAATCGGAGTTCCTTACTGTATTACAATCGATCATAACACATTGGAAGACGATACTGTTACATTGAGAAACAGGGATAGTACAGAACAGATAAGAATCAAAATTGATGATTTGTGCAGCGTTATTTGGAAATTAATAGAAGGCAACGCCGAGTTCGAAAAAGTAGGAAAACCTGTTTAATTAGCCTCTGAATATTTTTGCGGTGTTTGGTGTTAGTATTAGAAATCCCTCGTCTACTCCTATAATATCTCCGTTCATTGCTACACACGTCTTCTTCAGTTTGTCAACGGCTCGTTTAAGTTCTGTTAAATCCTTTTGTCTAAGTTCTTTAATTCTTAGAAATACGATGTTTCCGTCCCTGACCAGAAATTGGATTCTGTCAGTATCGCCAAAACTTTTCAATGTCTCAATCCTGACCCTTACACTTGTATCTTCTTGGAAGGACGATCTATCGAGTTCAACCCAATTATTCTTGGTTTCTTTATTCTCGTTTTTCTCTTCTTCAACTTTTTCATCGTCTTTATTCAAAATATCACTTAAGACCATTTCATCGCCATATGATTTGTTTCTAATATTAGGTTATAGATTTCAAGCTTAAATAAATTAAAGAAAATTGGGCTACCCGGTCCTAGCCTGTTCTAACATGCTAACTATATTCCATATCTGTATCCGAGTATGCATCGGCATATTAGAGTCGTTGATTATTTCGTCGAGTGTTGTTATAGCAGTGCTTATTTTAAGTTCAGATGAAAGTTCTTCATCCTCCAATGCCTTTTTTGAGTCTTCAACAGCCATTCTTATATTTCTTGGAACTTTCCTATCATCAACTACCTGTTCCAGCATTTTCAATATGTTGGATAAATCTATCTTAGCTGCCATTCTTCGATCACCGACTATATTTAAAACATTCTTATTAGGGAATGTTATTTAATTATTTCTTTAATCTTTTCTTGCATTTCCTTTAACTTTTCAGTTAAACTCTTCTCATTTTTTCCCAAAGTCTTTAATCTAACGTTTAATGTTTCTGTTGTTTCTTTCAATTCCTTTTTAAGTTGATCTACAGGTTTTTTAATCATCACAGTGCCCGTTATCTTGTATGCGAACTCGTCTTTTGTTTTTCCCAGTTCCTCTATTGATCTTTCGATCTCTCTCACGGTTCTTTTGATGTTTTCCTTCTGTAAAACAGTTGATTGAAGTTGTTGCTGTAATACTTGGAATTGATTTATTAACACATTAGGATTTTCCTCTGTTTTCGAATCTTCTTTATTTTCTTTATCTTCTTTTGCCATATTTCTCATCTCATAAGTTCTTATCGGTTTTATTTAACATTGAAATTATTGATATATATGAATTTATAATAGCTTTCATGTGACTTAATTTCCTGTTCTTGACCGTAATTTCGACAAACTCCTTCCCAGGAACAATTTCTGTTGTTGAATTTTCGGTATTTTCGATGTCCGGCTCCATGCTTTTTTTAACTAATTCCGGATTTTTGCACTTTATTTTCAATACGGCCTCATGCATTTCCAATCTCATAGAATAAAATAGATAAAAGAAATTAATAAAGCAACTATCTAGCCTGTAATTTTTTATCCACTTCTGGCCGAATCTTGGATAAAATCCTAGCACCGCAGTATGGACATCTCACAGTACCCTCTATCTCGGATATTTTCTTTTTACATTTTATACATTTGTACATACAATCACTATTCCGTTTCATCGTTTATAAAATTTCATTCTGGTTTATATGCCATTCCGGCGAATTTGGTGCCGCACTTTTTACATTTCCATATACCCGATGCTTCCCTGACAACGTATTTCATTTTACATTTTGGGCATATGTGTCTCTTCTTTTGGGTCTTTTCTATATCACTGACCAATTTCTTTATCCTTTTGCCGTATCTTGGTCCGTATCTTCCAGACGACCCAACTTTTCTTTTCTTAGTCATAAAATCAACTATTTCTTCACTATTTTAAAATCTTTATCCGATCTCAACATCTTAAGTATATCTTTCAGTTTTTGATCAGTTATTTTCGATTTTATTCTCCCACTTTGATGGAGTTGTATCAGATAGAGTTCTATCTGCATGGCAAGATCAGGCTTGACGAGTCTTATCCTATTCATTCTTTCTCTAGATTCTTTTGTAAGGACATTCACTAAAATATTCCTTTTGAGCTCTTCCAACTGTTTCAATTCAGCTGGAGACATGTTTCCTGGTCCATTTGCCATAAATATCAAAATGCTTTATTTCTCGAGTTTTTCGCGCGCCTTATATGCTAAGTTATCCAACATCTTCTGTCCTTTTGGTGTGATAACCCTGCCCATCTTTTCTTTAGTTTTGACAAGACCCGCTTCTTCCAACTGTTGTAATATGTTCCGGATTATAGTACCAGATCCTTTTCTGGCTCTTGAAGGAGCGGTTCCCCTTCTCTTCAGTCCGCCATAGAACGTCCTCATCCTCTCTACACCAACCGGACCATCCAAATATATCCTTCTCAGTATACTGGAAGACCTGATATACCAGAAATCCTTCTGTTCAGGCGGTCTCTGTCTGCTAACGCCTGTTTTAACGAATTTGCTCCATTCAGGAGGTTTGATTTCTTCGATCTTCTTCAATTTTTCTTTCACCAATGGCAAAAGATTCTTCGGATGAACGTCTCTTACTGTTACCATGTTAACACCAATTCTTCTAAACTATACCAATACCTTAAGTTATTAAACTTTATTAATGAATATTTAAGAATTTGCCTATTCATGCTGCTGAGAGCAGGATGTACGCTGTTGACGTTATTGTTATAACAAATCCCCCTATGATTAATAGTATCATCAGCATCGATGCGGTAAATCCGTTGAATTTACTGCATACCGGAGAAAAACTTGGATCTTCCTTGCACCTTGTTGAAAATTTTTCCAAGCTGTGGAATATGTAGAAAAGTGCAAATGCCGCTAGCAATATAGTGAAGAATCCGATGTATACGTACCAATTTGCCATATCATCCCCTTGCTTAAATATACTATATAGATTTTATCGTTAATGTTAATAAAATATCTATTGGATGACATTCCAGTGACCTATTTTTAAAATTTATTCTCGAATATTTGATTGTGGGATTATGACAAGCCCGTTGAATATAGAAAAAGTATCGGATTTGGCCGAAATAGGGATAATCGGTGGTACTGGTGTATACGATCCGGATTTATTTGAGAACACCAGAAATATAAGATTGGCAACACCATTTGGCTCACCTTCAGATGAGATAACCGTAGGTAATTTTTCTGGTAAGAACGTCGCATTCCTTAATCGCCACGGTTCGGGTCATAGTATCCCTCCACACCTCGTCAATAATCGGGCGAATATATGGGCATTGAAGAAATTGGGGGTGAAGCGTATATTGGCACCAGGTGCAGTTGGGTCTTTAAAAGAGAACTATAAACCGGGTGACATTGTGATAACTGATCAATTCGTCGATTTCACAAAAAACAGAAAATATTCCTTTTATGATGGTGGGAAGGTCTTCCACGTTTCTCTCGCTGATCCGTTCTGCTATGAATTGCGCAGGGATTTGATAAATTCTTCGCGTGATATTGGAATAGATGTGAAGGACAGTGGTACATATATTTGTATAGAGGGTCCCAGATTCTCGACACGTGCTGAAAGCAGGATGTTCAAAACATATGGGGATATAATAGGGATGACCCTTGTACCAGAATGCCAGCTTGCAAGAGAGGCGGAATTGTGTTATGCTGCGATAAATACAATAACCGATTATGATGTATGGGCGGATAAACCTGTGACGACCGACGAGATAATATCGACGATGAAAGAGAATACACACAAAGTCAAGTCATTATTGGGAGATGTTATACCGAAGATACCGTCTTCCAGTGATTGTGAGTGTAAACATGCTCTAAGAAATGCCGGTATATGAATATTGAATCCTTCGACATTCTTTGATAAATTCATTTGTACGGGTACCTGTAGATTTCTCCACATTCCTTGCATTTTACGATTAATTTCCCCTGTTTGGTCCTTTGCTCTGACGTTACCCCGGGTTTCAGGATAATATTGCATTTCTTGCAGAATTTCTTCTTTTGTTCCTTCGTTAATCTAACATTATATCTCATTCCAATTTTTCTCGCGAGTTCAACGTATCTTTTCGTGCGTTTAGGATGTTTTTTGAGCTCCTTTTCGGCCAGGTCTAGGAGTATATCTATTCTCTCTTTCGCTATTTCAATCTGATATCTTGGTTTTTTGCCCCTGGCTCTTTTTCCCATGGAATAATATTGATTTTAATAATTTATCAATTATATTATATTTTATGGGCCACTTGGAAGAATTAGAGGATAAGTTAGTTGAGTATGAAAATGAATATAAGAGAATAATCGGTATCCCGGAAGATGATAAAAGGGTCATAGAACTCCAAGAATTGCTACAACAATATGGCGAGGATTCAGACATATTGGAATTGGCACGTATATACTCATGGGGATCTTGGAACGAAAGGGACTTGGAAAGAATTTCCAGGATAAGAGATTTGGAGAGTAATATTTTTCATAATATCTTACATTATGAAATAGGGAAAAAGGAATTTGAAAGGGATGAAGATCGGGTAGTATATATAATCTCAGAAATAACTCATTCCGTTGTCAATAGTAAATTACTAAGGCATCATATAGAACTGGAGTGTAAAAAATATACACCAACTCCTGAAGATTTGACTAAGCGCATGACAATCTAATTTTAGAATATATAGTGGGGTTGCTGGGATTTGAACCCAGGCCAGAGGCACCCAAGGCCCCGATCTTAGACCAAGCTAGACCACAACCCCACATTATCTAAATACACATTGTCAATAAAAACCTTTAGTTTATCGCTTTATAAAATGGGGTTGTCGGGATTTGAACCCGAGACCTTTACCACCCCAAGGTAAAATCCTTGACCAAACTAGACCACAACTTAGCGCTATTATCTATAGTCCCGCTTTGTTAGGCAACCCCATATATTCATCCAATCTCTTCTTTTTTGATTTTATTCTGAAATTAATATGTTTATGGAAATTATTGAAACTTTTACTTCTTATCTGAAAGCAAAATTTAATAGTTTTTGAATCATTTACACTCCAAATACTAGTAGTTTCTATGTTAAAATGACATAATAACATATTTTTTAAGTCGTTTAAGAAGCATTTGCAATTATTAGCTAGTTTTTTATTTTTGCTAATACCGAAACGTATTTTAATTGTATTACCTTCTTTCCAAATACAGCCTTCACAGTCAAATGCTATTTGGAGGAATGCCCTGGAAAAATCTTTATTTTTCATGATCCATGGAGGTACTCTAAATTTAGTTATAACTTTCTTCCCGTTCGGAACTCCAACAAGTTTGAGAATCCTACACAATGGTTTTTTAAAGTATCTCAATTCATAACTTTCTCCATAATTATCAGGGATTTTTCTATATACACCTCTAATATCGAATAATTTTTCTATTATATTTTCACAATATTTTAGTCTGTTCAAGCATCCGGCGGTAAATATGAAACATCCTTGACGTATTGAAAGATGACCATCGAACGTGATATATGAAACTATCATCGCAAGTTCCTTACTAGAGTAAATTGGAAATTTTACAAAATTAGTTTCTATGAAATTTTTTCCAAATTTTTTTAATTTATATGTGTTAATAAAATCTTTTTCATTAACTATAATTTCAGACATCAATATACAGCAGTTGGGGTAAATATTCAATACTTTTTAGACATAATTTCCGTTGGATATTTTCATACACTAAATATTTGATTTAATACACGAAATTAATAAGTATGCCTTATGAAACCGTACTCGGGAGAACAAGGGATGATTTGGAGAAATACGGCAAGATAGTTTGTGGATTTATAGGCAAACATATAGTAGGGACTGGCGAAGATGCACATTTGACCACAGAAGTGCTTATGGATTTCTTGAATCCGCATGTCGCATTGATAACTGGTAAACGGGGTTCTGGTAAATCGTATGACGCGGGAGTGATAGCAGAAGAGATGGCAAGATTGTCGGATGAATATCGCAAGAACCTTTCGATAGTATTTATTGATACAATGGGAATTTTCTGGAGTTTGAAGAATGCGAATGATGATCAGCGGGATTTGCTAGAAGAATGGGGGTTGGAGCCGGCTGCAACGGAAAACGTTCGTGTCTACGTGCCTCAATCACAGCTGGAGGAATTCAGAAAGTCTGATATATCTGTGGATGGCGGGATAACAATCGCTCCTCATGAATTCTCTGCTGAAGAATGGAGATTGGCTTTCAATCTTGAATCTACCGAACCTGTTGGTATAGCGTTGGAGAAAACGGTGAACGCGCTGTTGGAGGATGGTGTCGCATTTACCATAAGCGATATGATATCATGTGTGAGGGACGATCCCGAGTTGGCAGGTGATGTTAAGGACGGATTAGTCAATATGTTGACAGTTGCATCCAAGTGGGGCGTTTTCGGGGTTGAAGGCACTTCGATAGATGATCTGGTTTTTTCAGGGGGTATAACTGTTGTGGATGTTTCCCGTTTACGTGAGACAGAAGCGTGGAGTGTGCGAAATCTCATAGTTGCGATATTATCTAGGAAAATATATCAAAGGAGATTAATTGCTAGAAAACAGGAGGAAATTGCCAAAATAAGTGGTAACATAGACGTTGATTCTATTCTGGGGGATGATAGTGTTTCTGAGAAGACTTTCCCGATGGTGTGGTTGATTATAGACGAAGCTCATAATTTTGCACCTTCTGACAGTGTCACTGTCTCGACAAAACCATTGACTACTATAGCTAAACAAGGAAGAGAGCCTGGAGTGAGTTTGGTGGTCATGACTCAGATGCCCAATAAAGTCCATCAAGACATATTGAGTCAATGTGATATAGTTTTTGCACACAGACTTACGAGTAGGGACGATTTGGAAGCTTTGCACAGTGTTATGCAAACATATATGTCAAAAGAATTATGGCAGTATATCAATCAATTGCCCAGAAAGCCTGGATCGTGCATAGTTTTGGATGATACATTGGAGAGAGTATTCACAGTCCAAATAAGACCGAGAATTTCCCATCATGCTGGGGGGACAGCTGCACTCGTTTAGGCATATTCCAATATTTTTATTATTGTTCCTATACCTTTGGTCTTGCCTTCCCTGAATACGAATTTGTCCCCTTCTCTTACGAATTGTGGTTTGTATCTGAATGTCATTTTGACCTTTCCAGATTCTCCTGCTTTGAGGTATTTCTTGCCCAATATTTTCAATTTGACTGTTTCCGATACAGTGTTTATATGAAGTATGGGTTCGTACCCATTTGATATCCTTGTGGGATGATTGAGTACCACTACTTCTGCTTCCAGCGATTTAACAGATTTCGGTTTTATACCTTCTTCACACAGTATCATCCCTCTCAAAACATCCTCATACTTTATGCCTCTCAGTGCGATTCCGACAACCAGACCAGCGTTTGCTTCTTTCAATCTATGATAGTGCATTTCTATACTCTTTGCCTTGACCTTTCTGAATTCGCCTTTTTTGTCAGGCCCAATCGTAAGTTCGGTCCCGGGTTTGAGTATCCCTTGTTTGACGGTCCCGCTTACCACGGTCCCCGCACCAGTTACATTGTATGCTCTATCCACGAACATTAGGAATGGCTTTTCCAAATCTTTCTCCCTTTCCGGGAGTACTTGTAACAATTTATTGAGGAGTTTGTATCCTTCCAATGTTACCGAGGATGTTCTGATAACCGGTACGACCGTTTGAAGTTTATCCATAATTACAGCTATGTCTTCTTCCCCCTTCAGTGTATAAGGAACTTTGCCGACATTCTTCAACAATTCATCAATTTGCCTTTCGGCATCTGATATTCTAGATTCGGATACTTTATCGGTTTTTGTAACGCATATCATTGTTGGTAATTCCATCGCCATCAACAATCCCAGGTGTTCTCTTGTTATGTGGGTTATACCATCGTCCGCTGCAACCACCAAAAGGCCATAATCTATATTTTGACCGACAAGTCCCCTTATCGTGGTTTTCTGCCAATTTTCATGCCCGACCGTATCTATGAAACTAATGAGCTTGTCCGCCTTTTCCACGATGTTAGACCTCTCTTTCTTGCTCAATGGATTTTTGAAAGTCATCGGCGCACCATCATGGAAACCATACAATGTGTAATGTAGATCTGCACTCAATCCACGTTCGATTTCGTGTGGTAGTGTATCTAGATACAACCAAGATTTCCCGTTTGTATCAGCGCGACCGGTTATCAAGCAAGCTATTACAGTGCTTTTTCCATGGTTGACATGACCTGCTGTACCGACTATGATGTGTTTTTTGGTCGGTTTGCTCTCGCGTATAATCAACAATCTTCCTATGAATCTCCCGTCTTCGTCGAACCTTTCTATCTTCTTTATACTCGCACCATTTTCGGCTGCCACCAATTTTAGTATATTCAATGTCTCCTCGAATTCGATGTTTGTCAGTCCGACAGCTTTCCCGTTATCGTCAACACCTATTATGTATACGGCTTCCCCACCACCAATACCCAATCTATGTCTCATCTGCGCTGCCAGATGCTGTTTTTTTTCCGATTCGAGGTGTACTGTTGGCACTAATCTTTCCTTGAATTCTATGTTCTTGTTTTCTTTACTCGGTATTGATATCTTCCGTTTATTTCGCGCCATATAATGACTAAGAGAGATTTGAAGTTATAAAAAAGATTGGGTCAGTCATCAGACAACCAGTCTATATTTCCCGCGATGTATTTACTCCTGGAGTCGTTCTTGTCCAGGATAATGTCTTTCATTTTCCTGGCAGTCTCCACAGGTTCTCTATCGGATGTGTCTATTTCAAATACGTTTTCTTTTCCGTGTGCTGATATCGATTCTTCGGTGATTAGATTTATCATCTCCGCATCCATGTTTTCATCTATCTTTGTGTGCCAATCATATTTTTTCTCCAACCTATTTTTCAACACATCTGGTCTGCATCTCAGGACTATAACGATATCGGATTCGAATATATGTGAAAATAACCCCTCCATTATAATATTGCCGTGTTTTTCACCAAGTTTCTCAACCTCTTTCCCCATTTTTTGGGTATCCACTATTTTCGATTTCCTCTCCTCATCGTATCCTGAATAGATTTGTTTTTCTTCTGCTAGTTCGTTCAGTTCCACGAGCTTGTACCCATTGCCACTCTTCTCTAAAATCTTAACCAGTATTCTAGATGATGTCGTCTTCCCTGTGCCACCAACCCCTGTTACGGAAACTATCATATCTATCCAATAGAAAACTTATCTTTTAAAGGTTAAAATTAATTAGTGTAATTAAGTAATGATGATTCTATGTCAGGTAATGATTTTGTTGTTTGGGCTGAGAAATACAGGCCGAATGAATTGAAGGATGTAATCAATCAGAGACATGCGATAGATAGGATAAAGGCTTTCGTGGCTGACAAGAATGTTCCCCACATGATGTTTTCCGGTAGGGCGGGTATTGGTAAGACTACCACGGCATTGGCGATTGCACGGGATCTTTATGGCAAGAATTGGAGGAGCAATATACTAGAGCTCAATGCATCTAACGAGCGGGGGATAGACGTTATTAGGAATAAAGTCAAGGATTTTGCGAGAACTAAGACGATGAGTGCCGTAGGATATAGGCTGATTATATTGGATGAGGCGGACGCTCTCACATCAGAAGCCCAACAAGCACTTCGAAGAACAATGGAAACCTATTCCAACGTATCTAGATTCATATTGATATGTAATTGGAGTTCGAAGATAATCGAACCCATACAGAGTAGGTGTTCGGTCTTCCGTTTTAGATCACTAGACAACGACGACCAGTTGCGGTATTTGGACAGGATAGTGAAAGAAGAGGGAATCGAGATAACCGAAGACGGGAAGTATGCGATTATATATTTGGCAGAGGGCGATTTGAGGAAAGTCGCCAATTTGTTGCAGTCATCTGCATCCCTTGGCAAGGAAATAACCGAGGATGTTGTATATGATGTCGCTTCTCAGGCGAAGCCCGGTGAGATAAAGGCCATGGTTGCGGTCTCTCTTAAAGGAGATTTCAAAGAAGCCAGAAAACTCTTGCACAGGATGTTATTGAAGCAGGGATTGTCTGGAGAAGACATAATCAGGGAAATACACAAGCAGATATACGATTTGGAAATATCCGAGAAAGACAAGATAGAACTCATCGAAAAAACGGGGAATTACGAATATAGGCTGACCCAAGGTAGCAATGCTTTGATACAGTTGGAAGCACTTTTGGCACAGTTCTTGCTTTTCGGTAAGAAAAGGCAATGATTTTATGTTCACGGAAAAATACAAACCAGAGATATTGGAAGAAGTGATCGGGCAGAATAAGGCCGTTGGGGAGATATTGGAATGGTTTGATTCATGGGAACCAGGCGATAAAGCGTTGTTGATACACGGTCCGACAGGTGTTGGCAAAACATCGATAGCATATGCTCTGGCATCCGAGAAGAACATGGATTTCATAGAAATAAATGCATCTGATTACAGGTCTGCAAAGCAGATAAAGGGCGTAATGGGGAGTTCGGTAAATCAGAAAAGTCTTTTCAAGACGGGGAAAGTTTTCATTATAGACGAGATAGATGGTCTATCGGGCAGGTCTGATAGAGGAGGGGTTTCTCAGATAGTGAAGTTGATAAAGGAGACGAAATATCCGATAATATTGACCGCGAACGATCCATATGATTCCAAATTCAAGACACTTAGGAAATACTGCAAATTGGTCCAGTTGAGGAGGCTCCATGTGAGGAGCATTGAGAACAAATTAAAGGATATTGTGGAAGGAGAGGGTATAGAAATAGAAAGGGTTGCCTTGAGGCAGCTTGCCAAGATGTCCGATGGTGATTTGCGTGCTGCAATAAATGATTTGGAGAGCCTTAGGTCAAAAAAGATAACTTTTGATAATGTGGACATACTTGATAAGAGGGAGCGTGGAATCAGTGTTTTCAAATCCCTTGGTAAGATATACAGGGCAGACGATATAAGAGATGCGAGAAAAGCGCTTGATAGTTCTGATAAATCTATTGATGAAATGTTTTGGTGGATCGAAACCAATATAATAAAGGAATTCAATGATCCAGAAGAGATAGCTTCTGCATACGACGCATTGAGCAAGGCAGATATATTCAAGGGCATGATACGCAAGACCAACAATTGGAGATTTTTCGCGTACTTCGTTGATATGATAACGGGTGGGGTCGCCAGCTCTAAGAAAAAGAAGAGACATAGATTTGTTAGATATGGGTACCCAACCATGATTTCTACTCTGGGCAGAACGAAGGCAATTAGGAGAAAACAAGATGAGAGATTGGAAGAGTTGTCAGAAAAACTTCACTGTTCCAAGGAAAAAGTTAGAACTCAATTTCTACCGTATTTGGATATAATCGAATCAAATTGACTTGTAGAAATCCTTCAATTCTTTCCTGAATTTTTGGTCTGGTATAAATTCTACTTCCCCTGTTAGTATTGAATCTTTCTCTTCGAGTATTGTGCCATATACAGTGATATCCTTGTTGCCGCCGTCTGAATTGTAAATTGGAAATATCTTTTCTCTTACATATATATCGGCAGTTTCTTTGGGGGTGTTCGTATATATTACCAAATCAGTTGGCTTCAATCTTCTAATTTCAGCTTCCATCTGGTAATTCAAATCAACGGAATCCTTGGCAATCTTGGAAGCCTCTATTATGTCCGATATCTTTTTTCCCTCAACGAGTTTTGCTATTGATTCGATTTTTTTCCTTTTTGTTTTATCGGTTCTCATTACTTGTTCGGACTTCTCCGATATTTCTTTATCGAGATTTTTTAGCATTTCCATACCAATATGGCCATCGATCAATGTATCGTTCAAATCCGAAAATAATATGTCCAATTTTTTATTGTATTCTAATTCAACACCATATGATTCGAGTTCATTGAATACCATATTCTTCCTAGATTTTTCCTTCTCGTACATCAACCAATAAGAAGAAATTGAGCTATAAAAATATACCTGTTTTACCAAATGGTCTGCACATTTTTCAATACATAGAAGTCAAACATTGCCGAAAATCTAGCTATAATTTCTAAGATTGATAAAAATGAAAGCATGATTGTGTTTTTAATCGAGAAGTTGCTTTTGAGAAATTCTGTGACAATTTCAAATAATAATTTTGTATCCATGCTACTCGCATTGAAATTATACTCTTCTTTCATCTGCAAGTGTCCGTTGAAGATTCTTTTCCTCTGTTTGAAAAGTTGAGTTAGATTATTTGGTATTCGAGTTCGCCCTGTTGCAGATGGTCTGTATATTATTTTCATCCCAATCTTCTTTATTTCATATTCTATGAACACTTCATCCGCATTAACTCTGGGAAACCTGTTCACGATTTTTCTGAATGCGCATATTTCTGTACCTTTGGGTGTTTTTTTACATAATATGTGATGCAAATCCCATATGATTTTTGACAGCGGATAAATATTGCTGTTTTTGTCAGCTTTCGGCCTACCTATAACCATTCCTATCTTTTTGTTGTTGAATGGTGTTAAAAGCCCATTGAGAAAATTTTTTCTCATCTTCAAATCCGATGATAACATCACTATTATATCAGTGTCTATCTCCTTCAAACCGATATCTATCGCCTTTGACTTCCCTTTCCTCATTTTTTCGTTTATTAGTTTTATTTTACGGGAATTGGGTAATTTCACGTTTTTATCTGGTGTGACAACTACAATTTTTTGGATTTTCTTAGATAATTCATCCTCCAATATAGTCTTTACTAAGTCATGTAGTCTTTCGTATTCCCTGTAACTCGGTATAAGCACCGAAAACTTTTCCATAAAAATATTATTAATTTGAAAGATATTTGAGTGGTTGTAATTTTTGGGAATTTATAATAATGAAGAAAAACAGAGTTAAAATATGGAATCATCGAGAATACTTATTGCAATCCTGGTTTTTATTGTTCTAGTTTCCGGAGTTGTATATTTCAGCTTCATCCGGGATACATATTCATTCGAACCCACAACCCTAAGTTCGAAACCGGATATTACTGGTTGTGTAATGTCGAATTCCGATTTCATATATTCACGGGACGGATGGTTCGATCGCGTTTTCAGGGGTAATACCATAGTCCAAAAAGATTGGGATACGAACGGATGGCATGAAACCGATGTTCTATATGATAGGGGGAATTTCATTGTTTTGCAGCCTTTCGACGATTATAGCGGTAGGTACATAGAAAAAACCGTCACACTTTCCGATGGTTCCCATAGATTATTGGTGGGGGTGGCTAATGTCAATGGGGGCATGGATTATACATCCCACGATGATAGTGGTGTTTATGATGATGTCAAGTTCTTGATATCTATAGGAACAAAAAACGGCGGGAAGCGATATTCCGATGAAATCACTGTTAGCAAGGACATGGGATGGGTTGATTTATCATATCGGTTAGATGAGGATCTCAGCAATACGGATGTTGTTGTGCGTGTGGAATCCGTTGAGAATAAGGATAAGTACGGAAAGTATGTGGAATGGTCTGCGGTCGATTATTTGTGTATAGTCTAATTGGTTGGGTTCTATTGATTAAGGTGTGTTAAAATTGGGATTGGATAAAACGGGTTTCAAAATCTTCATCACATTATTTCTGATTTACGTATATTTCATAAGCTGGTATGGGTGGAACGAGGAGTCCAATTTTATTTTGACAAGAGCAATATCCGATGAGAATAGATTCGAGATAGACAGTTTCTACAACCTTACCGGTGACAGATCTTTTTACAACGGACATTACTATTCGGACAAATTCCCGGGGTTGTCAATGCTGTCCACTCCAGTTTATTCATTCTACAAATACACGAGCCGGATTTTTTCACCCAGGTCATTTACGGGCGATGGTGGTTACATAACCAGTTTTACCAATTCCATCCCCATTTACACTTATGAGAATCCTGGGTCATTCGTATTGAATTCGATGTTCCTTGTAACCGCGTTCACATCATCCCTGTTCACTGCATTGACATCCATCCTCATTTACAAGAAATCTAAGAGGTTCACTGATAACAATTTCTTCAGGAAGATAGTGACTTTCGGATTCGGGCTGGGCACTATATCCTTTGTTTATGCAACGCACTTTATGAATCACGCTGTCGGGGCATTTTTCCTGTTTTTATCGTTCTACGAACTCTTTAAGAACAATATTTTGAGCAGTAATTCGGATAGGGATTTCAACTATAATTTCTTCTTGAGTGGGATTTGTTTTGGATTTTCAATGGTGGCTGATCCGATAATCATAGCGACTTTGCCATTCTTCTTACTATACGTTTCGATGATAAATTTGAAGAGCAGGACAAGGGAGAATCTTGGCATATTCTTGCTAGCTCTAATAATAGGGCTAAGTCCTTTATTGGTATACAATTACTCCATATTCGACAATCCCGTTGATTTAGCTTCTGCATACATAGACCGAGATATCTACAGGAGCGCATACTCCCAAAATCCGTTCAGTTCCGTTATTTTAAATTCGAACAATGATGTTGTGGAATCATCTACACTCTCGATCATTGGTCTGTTGAGACATTTCCATTTTCTATCATCATTCAACCCCTACATCGTTATCAGGCTGTTGTTTTATCCCTATCGGGGTCTGTTGTTCTATTCACCTGTTCTGATGTTGTCCTTTGTCGGGTTGTACTTTATGCTGAAGAAATACAGATTGGAAGCGGTAATAATATCAGCGATTTTCCTGTCCTTTTTGGTGGTATTGTCCATGAGAAGCCATTGGTGGGGCGGGTATTGTTTTGGAAACAGGTACATCGTGCCCGTTATACCGTTCTTGATGGTTCCCATAATGTTTCTATCTGAAAAGGTCAATCCGAAGAAGATTATCGCTTTGGTCTCCCTTTTGACCGCGATTTCGATATTCGTAAATTTGATGGGTATGCAGGTCGCGGAGAATTACGCATATGACTGGGGGATAATGCATATGAGGCAGTCATGGATAGATAAACAGGACAGTTTCGATGTGTTGTATAATCCCTTGTTGAGGCATTATTGGCCGAAATTTTTGGAAAACGGTCCAAGGAGCCTGTTGTTGAACAGCATTGTTAATGGATACAGCTCGATAGACATACGCTCCCCGCAACTTCTAAAGGGGACAAGTGATGTGCCGTACGATATCGGGTTCCTTTCATTAATGCCTGTGGCAGTTCTAATTGTTTTGATATGGTGTCGCGAGTTGAAGGATTGGTGCACAACTGTTTCGAATGTGTTAAGGAAAAGTTAATTATACTAAATAATCTAATCTTAATTCAATGAGAGTCAATAGAATACTGGTTGTAGTTGTTGCAATATTATTGCTATCCGCTTTTGGGTATTATTTCTTATTCGTTAGAGGGAAAGGTAACAGCGGAAAAGTATTGAACGAATATCCCGATTTCATCTATAACAAGTCCATGTGGTCAACGGATTCGGACATAGGTGATATAGGTTGGAAGGCGGGTAATGCACATTATTACAGGCCGATAGTCAATGATAGAATGGGTATCGCTGTCATACATCCTATCAGCGATGAAATCAATAATTACGTAGAGCAGGACGTTTATCTTCCCCCTAGACAGGATTATGTATTGAAAGCATCAGTTTCCAATATAGCGGGTGATGCAGAATTCGCCGACAGTGTTGGATGCGATGATGTCGGTTTTATTGTTAAGGTTATTGACAAGAACACAGGGGAAGTGGATGTTGTTTCCGATACCATAGTCAGTCATTCCGACGGATGGGTCAACATGGAATTCGATATTTCAAAATATTCCGGCACGGAGATAACGATGCGGATAGAGAGCTATGGTGGTGGACCGTGTGGTGATTGGAAAAGCGAATGGGCAGCTGTTGATTATTTCGCTGTATCCGTCAGTTGAACTTTCTTTTTAATTATGATAGGAATATTGTTCGTCTGGATTTTGGTATTAATTTTAGGGTATTTCATCTCCCTTTCTGTTTTTGAGGGGATAGATTCTGTCTTAAGGCTGGTTTTGTCGTTTGGATTCGGTATTGGAATAATATCCTTTTTTATGATATTGTTGGGGATATTCCATAGAATGGATTTTTCCGCGATCATGTTCATTTATTCTGTTTTGGTCGGTTTTTTTGGCTGGATGAATAGGGAGGAAATCCTGAGATCGTGTGAAGATTTTTCAATATCTGATTTGATAGACTATATCAACGATAATCGGGTATTTTTGGTATTGTTGTCCGTTTTTTCAATCTCGATTCTTTTACATATATCCCATTTCCCGGATTTGTACGAAGATGCTCCGATATATTCCCATTGGAGTGAATTGATGTACATTTCGAAGAGCGTTGGATTTGTGGAAGGGGGACCCAGCTTGGGTATAGGGCTGGCGTCGAACTACCCGTCGTCCTATCAGGTTTTTTCATCATTCATATATTATTTCACAGGAACCGGAATGGATGCAATAAGGATAAATTCATTGATAATCGCGCTGCTACTGGCGCTGTTGACGTACGAATGGTCCAAAAAGATATTCGGTGGAAGATTATCGGTGTATTCTGCCATGATTTTCTTTTCAATGCCGTTCGTTGTTATTTTTTCCAGAACAAGTTCGCATTACATTTATTTCTTGTTCAATTTTTCGATATCGTGTTATCTGTTGCACGAATTTTTATTAAAAAATGGTCCGAAATATCTCTATTCTTCCTTCATCTTCGCCGCTTTCACACTTTCTGTTACATATCTTGGGTTCTTTATTGTACCCATCCTCTTGTTGTCCCTGAGGTCAGCTGGTAAGAAGGAGATTTTCGTTGCATTCTTTTTATTGCTTATAATGTGCTGTCCGTGGTATCTGAGAAATCTCGTGGAGCTTGGCAATCCGATATGGCCGTTCGGTGGTGGGAGGTACATAGATAAGATGGTCATGCAAGAAACGATGGGGCAGTTGAACAGCATGTCTAAATCCTCAGGATTCAATTACGAAACCGTATTTGATCTCAGATCATCTACACGCAGGTTGCTGTTCTCCTATATCGATTATTCTGATGCATCTATATATCACGGGTTGAACCCGTTCTTCATATTGTTCGCAATACCCGGTACAGTATTGCTCCTGAAAAAGCGGGACAGAAGGGATTTGGAATTTTTCGCTGTATGGCTGTTTTTGTGTTTGGTGATGTATGTTGTTTTGTCGAGTTTTTGGAGCAGGTATCTGGTAATGGTAACAGTTCCGGTCGTCTTTCTTTCGGTGTATGCGATTGAGATAATCGACAATTGGGCTTCCGATAATGATTTGGGTGTATTTTCTAAGATGTTGACGTTGGTGCTGGTGTTGTTGTATATACAGTCGCTGTATTTGTCTGTCTTTTGGACGGATTGTGGGTGTGACGTGTCCGCATATGCCGGCGACCGCGATAAAATACTGGAACGATGTTATGGGGACGATTATGGTGTATGGAAGTGGGTGAATGAGAACTTGTCCGGGGATTCGAAGATAGCTACAACGGACTCACTTAAATTGTACTATTACGACATCCCTGCAGTCGAGTTCAACAGCTGGACTCTGAAAGAATTGCATCATTCCCAGACAATGGAAGATATTATGGGTGTTTTGAACGATAATGGGATAGGATATATCGCAATTACAGGGGATGTTGATAAATCGGACTTGGACATAACCGGATTCGAAACCGTTCATAGAATAGGAGATGCGGTTGTATATGAAGTAGTTTGATTTATTTGTCGTTTATTCTTATCTTGATTGCGGTCAGTAGAAATCTTAAGATATCCATTTTCGATAATTTCGATTTGCCAGTGGTCCTGTCCCTGAATGTTATAGGCACCACACCTATATTGGAACCATTTTTGCCGGTTTTATGTAACATATCCAGTTGGAAATCATAACTCTTGGACTTTAATTCGTCCAATTTAATCTTTTCCAAAACTTCGGTCCTATATGCCCTATAACCGGATGTTAAATCCGATACATCTATACCAGCTATTTTCCTTCCAACAAGATTACCGCCAAACGATATAGCTTTCCTACCGATCCCCCAACCTGTAACACCGCCATCTTCTACCAATCTAGACCCAACAACGACATCATACCCATCTTCCATTTTCTCTAAGAATTTTGGAATATCTTCTGGATCGTGGCTCAAATCTGCATCCATCTCAAATATGATTTCACTTCTTTTTTTCATAGCATGTTTGAATCCTTCTATATAAGCAGAACCTATACCCATCTTTTTCGGTCTTTCTATGAGGTCCAACTCATATGATTTTTGCAATTTTTTTACCTCTTCTGCTGTATTATCTGGCGAGTTATCATCAACAATTATAACATCTGCATCCATATGGTTTTTCTCAAAAATCTTGAATATTTTAGGTATTAAAATTCCCACGTTTTCTTTTTCATTATATGTGGGTATAACAATCGATATTCTCATAAAATTACATTGATGCTAATAAATTAAAGATTTAATATGGCTGAATGATAAATTTAATTTGATGAATAGGAACGATTTATTCCTTATTGTGGCTTATTTATTGGTTTTTTCCACTGGTTTTGTTATAAAATCCAATGCCTTCTATATAGAACCGATAGACCATGATATAGAAACTGGTAGTCCTTTTGGCAATATATTGGGGTTTGCAGTCTACGAATGTCCGTATACTTGTTTGCCAAATACCGAATGTACTGCGAGCGGTGGTACTTGTGTTGAGGGTACATGTAGCTCGGGATGTTGCTGCAGGATAGTTTCTTCGGATTGTACATGTGATGATTGGTATCCTGGGAATTGCGGGGAGAGCGGATGTGATCGGGATGAGAGATATTATTATAGGACATGCGATCCGAGCGGTTGTGACATAGAAAGTAAATGCGTACAGGAAGCTGGATGTACAGATGCATGTGATACGGATTCCGATTGTGATGATGGTAATGTTTGTACTATAGATTCCTGTAATGATCCATCTTCCAGTTCGTCAACTTGTAGCAATGAAAACAAAGCATCTGGTACGTCTTGTGGTACCTGTAAACAATGTGATGGTGATGGTAGCTGCATAAATTCGCCTAGCGGCACAGATTGCGGCAATTGTAAACAATGCGATGGTTATGGCGGATGTGAATACCTGTGTTTGGGTACTGAATCCAGCTGCGAGTGTTCTGGTGACAGTTGTATAGATTGCTCTGCTACATATGGTAC
>CAYNTH010000008.1:0-35494 GCA_964400475.1 uncultured archaeon | reverse complement strand
TAATTTCGGTAATATTATAATTTCCTCCTGAAAACAATTCGCGAACTATCCTCGCAGTGTTTATGTGATAATCCCACGATGGTCCATTAAACGATTTCATATTATCGTTTGATTTTAACATTGGTTCGATATGTTCATCGAATGACCCTTCCAGGGGTAGCCCGGCCTTCAATGAGATTCGCTCCAAGTCCTCGATTTTTTTATAATCATTCATAATTATCAAATCTCATATGAATACTAAGACATTAAAATCTGATGCTTTTCATTCCAGAAATTATGATAGTTATCAGCCAAATCATACAATTTACAACTCCTCAAGCGAGCTGACTCCGGGCACCATGGCATGTATTGCTATCAATTCTCCACTCTCAAGATCCAACTTATCCATGATATCCGAATTCAACAGCGATATACTCTTCTCATAGTATCCCAACAAAGGATCTTTTTCGATCTGCCTGGCGATATCGCTCTTCTGTGCCTCAAAGGGATACTTCATCATCCTCCTTATCGGATTCTTATTGTACATGAGATGTACCTTAACATCTATCACATCTTTTGGAGTATCCTGCCCTACCAAAGGATACACAGAGGCCAGACTTGAAAACAAAAAATCTGATATGAACAAATGATTACTGGAATAATAATCGGTTTCGAACACTTGTGAAATCGCCCTATACCCTTCGGATACTACAGACATAAGAAAAGATTACAACCCAAGAGATTTCAATCTAACTCTAATACACACCATATTCAGAATAGTAACACCAAACAGATATCAACTAACCACTGACCATTTAGACCCCAGATATGTCCCACATATCTTACAAGAGTAGTTATTCCCTTCTCTACCGGCCAATGCTGACCAAGTTTCAGGAGGAGATTTGTAATATTCTTCAATAGGAGTTCCAATTACCCAACCGCACCCGCCGTCGCCACCAAAATTGGGTTTGCACAAATATGCTACTGACGCATTATGTGGTGACCAATTTAACTTTCCATCGTCGCTAACTTCAACATCATCCAGCGTTTTCTTCAACTTACCTAACTCCTCTTCTACACAAGAAGAACACGCGGCGTAATCTACAGGTGCGCGATAAAATAAAGATGCTTGGAATTCGATAAATCCTGGTTTGCCGTGTTGATCACAAACAAGATCGTCCAAAGAATCGGATACTTTTCCAATCTCTCTCAAATCAGCACGTTTCAATTCAATCTCTTGAAGTTTTAATTCCCGAATTTCTCTCTCTTTTTGTCGGATTCTCTCATCAATCGATTCCATACTACCAAATAAAAAACAGATCGTTACAAATTTATATATATCGTACCCACTTGGACTAAATGAACATCAATCCTATGATTATCCCGGACAGCAGACAAAATGTTTCCAACAAAACGCAATGCCAATACCCGCCAATTAACGCCCTCAACATCATACCTAAATTGAAAGACAATATATGATAGGAAGAATATTTCGATGTCAAAATGCCTAGGATCAGCGAAAGCGGATAAATTATGATTCTGACGCCGCTGTGCAAAATGCTCTGGAAAATAAAACCGCACATAAGTATCGCGAGCAACATCCACACAGTTACGATTTCCATATTACCAACTATATCCTATAATCCCTCGAGGATGATTTATACTTGAGCGCGTGCACTTTGACTACGTCCCCATCCTTTATATCCAACACACTGATATTCTCCATGAGCGGTCTTGTTGCAAATAATACATTGTCGCTACCAAACTCCCCGTTCTTTATCCGGTAAAGTCCAATACTGTCCGATTTCAGATTGGTGCCGAACCACCTGCATAACAACTTGCTCTTGCTGGAAACAGCTGCTGGCAAAACACCCTTCTCCAAATCAACGATGCCCAGTTGGTTGTATTCCTGTTTCAATAAATATCTGTCTTCAGCGGACAACCCGGTGAATCTCCTGTAATAATCGCTGAACTGTTTGTACAAGGAACCGGAACAAAACAACAATTCCTCCTCAGTCTTCAAATTGGACTCGTATACCGGTGCCATGATATTGAACCTGCTGACATGCACCTTGGATGGATCGTATCTTGTGGACATAACATTAAGCATGGATTATTATTGATTTAAAACTATTCATTTGAACGAAGTAGTGAAAACGAAAAGATATTGTTTCTGTAAAACAATATATTATGAATGGCAACAAGAAGAGGTATTAAAAAACTCACGGTCGAAGATGGTCACAGTAACGGAGTTTGCGATTTTTGTCACAATAAGGGAGAGACTTTCAAACTAATTTCAAAGCACAGAAAATACAGGTTCCTTAACATATGCCCGGACTGTTTGACCACGTTAAGATCGTGTTTTAGAAAAAGTTAAAAATAGGTCAAGAAGAATAATCGAACTCTGCGAAGATTAATTATCGCTTCTACTTACCTTTTAAGTTTTTTCTTGATTTTCTTTGTTATTTTCTTTATTCTCTTTCTCATTTTAATCTCCTCGATAATGATTTGGCAATTGCCTAACACGCTATGCCAATATAATCGTTGTTATGAATATAAATATACCCATTAGCGGTATTAAAATTCATTTCACATTTTTGAGGTGCATCAACACTCCCTCAAAATCGTGCGCGAGCGATTTACCAGAACTAGTCAGCGTAACTATCTTGATTCTCCCCTTTTTCTCGAACTTGACAAGGCCCAATTTCTTGAATTGATTCAAAACCTTGACCGTATGGGAATAAGTACAATCGACTTCCTTGGACAATATGGTCGCATATTTAGGAGCCTCTTTCAAATTAACCAAAATCTTCACTGGTTTAGTGTGTAAGAACAAATGCATCGCCGGGTTCTTCTTTTTTGCTACCATATTAAACTAATTAATTATAGTATTGGGTATATTTATTTTTAGAACATAGATATTCGAGAATATTCCCATAATTTGGGGTGGAGTCAGACGTTAAATCAAAAAATTTAACCATGAATGAATACAATTATTATGTTGGGAGTGTGTCAAAAAGATGTTGCCGATTCGTTCACCTATAATAGCTGGAAAATTTTACGAAATCGAACCAGAAAAGTTGAAAAAACAACTGGACGCGTGCTTTAGGAGAGCGTCAAAGGAAAAAAAGAAGGGACGGAAGGTAAAGAAGAAAAAAATCGTGGGTGCCGTAGTTCCGCACGCAGGATATGAATATTCTGGATGGATAGCCGCGAAGTTTTATTCACGTATTGACAAGGACTGGCCCATGAACTACATAATATTGGGACCGAGCCATTACACTTTCGGCAGCAAATACGCGAGCATGAAGAAGGGTTTATGGAAAACGCCGTTGGGTGGGGTTGTTGTTCACGAGGGAATGACGGATTCAATTTCAAACGAATGTGAATTTTTGGAAAACGATTTCATAGTTCATCAAAACGAACACTCGATAGAAGCACAGCTTCCGTTTCTCCAATACAAGCTCGGCGATGGTATTAAGATAGTCCCAATAGCCATATCCAATGAAACCCCCAGCGACATCTTATTGGACGGGTGCAGAAAATTGGGGGAATCGATAGCCAAGTCTATAAAGGAAAGTGATGAGGAATGGTTCATAATCGCAAGCACAGACTTATCTCATTATATACCGGAACATGAAGCCGAAAAAATCGACAGCTCTGTGTTGGATGCGATTAAAAAGATGGATGAAAAAAGATTTTTCGACCGCATACGCAAGAAGAATGCTAGTGTCTGTGGATTTGGGGCGGTGGCAACGGCAATCGTTGCAGCAAAGGAATTGGGGTCTAAAAAGGGAAAGCTGTTGAAATACGGCACATCTGCTGATACAACAGAAAATAAGAACTCGGTGGTCGGATATGCGAGCATGCTGATATAGCCGACAGTAACTTAATAATTTATTGGGACAATTCTAATTATGGTCGAAGAATCAGCGGATAATAAGAGGCTTATACTAAAACACGCCATATTAAATGCCGTTCAATATGATGGTAAGACTAAGACGAATATTGTACTGGGTAAACTTCTAGGAGAGCACCCTGAACTAAAGGGTGACCTGGAAAAAACCAGAAAAATTATCGAATCAGTCGTGGATGATGTCAACTCTTGGTCGCTTGAAAAACAGAAAGAAACGCTAGATGAATTCGATATTGAGATAGAAGAAAAAACAGAAGACGAGTATGGTCTACCTGAATTGAAAAATGCAGACAATCGAAAAGTTGTTATGAGAATGGCACCATATCCGTCGGGCCCATTACATATTGGGAATGCTAGGATGGCGATATTGAATGATGAATACGTCAAACGAAATGACGGGAAGCTAATTCTGGTATACGATGATACCATAGGAAGTGAAGAAAAAAATCTGTTGCAGAATGGATACGACCTTATCAAGGATGGTCTGGATTGGTTGGGGATTACAATCCACGAAACCCATTACAAATCCGATAGGATGGAAATTTTTTACAAGTATGCAGAAGAGATGATCAAAAACGGATGGGCGTACGTATGCATGTGTTCTTCGGAGGAACTGAGAAAGGGGAGGATAATGGGGATCGAATGCGACCACAGGAAGCACAATGTGAAGAAAAATTTGAAATTATGGAAGAAGATGATGAATGGTGGATTTGAAGAGGGAGACGCTGTTGTAAGACTCAAGACTGATATGAAACATAAAAACCCGGCGTTCCGTGATAGGGTATTGTTGAGAATATGTAATCGAGAACACCCGAGAGTCGGTGACAAATACCACGTATGGCCATTGCTGGAATTCTCATGGGCGATCGACGACCATGAATTAGGCATGACACACATACTTCGTGGCAAGGACTTGATAATAGAAGATGAGATGGAAGAATTCATATGGGATAAATTTGGCTGGGACAAGGCCGAATTCCTACATTATGGTATGTTGAAACTCAATGAGATGAAATTGAGCAAGAGCAATGCCAGAGTAGCGATAGAACAAAATAAGTTAGATGGTTGGGGTGATCCGAGAACGTGGTCATTACAATCGTTGAAAAAGAGGGGCATACGCCCGAAAGCCATTAGGAAATTCATATTGCGGATGGGGATGAGTTTGGCGGACGTCTCTGTACCGGCAAAGATACTCTATGCAGAAAATAGGAAATTGATAGACGCTGATGCTAAGAGATATTTCGCTGTGCTGGATCCGATGGAAATCTCATTGAAATCAGTTGATAGAGATGATTTGAATAATATCGCAACTGTCCCATCACATCCAGATTACCCGAAGCATGGTAACAGGGAAATCCCGATCGATTCTGACAAAATCTATATTGAAAAAAAGGACTACAAGAGATACAAAGATAAGAAGATTGGGTTGATCAACCTCTGCACGGTCGATTTCAACAAAGACTTCGAATTCATATCAAGTGATGTGGATGTGAACATGTCTAAGATACATTGGGTCAGCGAACCTAACGTAGAAGTTGAAATTGTTATGCCGAACGGTGAACGAAAAAAGGCGTTGATGGAACCGTCTATAGAAAAAGCCAAAAAGGGTGACATATTACAATTGATGAGAACGGGGTTCTGTAGAGTTGAGCATGCTAAAAAGGATATAGTTTTATATTTTGCGCATAAATAAGATTAAAAGTAATTTAAGAGATAACGATATATATTAATTAAAAATAGTGAATAAAGATGGCTGAAAAACCCGATATGACGAAAGACCTTATAGACAAGGTCCTTAGATTGGTAGAAGTAGCTGCGAACTCTGGAAAAATCAGAAAAGGAACCAACGAGAGCACTAAAGCTATAGATAGAGGAGAAGCAGAACTAGTGATAATAGCGGAGGATGTTGATCCGAAAGAGATAGTGATGCATTTGCCGTTGTTGTGTGAAGAGAAAGACATACCGTATGCATATGTCCCAAATAAAATGGAATTGGGAAGAGCATCTGGGCTGAATGTCCCTTCAGCAGCAGTTGCTGTAATAGAAGTTGATAGGAATTCTGATCTCCTCAAAGAGATAGTATCTAAATTGGGCAAGTAGTTGATTTGAATGGCAGACGCATATCCCGCAGAAGTATTGCAAGTACTCGGTAGAACAGGAGTAAGGGGAGTTACACAAGTAAGATGTAAAGTCCTGGACGGACCGAACAAGGGAAAGATACTTGTAAGGAATATAATTGGCGGGGTTAGAACGCACGATATTTTAATGTTGAGGGAGACCGAAATGGAATCCTCGGGTAAGATGAGTTCTAGATAACGAGGTAGTTGATATGAAATGTTCTTTTTGTGGGAAAAAAATAAAATCTGGCACTGGAAAAATGTACGTTAAAACAGACGGTACTATACATTATTGGTGCTCCAGCAAGTGCAAGAAAAACTTCAAGATGGGGCGCAATCCCAAAAAGCTGAAATGGGCTAAGAAGAAAACTCAAAAATAGAAATTATTCTCCAAGGGCCAGTAGATCAATGGTAGATCGCCACCTTACAGCTCAAATGTTTGTTTAGTTGGGTGCAGGCAATCTCTACCAAATTGGTGGAGGCTTCGGGTTCAAATCCCGACTGGTCCACTTAAAGAGGGTAAAAGCTTTAAAATGATTTAAATAGATTATAATAGTTATTAAAATGGAATGTTTAACCATTTAAGGAAATGAAGACGTGAAAAAATGGCAAAGAAGAAAAAATCGACAGGCAAAAAAAGAGACGCCCCTAAGAGGAGCAGGAGAGAGGGAATGTCAAAGGTAATTATACGTGTGTTGGGAACAGATTTGGATGGAGAAAAACCGATACAAAAGGCCATCTTAAAAATAAAAGGAATTGGTCATTCGATGTCGAATGCATTCTGCACAAGCACTAGTCTTGACCCTGATAAAAAATTGGGCGCACTAACAGAAGAGGAAATAAGTGGATTGGAAAAAAGCCTAAAGAATATCCATGAAACGGATTTACCTAAATGGTTGTTCAACAGGAGAAAAGATATAGAAACTGGGGAAAATATGCATCTCACTTCGGCTGATGTTGATGTTTATAAAAAATTTGATATCCAAAGAATGGTGGATAGACAGACGTACAAGGGTGTAAGACACATGCTGGGACTGCCTGTTAGAGGACAGAGGACTAAGAGCTCGTTCCGTGGTGGGGAGACAGTGGGTGTTATAAGAAAATCCGTCAGGGCGCAAAAGGCCGCAGGTGAAAAGAAGAGGGGCAAGAAAAAATCCAAATAAGTGGTTATATGAAAAGATCCAAGAAAAAATACAAAAGACCCATGATATTGTGGGACAAAGCGAGGATAGAGCGGGACAAAGAATTGAAGGACGAATTCGGTCTTGTTAGAAAAAAGGAAATATGGAATGCTGAAACTTTCCTGAGGAAATACAGGAGACTCGCCAGAAGGTTGGTATCAGTTAATGACAAAGAACAGGAAAAAATCCTCATCAACAAATTAATCAGACTGGGCATCCTAGAAAAAGGCGATGGGTTGGACGATGTGTTGGGTCTTGTGGAAGAGGATATATTGAGGCGAAGACTGCAAACCATAGTTCACAAAAACGGATTTGCAAACACACCATCACAGGCACGCCAATTGATTGTTCATGGACATATCAAAATAGGGAATAGGAGAGCAAAATCCCCCAGTAGAATTGTACTGAAATCCGAAGAGGATATAATCGAACTATCGGAGAAAATGAAAAAGGCGTTACTATCTTAATTATTTAATAAAAAGTGATTTAATATGAAAAACAAGAAAGACAAATGGGCAATAGCTCACATTTATAGTACTTCTAATAATACGATGGTACATATAACAGACATAACTGGCGCGGAAACGATTGCGAAATATTCCGGGGGCATGATGACCAACAAAGATAGAGATCAGGGTGATCCTTTCCCGGCAATGCAGGCGGCAAGAAGAGCGGCTGAAAAGGCCAGAGAACTGGGTATAAGGGGAGTCGACATAAAGGTGCGCGCAAGAGGAGGACATTATTCAAAATCTCCTGGCGCAGGGGCACAGCCCGCCATACGGACAATTGCGAGAACTGGACTCAGAATAGGTGTTATAGAAGATGTTACTCCAGTACCGCACGATACAACCAGAAGGAAGGGTGGCAGGCGGGGACGCAGAGTTTAATTTATTATTGATACGGGATAATTCATATACATAAAAAAATCAAAAGTGGATTGAATGAAAATTAAGATACTAGAAAAGTCGGAAAGAAAGGTAAGTTTTGTCGTAGAAGGTGTTAAACCCTCGTTCATCGGATCATTAAGAAGGGTAATGATATCCGAGATACCAACAATGGCCATAGAATGGGTGAATCTCAGAAAAAACGATTCGGCCATGCCCGATGAGCTGTTTGCAAACAGATTGGGACAAGTTCCATTGACTTACGACGAAAAGGTATACAACTTGCCAGAAGACTGTAAATGTGATGGAGAGGGATGCACGAGCTGTCAAGTTGAATTAAGTTTGAAGAAGAAAGGTCCAGGTTATGTTTATTCAGATGATTTGAAAACAACGGATGATAGTGTACAACCGGCAATAGAAAAAATACCGATCGTTGAACTCTTCGATGATCAGGAAATAGAACTGACCGCGACAGCACAACTTGGGACTGGTAAAGAACATGCCAAATGGCAGGGAGCAGTTGTCGGGTACAAAAATCTTCCGAAAATATCAATAAACGATATTGCAAAAAAGGATTTAGAAAAATTCAAAAAAATATGTCCGAAGGATGTTTTCGAAATCAAAGATGACAAACTGGTAATAACTGACCCAGTTAAATGCAATTTATGTAACAAGTGTGTAGAAATTTCTGAAAATGGTGAAATAGAAGTTAGTCCTATCGAAGATTCGTTCGTGTTGAACGTAGAATCCGCCAGCGGGATAGCTGCGGAAGATACAATCAAAATATCTATAGAAATCCTAAGGGACAAGACCAAAGATTTCAAAAAGGCAGTAGACAAACTATAACTCAAGGTCACAGCCTCATAGAAAGCTAAATTTATTTCTAAGATAACAATTTAAATAAAGAGAATGTCATTTTTAAAACACGCGGGGGTCGCCTAGTCTGGCAATGGCGCAGGGCTTAAGTTTTCATGACTTAAGCGCAGATATCAAGATGATGAAATAAGAAACCCTGTGGCTTAGTGCCTTCGAGGGTTCAAATCCCTCCCCCCGCATAACATAAATATCAACATATTCGAATTCTGGTAAAGACTTTTAAATGTGCTATGAGATTTATTACTAATGAAGCCGGGAGATTTTGTAAAAGTCGATTATGTAGGAAGAATCAAGGAAACTGGGAAAATTTTTGATTTGACCAAAGAAGACGTTGCTAAAGAAGAAGATGTATATAATCCTAAATCCAATTACGGTCCGGTCACGCTTATTTTAGGATCCGGGCTTCTCATAAATGGATTGGATGAAGCCATACAAAAAATGAAAGTTGGTGCAAAAGAAGAGGTGGAAATCCCACCAGAAAAGGGATTTGGTAAAAGAAAAGAGAATCTAATAAAAATGATATCCAAATCCAAATTCAAAGACCAAGAACTTGATCCTTATCCTGGGGCAGTCATCAATGTCGGGAATATGAAAGGCAAAATATTGAGTGTTGGTGGTGGACGGGTAAAGGTAGATTTCAATCATCCGCTCGCCGGCAAGATATTGAAATATGATATAGAAATTAAATCCATTGTAAAGGACAAAAATGAGAAAATTAAGGCTGTTGTAGGATATTTCACAGGAGTAACAGATGATATAAAAGTGGAATCGTCCAAGGAAGAAGCTGAGATTATAATCAAAAAGGATGTGGATATCGTAAGGCAATTGAAGAAGATGATTGCCGAGAACGTTATTAAGTGGTGTGATGTAGATAAGGTCAAAATTTCGGAAGTATTCGAAAAAGATAATGATGATGCCGAAGAAGAAGAGACCAAGGGTAAATAAATATTTACATTTCTGAATTAATTATTAGTTCAAATTTTGTTGATAGTCATGGGCGTAAAACAATTAAAAAAGAAGATAAAGGATGGGGACGTGAACAGAGACGACAAAAAGATAATGTCTCTCATGGAAGCCAGGGAAACAAAAATCAAAGTCGTCGGTTGCGGTGGTGCCGGAAACAATACTATAACAAGGCTCATGGAAGTCGGCATCGAGGGTGCGGAAACGATTGCAGTAAATACAGATGCGCAGGACTTATTATATACGGACGCTGACAAAAAAATCTTGATTGGAAAAGAACTAACTGGTGGTCTCGGAGCCGGGTCTGATCCTACATTGGGAATGGAAGCGGCAAGGGAAAGCAAGAGTGATTTGAAAGAAGCTTTGAGAGGGGCAGATTTAGTATTTTTAACGTGTGGGTTGGGTGGTGGAACTGGAACAGGTAGTATTCCATTCGTGGCAGACTTATCCAAGAAGCAAGGTGCATTAACAGTAGCGGTTGTCACAATGCCGTTCTCGATGGAAGGTAAGCACAGGAGAGATAATGCAGAACAGGGTCTTGAAAAACTGGAAAAAGCAGCGGATACATTGATAATTATACCAAACGATAGATTACTAGAAATTGTTCCGGATGTTAGTATATCAACGGCATTCAAAATAGCCGATGAGATATTAGTTAATGCTGTGAAAGGAACGGCCGAACTAATCACGAAACCGGGCCTTGTAAATCTAGACTTCGCAGATGTCAGAGCAGTTATGGGCAATGGCGGGATTGCGATGATTGGCCTTGGTGAAAGTGACAGTGAAAACCGGGCGTTTGAAGCTGTTGAAAGAGCTTTGAACAATCCGCTGTTATCTGTGGACATCGAAGGTGCTAAAGGTGCACTCATCAACGTTACTGGTGGGGAGGACATTACAATGAGGGAAGCACAACAAATAGTTGAAGCGGTTTCATCCAGATTGTCAGATGATGCCAAAATAATATGGGGATCTCAGATATCCGAGGACTTTGGAAATAAGATAAGGGCTTTGCTTGTCATAACCGGTGTGAAATCTCCACAAATTTTCGGGCACAGAGAACCAGACGAAAAATCTAAAAAGGACATAGAACAAGTACTAGGAGTTGACTTCCTGGAGTAGCGGTGGAATTAATGGGATTTAATCTTAAAAAGACTCTGAAAAACTATTTTAGAGTTCTGAAAATTGCTGAAAAACCAAATAAATCTCAATTTTTAGAATCCTTGAAAATATGCTTTGTCGGGCTGATAGTTGTGGGGCTGATAGGATTTATTATATATTTAATTTCAATAATTACACCTATTGGATAAATGGAAAACATTTAAAACAGAACTTGATTTAATTATTGGTAAGTGATTTGATGATATACACGATAAAAACAGTGGTAGGAAGAGAGAATTTGGTGCTGGATTCAATTGCAACAAAAGTGAATTCCGAAGAATTGAAAATAGATGCGATAGTTCATCCGGAAGAGATTAGGGGATATATATTTATCGAAGGTGAATTAAGGGAGATTGAAAAAGTCACCCAGATGGTTCCACATGTTAGAGGGATTATCAAAAAGGCAATAGACATATCTGAAATAAAGAGATTTCTACACCCCAAGAAAGCTAAAATTGAATTGAATGCTAACGACATAGTGGAAGTAATAGGCGGTCCTTTCAAAGGAGAGCGTGGAAAGGTAACGAGATATGATAAAACAAAGAGAGAGGTCACAATAGAATTGCTTGATGTGACAGTGCCAATACCGATAACGGTAAACGTCGAATTCGTCAAGTTGACAGAGAAGGCGAAATAGTAAAGAATTAAAAAGTCTGTTCTTAAATATTGGAGAGTGAATAAAATGGGAGCAAAGGATAAAATCGAACTTTTAGTTGAAGGTGGCAAGGCCAGCCCTGGACCTAATTCAGCGCAAAAACTTTCGACTTACAAACTGAATATAGGGGACGTTTTCAAAAAGGTAAATGAGGAGACGAGCGAATACCAAGGGATGGAAGTACCTGTTAAAATTATAATAGACAAGGATACAAAGGAATACGAGATTGAGGTGGGTATACCCCCAACAACCAGCCTCATAAAGAAAGAGATCGGCATAGAAAAGGCCGCAATAGATGAAGATGAGGAAGAGCTTGAGGAAAAGACCGTAGTTGGGAACATATCGATGGAACAGATAATCAAAGTTGCGAAAATAAAAATGGACCAGATGCTCGTAAAAGACCTAAAAGCGGCTGTAAAACAAATTGTAGGTACGATAGTGTCAATGAACGGTATCCAGATAGAGGAAAGATCGCCGAAAGATATTATCAAGGAGATGGAAGATGGTAAGTGGGATCATTTATTCGAATAAAATTTGGCCCTAACAAAATCTCATAACCTTTTTAAGTATTTATTAACAAATAACTTTTACAAATTTAACCGCCCATAGACTGCCAAGGCAGGAGGGATTGAAATGGATGAAAATATATTAAGTGCTATCAAAGAAGTAAGGTCTAATTCTAAGGATCGAAATTTTACCCAAAGTTTTGACTTAATCGTGAATCTAAAGTTATTAGATATAAACAAACCAGAAAACAAAATGGAAGAATCCGTCGTGCTCCCGAATGGAAGGGGAAAAGAAGCAAAAATAGCAATATTCTCGGACAAAATAAAGGAAAATGGATACAAAATATACGGTACAGACGACATAGATAAATTCGCCAATGACAAAAGATCACTCAGAAAAATGGCGAAAAATACGAACTTCCTTCTAGCCGACCCCGAACTAATGGTCGAAATAGGTAAAAAGCTCGGCAAAATACTTGCACCGAGGGGAAAAATGCCTAAACCGATAGTTGGAGGCCATAAAAGAATGGTCGATATGTACAAGAAAAGTATAAGGATAAAAATCAAGGATTCACCAGCAATACAATGTATTGTTGGGACAGAAAAGATGGAAGATAAAGAAATTGCTGAGAACGTGGAACATGTTTTAGATTATTTGAAGAAAAATTTGCCCAAGGGCAGGAACAACATAGACGATGTTATGATTAAACTGACCATGAGCAAACCGGTTAAAATAGATTAGGTGAATTGTATGGTTCAAGAAGAAAAGATCCAAAAGGTCAAGAATGTGAAAAAATTAATTGAATCACACACAGTCATTGGACTAGTTGACATGTACAAGATGCCGAGCAAACAACTACAACAGATCAAAAAAGAACTCCGTGGAGAAGCTGTGATAAAGATGACTAAAAAAACAATTCTCAACCACGCACTTGAAGAATTGGATAATGGGAATATCAAGAAAATAGAGGATTTCTATCCAAGACAACCTGCACTGATTCTCTCCGATAAGGGTCCATTTAAATTATACAAATTAGTCAAGAACCTGAAATTTAAGACAACTGCAAAGCCGGGTGATGTACCAGATGAGAACATATGGGTCCATGCGGGACCAACCAATTTGATGGCTGGGCCTGCCATAAGCGAATTCAAAAAGGTTAAGCTGCCCGCGACCATAGAAGGAGGTAAAATCGTACTTAGAAAGGACAAACTATTCATCAAATCTGGTGAAGAGATTGACACGTCTCAAGCAGATATATTGAGAAAGCTGGATATAGAACCAATTGATGTGACCCTAAATATTGTATCAATATACAAAGATGGTATGATTTATGAGGAAAGTGTTTTAAAACTAGTTTTGGAATATCCTGGCATGTTGCCGGCCGCGTTCCAGAAATCTATAAACCTATCTGTGAATATCGACTATCCTACAAAAGAGAATATCAATTATATATTATCTAAAGCTTCCATGAAGGCGAACGCTCTGAAAAAAGTAGTGAAAAAGGAAGACGTAGCTGAGGAAGAGGACGAGAAAAAAGTTTCGAGTGAAACCGCAGAAAAAACTGAAGAGAAAAAAACAGAAACCCAAGAGGAAGATAATTTGAAAGAAGAAAATAGCAATAATGAGGAGGTGTAAGTCTGATGAAATACGTATATTCAGCATTGTTGCTTCATTCGGCCGAGAAACCCGTTAACGAGGAAAATATCAAGAAAATAATTGAAAGTATTGGTATAGAAGTTGACGAGGCTAAGATAAAGGCATTGGTCTCTTCTCTGGAAGGGGTTGACATAGACGAAGCTATGGAGAAGGCCGCAGTTAGTGTGGCTGCATCAGCTCCGGCAAGTGAGGAAAAAGCCGCTGAGGAAGAGGAAGATGAAGAAGACGATGAGAAAAAGGCTGAAGAAGCTGCAGAAGGGCTGTCAGCACTATTTGGATAAATGGAAAGCAAGATGAGAGTAATGGATAAACTCATTGATTTGTCTAAGAAGATCGAAGACGATAATCTACGCAAAATGGTAGTAGATTTTCTAAAAAATCCAACACCCAGTAACAAATATTTCAAAGATTATCCTCGGATGGAAATCAAAAAGGCAGTAACTCCATTCTCAATGGGTCCGAACGCCATGCCAGTAAAACGCGATGTGTTGAACCATACGATAGCACTGACCGAATCTTGTGAAATGATGTCGGGCATCCTAAAAAATAATTATGGGATAGACTTGGATAAGGACAACCTGATAGCTGCTGCTCTACTTCACGACATAATGAAGATATTCCAATGGGAGGATACCCCGAAAGGACTGAAACACACCGGTATTATGTTAGACCATACAATGTTAATTACTTCTGAATTATATTCTCGTGGGTTCCCAGAGGAAATCATACATATTGTGGCATCACATTTCGGGGAGACCGGTCCGACCCCGCCAATGAATTTCGAGGCCGTACTCTTACATAAACTAGACAATATGCTGTCATTAATCGAATATTCCGCACTTGAACATTCATCACAAGCGGAACAAGCGATTAAGATGATGCTTATGGATGACGCTTCTTTGAAGGATTTTGGTGAAGAGATTGACAAATAAAGATTACTCGGATGTATTGTCTAAGGGAGAGAAATTCATCAAGGATATTGAAAAAGACGATAATCTGGTTCTAATACACCACATAGATACTGACGGATACTGCTCCGCGGCATTAGCAGTATCTGCCTTAAGAAAAATGGGTGTTGATAACGTCGAAACTTTCGCAACCGGGGTGGAAGATTTTGAAGAACTTGCAAAAAATGACCTGTTTAAAAAATTCAACAAATTCATAATTTTAGATCTGGATGTCCCTCATCTTACCAAATACACAGAATCTGAAAATATAAGTGGCCTGATAATAGACCATCATATGCTCCGAAAAAATCTAAACACAAACAATATAATCTACATAAATCCCAGATTCTCGGAGGAAGAAATATACCAACCAGCCAGTTATGTGACGTATAAATTTTTTTCAAATATTATTGATATCACCGATAAAGAGTGGGTCGCTGTCCTGGGTACTGTCGGGGACTATGCATTTGATGATTGCAAGGATTTGATAACCAAGTGGACAAATGCTGAAAAAAAGGACGACATCCCTGAAACTAAGTTCTGGGAAGCGAGTAACTTGCTTTATAGTTCAATATTAACGGCCGTGTCTGGAAAAACCGAAATTGGCCTCAGGGACATACTTGAAATATTGATAAGTTGCGAGAGCCTACAAGATTTGAAAAAAAACGGCCAGATTAAAGAGTCTTACGAGATATTCACAGAGAACTATAAAAAATCTAAAAATGAGTTTTGGGAGAACTCTGAAACCATTGATAATATTGTAATATCTATAATATATCCTGAAATAGAGCGAATGGGATCACCGGTTGTGACATCCATTAGCACAGATAAAAGAGAAAAAATAATATTTCTTCTGGAAAAACGTGGTAGCAGATTAAAGATACATGCCAGATGCCAGAGTGGTTGCGTGCATCTAGGGAAGATTATGCAAAAATGCGTTGGTGGTGGTGGGCATAGACACGCTGCAGGCGGTTCGATATCCCCGGAAGAATTCGATGAGTTCAAAGAATGCGTTGTTAGGGAAATCGACAATATATTAAACAACTGAATTCTCACCGGAAGTGTACTCCTTCGAAAATAGGGTATATATTGAAATCTATTTCTTTGTTAGGAAAGTGATTAAAATGAACTGTCTAAGATGCAATTCCCACAGAATCATGAAATTTGTAGATGGTCATGGACAGAATAGGGTGTTTTGTAAGAACTGTGGTAGAAGCTTTCTAGATAATAATCATATCAAGGAGGTCCCCCATAGAAACCAGAAGAACATCCTAGGGTTCGATGTGGGCATGTATCATAGACCAGGTGTCATTCAATTCAGATAATATTTTTTGTGATAAAATGCTAGAAATAACAAATATTGGGTTTGACGAAAAGACCGGTAGAATATCGTCTATGAATGGGAAGTTTATTTTATCTCCTCACTACTGAGGAGAGTTTTTTAATTATGTCCTTTTGTTAGAAAAAGGTTATTAAATAAGAGATACAATTAATGCTTAGATAATATGAATTCGAAAGGTATTAGTCCGATGATAGCTGTTGTGTTGCTTGTGGCATTCACAGTGGCTGTAGGTGGGATTCTAAGTTTATGGTTAACGGGATATGCAACAACAACAACTGAAAGTGTGGAAACCTCTACATCCAATCAGACCAGCTGTGCAGGAACTTATATCAGCGTTGTTACAGCTAACGATAATGCAGTTATCTTAACCAATCCTGGTTCGAACACTATAGAAGATGTTACTTGTATTACTGCCAATGGGAGTATCGTTGGTGATATAGGAGGTGGGTCAGAAGATGATATTTCTTCTGGTGGAACACTAACAACGAGTTATTGGAACACAACCCCTGTTTCAGACTCCACATATGTTTCAGGTTATGGCACTTCAATAACATGTAGTGGAAAATGTAGGAATATAGGAGTGACAGGTGGGTGTAAATCTGGACAAACGTGCTGGGACGTGTAACTATTTCTTATATCTCATCACGAGGAACATATGCATCTTTTCATATGGGTCGAGCTTAACTTTATCGATTATGTCAAAGTGCTTTTTCAATTGTATCAAACATTTTTTGTATATTTCATCAGGATTTTTAGTTACATCGATACTTTGTGATTTGATTGCAATCATAGCATACCCGTCTGGCTTCAAAAATCTCTCCGCATTCCTAATCAATATAGCTATCTGATCTTTGCTGGCAACATCCTCGAATATAACATCAACCTTCCCAAAAATCTTATCAGAATATTCGTCCGGTTTTCTGGCATCTGCTAAAATAGTAACTATGTTGCCCCTTATTTGAGCATGCGGAACGAGGTCCCTCAAAACCCTCTCTGAAAATTCAACCGCATAAATGATACCATCTCCCTGTACAATATCTGAAAAATGAGAAACGGTCGTACCGGACGCTGCTCCCAGATATAGAACAGTCTTACCAGATTTGATGGGGAATTTTGATATGCCTTTTTTTAAGGCAGCCGCTGGTTTACTCCGATATTTGTCCCAAGTTCTATATTCTGTGCCCTTTTTTGATATGAGTTTTTCATCATATACCCGTTTGCCCGGGACCAGATTTTTAGTTGCCAATTTTCCATTTGTTGAATATACTCCATCAAAATTCCCATATTTTTTAACCATCTATAGCACCTCATCACCTGAGCGCGTCCTTTACAGATTCTTCTAATTCTTTCCGCAATTCTTTACCATTGTTCTTATCGGAGAAGAAATCTAACTTGGATGCTATCGAGATTTTAGCAGATAGCAGTCTAGCAACCTTGCCACTTTCAGATGCTGGTGCTTTCTGCACAAGAGGGTGAGTAATGATAATGCCATGTTTTGGACTCTTACCCCGGCCATGCAAATGTCTAAATAATGCTTTCTCCGCACCCAATAACTGTATTGTGCTAGACGGCATTTTAGAGAGCTTATCAAGCCCGCCCGATAAGGAAATTAACTTGGCTGCAAGTGTCTCACCAGCGACCTCACTCATGTTCGGGGCCAGTTCTTTGACTATATTGTCCAAATAACTCGAAACGTGATCACGCAATTCGTACAAATCAACCACTTCGTCCGCGAAAGATTTAATGGCATCTTGGTCCGGTTTGTCCAAATCTATTCCCATGCTGTTATTCTTAACCTTAATCAACTTGGGGTCCTTTATTCTATCACGTGTTCCAAACTTATCCACTATCTTGGCATATCTTTCATTATTGTTTATGATTTTCTCCATTTCAGGAAAATGTAACCCGTACCATTCTATCAACCTCTCGACCAGAATATTGATGGATTTATCAAGTTCGTCCAATGCACCACTTGCCTGCATTATCAATTTGTCCTTACCAACTGCCTTCTTTATCTTTTTCTTTGTCAATTGGACAGATACATTGGTTATCATTTTATTAAATTCGGACTTGGATTTAACGAAGCCCTTCTCAATCGCCAATCCCGGGAGATTGTCATTAATAAAAGTCGATTCTTTTTTCACAACATCGTTATATCCATGCTCTTTTAGATATTTCTCAACCTTCTTTTCCTCTGGTATTTTATTCTCTTCGCTCTCTCTTATTTTTCTGGCTATCTTTTCTGGATCCTTTGGGAATTTAACATAAGTCAAAACCTTATCATCGTCTACCCCAAAACAACCTATGAAGGTAGTCACTATCTTTGCTTTCATAGTTTTTAATTTATAGGAATAGAATTTTAAATGTTAGAATTAAGCCAAAATATGATAAAGGTGAGCGGATGTTTGGAAACAATTTGAAACGGGGACCACAAATAATAACTCCAAAGGATTTGGGTATAATATTAGCATACACGGGTGTTGGCAATGATAGTAGAATTGTCGATGCTGGAACAGGCAGTGGTTATCTCACAATATTCCTAGCGAAGCACTTGAAGCCTTGCAAGATATACAGTTATGAAAGAGAAAAGAGATTTTTGAAAATAGCGAGTGAGAATATTAAAAAGACCGGGTTATCCGAATATATCACTCTAAAAAATAAAGACGTGACCAAGGGCATCGATGAGTCCGAGTTGGATCTAATAACATTAGATCTAAAAGATGCTGATAAGGTCATATCTGAATCGTTCAGCTCCCTTAAAGTTGGTGGTGAATTGGTAATATATTCCCCGACCATAGACCATCTTGAAAGATGCATCGAAAAAATAAGAGATATGAAATTCAAAGGTCCTAAAACTATAGAAGTTATAACACGTGAGTGGAAAACCGAACGAACTATAAGACCAAAGACCAAGGGCATCATGCATACCGGATTCTTGACATTCACCAAAAAGAAGGGGTTGTAGTCTAGTTTGGTCTAGGACCTGGCCCTCGGGTGGCCAAAACTTGGGTTCAAATCCCAACAACCCCATAATCTCAGAACTTTGTTAAATTGGTCTGAGCCGGTGATCCAGTTATGTCGGGTTTCTTAACATCCTCACCGAGCTGTTTTTTTATTTTATATGCTATATTTGGCCCAACGATATTGGAAAGCTGATTCATGCCAACATTTCTCAAATCAGCAACTCTTCTTACACCAGAATTATATAACTTTCTACCTCTAACACGGCCTATATGTTTTATTTTGACAAGAGGCAACAGTTCTTCATTAACACCATATTTCATCCTAACGCGTATTTTCCTTATTTTACCCAAATCTCTACTCTTGCCCGTCAGCATCATGATCTCTTTCAACGAATACAGAAGCCAATCCGCTATATAGAGTTTACTCCGCAGACCCCCCGGAGCAATTTTGTATTTTTTCAACAAGATGTCTTCGTTCATTTCATTGGCCCAAGATTCGAATATCATCGCTATCTTAACGCTCTTCATAAATCCATCTATACCAGGGTCCCATTCATTCGGGATATCTTGCAAGAACATATGTTCACGTTCCATTACAACTTCCTGTAATTCTGAAAATTCATTTTTCCGCAATGACACATATCTCCCCATTTCGCTTGTATTTGATATCAACTGTAATATACCGAAAGGCTTTATTGGATGTGATTTCCTAATCGCGGACACGAATTCAAAAGCAGTCAATGGGTCTAGATATAATTCAGAAACCCGTTTACCGATCTTAGTTGGTATTATGCATTCACCGTCTTGAAACACAAATTCCCATCTGATTAAATCGCCTAAAATATTATCTATCTTTACCTCGACAGATGACATATCACCATATTGATATGCATAGAACGTCTTTGAAAAAAAATCTAAAATATCATCTTCTGTTCTAGCAAAATTATTGGACACCAATGATAATACGTGCATTCGAAGAACCGGTTCCATGGACAATTTAGACTTTATATCTTCTGGTTCGCCCAATATGAAACGGTCTATCAGAGAATCGACTTCGTTTTCATTTCTAGCAAATATGACCGATTCCCCGTATTCGTCGTATTGTGGACGACCGGCCCGGCCAGCGATCTGTTTGTATTCCAACACTGGGATATAATTAGAACCAAATCCTGGATAATATCTCTTTGTGTCCCTCAATATGACTCTAAAAGCGGGTAAATTAATACCGGCCGCCAGTGTTGGAGTAGCCGATATTGATTTGATTAACCCATGTCTAAACCCATTCTCAATCAATTCTTTTTGATTTTTCAAAAGCCCTGCATGGTGGAATGCGGAACCGTGTTTTACATATCTGGATATTTTTTTACACTGTCTTGTGGGGGATTCCAATACGTTCAAAATATCTTCAGACAATTTTTCTAATTCGATAATTTCATTCCCTCTTATGTGTTTTTTGGTCACCTCTGTCATTCTCCTCGCAAGGCTTTCCGCATTTCTCCTAGATGATAAAAAGAATATGGCCTGCTTGCCCATATCAAGCGTATTGGACAATATTGACTCCTCATCCGTGTTTTTCAATTCATAGTCGTCCTTATTTAGGAATTTTATCTTATTTGAACATGTCACACCTTCATACAAATCAACTGGTCTAAAATCACTCTTCACCAGCTTAGCGCCCAGCCAATCAGACAGTTCTTCGGAATTTTGTATTGTAGCAGACAGACCCAATATCTGGGCGGATGGTATGAGTTCTCTCAACTGTGTGATAAGTATCTCTAGGGTCGGGCCCCTTGAAGGATCGTTCAACAAATGAATCTCATCTAATATAACCAAATCTATATCGTGTACCCATCCAGCGTTGTGCCTTATCAGGGAGTCCAGCTTTTCTGTAGTACATACTATAAAATCATATCTAGATAGGTATGAACTTGATGAATCCAGATTACCCACGGATTTACCAACATCCCAACACCCCTTGAAAAATTTTCTATAATAATCGTATTTTTCGTTAGCAAGTGCCACAAGAGGTACAATATATACAACTTTCCTCCCATCTTTACTAAGTTTTTTTATAGATGCCAATGTTGCAACGAATGTTTTACCAGCGGCTGTGGGTACAGAAAGTATCATATTCTCATTATCCAAGAGCCCGGATTCGATTGCCTTTTCCTGTGGTGGATAAAGAGATTCTATGTCGTGGCTCTTGAATTTTGATATGAATTTATCTTCTATTCCATAATTCGAAAGCTCTTCGACCAACATAACCTACACAACAATAAATCATTTTATAAACTTTCTATATTACAAATTATTAAGGGAGTGTTCCGATGGGAGAAAAAATAACTTGCATGGGTATTGAATCCACAGCACACACATTTGGAGTTGCTATAGTAGACTCGGACGGAGAAATTCTAGCAGATGTTAAGAGTATGTTCAAACCAAAGCCCGGTAAGGGGATGGTGCCAAGGGACGCTTCAAACCATCACATAAAAAAATCTACAAAAATTATAGAAAATGCCCTGGATGAATCCGATTTGGAAATGGATGATATTGACCTAATAGCATTTGCACAAGGGCCGGGGTTACCACCCTGTTTAAAAATAGGGGCGTCCATATCGAGGTTTATTTCAATGAGTAGAGGAATCGATATAGTCGGTGTCAACCACCCCGTAGGTCATATAGAGATAGGGAAACTGACGACAAATGTAAACGATCCGATTATAGTATATCTGTCCGGGGGGAACACACAAATCATAGGTCTCGAAAGTGGATTCTATAGGATATTCGGAGAAACGCTTGATATACCAATAGGAAACGCATTGGATGTTGTCGCAAGAGAACTCGGACTAAAATCGCCTGGAGGTCCCGAAATAGAACGTCTCGCCAAATGTGGGGAATATATAGAATTACCATACGTTGTTAAAGGAATGGATTTGAGTTTTTCAGGTATAGTGACAGACATAAAACGAAAGATAACCGAGGGTGCGTCTGCTGAAGATATGTCTTACAGTATACAAGAGACGTGTTTTTCCATGCTGGTCGAAGTATCAGAACGTGCACTGGCACATACTGAAAAAGATGAGATATTGTTGGTTGGGGGGGTGGCCGCTAATAAAAGACTCCAAGAGATGTTCGGTATAATGTGTGAAGAACGGGGCGCTGATATGAGCGTGGTCGATATGAAATACACCGGAGATTGTGGAGCAATGATTGCCTGGGCGGGGGTATTGTCATATCTCTCCGATGGTGGGATGAAAATATCAGACACATTCATCAAACCTAAATGGAGGGTTGATGAAGTAAATATAACATGGATTTAATAATATGCCCACTAGATATGGGGGTCTAAAAACAAAAAATTTCCAATTAGATTAATTCGTTTTCACTTACTATAACAAAGTCTCCCACACTTTTAACAGCACTGAACGGAATCATTATTTTTCCTCGATCGGTTGTCTTAAGCTCCAAATCATTCAAATGTTTGGTGGGCTGATCAACAATCATATTCAACAATTCACCACTCTCTGTTATGAAATCTATGTTGCTAACTATGCCGAATTTTCTTCCTGTTTCTTCGCTGATAATCGTCCTTCCAACTACATCCGCTGCTCTTATTCTACTATCGACCATTCTTTATCACCTTTTATTATACTATGAGTTTATTAATTTTTAACTCTTTCCAGAGATTAATATTTCATTAAGATATAAATTCTTGATGGGTGTTGATATGAGATGTTTTATAGGAATAAGATTGCCCGATAATGTGATCGAAAGGATAGATAATATTAAGGGACGAATAGATTCACCGGATATAGAATGTAAATTCGTAGAGAGTGAAAATTTACACATATGTATGGCGTTTCTAGGAGAAGTTGTTGAAGAGCGTGTGAATAAAATATCGGATAAATTGGAAGATATATGCAATAATCATGAAAAAATGAATCTAAAAATCACCGGGATAAAACTCATACCAAATGATAGTTATGTAAGAGTTATCGCGCTTGATGTAAAGGACACCACCAATAACATACAATCAATCATGGATGAAATACATAAAAACATAGGCGGTAAATCACATGACCCCCATATAACACTATGTCGTGTGTCTGGTATTAAAAACAAGAAAAAGACCATGTCGGATATAAAGAACACGGATGTCGATATTAAAGATTTCACGATCAATGAAATTGAAATCATAGAGAGTGAATTGACCAGACGTGGTCCTGTATATACCGTCCTGAAAAAATTTAGATTGTGAATTATTCGATGATTTCGAGTATGTCACGCTCTGTTATAATCCCATTAAGCTGGCCCTTATCAGAAACGAGTACCCCACCAACATTCTTACTGCTCATAATCATACAGGCCATGGAAATATCATCACTGCTGCCAACAGTATACAAATCTTTTATAATTACTTTATCCAGCCCCTCATCTAGGGATTCCATATCATATTCATTATCATGTACAAAATCCAACAAATCTGTGATTGAAACTATACCCAGGAGTTTTTTGTTATCATTAGGGTCTACCACAGGCAACCTTCTATAACCACTATTTACTAGAATTTTTAAACAGTCATATATCGAAATACCATATTCTATAAAAAATGGGTTCCGCGTCATAACAGAACTAACATCGAGGCCGTATTTTTTGATGGGAACCCTTTCCAGAAAATCACGCTCGCTTACCATTCCAATCACGTTATCACCATCTACAACAGGAAATCCCCCTCTCATGGATATTTTGAATTTCCTGATAACATATTCCACCGGTTCGTCATGATCGCACGTGATGACTTCTCTAGTCATTATAGTTGATATGCTATCGGAAAAATCATCTTCACGTAGAAACGCATTCAATATATCAGACTTGGTGATTATACCCACCAAGTCCCCACCATCAAGTATAGGTATGCGCCTGTGGTCACTGGTAGAAACCTTATCCACAACACTATATATACTACTGTCGGCGTTGGAAAATATTATATCCTTTGTGGTTATTTTCTCAATCCTGTCCCCACCACTGATGCCCAATTCTTCCAAACCTATATTCATTCAAAACTCATCTCTGCAGGATTCACACATCCATCTACTGTCGGGAGTTTCCTTAAGATTGTCCGAGAAATTCCCACAATTGTCACATATACCGGACGTCACTTCCTCCTTTATGATAAATGGTTGTGTTTTCATCTTTTGTCTGTATTCCAATAGGTAATACATCTCTGGCGAACTTCTTGCTATATCTGTGAGTGAAACTATACCAACGACCTTATTATCGTCCAACACAGGAAGTCTATGGATATTTGTTTTCCTCATCTTATTGATCACGCTCATTACCTCAGCTGATGGCTCTGTAGTTATAACCGGAGCGCTCATCATATCCTCCACAAGAACCTTCTCCGGGTCCTTACCACCAGCAACTATCTCCCGTATCAAATCACTATCAGACAACACCCCAACCGGTTCACCATTATTGACAACGACTAGAAATCCCTTACGTTTCTCCTTCATCTTCTTGCCCGCGTGCTTGGCGGTTTCAGTCAATTCTATTGTTATTGGTGGGGTCGACATTATTTCCTTGACAAACATTGGCATATATTAACACCTTCTCCATTCTATATTGGGTTTTTATCATATTATTTATTACCGAACCTTTCCAGGAAATTGTTTATATCAACACCATCATCCGGCGTCACTATCTTTTGTGGCTTCAACACCCTCACTGTGCCGTATCCGAAGTCGACGACCAGATAAAACGGCATCCCCTCAAGTTCGTCTTCCATATAATCATAATAATAGAACTTCTTATCCTTAGTGCCTTTAACCTGTAAAAATATACAAGACCCACCCCTTAAACAAACCAAATCCGCTTCACCGAGACTGGCCCCAGATCTTATAGTCTTCCAACCATTCTCATCGAAAATCATCCTTATCTTTCTTTCTATTCTATATCCCCTTCTCTTTATTGACGACATGTTGAAACACTATTTTAAATTAATCTGAAATATAATTTATATTGTAATTGGTGGTAGATCTTAATGAGAATTTTGGTAATTGGGGACATACATAACGATGTGGAAAACATGATTCAATTCCTGGAGAAGGCATCCAAATTCAAATACGATGTTATTGTGTGTCCGGGTGATTTTACAGATATATCACCCAAGGGGTTCTCACAAGAGGAAATCGGGCTCTATATATTAGAAGAGTTGAAGAGTTTTGAAAAGCCGGTTGTGGCTGTACCCGGTAATTGGGATATAGATGTTGTTGGGTTCTTCGAAGAGGACGATGTGAGCGTACATGGTGTTGGGAAAATAATAGATGATGTTGGGTTTTATGGTTTTGGTGGTGCGAAAACACCATTTAACACCGCTTACGAACCAGATGAAGATGAACTCGAGTCTGGGTTGAAAGCGGCTTATAATGACGTAAAGGACGCAAAATATAAAGTACAAGTAACACACAACCCACCCAAGAACACGAAAGTTGATATGATTTCCGCGGGCGCACACGTGGGATCGGGTGTTGTGAGGGAATTTATTGAAAAACACGAGCCGGATGCGGCGATATGTGCACACATACATGAAGCCAGGGGCACGGATATAATCAAAAACACAAAAATAGTCAACCCTGGTAGATTCCCCGAAGGATATTGTGCGCTAATAGATATTGGTGATGAGGGGGTTACAACACAAATCATAAGCCTGATATGATGTCTTCAGCACCAAAAGACTTTTTTATATAGAACACCTAAATTGTTAATTACCTATTGAAAGTACTGATCCAGTTTATTTGGTGTATTTATGCCGACGGATGTCTTGATGAAAAACACATTTGAAGAGGCGATGAAGTCTGATGTTGAACAAGCATCGTTAATGCTCGCAGACAAGCTCGATTTCTTGGATGTTCAAATTTTGAGAAAATTTTATGTGACCGGGAAGGAATTCCCAATGGATACACAACCATACTGCTTTCCGATATTGTACAAAGAGATGAAGGACAGCAATAGATTAAAAATCTGCAGAGAGGCGTTCCGAAAAAGACTGGATAATTTGGTGGGTGTTGGGTTCTTGGAAAAAATGACAGGATCCAACCCAATAAACTATGAACCGGTCAGTGGTAAAGAAAAAATAATAAGGGCAGTAATCACGAAATTCTTCTTAATACATGGTCTTACAAAATTCGTGTGATATTGGATTTACACATAATGAGAAACATAATTAAAACAGCTCTAATAAATTTCTATGATATTTCTAAAACATATTTATGAGGTTTCTTAATATTTTCTATGAACTATCTAACCATTATTTGCGAACTTTCCATGTATTAATTGTGATGTTTCAGAAGATATTCTATGATATTTCCAACAATAAATTATGGGTGTTCTTATGGAAGTCTGAGTATATGTACAACGACGGCCGAAAATAAAATAATAAAAAACTGTTATGTTGTTATTATTATTATAACACTGTTATATTATTATTATTATTACTTTGATATTTTTTATAATATTTGTTAAAACTGTACACCATTTACTCAAAAAACAATAAGAATGTTCATAAAATTTATTTCTATAACTATTCATAGAAATATTATGAAAAGAGGAAGACCAAGCAAACGTGGTATTATACAAAAAAACGTGTTGTCTGTACTTGACCAAAAGAAAACACCATTAACAATATCTGCACTAACACGGATACTATCCGAAAGAACAGGTGAGCGGATAAGTTGGAATACGGTGTATAAATATGTAGACGAGTTGGTACAGGCGAACCGGGTAAAGGTAATCAAATTACCACATTCAAAGGAGAGCGATAAGGACGGCCTGTCCGTCTATATGCTTAACGAATAGGTGATTTCATGGACAAGCGTCTTGTTTTGAAACGTTTCTTAGACAATGGGTATAACATAGACCCCGAAGCATTGGGTTATCTTGTGGAAAACCCGGATAATATAGATTTTATTTTAAACACCGTGGGTGATGATCACGGTACAATAACGATGGATGTTATAAAGGATGTTCTTAAAGAACAACCCAAGAGTGGCCATGTTGTATTTAATGAAGTTCCTATTTTGGACAGTTTGAATAATAAAATCTCTGTCAGTGATTGGGTTTCATTGAGAACAGAGAAGTATGAAAAGGCGAGAAATCTTATAAAGGATCGTCTACCAAGTGACGTCATATCGATAAATAGGGTTGGAAATAGGAAGAGATTTTCACTAATAGTTTCTGTTGTTGAGCGACATGGTGATAGTGGTGCTTTGGTGGAAGATCCAACCGGTTCGTTCAATGTCTTTTTTAAAGATCCACAGACTTCTAGAGATGTATTTGACGGGGATATTATTGGAATTTTATGCAATGTTGTTGACAATGATGTTGTTGTGAGCGACGTTGTTTGGCCAGGTGTATCCATGAGAAGGGGTGTGTCTAAAACACAGAAGAGCACACCTTGTTTTTTCATGTCTCGTGGACAAACGGAGGTCGATATCACGAGCGATATTAAGGACATTGTTGTAAAAAAGAAACCAAGTGTTGTTTTTTTACTCACAGAGAATAAGGTAGAACATAGTATAGATAAGTTAAAGGTTGTCAACACACCAACAATGTTCCAACATAATGGCGTAAATATACTCATATGTCCGTGGTCGTATATCGAAGAGTATTCAGATTTGTGGGACAACACCGAAGACCTGATGGTGAATCTGTTAAAACGAATGGACTTGCGACCAGATATATGTTCTTATAACAGTGAATCAATGTGTGAGGCCACTTTTTATGACGCCATCCCTGATATATTTGTAACAAATTCTGAAAATAACATATCTTCAAGTTACAAGGGTATTACGCTCCTTTCTATTGGGGATGCCGGTGATGGGTCAATTGTGTGGAAAATCGACTTGGAGAACAGGGAAGTTAATAAAGTTCTTTTTTCATAAATAAAGCGTATGCAAAAAAAGTTTCAAATTTTAGACGCAGATTATTTCATGAATGGTTCAGCACCGGTCATACGTTTATTCGGAAAAACAGTTGATGGAAAAACTGTGTGTGCATTTGTGAATGGGGTTAAACCATATTTCTACGTTTTACCCAAATACACGGATGATGATTCTACAGAGAAATTGAAAGAATATTTGAAGAAGGAGTTCCCCCACTTTTTACTGGATATGGTTGTTGTTGAGCGCTTCCTGCCAATCGGGTATCAGAGCGAAAAGACAAAACTAATTAAAATAACACTGACATCCCCATCAAAGGTCCCATTAGTGAGAGATTCACTTCGAGAGCAATCATTCGTAAAGGACGTTTATGAGGCAGACGTTCTCTTTAAATATAGATATATGGTGGATAATGGTTTGGCCGGGATGATGTTTGTTGATGTAGAAGGTAAACCAACCAATACGAAAATAGTCGATGTTGATTACAGGATAGATGTGGATTCCATAAAACCAGTGGAGGCGTCGAGTGAACCGGATTTGAAATACATGGCGTTTGATATAGAAATCGCTTCTAGCAGGGCCGGGTTGCCAGACGCTACTCGAGACGAGATTGCAATGATCAGCCTGGCGTTTTCACCCAAATATAAAAAATACAAATCGGTTGTTATGATGATTAAACACCTTGATGGGAATGGGGATTCGAGTATAATGACTTATAGTAGTGAAAAGGAGATGTTGGAAGGGTTGTTAAAAATCATAAGAGAGTTTGATCCAGACGTTGTGACCGGGTACAATGTTAATGGATTTGATATACCTTATCTTTTGGAGAGATTTAGACAAAATGGCATGCAAGCGAATATTGGGAGGTGTAGGAATAAGTCCGCAACGAATAGAAAGTTCGGTATGTGGTCTAGGAGCGATATACCTGGGAGGGTTGTCGTTGATGCATATGAACTCATAAAAGACGCTGCCAGTAAAGGAATGATGAAGTTGAAACGATATGGTTTGGGTGATGTTTCCAAAGAATTGCTTGGGGAGGACAAAGTCGATGTTGAGCATAGTGAAATAACAGAATATTGGAACGGGTCCGTTGATCAATTAAGAAAGTTGATTAGATATAATAGAAAGGACTCCGTGTTGGCACTGAAGCTGATATTGGAAAAGAATTTATTGGACAAGTTTATAGAGTTGTCCAAAGTGTCTGGCGTGCTTTTACAGGACGCATTGTCTGGCGGGGAGGCTTCAAGGGTAGAAAATTTATTGTTAAAGGAGTTCAATTCAAGAGGATATGTTGTTCCTTGTAGACCAACGAAATCGGAGACGGCCAGAAGGGTGACTGAAAGGAAGACGCGCGCCTTGAAAGGCGCGATAGTGCTTGAACCAGAAACAGGGTTGCATAAAGAGTGTGTTGTTTATTTGGATTTCAAGAGTCTGTACCCATCCATTTACATTTCTTACAATATTTGCCCCACAACAATTCTTCCCAAAGACGGTGATGTTGAAGTTGACACCATAGACACACCATATGGTAAAAAGTTCGTTTCACCGGATGTGAAAACAGGGATAATACCCGATATAGTAGACCAGTTGATACGGGAGCGTGATGTTGTGAAGAGGAAAATGAAAGTAACACATGAAAAGGAGGAGAAAAGGCAGCTCAATGCCAAACAATTCGCTTTGAAAATACAGGCCAACGCGTTTTATGGCTATACCGGTTATATCAGGGCAAAGTTGTATGTTTTGGATATAGCAAATGCGATAACCAGTTGTGGGCGGGATTTAATCAGAAGGACACAGGAGACCGTTAACAATAACACCAAATATAATGTCATTTATGGGGACACGGATTCTGTTATGGTTAAGACCGATACGACTGATATAGACCGTGCCTATGAGATAGGGGGTGAGTTGGAAGAACACATCAACGAGGCATTGGACAACATAGTCAAAATGAAAATAGAATGTGTTTTCAAAACACTGATAATACTCACTAAAAAACGCTATGCTGGTTGGAGTTTCGAGAAAACAAGAGACGGGGTTGTTGAAGAAAAGATAACGATGAAGGGGATAGAGACCGTCCGGAGAGACTGGTGTGATCTGGTGAGTGAGACTATGTTCAGAGTGTTGGAAATAATTTTGAAAGAGCAGAATCCGAAGAAGGCATTCGATTATGTGAGGGGTGTCCATACCAAACTTCAAAACAATGATGTACCGATAGAAAAATTGGTGATATCGAAAAGTGTCACAAAACCGATAGATTCTTACAAGGGCATCCAGCCACATATAGAACTAGTCAAGAAGATGAAGAGGCGTAGCCCGAATGATGCGCCTGGTGTGGGTGATAGAGTGGGGTATGTGATAACACAAGGATTGCAGTTGTTGTCTAACCGTGCGGAAAATCCGGATTATATCAAGGAGCATAAATTGAAGATAGATTCTAATTATTATATCGAAAATCAGCTGATACCTCCATTAGAACGTGTGTTCGAATCAATGGGTATACAGAAGTCCGAATTATTGGGTAAGGGCAGGCAGACCAATCTAATGAACATGTTGGGTAATGGTAATAACCGTAAAGATAGCGGTAAGTCTTCGTTGCAAGAACCATTAGATGATATAGATGGTGTTATATGTAGTAAGTGTAGAAAGACCTATACCAGACCACCATTGGTCGGTAAATGCATATCATGTGATGGTGACGTGCTTTTCTACAAAGGGATGGATAAATCCAAATATTATAATGTTTCTAATTAGAGGGCTTTCTTAATAATATCCGAATATATGGATTTGGTGATTAACGATATTGCGCCCCCATTCATAATAATCATACCCATACCGTTCAACTTCGTGAATAACAGAATAAACGATATTGTATACACACCAATTCTGATTTTATTGTATTTACTGGCCAGTTTTTTTACCCTCTTCTGTGTTATAATATAATAGACCGAGCTTTGTATTGTGAAAACAACCATACCCATTAACGAATATATGTCGATAACCCATCCCATATTCATCAATCTCTGTGAAGTTGATGCAATTCCAAAGATGAAAATAATCTCAGAAAGTAATAGAGCTGTTGCATAAGCGGATACAGTCTTGGTTTTATATTGGATATAGGTTACAGCAGAAGTTGCAATTAAAACAAGAGTTATTGACACCATGATAGGTAGAACAATCCATTCAAGACTTCCTTCAAATCTCGAGACACTTTCAACCACGATATTATCAGGCATCTTCCCTGCCATGGACATTTCTACACCACTTTTCATATCAATCGTCTTAGATTCCGAATCCGAAACACCTATTATGGATATTGTTTCTATTTTTTGATCTCCCATATCGAGTGGTATATTCAATTTGTTCAGGATTTTACCATCCAAATAATATACCAGTGAACCGTCTAATACACCACCACCATATTGGTAAATTGGTAATAAGTTATCAGTTACTTTCGAAAATCTCTCACTGCTGGATTCTGACAAAGCGACCGGTACATTAAAATAATATTTTCTGGAAGCTTCGTCATAGGTCACATATGAATTCGAATTTTCTATGATTTCAACATCTTCGTTTTGGAAAATAACGTAATCAAATACTACAGAATTATTTGTTATGTTGGTTATTTCAACAGGTACATCATCCACCACAAACGATTCATTCTCATTATATTCCTCTCCCTCAACAACTACCCTAGAATCGTCCGATTCGAATACATACTCGGATTCATCGAGTTTGATTGTCCCAGATCCGTTATCAATTTTAATCTCTTGTTGTATACACCCCTTTAGATTACCTTCCATCATCAGTGATTCCAAACTTATTTCGGTTGGTATATAGAGCATGATTGCGTCATCCTCATGATCAATTCTATAATCACTAACACCCAACACACTCATCCTCCTTTCAAATATTTCCGAAACTTGGTCCACTTGTTCTTCATAATTGGACAATGTGATCTTTACCTTTTTTCCACCTGCTATATTTGTGCCAAAATTTAATCCACCACTGTCAGATTCAGATACATCTATCCCCAAATCACCGGACTCAACTGCTCTGCACCCACCAGGTCCGCCATTGACGATCATTGGAACATACTGTCCCTTTGAAACACTCTCCAATATTTTATTGAAATCTCCCTTATTTTCTATGTAGCTCCCACCAGCCTGTGTTATCGTATCACCGACCTCCAAATTTCCACATCTCGCAGAGTCAGAGATGGAACTTACTTTTACTTCCTTACCCGCAGAGAACATTGATATAACCGATAGGAATATGATAGGCAATATAATCATTAGTAGAACAATTTGTTTTGTCTTGATATTCATGAACTCACTTCATTAACATAACTAAATACATATTTTTATCATTATTCCATTTCAGTGATTATTCCATATGCCTTTGTTATACCGTCATCAACCACTACAAATCTTCCAAGCGGTGGGATGTCAGAATGCAGTTCCATTGGAATCGGATTGTTTGATTTTAGTTTAACGGTCGCCGCATCCCCGAAGGATATAGATTCCTTGGCGTTTGATGTAACCCCTGTTCTGGGGTCGATTGTGTTTATAATTTCAACCACTTCACATTTCGTTGACGATGTCCCACATCTCACGTCCAACAGGGAATCGTTTCTAATCTCTATTGGATTCATTATATACAATTGTGATGTGAATGCGCTCCCAACATTTACCGGAGTTTTGGGGCTGCACCCAACATCTCCCCTAGATACAGATTCATTAAAATCTTCTAGTATTAATCCTATACTATCGCCAGCACATGCTTTTTTAACGTCCTTTCCAACGATTTTGATGTTCCTTACAGTCTTTTTAATTTTTGATGGTATAAACAGTATATCCATCCCAATTTTAACCTGACCTGTTTCCACACGACCAACTATTATGTTCCCTTGGTCAGTCTTGTAGGTGTCCTGCACAACTAATCTCAAAGGCAAATCATCCAGTTTGATGGGTGATGAAAATATCATGTCCATAAACTCTATCAACGACTTTCCTTCATACCATCCCATTTTGTCAGATTTTTCATAGATGTTGTTACCGCGGATAGCCGATATTGGGACGAATCTGAAATCATTTTCTTTAAAATTCATGGAAGTGAGCAAATCTTCAACATTTCCCCTGATTTTTTCATATCTTTCTTCGCTATACCCCACGACATCCATCTTATTTATAGCAACTATTATTTTTTCAATTCCTAATATTTTTGCCAGCCACAAATGCTCCCGAGTCTGGTTTTGTATACCTTCACCGTTCTTAGCAGAAACCAATAACAATGCACCATCAGCATGTGATGTACCCGTTATCATGTTTTTGATAAATTCCCTGTGTCCAGGACAATCGATGAACATATACTCGTTCTTTTCACTCTTGAAAGGGGTGTGCATAATATCTATGGTTATACCACCCGACCTTTCCTCCTGGAAAGTATCCATTAGAAAGGAAAACTCTATAGTATCCTTGCCCAATTCTTTTGCACTTTCTTCTGCATCTAAAATTCTCTCTTTTTTTATAGCGCCCGAATCGTATAACATCCTTCCTATAAGCGTGCTTTTACCATGGTCGATGTGACCTATCGTAACTATATTGATGGTTTTATTGCTTTTCATCTGATCTACCGTATGATTTTACAATATCGAAGAATTCCGTTATTTTCGGCTCATGTTTTATGTCAACTTTTTTATTAAACGAATAAAATCCGTGTTTGGTATGGTCGCCGAACCTACCTACAGGTTTCATACCATGGTCAGACACTATCATAACAACATCATCTGTTGATTTGGTCACATTGGATGTGAATGTGTCCAACTCCTCGTACACTTCTACCATCTTTTTTTCGATTCCAAACGAGAGATGTCCTATTGCATCCGCCAGGTCAAAATACCCGAATAGAATTTTTGGTTGTTCATGTGATGCGAAATTGTCCATTATTTTCAAGAAATCCTTTTTATTTTCTTCATGGTTTTTCCAGACAATCTCATCAAATTCTTCGATACTGTTTTTTTCCTTGAAGTAACCGGCCAACAACTCATGCTCCCTTTTATGGTTCTTCAATTTAAGGGAAAATGCGGGCAAGTCAACGGTTTCTATAACATCGAAATATTTGAAGAACGTCTCCTCTTTTGGTAGCTTGAATTCCCACTGTGTTTCTATCGGAATTTGAGATTCCATGTTTTTTCCGGTCATTAGCGATGCCCATAGAACTACAGTCCTTTCTAATGCGAATCCACCTATGTCAGTTTTTCCACTGCATGCCTGTAGCAAATTCTCGCAACCAAATTTTTCTACAACATCAAAATCCAATGCATCAAATCCTAGAATTATCATTTGATCACATGTACCCCAGCGCACGAAGTTTTTGCATCATGTACGCCTTTTCTTTGTCCTGGGCCCTACCAGAACGCTCCTCCACTTCAGTTGTTTTCAATTCTTCCACAATCTTATCTATAGTGTCTGCATCTGATTCGACTGTTGATGTGCACGGCATACACCCCAGGCTCCTGTACCTTTTTCCATTCTTGGCGAAATACAACGGGTTCACCGGAAGCTTTTCCCTTTTAACATATCTCCACACATCGATTTCATCCCAATGGAGAATAGGATGTATTCTGACATGTGATGCTTCTTCTGAAACACTTGAAAAGAAATCCCACATCTCCGCAGGTTGATTCTTATAATCCCATTTGAAGTCCTTGTCCCTTGGGGACACAACCCTCTCCTTCGCACGTATCCCATGTTCATCTCTCCTAATAGAAACAATGACCGCATCGAAATTTTTCTCTTCTAGAAACTCTTTAAGAACATTCGTTTTAAGGGTGTTGCAGCATTCGAATTTACCCTTGTCTGGTCCCATGCCGTTGGATAGAGCTTCATCATTTTTGGCTACTCTTAAATCCAATCCCCAATCCTTCGCCACCTTATCCCTGAATTCGTACATTTCTGGGAATTTATGACCGGTATCTATATGAACGACTGGGAACGGGACACTGCCAAAGAACGCCTTTTTGCATAAATCCAATGATGCCGTGGAATCCTTTCCAGTCGACCATAATATTGCTGGATTTTTGAATTGGGCCTTTACTTCCCTTATTATGAATAAGCTCTTTTCAACCATTTTGTCTAAATCTTTCATTTATTTCACTCCATGTAACCCAATGCCTTCAAAACTTTCTTTACCTTTTCTTCGTCTTCTTTGGTAAATCCTTTTTTGTTTTTCGTTGCTTTATTTGCAACCAACTCTCGCATTATAAATGTTACATAGCTCGATACAGACGAAAATCCGGTGTCTTCTATTATCTCCTCAAGTTTCTGATATAATTTTTTAGGTATTGTTATAGTCGTATGTTTCCTCTTTTTAGCTGTCATAATAGTTAATGTTGTGACATTGTAAATATAAA
>CAYNTH010000007.1:16570-40352 GCA_964400475.1 uncultured archaeon | reverse complement strand
CAAGGTCAGCAAGAAGTTCACATCCATCAATCCGATGGTGGGTGCGGTTATGAGAGAATCCAATCTGGGTAGTACTAATACAGATTTGACGGAAATAAAATTGGAAGTAAAGAATCGTGTAACGCAGGTAACGATAGCTGTTGAAATGCACTCGAGTAGACCATCCGATACATCAGATTCGCCTTCTTCAAAAGTTTACAAGTATATGGACATATCCGTAGACAATATAGGGGACGAACTGGAAAGCGCGACAATTAAGTTCAAGGTCGAGAAATCATGGATAGAGGAAAATGGTGCGGATGCTGACAAGGTTGCGATGTTCAGATATGCGGACGATAGTTGGGAGAAGTTGGATACTGTTAAGACAAGCGAAGATGCCAATTATGTGTATTACGAAGTAACCACGACGGGATTCAGTTACTTCTCGGTGGCTGAGAGTGACGCGGAGTTCAGCTTCTGGGACATAATAAACTACATAGAAGATTATTACAACGGGACCATAGGGTTCTGGGATTTGATAGACTATATATCAGGGTATTACGGTTGATGACAAATGGATAAAATATATTCGAAAATGGCAGTATTGTTGGTTAGTGTAATTTTGATGAGTCAGTTCGCTGTGACAGGCGTTTTCGCTGATGACATAAGTGTTTCCAAGTCGATGCCTTCACGTGTTGATCCGGAAGGGACGTTGACCACAACGTATACGATAACGCCCACGGGAACTGTTACCGGTTTCGATATGGCCGAGTTGATGCCAGTTGACTGGGAGATATCCAGCTGGGATATCAGCGGTTATTCGAAGGATGATATAGAGACGAGCATCCAGGATTCACAGGAGTTCATGGGCAGTACCTACGACGGATACCACTGGGAATTCACCGATGATTTGACATCGGCTGTGACATTAACGTATACGATAAATGTGCCAGTTTCATCAGGCAATTATGATTTTGTGTCCATATACACGTATCCGGGCGGATTCGAGAAGGATGAGAATACGCTTTCCGTTGCGGAGGAGGTAGTTGAGCCGACAACGCCAGCTGAAGAAGTTGAAGAAGAGCTGACTGGTGTGGGATTCGTCCAGATGATAAAAGATAATTGGATGATCGTGCTGCTGATAATACTGGTGGTGGTCGGCATAGTCTATTACTATCTGAAAGGGTTCGAGATTTAACCTTTTTACTAATGTTATCCGTTTAGAACACTTCTAATCCATGCAGATATCGATTAGGGTGACATTGGATGTCAATTTTGGAATAGGGTACCCCAATCGATAAAGATATGGCATCAAACAACAACTTCCAGGCAATTAAAATTTATTCTATGAAAACCAAATAATATTCTATCTGGTTGTGATAACATGGACAAGAAGGCGAAGATAGAGGCGGCTTTGTTCGTTTCGAACGAGCCATTGGATTTGGATAAGCTGTCCAAGTTCGTTGGCGGGGATGTTTACGAGGCAGAGCGGATAGTGAATGAACTTATGGACGAGTGCAATGATTCAGGCAGTGGTATAGAGCTCGTGAAAACACCGAAGGGATACGAATACCGCGTCAAACAGGAATACAGGGACAATGTTGTGGATATCGCGCCTTTGTCAGATCTCACAGAGGGCATGTTGAGGACGTTGGCGATAATAACCGCGAAAGAGCCGATAAAGCAATCGACCATAGTCAAATACCAGGGCAACAAGGTTTACAATTATATAAAGAAACTCGAGGAAAAGGGTCTGATAAAGACCGAGAAATACAAGCGCACGAAACTTGTCAGGACATCCAGCGGGTTCGAGAGATATTTCGGCAAGAGTGTCGGCGAAGTGAGGGACATGCTGAACAATAGGATGGGTAAGAGAGACAAGGAAGTTGATGAAAAGGCCAACGACAAACTCGAAGGCGAAAAGAATGATGTGTGATTATTTCTTGGTGTCTTCCAATCTTTTGATGTATTTTTCACTGTCCTCCTCTATCCAAGAGGATATGTCTATTTTCTTTATGTTTCCGGTTTCCCGTTTAACAACTACCATCTCGATACCAGAATTTATCAGAGCCCTCCTGCATCTGTAGCACGGGTCGGCCTCTGTGAGTTCGCCGGTTTCACTGTATTCCCCGTATATATACAATGTGCCCCCAAGCACGCTCACGCCGTGCCTCGCAGCATTGATTATGCAGTTCTCTTCAGCATGGACAGCCGTGCAAAGATCGTACCTTTCGAATTCAGGAGCATCTGTCTCGTTCTTCAAACACCCGACATCCATGCAGTTCACCACCCCCCTTGCAGGACCGTTGTAGCCGGTGCTCACTATTGAATCATCTCTTACGATTATCGCACCGAATTTCCTCCTTAAGCAGGTTGACCGGGCTGACACAGCTTTCGCTATATTGAGATAATAATCATCTTTTGACAATCTTCCATTTTTTTCAGACATGTAAATCTAACAATTATGGGATTTTTAAAGAATTAAATTTTATGCTTGGGACGTCAATAGTTGTTCAACGAACCTGACCTCTATACCAACCTTGTAGCCTTCTGGATCCCTGACGCTCTTTATAGGTACATCATATTTGTTCCTGAGTTCCGCTATATACGCGCGTGCCCTCGACTGCGATATGTTCAATTTGTTCGAAATCTGCTTGTATGTCTGGAAGCCGTCGTTTATCAACATGGCCATTATCTCCCTGTGCCTGCCCCTTATGTTCGCGATATCCTCGATGTTAAGCGAGCGCTCGTTTCGCTCGTTATGCTCGGTACTCCGCTCGGTTCTTGCTCGGTATTTCCTTATATCGCTCGGTATCAGCAGTTTTTTGTTTGATGACTCTACTAGTTTTATGACCTTGTCCAATTTGTTTTCCAATATAGAAACAGTGCTGTTCAGCTTGCTTATCTTCTTCTCGAGCGATTTGACGGATTTTTCTTCTACCATCAAAATAGTATCCTTCTTTATACAATATAAAGATTTACTCCGCTTCGCTGGTCGTCCTCTTGGATATCAATATCTCCTTGAAGAACTCCCTCTGCTCGGTGGTTATCTTTTGGTTGTTCTCCAGGTGCAGCACTGGTATGAAGTGCTCAACTATCGTGTCCCTCTTCCAATCCTCGACTATGTCCTTGAAATTCAGCTTGCCCTCGTCCGACGCCTTCATCCGGTCCTCTATCTGATCCATGACCTTTTCGATCCTCTTCGTTATGTCCTCCTCCACAGCCAGCTCCCTCTTCAGTCTGGACCTTATCTTCTGGACCCGCTCGACTTTTTTCTCCCTGACCTCCAAGGCATTCTTCAACGCACCAACCAGTTCGTCCAGTGTGACCTGTCTTTTCGGCACCCTCTTTATTGGGACACCCAATTTCACTAGATCAGGGTCTATGCCGAGGTCTATGAATTCCTTCTCCTTTTCCAGTTCCTCCTCGACGCTCGTCTTCTCCTCCAATATGGTCAGGTATTCCGATTTCAATTTAAGGAGTATGGTTGCAACAAATACTATCTTAGCAGGTATGCGGAAGTCCAGATTCTCGGCCTCTCTCACGAATTTTATGAACCCTTCCGTGAGCTTGATTATATCAACGTTCCAAGGATCGATGTTCTCGAGGCTGACTATTTGGTACAGCACCTCCTCCCAGCTCTCCTTCTCGAGCACCATCTTCAGGATATTGTCTTCTTCTACCATTTAAAACACACTATTCCGGCAGTTCCACCCCGAGTATCTTGGATTCGCCGCTCTCCATCGTTATCCCGTAGACCCTGTCACCGTATTTTATTGTCTGGTCGTTGTGGGTTATCATTATGAACTGTTCATCCTTCGACAGCGATTTTATCAATTCCGCTATCTTGACGCTGTTCTCCTTGTCCAATGCGGCATCCACCTCATCCAATATATAGAACGGCGCTGGTTTGAATTTCTGTATGGCGAAAATGAATGCGAGAGCTGTTAGAGTCTTCTCCCCACCGGACATCGAATCCAGGTTCAGCATCTTCTTCCCTTCCGGTGTCGCCTGTATCATCAGTCCACTCTCTATATTTGACGAGTCCTCCAGCTCGAGCGAGGCCTCACCCTTGGTCATCCTGTTGAATACGTCCGAGAAGTTCTCGCTGACCTTCTTCAAGCACCTGTAGAATACCTCCATCCTCTTCTTCTCGATCTCCTCTATCATGTCAACAACAGCTTTCTTCTCCTTGAGTATCTTCTCGTATTTCTTCTTGTACTCGTCGAACATCGACCTGAACGCGTCATACTCCTCTATCGCCTTCATGTTCACTGGGCCTATCGAGTTCAACTCGTCCATGGTCTTCCTCAGGAACTTCTGAAGTGATTTGACACCCTCATCAATATAATCCATCTTCTTGTACTGCCTAACATCTATCTCAGCGTTCTTCAGGTCCGCCTCTGCCCTGGCCTTCTGTACGTTCAATTTATTCAGGTCAGTCTGTATCTTGACCTGCCTCTTGTATGCCGTTTTCCTCTTTCCCCTGAGTTTCTCCATCTCCTTCTCGGAGCTTATCTTCATCTTCTGCACGTCTATTATCTTCTTCGTTTCCTCAGATTGGCCCATCTTATTCAGTTCTTCCTTTATGATCTCCAGGTCTTCCTTCATCCTCTTTGTCTCTTCCCTGAGTTTCCCCCTCCTCTTGATATGGCTCTCTATCTCTGCTTCATTAGATTTGGAAATCGATTTGGGGTTGGTCCTCCTGAAGTGGCCGCCCGTGACTTCGCCGGTGTGGGTCATTATGTCCCCATCCAGCGTGACCATTCGTTGTTTGCCTATGCCTAACTTTTTGGCAGTGTCGAAATCTTTCACTATCAATGTACCGCCCAAGACGTGCTCTATCGCGGTCATGTATTTGGTATCGTATTTTATAATCTTAGAAGCTATACCGACAACACCAGATTCATTGAGCATGCTGTTGTTCCTGAAGAACCTCGGTTTTATCTTGTTCAATGGCAGGAATGTCGCACGTCCTACCTTCTCCCTTTTCAGGAAATCTATACAGTGTTTTGCCACCCCTTCGTTCTCCACAATTATATCGTTGAGGTGTCTCCCGGCTGCAACCTCTATCGCTATCGAATATTTTTCAGGTACCTTGATAAGGTGTCTGACAGCACCGTGTACACCATTTATCTTCAGGTTCAATATAGTCTTGACCGTTCTCGGCAGCTTTCCGGACATCTCCTGTGCCCTGGACTCGAACGCTTCCAGTTTGTCTATCAAAGAATCCAGGTTCTGTATCTCCCTTATGTTGGAGTCTATCTTGTTCTGTATAACCAACATTCTCGAACGCAGTTCAGAAATCTTCTTCTCCTCGTCGACCTTCTTGGACATATCTATGAGCTTGTCAGCTATGTCCCTCATCTTCTCGTCGCGCTCGTCCAATTCGGTTTCCAGCTCGTCTATCCTCTTTTTTATCTTCTCCTCCAGAACGGTCTTCTGTTTTATCTCCTCTTCTATCTCCTTTATATCCCTTCTGAGGTCCTCCGATTTCTTGTGCGCGAGCGAGGCCCTCAGCAGCGTGACCTTCTTCTGAAGTTTCCTGTATCTGATTGCGGAATCCCTCTCTTGTTCCAATCTCTTGAACCTGTCGTATCTCTCTGAGATCAATATCTCGGCCTCCCGGAGCTTCTTGTTGACCGCCTCCATGTCCTTCTCGGCCCTCTTCTTCTTATCCTCGTAATCGGCTATCCCCGATATCTCATCTATCATCCCCCTCCTCTCTTCTGGGCTCATCTCTATGATGTGTGTTATGTCACCCTGCATCACGATGTTATGACCGTCTGGATATATCCTGGCACTGGAAAGCGATTCCAGTATCTTCTCCCTGGTGGTGGTTCTCCCGTTCATCTTGTATACGGACGTCCCCTTCTTGTTGACCTTCCTGGTCACGGTTATCTCATCATCATCAAAATTGAAAACCCGGTCGCTGTTGTCCAGGTACATTGTCACGCTCGCCCTCTTCGATGCGGATTTGCCGTCACCACCGTGGAATATGAGTTCGTGCAATCTACCGGCACGCATACTCTTAGCAGATCTCCTCCCCAGGACGAAGCACACAGCATCTATCACATTAGACTTACCGACCCCGTTTGGACCGCAAAAAATGTTGAATCCGTCAAGGAGCGGTACGGACACCTTCTTCTTGAAGCTCTTGAATCCCTGCATCGTTATCTTGTTTATTTTCGTATCCATCGTCTTTTCTGTCATAACAATCATCCTTTATTCTTATTAGATTTCTTCTTTTTAGAACTTTCAGTGAAAACCCCACTCAATTCAAAGTTGGCAAGCTCTTCTTCCAACCATTCCATAAGTATCTCTTCATATGTAGATCTTTTCAATGCAGCGACCAATCGCATCTTATCCCTTATTTCGTCCGATACTTGTATGGTTGTTTTCATCGTTTTACCCGATAATTAGTTAGATTATATATTCTATTCTGTCTATATATATTATATATATTATTGATGTAGGTAGTGGGATATATATCAAAATTGTAAAATAATAATAAGGTGGGATAATGGGTATTTTTGACATCATATTCCTGGGCATACTCCAGGGCATCACCGAATGGTTCCCTGTATCGAGTTCCGGACATCTCGTCATAGCACAGTCTTTGATGGGAATTTCCCCGAGCTTGTCAACATCCATATTCCTGCACACCGGTACATTGTTGTCGGTCATTGTGTTTTTTAGGGCCCAGTTGCTTGATATGTTCAAGGAATTGATCAGGATGGATTTCGGTTCTGTGTACGGGAGGCTGATACCGCTGATACTTGTGGGCACTCTACCAGTTTCCGTTGTCGGGATTGTCCTATATAATATGGTGAGCACAGCGTTTTCGAGCATGTTCTTCGTGGGAGTGTCCATGGTGATCACGGGTGTGATCCTCTTCGCGACAAAATACACGAGTGCGGACGACATTGACATCGATGGTTCGGATGCCATCATAGTGGGGCTGGCCCAGGCATTGTCCATATTCCCTGGGATATCCAGGAGTGGGTTTACCATATCCACATCACTCTTCAGGGGTATTGAGAAAGAAAGGGCGTTCGAATTTTCGTTCCTGCTGGCAATACCCGCATTGTTGGGCGCGAGTTTGATCGAACTGTACAAGAACTTCGATGCATTGCTATTCTCACCCGAGATATTGGTCGGGTCGTTCGTGTCGTTTGTGGTCGGGTATTTGTCCCTGAAAATGTTGGAAAATGTCCTATATAATAGGAAATTCCACATGTTCGCGTATTATTGTATACCAGTCGGCATCCTTGTACTGGTAAATTCATTGATGTAACTATTTTTATCTTGACGGACAATAATTATTTATGAGATTGGAAGGAAAGACCGTTGTTGTCACCGGTTCTTCACGGGGTATTGGCAGGGCTATAGCCATCAAGGCTGCGGAGGAGGGGGCTAATGTTGTTGTCAACAGCAGGAAAAAGAAGAGCGCTGACAAGGTTGCGAAGGAGATAAAGGACATGGGTGGGAATGCAATTGGTGTAAAGGCCGATGTGTCCAAGTCGAATGATATTAAAAAATTAATCAAGAAAACAGTCGATGAATTCGGGAAATTGGACGTATTGGTGAACAATGCGGGCATAATAAAATATTCGAGTTTTATCGAGCTCAAAGAAAAGGATTGGGATAAACTGATGGATGTTGATTTGAAGGGTGTATTTTTGTGCTCACAGGAGGCAGCCAAGCAGATGATAAAACAGGGTGATGGTGGGAACATAGTCAATATATCATCCATAGCCGGTTTTATCGGATTCATGAACTTGCCCCATTATTGTACGGCTAAGGCTGGCGTGATAGAGCTGACCAAACAGATGGCATTGGAGTTGGCTCCACACAAGATAAATGTGAATTGTGTTGGACCAGGTGCGATAAAAACGGATATGACCAAAAATATAGAGGACAGCGAGAAGGAGCTCAAAAAGATATTATCCAGGATACCGCTTGGTAGAATGGGTGAACCGGATGAAATCGCGAATGTTGTCGTGTTCTTGGCATCGGACGAGGCCAGCTACGTAACTGGTGAGACCGTGTTTGTGGACGGCGGATGGCTGACCACTTAGATCATCAATTCCATCAACAATGCGGCCGATATCGGTATTGTGAAATTGTCGTTGATTTCCGTAGATAGGGCCTCCACTAATGCACATATCAGAGAAACTATTATCGCGGTTTCCGTTGGTATGAACAGCATGGATGCGAATATGGATGTTACAAAGAACGCGACAGATCCTTCTACACTCTTGTTCTTATTCAACGGATTCGATATTTTTCCGTTATTCCTTCCTACTATGCTGGCAGCCGTATCCCCTATAGAAAGTATCGCTATTGCAGCATATGCTATGTTTATCCTGAAGAACATCAATACAATCATCACTGCCAGCAACCAGAAGGTACCGGCTTCGTAATGAGATGATTTCCTATAATCTTCCAATTTTTTTATTATCCTGTGTTTAGATACCAGTGTCTCTACACCCAAGAGCTCCATATTCCACCCGGTTATGAACATTGTGAACAAACAGAACAGTCCTATGATCAATGCGTTGTATTCGATGAAAAATATATTGCCAATTATGATAAAAATACCGCCAATCATGTGGAATAAATTCCTCCCTATATACCCGAATGCGTTTGGGAAATATTCATGCAACGACAGTGCTATCACAATTGCTATTATCCCGTATATTATGAATGATATGAATGTGAATACACCCACAAATCCGTATATGTATGTGAGTAGGAATATTACACCTGCGGGGTAAGCCGGGGAGAAGAATATGAATAGTTTCTTTACGGTGTCAATCGTATGATTCTCTATCATTTTATCTAATTAGAATTGGTATTAAATTAATTAAAAAGTGGGCCCGACGGGATTCGAACCCGCGACCAACTGGTTAAGAGCCAGCTGCTCTACCATGCTGAGCTACAGGCCCAAGCTATGTTTTAATTTGATAGTATTATCTTATATTTATTACTTTTATTTGTAGTCGGATTTTCAGAATTATTCTGAGACATCTATTATTTGTCCCTTTGTGTAATTTACCAGATCTCCAGTTTTTATCAATAGAGTGGCATAACTGCATCCCGCGCTCGTGTGTACATATGGTTTTTCCAGTATGCTCTCATCAAGGAGTAGGTTCACCTTTTTCTTGCATCCTATGGGATTAACGCCACCCACCTCTATCCCGGTATGTTCCAGTACTTCTTTCGGTCTGGCTATCTTGATGTCTTTCCCGATTATTTTAGAAAGTTTATCTGTATCTATTCTTCTGTCACCCAGTATGACCACCATATGTGATTCTTCATCTTCATCCACGAATACTATCGATTTCGCTATATCGGACGCATCTACACCCAATGAATCACGTGCGTCCGCGGTGGTCGCGCCTTCGACATCGTGCCATATTATTTCAGCATCCAGTTTATAATCTTTGATAGCTTTTTCGACCTTCTTGACTCTCATCTTGTCTTTTGATGAAATGTTATCGTTCTTTTCAATTACACCCATAGAATCACCATAATTAAAAAAGGACAGGAATCATCTTCCGCTCAAGGCGGATGATAGTATCCCTGCGAATGTCAATAATACAGCACCCAATACAGGGTAAACGGCTGTAATCCCTAATAGTTCTGCTCCGGTCTTCACTGTCCATAGATTTACCATGAAATATACTAAACCTAGCACTATTATGACAACGGAAGCCACTATCAAGGAAACCATGTTTCCAAATTCTTTGAACATTTTATCACTAATAATAATGTGTTTTCATTTAAAAAGAATCTTTAATCTTCGATCCTAAAGAATCGGCTGATTGCCATTATTGACAGAACTGCCACTATTGTCACGAGCAGGGCAGTTGCCAATTGGACGAACCACGCCTCTTTTATCGGCATCATATCCTTTATTAGATTCTGATATTTTTCCAAGTATGTTGATATGGCATCCCTCCACAATAAAGCTGCCACAAACGAGAATCCGGCTGTCAGGAAATTCATCATCCTTTTCTTGAATTCCTTTTCGAAATTCGAAAACTTGTCCTTCAGATTCACCCTCTTCCTCAATAATCTCCATTCGTACGGCGTTATCTTATCCTTTATCTTTTCCCTGAGTTTCTCGTCCAGGTCTTTTTCCTTGTTTTCTACATCTTCTGCCATTGAAATCAATTTGGATTTGTTAAAATAAATTTTATGAGTGGGCCCGACGGGATTCGAACCCGCGACCAACTGGTGTCTTCCGCCTTGAACGGAATACCAACATGGTCTACAGCTTATTTCGTCATCTTGAAATCAGCGCTTTTCCTCATAGCGATAAAAGCCAGCTGCTCTACCATGCTGAGCTACAGGCCCATAATAATTATTGGTCATCTTACCTTTTTATCTTTCCTTACCTTGCTTTTATTTGGCACGGCTTTCTGATGCTTCCTCTTTCTCTGGTAATTCCTCTTCTGCCAGTTGAATTTCCTGATCTTCTTGGTTTTTCCGAAACCACATGCCGCGCACTTTCCCTTCCTCAGGTGATATGCGACCCTGCCGCATCTCCTGCACCTTATGTGTTTGGTACCTACTTTCTTACCAAATGATGGTGTTCCTTTTGACATCTAATCACATCTATACTGTCTTAAGTTATATTTTTAATTAATATATCTTTCCATTTAATAGCAATTCCTATTGTTAGAATCTGTTCACGATCAGTTCATCTTTATACATTCACCGGGGAAGCGTATACTATCGTATCTCCTCTTACCAGGATTGTACCCAATCTCATTTTGTTGTCCTTTCCCTTGATCTCCGCTTCGTCTATCCAAAGATTCAAATGTAGGTCCAATGCCCTTAGAATACCCGTGATTTCTTCACCGGTCTTCAATTTGGCGAATATCTTCTTTCCCTTAGCCTGATCTAATGCGTCAATAGGTCTGTCTGAATTTTTATTACTCACTTTCAATCCCTCATTATAATGTGTATTTCGTAAATTATTATTTAATCGTGCCTTTATTAAAGTATGACACTACTTTTTTATCGGGATATAAACTTAAAAATATTTATAACCATTCAAATAAGAGTTAATACAACTAAATTTTATTAGGTGAATAGAAAATGCCAGTTTGGCACGGTGAAAAGGGAAAGAAAAAAACAGGCGGTGAGATAAATCTACACCGCAAGAAGAAGAAATACGAATTGGGCAGCAATCCGACTTTGACCAAGTTGGGCGCTGAAAAGAGGAAGAAGGTTAGGACGAAGGGCGGAGGGAAGAAGGTTCGCGCGATGTCCATAGACCGTGTGAATCTTTATGATCCAAGTTCGAAGAAAACCGAGAAGGTCAAGATAGTCGATGTTGTGAAGAACCCGGCAAATCCGCATTTCGTCAGGAGAAACGTGATAACAAAGGGAACTGTTATAGAAACGGAATCCGGACTGGCCAAAGTCACGAGCAGGCCGAGTCAAGACGGTGTTGTGAACGCCGTGCTGGTAAAGGAATAATTCTAAATTATCGTGATTTGCACACCGAATGTGGTCATCAAGAACAGCACGTATACCAATAATAACATTATACCTTCCTTTCTATCCAAAGTGCGTCCGGTTGTGAAGAAGTACCACGCGATCAATGTTATACCGATCACGAAGAACAATAGGGTGGAGAATATCTTTAAGGGTATTGCGCTCGTCGATATGATCGAAATGACGCCGAGTATCAGTGTTATGTTTATCAGGCACGATCCTATCGCATTCCCTATAGCGAGTTCATTGTGCTTGGATTTTATCGCTGTCAGCGACACGGATAATTCCGGCAACGAAGTACCGATCGCTATTATCGTCGCCCCTATGACCGATTCTTCTATACCGATCATGGATGATATGTCCGAGGATGATGAAACCACGAATGTCGAGGACAACATGACCACCACCAACCCGGCTATCATTGCCATGCATGCCTTGTAGAACTCTGTCGGAAGCATTAGGGTTTCCAATAGACCCCTCTTCTTATCCGGGAATTTGAAGCTGATCTTCTTCTTGAATGAATACATCACGAAATAAATGAATGCGCCTATGAGCAGTACACCGACCATAGGTGCTATTTCCTCCATTGTCAGGAACAACAAGGGTATCATCGATGACATGAACAGTATATTCGGCAAGCGTTCGAACGTGTCCTTTTCGATTTTGATGGGCGACATTATCGCCGGTATGGCCAGGACCAATCCCAGGTTGGTTATGTTGGAACCCAATATGTTACCGATCGATATTTCTGGGTTTCCGGATGCTATTGCAGAGAATGATACTGCCATCTCCGGTAGACCCGTTGCCACGGACAGTATTACGGCCCCTATTGCGAGCTTTCCTATATTGGTTATATCCGCTATTTCCACACAACTGGTGATCACGACCTCGCTGGATTTGGCAAGTAGGAATATGGATAATGAAAATATGAGTAGCTGATAGAGCAGTACGGATAGCGCCCCGTTTGCCAACATTGCTGTGAGATACATAACATAATTTTGGGTTTTAGTTAAATTATTTTTAAGTATTGGTTCAAAAATAATTAGAGGCGTTGTTGATGATAGATACACACTGTCACTTGGAGCAGGATTCGTATGATAATGACAGGGATGAATTGGTTTCCAGATGCAGGGAGAAGATGGATGCGATAATCACATCCGACCCGAACCCAGAAACTTTCGAAAAGACATTGTCGATTGCTGAAAGATATGAAGGTTTCGTTTTTCCCACATTGGGCATACATCCAGAATACGTGGAGAGGTTCCATGATAAAGTGGATGATGTGATGGATTTCATAAGGGATAACAAGGAAAGGATAGTGGGTGTCGGCGAGGTTGGATTGGACTATTATTATATCAAAGACCCGGAGTGGCGCGAGAAACAGAGGGATATGTTCAGATTGTTCGTAAAACTGGCGAATGAATTGCAATTACCTCTTGTAACACATATACGGGATGGTAATGACGATGAAAATGTTTTCAAGCACGCCATAGAGATTTTGGAACAGGAAAACGCCAGTAAGGTACAATTGCACATGTTCGGTTCCAGGGACTATCTCGAGAGGGCCATAGAGGACGGTTTCCACATATCCGAGAATTCGATAATACTTAGGAGCAAGAACTACAAGAAGGTCGTGCGGGACACCCCGTTGGATAGATTGATGCTGGAAACGGATGCGCCGTGGTTGCACCCGAGCGGGGATAGTGATAAACGGAACGATCCTTTGGGTGTTGAGAAAGTTGCTGAGAAAATGGCACGGATAAAAAAGGTCAGTATAGATAAGATAATAAATAGTACAACCGAAAATGCGATTAATTTCTACGGGTTGAAGATATAAACTTCGAGCCCGTGCTTTATCGCGATTATATTTCCGTAAAATGAGTCGTAGTTTGAATTCACGAGCTGTTTTTTGAGTTCGGACATGAGTGTGTCGTCGGTATAATTTATCTTACAGAGTTCTTTATTCGCTCTTCCGATTTCCTTAAGGGTTGCCTTATATTCCAAATGATTCGGATTCAGTTTTATGGAATCGAATGCTTTGTGACTGTATTCCCTTTCAATTGTATCTATGTCAATGTCATCTTTCGCCTCTTTAAGACTAACAACATTGACAGTTATCTTGGACAGTGGATCGCCACTGTATATAAATGCATGATTTTTTCCTATAGTGATTTTATTCACTATCTTTTCAAATCCAAGCTCCTGTATTAGTTCTATATATTCACTGTCTTTCATAAGAAATTTTATTAGATTAAGCTTTTTAAGCTTTTCCAGTCCACTGATTGTACTGTTTTACTGTTCAGAAAATTTATATTTGGTGAATACCCAATAAAGGGTATTGAATTTGGAGATTTTGGGATTTTATAAACAAGAGGTGAGATGATGAATTCTGAAAACGATAAAAAATATGTATATTTCTTTGGAGAAGGAGATACTAAGGACAAACAATTGATGGGTGGAAAGGGCGCGAACTTGGGTGAGATGACGAAGATGGGTCTCCCGGTACCACCAGGGTTCACTATAACGACCGATGTATGTGATTATTACTACAAACACGATGAAAAATATCCGGACGAGATGCACGACCAGATAGATGTGAATTTAGCCAAGTTAGAAGAAGATATGGGTATGAAATTCGGTGATCCTGAAAATCCGTTGCTGGTTTCGGTGAGAAGCGGGGCCGCTGTCAGCATGCCAGGCATGATGGACACTGTCCTGAATCTTGGTCTGAATGAAAAAACATTGCAGGGACTGGTTGATAAAACAGACAATGAGAGATTTGCGTGGGACGCATACAGGAGATTCGTGCAGATGTTCGGTGACGTTGTGATGGGTGTAGAGCACGAACATTTCGAGCATGCGCTATCGGAGAAGAAGAAGGAAAAAAATGTCAAATTCGATTATGAATTGGATGTTGTTGATCTGAAGGAGATAGTTGGTGAATATAAGGAAATTATAAAGAAGGAAACCGGAAAGGAATTCCCGACAGACGTGCACAAACAGCTGGACATGTCTATAGACGCTGTGTTCGGTTCTTGGAACAACCCCAGGGCGATAAAATACAGGAGGATAAACGATATCCGGGGGCTGAAGGGTACGGCAGTCAATGTCCAGACAATGGTGTTCGGTAATATGGGAGAAGATTCTGCCACAGGCGTTGCGTTCACGCGAAATCCGAGTACTGGTGAGAACGAGTTCTATGGTGAATATCTGATTAATGCCCAAGGCGAAGATGTTGTTGCGGGTATACGTACACCGCATCACATAGGTGATCTGCAGAAAGACATGCCGGACATATATGATCAATTATTGGAAATAAGGGAAAAATTGGAAGATCATTATAAGGACATGCAGGATGTCGAATTCACTGTCCAGCAAGGCAAATTATACATGTTGCAGACGAGGACCGGAAAAAGGACGGGAGTTGCAGCTGTGAAAGTGGCTGTTGATATGGTTAATGAAGGGATGATAACCAAGGAAGAGGCCATAATTCGGGTCCAGCCTGAGAAACTCGTACAATTGTTGCACAAGATGATAGATCCTGTTGCAAAGGATAAACACGATAATGTTGCAAGGGGATTACCAGCATCGCCCGGTGCGGCTGTTGGTAAAATAGTTTTCACTGCAGACGATGCTGTTAAGATGAAGGAAGAAAATGATGAGAAAGTTATATTGGTTAGATTGGAGACATCACCCGAAGACATCGAGGGCATGCACGCTGCGCAGGGATTTCTTACTGCCAGGGGCGGGATGACATCTCATGCAGCAGTTGTTGCGCGCGGTATGGGCAAACCATGTATAGCAGGTTGTTCAGATATTGTGATAAATGAACATGACAGGAAATTGAGGATAGGTGAGCATGAACTAGGGGAGGGCGACTATCTGACTCTTGACGGGACTACAGGCGATGTCTATCTGGATGCGTTGCCTGTCAAAGATCCCGGTGTGTCGGGCGATTTCGGCACACTTATGGAATGGGCACGGGAATACAAGACATTGGGGGTTCTTGCCAATGCAGACAATGCACATGATGCGAAAATAGCGTTGGATTTCGGTGCAGAAGGTATAGGACTTTGCAGGACCGAGCATATGTTTTTTGAAGGTGATAGAATAAATGCCATGCGCGAGATGATACTTGCTGAGAACAAGGAGGCGAGACAGACAGCGCTTGACAAACTGTTGCCTTACCAGAGGGATGATTTTTCAGAGATATTTGAGGTCATGGATGACAGGCCTGTTATAATAAGATTATTGGATCCACCGTTGCATGAATTTCTGCCAAAGGATGAAAAGGAGATATTGAAATTGTCGGAGATGTTGAAATTCCCCGAGGAGAAGATACACGAGCGCATAGAGAGTTTGCATGAATTCAATCCGATGTTGGGGTTCAGAGGATGCAGATTGGGTGTTGTGTATCCTGAGATAAGCGAGATGCAGGCACGGGCGATATTCGAAGCTGCCATGAAAGTCAAAGAGGATGGGAAGAACCCTAAACCTCATATAGAAGTCCCGAATATAATGGATGTCAGTGAATTCGAACACATAAAGGGTATAATCGAAAAGGCGGCCGAGGAAACGGGTGCCGAGGGAAATATAGATTATCAAATCGGTACAATGATAGAATTCCCGAGGGCTGCATTGACCGCAGACACGATAGCGGAAAATGTAGAATTCATGAGTTTCGGTACAAATGATTTGACACAGACGACACTTGGTTTCTCAAGGGACGATGCTGGTAAGTTCATACCATCGTATATGGATATGGGTATATTCGAGCGGGATCCGTTCCAGAGCATCGACAAAGAAGGTGTGGGCAGGTTGATGAAGATGACTGTGGATAAATCGAGATCGATAAAACCGGATATGGATGTTGGCATATGCGGTGAGCACGGCGGTGATCCTGAGAGCGTGAAGTTCTGCCACAAAATCGGGTTATCCAATGTCAGTTCTTCGCCATATAGGGTCCCTATAGCGATATTGTCGGCTGCCCAGGCTGCCATAGAAGAGAAAAATTAAAATATTCATGATTGGGGGTTGAAAACATAGATTTCAATCCCATCTTGTATTACTATTATGTTCGAATAAAATTTATCATAAGTCGGTTGGTGTAATTGCTTCTTACATTCTGAGATTAGCGTATCTTCTGTATATTTTATATCGTCCAGTGGAGGTAGTTTTGTCAAATTCTTTAAAACCCGTCCATATCTCAAATTTTTCGGGTATATGTTGATTATATCCAACGCGAATTTCTTGTTGTCTTCCAGGGATAAATCTTCATCAAAGAGTTCTTCCTCTATTACGTATACTTTAATGGAATCCAATGGATCTCCGTCATAAATGAAAACATGGTTTTTGGAAAATGTGACCTTTTCCACGATCCTCTCAAATCCATATTGACTCAAGTCCTCCTTGATTTTATAATCCATAAGATGAACTATATGATAACATTTTTAAATGTTTCTCAACTGGCCCAATAATTTATTTTTAAGAATACACACACTATCTTTATTGATGGGAATGTTGAAAATAGACGGATCTATGGGGCATGGTCAAGTTGTGAGAACAGCCGTATCCTTATCGGCTTTGACATTGGAACCGGTGACTGTATATAATATACGGAAAGATCGGCCAAACCCGGGACTGGCTGCACAGCATAAAACAGGTATAGAAGTATTGGCGGATTTCTGCGATGCTGAGGTGGATGGATTGGAAATAGGGTCTACCGAGGTCAAATTTAATCCGAGCAAAATAGACGTCCCGGATAAAAAGAAGATAGACATAGGAACATCCGGCAGCATATCATTGTTGCTACAGACATTGACACCGATATGTCTGTTCGCTGGTAAGCAGATAGAATTGGACATAACGGGCGGTACGTCTGGTTTGGGTGCACCGACTATCGAGTATTTGAATTATGTCACATTTATGAATCTAAAGATGATGGGGATACCGCATCCTGGTATGATATTGAAAAAACAGGGGTTCTACCCTAAGGGGGGCGGGAACGTGATTGTGAGATTTTATCCTATTGAAAAAATTAAATCAATAGCCGTTTTTGAACGCGGTTCTATATTGTCATTTTCAGGTAAATCGGTTGTTGGCAGTTTGCCCGAACATATAGCTGATAGGCAATCCCAATCGGCCAAGGAATATCTCGAGAATGTGGGTATCTTGGAAGAAAAGGAATACAATATCGAAAAATCTGTGGTGGATACCGATTCTCCTGGTACGAGTATAACTGTGTGTGCGAATTGCCAGAACGGTGTATTGGGTGCTGATAATCTGGGGGAACGCGGTGTACCTGCGGAGGATGTTGGGCGAATTGCTGCGGAGGAGCTGCATGAATCATTGAAAACAGATGCGCCTTTCGATAAACACATGGGGGATCAGATAATACCGTTCCTTGGACTGGCAAAGGGCAATTCTATTGTGAATGTGGATAAAATCACGGATCATTGTAAGACCAATATTAAGGTTGTAGAAAAAATCCTAGGATCGAAATTCGAAACCGATGGGAATGAGATATCGTGTGACGGTATAGGATTCGAGCTCTAATCTATCTTGAATCTCAGAATGGCGCCTATACCACCGATTTCCTTGAATTGTATGCCTTCCGTGGTTTCGGTGGATATCATCTCTACCTTGGTACTCATATCCTCTGCATCATCTATCAACAAATCTACAAGGTCTACCATTTCATCCTTGTCCGGTTTCATCCAGCCCCCACATTCATCGCATTTGATATTGTCCAGGTTCTTTCTTTTCCTGTTCTTCTTTACCTGGTGGCCGCACTGGCATTCATAATTGACCTGCACCCAGTCGAATTCTTCCGATATCAATAGTGTATCAACAGCACCATAATCTAGCGCCTTTTGTACCTCTTTAATACCATAGGAAACAGCCCCCTGTTTTTCCAACCTGGTGAAAAATTCCTTCAACAGGTTCCTCTCATGCACAATCTTGGACTTTTTCAATAGTTCTTCAGATCTATCAACCAGCTCATGCAATCCGTGTTCGTCAGTATAACCAGTGTTCCTTACACCCAATAATTTCTTCTTTATCATATAGTTGAGATACTTACCCTTTTCGAACCTGTCCTTTATCGGCCCTGGCCCGCCTAGTATCACACCCTTCAAGTCGTATTTCAACAATATTTTAGAGGCTTTGTCCCCAACTCTTGTCAGGAAATGATGGACCGCATCCTCCCTGATCCTGTCATAACGGTGCTGCGAATTGTGCACGATTATACCATTCGCCAAAAAGTTTTGTGATACAGGTATAGAGATGTCATAAAATTTATCATCGACATCCACCCTTTCTATGGATTTTATCTGGGCTATCGTTATGTCACTATTGGATAACTTATTCAAAATGTCTAATATCATTTTACCCCGTTGCAGCATCTCGGATTTTCTCCTTGATAATATCTCCGAAATTTCATTCTTGAGTTCATTGATGTTTTCTTCATTACTCATACGTCTATTTTCGAAAGAGGATATAGTTGTTGCACTTATGTCGAGTTCGTTCGCCAATTCCTTCTGTGTTATTTTCAACGATTCTCTAAATTTCTTTAATTGATGGATAGATTCATCTCCTTCTATTTCCAGTCCATCGATTTCATCCATCCTTTTTTTGAACACTTCCAATATATTCTTCCTGAATACATCGAAGCTCTGTCTCCTTTCATCATAGAAGAAATTCTGAGTTTTGTCGAAATCTTCTGTATTGAGATTCAGTTCTCGGGCCAGTCCCATAATGAAGCTACCCTTTGCGGGTATTTGGTCAGCATACGACTGTCTCTTCCCATTCGACAATATATTGTTCAGTGATAATGATTTATCTTCAGATAGGAATCCTATTGTTTTCTTGAATTCTTCGAGCGAATTGTATTCGCTTATAACCAGGTGATGTTTCTCATATTTTCCCTTATAGAGTTCTTTTCGATATGATGATACTATCGAATATCTCAGCAGCATCAATTGTAATGTTTTTATAACTGATTTATCAGACATTGTTATCCTGACAGTACCCGAATTTTCATCAACTGACCCTTCCGCATCGAAAAGTCCACTTATGAACCTTGCCAGCTGTTTTTTGGGCAATCTGTGTATGATGGGGTGCATATATCTCTCGGTCTCCAATATGCCATAAAATTTCTCGGATATGGTGCCCATGAGTTCCTCACTATATATATTCAGTTCATATGAACCGCGCCCCGTTCGCCCGTTATCAAGTTTTCTACCCCTTTTTCTGAATCCAGTATCCACCTTAAACAATCTTTCGGCTATTTTCCTATAATCGTTTATCAACTGTTCGTCCTTGTCATATAATATTATCCTGTTGGTGTCTTTACAGCCATCGCCGAACATGTAACCCAATATTTGATAGAACGACAATTCATCCTCTCCCGAATGATTTAGGAATTTGGATCGGAATCGGGGTAGCACCGGGTCTATATCTATATTCTTTGCGATAAATATGTCGTCCTTCGCCCTTAGATCTTCCGCGTATACTATGTCGAATCCTTCCTCATGCGGTACGAAGAATCTGTGTTCGGGTGTGACAGTTATCTCGAATGATGGTGCTTTGGTTATCATCCTTAATGCGGATTTTACAGGCCTTTCCATAATATCGTTGTGCAGAGCGAATATCGTCTTATAATTGAAGAGGTCTGCTGATAATATCGGGTTGTCGTCTTTTCCCATACGTCCGATCTCCGATATTCTACCGTCGTGTAATTGTATCAATGTATCTGGACTCAAACACATCCCACCCTTTACGGTCTTCGATGGTACGGTGGACGTAATCTGTCTTATCCGCTGCACGTTTTTTCCCTTCAAAAGCCCTATGGTAGCTTCCCTGGCATCCAAGACTATCAATCCGTATACTTCCTTCTCCTTGACCATCTCTTTCAGAGGATCCATCACGAATTCCTGGTCGCACCAATATATCTTCGTTTTGAGCTTTTGAGGGGGCTCTATCGACCATAATGTTATATCATCCTTTCCCTCTGTTTCGGATACATTCCCGCAGAATACTATAATCCCGTTTTTTGGGGTTTTCTTGAAAACCTTTAGATGCTGGATTATCTTTTCCAATGCGGTTGTGACATTCTTCCTCGTGGACTTGCTCTTGATATTTGCTGCAGTTCCCTGCTCCTCCTTCAGTTGGTTGATTACATCCACTAAGTTATACCCTGTAGGAATGTACACTGACACAAGTTCGGTGTGCCTGCCCTTGATATCGCCCAGTTTCTCAATGATCTTCTTTATCTTGTATTCTTCCTTTGTATCGATTATTTTGGTATCACTATTTGACATATCATAACATCCATTGACCTTACAATTCCTATAAATAAATTTTTACAGAACCGAATGATAAATTTTCCATCAAACCTCTATTCTCTTGGGTTTCGGGCCGTTCTTTTCCTTCTTTTTTCCCTTGACCTTCTTTTTCTTCTTAGCGGTTTTCCTCTTCTTTTTAGCCCTTTTCTGGTATTTTTTCGCTGTGTCCACACTAACATCTATCTTATCCGCGAGCGTTTCGGGGTTAAGTGTCAGAAGCCCCTTTGCCGTTTTCACCCTGCTCTCTTCCAATTTTTCGGCTGTCTTTTCACCGATTCCCTTTATCTCTGTAACCGGGATTTTGACCCTCCTTTTTTTCCTCTTAGACGTCTTTTTAGACTTCTTCTTAGGCTTCTCCGATTTCTTCTTAGGCTTCTTTTTCCTCTTAGATTTCTTATTGGATTCCTTCTCCTTAGGTTTTTTCTCCTTTTCTTCCTTTTCAGGTCCTGTCCCTAATTTGTGCATGAGTTCCAAGTCCTTCTCGAACGGTTTCAGCTTCTTCGGTACTTTCATATCTATAGGATCCCTCAAAGACAATCCTTTATCCTTTTTGGCATTCCACACATTGGAATTGAATTCCAACAAATCTTCCGTTAATTCCAACAGTTTCTTGTCACCCTTTTCCACATCCGGCCAATCCTGTATGTGTACGCTCTCTTCATCCGAATACAGTGTCGACCATATATGGTCTGTCAAGAACGGTATCATTGGTGAGAGTAGCAATGATAGTGTTTTCAAGCATTCGTGCAGGGTATACCATGCACCCTTTGATATTTTGTCATCTTCCACAGCATCCATGTACGCCCTTGGTTTGACCATCTCTATGTAATTGGCCGCGAATATGTTCCACGTGAAATCGCGTATCTCCATGGCTGCTTCGTTGAATTCATAAGAATCGTAGTGTTCCTTCACCCTTTCTTCAAGTTTGTCAAGTTCCGCGAGTATCCACTTGTCCGTTTTTGTCAGGTTCGCGTTTCTCAATGTGGGTTGTTCAAACATCGATATGAATCTGGATATATTCCAGAATTTGGTCAGGAATTTGGCAGTTCCCTCTATCCTCTCGAAGCTGCACCTCACATCACCTTTGCTTATATCCCCTTCCAAACAGGTCCATATCCTGAATGCGTCTGCACCGTATTTCTTCAACACCTTTTGCGGGTCTATGACATTGCCCACACTCTTGCTCATCTTCTCCCCGTTCTCATCAACAACATGCATGTGTATCCAACAGTTTTCGAATGCCTGCATCTCGTCCAATAGATATGATTTCAGCAGGGTGAAATATAGCCATGTCCTGACTATCTCCTTGCCCTGCGGCCTCAGTGTGCACGGCATGTTCCTCCTCCAATATCTATCGTCCCATAGATACCCGAGTATGTAATACACGGAGCTGCTGGAATCGAACCATGTGTCGAATGTCCTGGTCTCCCCGATGAACCTGTGTCCACCGCATTTCGGGCATTCCTTTATGGGGGATGAATCCTTCCACGGCTGATAGTATTCGCCTGGTGGCGGGACTATGGTCTCCTTGCACTTCTTGCAGTACCACAAAGGCACCTCTGTACCGTAGTATCTACGTCTGGAGATGACCCAGTCTATGTTGATCGAATTTATCCAGTCTACAAGTATCTGCTTGCTCTCGGGTGAGTAGAAATTGATATTGTCTGCTATCTCTAGTATGGCGTCCTTGAACTCCACCTGCTTCAAATAAAATTCCCTCATGGGCACGAATTCTATCGGTGTCTTGGACCTCCAGCATATAGGCTGCCTGTGCGTTATGCTTTCCTGTTTAGTTATGAAATCTTCGGCCTTCAGATCGCGTATTATCGCCTTCCTAGCGTCTTTGACCCGCAGTCCCCTGTATTTGCCTGCAGCGGACGTCATCCTACCGTCCTTGTTTATCGCGTATGTGGGATTGATGTCCATCTTGCGCAGTATCCTTACATCACTGTAATCGCCGAAACTGCACACCATCACCAGCCCGGAACCGAAGTCTTCTTTTGCATACGGGTGTGCTATTATCGGCACATTGTGGTTGTATATTGGAACAGTCGCCGTTCTCCCTTCTAGATGGTTGTATCTCGAGTCGTCCGGATTGTACAATATGAGCTTGCATGCACACAGCAGTTCGGGCCGCGTTGTGGCTATGTATATGTATTCGCCCATCTTGTCCGCTTTTTCCCTTACGTAAAATTGTATATAATTTAAATTCGTATCCTCTTCCCGGTACTCTACTTCCGCGTTCGATATGGTCGTGCCGCAGTCCGTGCAGTAATTGGTCGGTTTCACGTCCTCGTATATCAGTCCCTTTTCCCACAACCGTATGAACGTTTCCTGGGTCAATCTCCTGTATTCGTCATCATCGGTATCATATCTCCCACCAAGATCGTGTTTCTTCTCCCATTCGTTGAAGCTGATGCCGAGCTGCTGGAAACTCTTCACGGATTCTTCGCCGCTCTCGTCTATCAATTCATGACATTTCTTTATGAATTCCTTCCTAGGAGTCTCGTGAAGGCTGATATCGAACTGTTTTTCCGCCTGTACCTCTATGGGTAGCCCGTTCTTGTCCAAACCAAGCGGGAACAGCACCTTGTGCCCGGTCATGCGCTTGAACCTAGCTATGATATCCATTATCACATAAGTGTAAGCGTGTCCGATGTGGATGGGTGTGTTCACGTATGGAGGGGGCGTGTCTATTGAGTAAACGGGTTTACGCTCCTTCTGGTTGAATTTGAATATACCGTCCTTCTGCCATTTTTCGAATATTTCCGGTTCTAACTCCTTATCCCATCGTTTTTTATCTATCTTTGGTGAAAAATCCATCAAAATCACTTAATATGTTAATTTTTTGTTATATATGAAGAAAAACAGTTGAATTACAAGCAACAAACATAGCATATATTTGGTCTTTAAAGTAAATAAATCCGTGTGTTTGTGGTTTAAAA
>CAYNTH010000007.1:0-16470 GCA_964400475.1 uncultured archaeon | reverse complement strand
AGCTGCCTCTTTCATCTTCTTCTCGATTTCATGAAAGGGACATGTTGAGCAACTTGTACTTGTTCCGCATGCCATATAAATTACCTTAGCATAAGATTGTCTGGATAATATATAAATGTTTCTCGTTGTTTAAAAATAAAAAAAGGAGGAAAGAGGTCAAATAAGTGAAGACTCTTTGAGATCAGTAGTCATCGTCGTCAAAGTCTTCATCTTCGAAGTCCTCTTCCTCTTCCACTTCCTCGTCTTCGAATTCTTCCTCATCGTCAAGTTCTTCTTCATCTTCGTAATCTTCTTCTTCTTCATCCCATGTCATCGTATTCACCTTTGAGATTTTTGATAAAATAAAAAACATTAAACCGGTCCTTTAAGCTGTTTCAGCTGTTATACTACTTTTTCTTTTTCTTGGATTTCTTCTTCTTTGCCATGTTTTTCACCCCGTTCCAATAAAAGCTACGATATTGATATAATTGAAAATCATTTTAATTGTGAGAAAAAGTTTTTGTAATTCTTGGGAATCTTTTTCAAGATCTTTAATTAATTACTTTAATAAACGGGTGGCATATTTAAAGGTTTCCATATTCAGGAACATACGAATTCCGATGTGCCTAGCGTTGCATTGGAATCGGCAGTACATTTTATCCGGTTATCCTCTATATAATAATATTTCAAATCAACATCCGTGTCCAGTTGGTTCCTTATGCAGCATATCGCATTCGCAGCGTTCTCCGCGAGCTCCTCGTAGTTATCCGATACGACAGTTGCGTTGCTTATGCATTCATTGAGCTCGTCGTTGCGCTTGTCCAGCTTGCCCATGGCATCGACCAAATCCACCCTCAGTTCCGTCCTTTCCCCTTTACATACATCGAAATCCTGTTCAATGTCCTCGCATTCTTCGAGGCTGTCCGATAATGTGGAAATTTCATCCTTGCATTTGCCGTATTCCGACTGTAAGACATCCCTGTCAGAACTGCAGTCCACTAGCCCGCTCTTGCATTCGCTCAATTCCATTGAAAGTTCGTTGATATTCCTGCGGCTGCTGGATACGTAGCTGGAATATCCAGTTACAGACACAGACAATACTAAAAGCACGAAAACGGCCATGACGGCCTTCGAATATCTCTGCCAAATCTGCTTCAAAAACGTATCGTTGACCCAATAACCCATATCATATATTCCCATTCCAGGATTAAAATTTTTGCTGTGCTGTACAAAACACATAAATTTCTCAACATTTCACAATAGTATGGTTGTTGGAATGGAATTGGAAGATATTGCTTATGTGAACCCCACTGCCGAGGTAACGAGACGCGCCCATCTGGACAGGTTGGCCAATGTCATAGCCGAGGAGACCGGTGGTTACATCAAGAAGGTGGACAATCTGGCTAAGTCGGATTTGAACTGTATATTGGGATACGACAACGGCTATTTCGCGCAGATATACGGGGAGGTCCATAGTAATTTGGAGATGTGTCACATAAGGGACATAGCCGAGGATATTGTGAGAAGCAATATGGGTGGTGTCGGGTACGATGCGGACACGGGTTTCGATTATGATGATTTCGATATGGATTTGCGCATAAAGAAACAGTCCCCGTCTTTGACGGACAATGCCAATTCAAAGAAATCCGGTGATACCAGGACTGTGTGGGGAATGTCCTGTAAATATGGGGATAGGTTTGGTGAGATGATATTATCGTGTACGGAGCAGTTCTGCAGGGAGGTTGTTGACAGGCTGGACCGTGCTGTCGGAAGCTCGGATTATATACTTCCGGACGGCAAGATAACCGTGAAATTGGACGATGATAAGTTCAGGACAACCATGCAGGTCCAGCACACACCCGATGTTGGACTGGACGAACTGCGCGAGCACATATACGATGTTTCAATAGGTCCTGCCATCGACAAGTTCGATTTGGATGACGGTGATTGCGAATTTATGATAAATGGTCCCATGGAGAACAGGATCAAGTTCATATTGGGTGGTGCGAGAGCGGACACGGGTACCAGCAACCATAAATTGCTGGCGTATGGCGAATCCATGCAGCACGGCGGTGGTGGTCCGTGGGGCAAGGACTATTCGAAGCCGGAGAAATTCGGCTGGTTCATGGCAAGGCGTGTTGCGAATTGGGTAGTTGATGAGGATATTGCGAAGGTGGCTGTTGTTAAATTGGGATATGATATCGGGTGCGACGAGTCGTTGGTGTATGTTGATGCAGTCGGGAGCCCGGTGGAAAATGATTATATAGAGGGTGCTATAAGGGATGGATTCGAATTGGACCCGGACAGTATTGTCGAATCCCTGAATTTGCAGAATAATGATCAGATGGTTTATGGTGCGAAGAATCACATCTTCGGTGATCCCAGATTTGGATGGGAGTGAACTTAAATAATGCGAAGTTGAACATCTATTCAAGCCTTGTTCAAAAACGCCTCTATCGAGCACTGATCACAGATCAGCTATGATTATAGAAGCACGGGGCAAGGCCTCATCCTTATAATTTTTGGAAAAAAACATGCCACGCTGTAGATAGGTTTATAAGCTTACTGTAAAGTTACAAAGCAACTAGAAGTGAGACGATAACTTTTTATTTACACTAAACACCAATTATTATTATATGTTCCCCAATGTTGAACATGACTCTGTCATGGCAACATTGGGCTAATTATCCTTATTGTTCTCGTAGAATGCTTTGATAAAATCTTCAAGTGGGTATGATTTGTTGCACGCCAAACTTAGTGCGGAAGACCTGCTTATGGGGAGATACGCGTTTTCAACTTTCTTCCCAAGCTTCCTTACATTGTCCACGAGTGGCTTGAAGTCCCCATCTCCGCTTACGATTACTGCAGTATCATACTGGTCCTCATAAGCCCCTGAAATCATGTCAACAGATAACATTATGTCATCTCCTTTTACCGAATATTCGGGACTACCGTCCTCTTTTGTTATCTTTCTTAGACGGCATCTGACTACTTCTAATCCTGGAATATTGCCGAGTCTGTCGAAGAAGCTCTGTTGCCTAGAATAAATCTCTTTGTTGTAGCTTGCGTCCAGAGGAGCATTGTAATAGTATGCCGTAATTAGAACTCGCCCATTCCTTATAAATTCCACAAGTTTTCTAATGAGTTCGACATCGTTTGCGTCTTCCGGTAACATATCAAATGTGTCTTTTGATCAAGTTTCTTAACATCTTCTGGATTTGCTTTGGAAATCAAAATACAGTTGAAAAAAATTACAATGATCAATCAGTACTAGAAATTGATTCAGAAAAGGGGATATGTTTTTATTCTTTTTTATATGATTAGTATTATGCAAGAATTCATGGAATTTGAATATTCTTCAAAACAAGAGATGTCAAAACAACTTTCAACTCTTTCTGATTCAGATCTTTTAGGAGGAATTTATTATGGTTTTGATAAAAATGGTGATTTGCAATATTTAACAGAAACAAAAATCCCTAAGATAATTCTTAATCTATTTCTCCTTGATGATAAACGATATTCATTGAATACAAAAGACACCATAAAAATGGAAGAAAAAGAGGGAAAATATATTGTTAAAATTTATACAAAAATGGGAGATATGAAAATCCCTGAAAATGATGCCATACTAGATTATTTATTAGAATAGACCATTACTGGCAGGAAACTAAGTAAAGGGATGAGACATTTGATTTCAGAATTCATAAAAAAACTATAAATCCGTATAAACATCTGCGATTCTTTTTAATTATTTATCAATTTACTAGAGAGCTTAATCAAATAAATATCGATTTACGAATTTGTTCGATGTCATCCAGAACAAATCCAACAATTATTTTAAATATATTCTTCGATTATCTCTAATTTAATATGATATCGGTAATAATACCAACATTGGATGAGGAAAAATACATAAAGGCAACTGTAGATTCGTTGCACAATCAGGATTACGATGGCGATTATGAGATAATAGTTTCGGATAGCGATAGTGATGACAACACGATCGATTTGATCAGGGATTCGGTCAACAAGGTCGTTAATGCTGGCAGGGGTGTTTCGAAAGCGAGGAACGCCGGTGCAATGGAAGCGGAAGGCGACATACTCCTTTTCATAGATGCTGATACATCGCTACTTTACAACGGTATAAGGTCATTCGAAAATGCGTTCAATGATAAAGAGGTAGTTGCGGCAACATGCAACGTAATACCGCTCAGCCCCAACCTGGAGGATTTTCTCCCTTACTGGGCATTCACCCAATTTGTCAAACAGAGCATAAAGATGGGGAATCCGAAATTACCAGGGCTGTGTATGGGTTGCAGGAAATCCGAATTCATGGAAATAAATGGTTTCGACGAGAGATTGGGGACCGGGGAGGATTTCGATTTTTCATCCAGGATATCCAAGCTCGGAAAAATAAAGTTTATAGACGAGACTTTCGTTATGACATCCCCGAGAAGGATAAAGAAATGGGGGTTATTGAAGGGATTCGGAAAATTCTCAAAAATATTCATCAAGAACCACATATTGAACGACAATGTGAGTTATGACGAATACGAACACATCAGATAAATTATATTTTAAATATTCTACTTCATGATTCATAATCATGTCTATTGCAAAATATTCCGAATTTTTGGATGCGGGCGATGTTATTGAGAATCTCAGGGACTATTCGTTGGAATTGTATCACAACAACATGCTAACGGGGCTGAAAACATCGTCGGATGTATATGTATCTAAGATGTCGGACATCGTCGGTGAGATGGGACCGGCGATCAGCATGGCCAAGGATGAGATAAACAAACAAACGTATTCGATATCACCGATAATCGGTCTGACAGCTGCATTGGCAACTGCCTCGATATTTCTGGCAACTGCCTACATAGTGAGCGGCGATTTCAGAAAAAAGACCAGAGATTTGATTTCAGATTATGTGAAGTGAAAAGCGCCTGAACACGTTTGATAACAATCCAATTCAAAAAGAGATAATACAGTCGTGTTATTGTAGAATCTTTAAATACGAGTATCAACATATTGATGTATATCAATATATTTAATTGGTGTTCGGTATATGGATGAAGAAGGCACATTGGAATTATTTAAGGCGATTTCCGATAGAACCAGATTCAAGATAATCAAATTCCTACTGGATGGGAGAGAGAAATGTGTATGCGATATAATACCGTACACCAATAGAAAGCAGTCCACAGTTTCCATACACTTGTCAAATCTCGATGATGCGGGCATATTGGAATCGAGAAAAGATGGTAGGAAGGTCTTTTATCGAATATGTGACAAAAGGGTTTTCGGTATATTCAAAGCACTTGGTTACCCCGAAAGCAGGGTTTTGAAATCGGAATGTTGTGAGGGAGGTTCGAAATGATTGTGGAATTATTGAGCTCTGGATTCTATACATTATTGGAATATTTATCTGCGCATGTGCTTCTCTGCCTTGTACCTGCATTCTTCATATCCGGGGCGTTCAACGCGCTGATACCGGACCAGACTATAATCGATTATATGGGGAGTAAGAGCAGGAAGTGGTTAGCGTATGTTTTCGCAGCAATCAGCGGACTTATACTCGAAGTCTGTTCCTGCACGATTCTGCCGTTATTTGCCGGCATCTGGAAGAAGGGTTCCGGGTTTGGACCGGCTATCACATTCCTGTTCGCAGGACCGGGAATAACCTTACTTTCCACCCCGCTCACAGCAGTCGTATTGGGTACACACTTCGCTGTAGTGAAGTTGTTGCTTTCTATAATAATCGCCATAATGATAGGGGTGTCTATGGAGCTCATCTTCGAAGAGAAGTTGACTGAAATGGGAAAAAAATCAATCGATATTAAAAATAAGGTAACAAGGAAGACTTATCAGTCCGTCCTGTTCTTCTCGGCATTGATAATGGTAATGGTGTTCGGCACGGCCCCATTGGATATTGGCAGAAAGTTGGTTCTTGTCGCTGCATCAGGTGTTCTGTCTGCATTCTTTGCATTCAGATACTACACCAGCTCTGAAAGGAAAGCCTGGTTCAGTGAGACTTGGAATTTCTTCAAGATGATATTTCCTATTCTTCTGCTGGGGGTATTCATATCAGGCATGCTTAAGCCTTTGATACCGCAGGAGATTGTCGCTAAATATGCTGGTGAGAACACCATAACCGCGAACTTAATCACAGTCCTGTTCGGACTAATCGCTTATTTCCCTACACTAGTAGAGGTTCCGATTGCCGAGATGTTCATGGAACTGGGGATGAATAAAGGACCTTTGATGGCCTATCTGATATCGGATCCTGCGGTGTCCCTACAGACCATGCTGGTCGTCAACAGGATAATGAAACCCAGAAAGACCATCGCTTACGCTTTGTTGATTATAATTTTCAGTACTATGGGAGGATATATATATGGTGTAGTGTTTTGATGGGGATCATGCTTTTGGCTACAACATATTCGATATGGTCGATGTATGTTCGGATGTTCCCTTCGTGTACGACTGATGTTTGTTTGATATAAAAAATTAAAAAATTTGGTGATATTATGAAATCATACGATCTTAATGAAAAAATTGCATTCTCCTCGGAGAAGCCGATAAAGAAGCACTTTCTCAATGCCAATGGCTTCCATACAGCATTGATATGCCTGAAAGCCGGAGTCGAGATACATCCACATCCGGAAGATTATGGGGTGTTTCTACTGGTCCTTGAAGGGGAAGGAGTATTTACGGATGTCAATGGACAGACCAGGTTAGTAAAAAATCAGGGAATCCACATAAAGAAAGATGAGATACGTGGGATTGTGGCAAAGGATGATCTGGTCGTGCTTGGGATTCAAGATAGACAATAGAGGTGAAAGATATGCAGATAGATATACTCGGGACAGGCTGCCCGAAATGTAAAGAAACTGAAAAGGTTATAAAGAAAGCGATTGAAAAAATGGAAATAGACGCAACTGTAGAAAAGGTCGAGGACATAGAGAAGATAATCGAGTATGGTGTCATGTCGACCCCTGCTGTTGCAATAGACGGGGAAGTGGTGATATCTGGTCATGTGCCTTCAGAGGATGAGATTGTTAGGGAAATAAAGAAACATGGGTGAAAAATATGAAAGACAAACGATTTTTACAATGGCATGGAATCGAAAGGACCGAAATTGACTGGTATCCGAAATTGGATAAATCCAAATGCATTGGGTGCGGTCTCTGTGTGACGACATGTGGAAAAGGGGTATACAGCTACGACTTCGACGAAATGAAATCGGAAGTAGTCAATCCGTTCAACTGCATGGTTGCTTGCCAGACATGTTCGAACCTGTGTCCAACATCGGCCATCCATTTCGCTGAAAATAACGACACAAGGGAAAAGGTACAGGAAATAATAAAAAAATTCAAAATACTACCTAAAGTCGAAAATGAGCTCTATAAGAAAAAACGTGAGTTGATAGAGAAGGAAAAGGAGAAGCAGACCGAAACATGAATATATAAAATATTGTGATATTAGTATTATGCATGATACAGTATAAAATTTTCCTAATTGCCTTATTTGTTTTATTCCTCGTACTAGCGCTTTATCCTGAATCTGTAAGAATGTCAGGGAATATCGTGTTGGACACAAAAGAAAATGAAACAGTGATAATCGGATATTGCCCTACAATGTCGGGATATGCAAATTTAATAGCCAGCCAAAATAAAAATGTGGATATATTAGAGTTTGGAAGCGCTTCCATTGTCATGTCAAAATTAAATTCCAAAGAGGTGGATATTGCCCTGATTGGCAGAAAAGCCAGAATTGATGAATTGGGTTCGAATCATGAAAGGGTGTTGAAACCCGGATTCACCCTTGTTTCACCATCAAGATATTTTATAGGATATTCCGTATTGAAGGATTCTGAAATAATCACTTATACAGACAAAGAGATCGCTGAATTTTTCCCGGAACTGAATTTGAAATTCGTTCAGAACAAGGTCGATGCGTTTAAAGACAGCAACATAGTGTTAATTCCATGGGATGATTACGAAGATTCTATGGAATTGGTCATACCACTGAGTGAAGACAGGACAAAGGTTGAGAAATTTAGGACACCGATAATCTATTCTAGCAACGGAGATTTGATTGAAGAAATCAAATTCACTGGTTAGTTGAAAGGATTTCTGAGAACTTTTTTGTAAGTCTTATCATGTTGGTCTTTCCGTACGGTTCCTTCTTGATTATTCCCCTTAATTCCAGATTCTTTAGGGTTCTATGGACTTTTACCCTGTCCGATGGTGAGGAGAGCTTGTTCTGTGTTATTTTGCCACCGTTTTCGACAATCATTCTAATTAATTTGGCTTCTTCATGTGTTAAAAGGTCTATCAATGCCCTGGTATCTTTTAGATATCTTTCACTGTTCTCCTCAATCTTTGGGAAAAAAAGATAATAGACAACCGAGCCGATGAAAACCCCCAATGAAGAGAATGTCGGTATCAGAATGGGTATAGGTAATGTGCAGCTACATACACTCCCCTGAGAAATATGTGTCTGGGCATATAATGTGCTGAAGGAAACACCAAAAATAAATCCAGTTAATAAAATTATCACAATCAAAACATTTTTAATCGGTTTCATAGTTATAATCTTTTTCAGTTGTTTATTTAAATACATCACTATGGGAAAACTTGACCAACTTTGTTGATTTCATTTTTTGAAACATACATTTATATACGATTTCAGAGTATTTTAAAGAGATAAAAATGATGGATAAACTTATGGATAAACGACAGACAGTAATTTTGTTGTCGATTCTGTGCATTATTCTGGGTATTATTATAGGTTTGTTTTTGTTTTCGGACATCGGGCGTGCAGAAATGCAAGATAAAGTTGTCATTTATTTTTTCTGGGGGGACGGGTGTCCTCACTGTGCAGCACAAAAACCCTTTCTTGAAAATATGGAGGATAAATATCCTCAACTGGATGTAAAAAGTTTTGAAACCTGGAATAATCAGGAAAACCAAAAACTATTTCAAGAAATGGCGGCTGCTTATGGTATTGAAGCCCGTGGGGTGCCGACCACCTTTATTGGTGATTATCATCCGATTGTTGGTTATTCCGAGAGCATGGCTGACGATATTGAGGAGAAAATTCTTAGCTGTTTGGAAGATGGTTGTATTGACCCAATTGAAAAAATGGGACAGAACAATGATGAAAAAACAGATGAAGAGTCAAAAGAACTTTGTTTACACTTTTTTTATCAAGAAGATTGCAACCAATGCCAAAATGTTGACGACTTTTTGACCGATTTGAAAAAAGAATACAATATTGATATCAACCGACATGATGTAGAAGAAGAAAAGGATTTATATCAGGATTTTAAAGAAAACTATGGCTTAGGCGGCGGCGCTTATCCGATTATTTTTATTGGCGACCGCTATTTTATCGGGAATACGACGATTAAAAACCACTTGGAAAGGGAAATTATTCTTTGTCAGGAAAGTGGTTGTGTTTGTCCGGCAGATGATATCATGGGATACACCCCGTCTTTGCCCAAAGGCGATGATGTCACTGCTGAGAAAGAGTACAAAATTGATGTTCCTCTAATAGGTCAGGTTAATGTTTCTAATATGTCGCTTGTTGCAATGACTTTCCTGGTCGCTTTTGTCGATGGTTTTAATCCATGTTCATTGTGGGTGATCACTTTTCTTTTGGGGATTGTTATCCATTCCGGCTCCAGAAAAAAGACATTTGCGATCGGGCTTACCTTCATTACCGTCGCTACTCTCGTTTACGGTTTGTTTATACTGGGTCTTTTTAACACATTTTCTGTTATTGGCTACATGACCTGGATTAAATTAGCGGTGGCCTCAGTTGCTTTTATTTTTGGAATAGTGAATATCAAGGATTATTTTTGGTATAAAAAGGGCATCTCTTTTACTATTCCCGACAGGTTTAAACCCAAAATATTTCGAAACATTAGAGGAATAATGAAAAGGGAATCAATACTCGGAATGATTCTGGCAACTATAATTATGTCTTTTGGGGTAACATTTATCGAATTAATCTGTACTGCAGGTTTCCCAGTTATCTGGACTAGCATTTTGGTTCAACGGCAGGTGACAAGAGGTGTTTTTACCAGTTTGTTTGGTTTATATATGCTGATATATTTCATTGATGAATTTATTGTGTTTGCTGGGGTTGTTTTTACTCTTAAAGCGAGTAAGTTTGAAGAGACCCAGGGGAGAATGCTGAAACTAGTAGGGGGTATAATTATGTTGGCCTTAGCAGGTGTTTGGTTGGTAGAACCTGAATTGATGAACAATGTCAGTGGGATGTTTTATGTATTTGGAGCATCGATTGGTATGGCACTGCTTATCCATTTTGTTTGTACCAAGGTTCTACCCAAATACGGGATAAAAATTGGCGCCAAAGAAGATGATAAAGATAATTCAAAAGTTGAAAAAGGAGGAGGACAAGATGACCAAAAATAAATTACCGAAGAATCTGCTTTATAACAGAGATTATTCATGGGTAAAAGTTGAAGGTGAAACCGCTACTGTGGGAGTGATTAAGCCAGCTACGGATAAGGTTAAAGAATTTGTTTTCATTAAACTACCAGAAAAGGGCAAAAATCTAAAACAAGGGGAAACTTATGTTACTTTGGAAGCAGTAAAATGGTCTGGGCACTTGAAAAATCCTGTTTCCGGAGAAATTATTGAAGTCAATGAGAAATTGTTTGATGAGCCATCTAAAATAAATAAAGACCCCTACGGAAGTTGGATAATGAAAGTTAGAGTGGACGACAAGAAATATTCAGGAGAATTGATGGATCCGGAAGAGGCATCCAAATTTTATGAAAAAAAATTGAAAGGAGGTAATAAAAATTAATAAAAAATATATTTATGCAGGAATTGGAATCCTGGTTTTAGCTGTCGTGGCTATTTTAGTCCTTTCTAACGAAAATAACCAGAATCCAACAGGAGATTTTGTTGTAACTGGAGATGTTATTTCAGAAAAATCTGGTTTAATTGGCAATCCAAACAAAGTAACAATTTATTTCTTCTGGGGGGACGGGTGTCCTCATTGTGCAGCACAAAAACCCTACTTGGAAGAATGGCAGAAAAAATACGGGGATGATATAGAAATAAGGATGTTTGAAACATGGAAGAACCCAGAAAATGTTCCTTTATTTCAGGAAGTTGCACAAGCTTATGGAATCGAGGCGAGAGGAGTTCCAACAACTTTTATTGGAGAAGAACATTGGGTTGGATTTTCATCATCAATGGCACCAGAAATAGAGCAGTATATTGAATATTGTATTGAAAATAAATGTGAAAGTCCATTAAATGGGGTATAATATTATGAAAGTTGGCTGTTTGAAGAATTGAGGTGAATATAAAATGACCGAGAAACCAAATGATACAATTGATGTGAGAGGGGAGATATGCCCTTATCCAGATATTAAAACAAGGAAAAAACTGAAAGAGATGAAATCAGGTGAGATTCTCGAAATCCTCACAGATTATCCATTATCGCTCGAGAGGATTCCAAGAAACGCAGAAAAGGAAGGACATAAAGTTTTGATTGTTGAAAAAATAGACGGAGCCGATCATAGGATTTTAATACAAGTGAAATAAGATGATAACAATAGCAGGTATTATCAGTGGATTGTTTGTAGGGATGTTTTTTGGATTTGCGTTGCAGAGGGGTAGGTTCTGCATGAATTCGGCATTCCGGGACCCGTTGGTATTCAAAGATTTTACCATCTTAAAAGCAGTAGCTTTAGCATTGATTGTCCAGATGATCGGATTTCATGTTATTTCATATTTGGGAATAGTAGAACTTGCTCCAAAAACATTCTATCCGTTTGGCACTATTATAGGTGGATTTGTTTTTGGGATTGGTATGGTGATTGCTGGAGGATGTGCTAGTGGCACAGCCTATCGAGTAGGTGAAGGTATGGTAAGCTCTATGCTGGCCCTGTTCTCATTCGCATTAACTGCTTTCTTCTTTAAGGACGGTTTTCTGTCAAATATTACAGAATCTTCTCATCAATTTGATTTAGGGAAAATGACTTTAACATCCTTGACGGGAATTCCGGACTGGAGTCTTGTTATTATATTTTCAGTAATCGGATTTTACTTTTTATTCAGGGAAAGGGAAAAAGTTGCTAAAAACGAAAAATCTTTTTTTGAAAAAGTGTTCAAGACAGGATGGACGTGGAAAATCACAGGAACAATCATAGGACTCATTGGGATAGCTGCCTTTGTCGCTTCTGCCCTTGCAGGCAGGGATTATCCTTTAGGCATAACCATGGGGATCGAAACTATCGTGAAATCAATTGTTACAGGAAGGAACTTTCTGACATGGGAATCTTTTGAAGTCATTGGCCTAATAATCGGGGCTTTTATTGCATCATTAATATCTAACGAGTTCAAGATAAGAATACCTCCGGCAAAGATGAGCATACAATCGTTTTTTGGAGGAATATTACTCGGTTTGGGCGCTGTAATTGCTGATGGATGTAATATAGGACATATCTTGAGCGGAGTCCCACAACTGGCTGTAAGTAGCATCATAGCGGGAACATTCATCGTGCTTGGAGGATGGACAGCGGCATATTTTATGTTTATGAGAGGTGAAAAACAATGAAGTTGGGATTGATGCTTATAAGACCGCCGTACACCTACCAGGATTTTGACACAGCTTATCATCTAGCAAAAGCGGCATTGGAAAAGGAGCATGAGGTTAAGATTTTTCTTTATGTTGACAGCGTAATTGCAGCAAACAATGATATAAAATCCGGCAGCGAGAGAAATCTTGCAAAAAAGCTTGATGAATTGACAAGATTGGGTGTTGAAGTAAAGATATGCGGAGTCTGCGTCCAATACAGGGGTATTAAGAGAGACCAGCTTATAGAAAAAGGAGAGCTTGAGGGTCTCCCAGGGCTCGCGGACTTAATCAAGGAATGCGACAAATTCGTGAGTATATGAGGTGTTAAAATGGAAAAAGTGTTATTGATAGTTAATAATGCTCCTTTTGGGAGTGTTTTTGCGGCAGAGGCATTGAGGGCAGGAATTGCTTTTGCAGGCATGGACTTAGAGGCAAAGCTTGTTTTTGCAGACGATGGGGTGTTCTGCCTTACAAAAAACCAGCGCCCAGAAATCGCTGAAATGAGCAGCTTATCAGAAGGGTTCGTCAATGCTGAAGAGTTCGGGCTGGAAATATTTGCCGATGCAGAATCGATATCTGAGAGGGATCTTAAAAATCCTGATTTAATTGAGGTAAAACAGGTAACCAAGCAACAGATAAGGGGTCTCATAGATGAGGCTGGGGTAATCATTAATTTTTGAGGTGTAAAAATGGTATTATTCATAATAAAAGAATCATTATGGAACAAAAAGACAAGCGTAATGAAATACATTGAGCCGGGTGATAAAGTGCTCCTTATCCAAGACGGGGTTTTGATGCTGAACAGCGGTATATCAAAAACTATTGGAGAATTTAAAGAAAAAAATGTCGAAGTTCTTGCTTTGAAAGAGGATTTGGAATTAAGAGGTATAAAAAACAACCTGAATATTGATTTAATAGATTATCAGGGGTTTGTTGAGCTGATAGAAAATAACAAGGTGTTTTCATGAAAGCGGGCGTATCCCAGTGTATTGAAATAAAACCTTACGATAAAAAGGCGTATTTGAAAACAAAGGGGATGATAGATAAAAATAATTTGACAACTGTGTGCATTGAAGGAAATTGCCCCAACAGGTATGAATGTTTTTCGCATGGAACCGCCACTTTTATGATTCTCGGAGACACTTGTACAAGAAACTGCATGTATTGCAACATTAAAACTGGTAAGCCAAAGGCAGTTGATAAACAAGAACCAAAAAGGATTGCCGAGGCAGTAAAGAAACTAAACTTAAATTACGCTGTGGTCACGTGTGTTACGAGAGATGATTTGGAAGACGGTGGTGCAAGTCAATTCGTGAACACCGTTGAAAAAATCAGAAAGACGAATCCTGAATGCAAAATCGAGCTTTTAATATCTGATTTAAACGGAAATTGGTCAGCATTGGAAAAAATAGTTGACTCGAAACCGAATGTAATAAACCATAATATTGAAGTTGTAAAGAAACTGTTCCCAAAGTTAAGGCCCAAAGGAGATTATTCACGTTCAATCGAACTGCTTAAAAAAGTTAGGGAATTTGATCCTAAAATAAAAACAAAATCCGGTTTAATGGTGGGGTTAGGGGAAACAAAGAGTGAAATAATGCAAACCATGAAAGATTTGAGGAAAGTTGGTTGTGACATATTGACAATCGGTCAGTATTTACAGCCGAGCCCAAAACATGCAGAAGTCGTGAAATATTATAAACCCGAAGAGTTTAATGAATTGAAGGGAATTGGAATGGACATTGGTTTTGATAATGTTGTCTCAGGACCATTGGTAAGAAGTTCGTACAAAGCGGGGGAATGTTTAAAATGAATAAAAAAATACCATTTTCAATATTTCTGTTAATCTTATTTATTATCGGGCTGGGGGTTATCCAACATTTTGCTGCAAGCAATGTAAAGAATGATGCTATTGAAGAGAATGATATATTGAACATAGTGGAATTTGCAACAGACAAAGAAACATATAGCTCACAGGAAGAAATGATTGTTTCCTTGATTGTAACAAGTTCTGACAATATTGAACAGGCTGTAATCAAGCTAACAGGAATCAAGCCGTATAATAATGCATATATTGATGATTCCAAGATAGTGGATTTGGAAAAAGGAAAAAACGAAATAATATTTAAAGAAAAAACCCCTTATTGCACTTCGGGTTGCGGCGGGGTTTATCCTGGACCATACAATCTCGATATCAAAATATTCGTAAAAGAAACTTTGATTGTCGATTCGACTGTGACCATAAACCTTGTCGGTGATTAAATATGAAATGGAGATTAGTTGAATTAAGAGAAGACAATGGGGCGATGCAGATGGCAATAGACGAAGCCGTACTCACCGCAAGATCAAAAAATCTAGTTCCAAATACTTTGAGATTTTTTACTTGGAAACCATTAGCGGTTACAATCGGGGTTTTTCAAAGCTTGAATCAGGAAGTTGATGTTGAAAAAACAAAAAAATTAGGTATTGATGTAATAAGAAGATACACTGGCGGCGGAGCAGTTTTTCATGACAAGGAATTGACATACTCCATAACTCTTTCTGAAAATGATGTACCAACAGATATAATTGAATCGTATAAAAAAAATTGTGCTGGCATAGTCAATGGTTTGAAAAGCATGGGTGTCAGCGCAGAATTTAAGCCAATAAATGATATTATTGTGAATGGTAGAAAAATTTCTGGCAGTGCTCAAACAAGAAAAGAAGGTGTAGTATTACAGCACGGAACAATACTTCTTGATGTTGATGTTAAAAAGATGTTTTCTGTTCTGAAAGTTCCAGACGAAAAGATTAAAGATAAGCTGATAAAGAATGTTGAAGAAGGAGTAACTTCATTAAATAAAGAATTGGGTAAAGATATATCTCTTAAAGAGGTTGAGAAATCAATGATAGCGGGTTTTGAACAAATTTTCAATGTAAAATTTGTAGAAGGAGAGTTAACTCCTTATGAAATTAAAACTGCTGAAAGATTATATAAAGAAAAATACTCGACAAATGGGTGGAATCATTGGCGATGAAAAAACATATTGATTATAAGGTACCGAATGGAAAATTGATTAGATTGGAAATTGATTTAGATGGTAACATTATCAAATCTATAAAAATAACAGGAGATTTTTTTATCCACCCAGAAAGTAAGATCGAGGAAATTGAGAATGAATTGAAAAATATCAAACTGGAAAATGTTGAAGCAGTTGTCAGAAAGAAAATAGAATCAGAGGAAATCAAACTTATTGGCTTTGGCCCGAAGGACTTAGCAAATGCTATAGAAAACCTTATCGAAAATAAAAAAACATAGTGAATATTTTTCGGATGCCTGTTTTTTAGAAGCATACTTTATTAACTATTATTATAGTCTCATAGATTATTTGCTATCTTCCTGTGAAGACGGTCATTTATAAAAAAAATAAAAAAAGGAGGAAAGTTTATTCTGTTGCTGCTATTCTATGGCATCCGCCTCTGATACCCTCTTTCATTCTGGGGCAGTCTTCGGAGGCACGACATCCATCTCTGTTTTGATGCATCGAGCAATCAGCCGCGTTATCGCATATTCCATCGCCATCTACATCTAAAAACCTACCTGCTTGTTCCTTGTATGAGCAGTCTCCAGCATTATCGCATATACCATCACCGTCTGTATCGATAAATCCCGAAGCTGGTGATGTTCCAGTATTCTGAGAAAATGCAAAACCCATTGTCGCAAACAACCCAATAACGAGCATTGCTCCAATTCCTATTCCTGCTATTTTTCGATCCATTTAGTTTTCACCCCCGTCTCTTTTCTATATATTTCATATTTGTGAAACCATATATAAGTGTTTGTTGAAACTGATATTCTAAGTTTCAGAATAATGAAAC
>CAYNTH010000006.1:28235-43114 GCA_964400475.1 uncultured archaeon | reverse complement strand
TCTCTTGTAATACCTGTGAAATCTGTTGAGGTTTCACCTGGTACTGTCTCAACGTCGTAAGACTCTTCCACTAATCTAGTTGCTAGGTTCACGGCTCCAACTACGTCCTCAGATGAAGCATCCTCTCCTACTACTATATAGGTATCTAACCTATGATCTTCTGTAGCTAGGAAATCTGGATAGCTGCTGAGTGATGTAGCTGCTAAAACCGGACTTGTAACTGTTAGTAGTGCCATTAATGCAGTCATTAATCCTGCAATTAATTTTTTCATTTTTTATTACCTTTTTATTTTAAATCATAGTATCATTTCGAACAACCGAGCGAGTGCTCGAATGTCGATAGATATCTATGCTTGGGTTTTTTCTAGATTAGAATTACTCCTCAGGGGTATATAAAAATTAAGTGAAACGATTTATATTGTTTCTGACCATATGTTTAAAACCCTTAAAATTACCAAAATATACAATTAAAAATCTTCTAATTGTTTCTAGGGTTAAAATAACAGTTATCATAGATAAATAAGGTCTAATTTATCTTATTTTATTTTTAATCACGTTATTATTGATAATCCCGAAAATGTGACCAAACTTCGTTACAGTTTGAACTTTCCCTTGGACATACGCAGCTTGTTCGACCTGCCCCTTCTCTCGATTTCTATTAACCCACGATCAGCCAAATCATTAACAACCCTGCTCACCTTCGCCTTGGATAACCCTGATCTCTCGACAACCCGCTTCTGCTTAATCTCGCCTTCCTCTGATATTATACCAATTATCTGTCGCTCGTATTCGTCCAAAACAGACAAAACCAATTTTTCAGAACTCCTGAGATGTCTGACAACGATAACTCCAATAACAACAGCCAACACAACACCGAATAATATGAAATGCCTCATCCTCAGCTGAAACCATATTGGTGGTGATATCTCTTCATAAAGTATTTCGAACTGCAATTTCGTTGTTTTCGGGATATCCGACAAGGACCATACAACTACTATAGTATCACCCGATATGAAAGCTGTCGCATTTTCCGGATAAGACAACACACTAGAACTTATATCTTCCCCCACCAGCAGGTGATTTTTGGGCAACTTTACGGATGCTGATAATGTTTGCACATGGAAATTCGGAGAGAACTCGCTATTGAAGTATAGCATCCCGTTCAGCCCCCGGACAAAATCATCTGTTTTGAAACTAAGTTCCACTTCCCGTTTATTCTCTGTCAAATTCATATCACAATCAATGGTCGATATACCACTAACATCAACATCACAGTGAACTGGTCCGGCATTGCTACTTGCGGTAAAATCATCGACCCGCCCGATTATCTTCATGGATAAATTTTCTTGGGGGGATTCGAAAGTCATGGTCAAACTAACATTAGTACTTCTGTCATCGTTGATAGACACGAATATCTTGTAGAACTGAATCCTGGTATCGGCCGATGATATTACAGGAAATAAAAGCAGAAAAATTAGTGAAAAGTATAAAACCAATTTATAATCCATTTCCCTGACCATAATCTATAGTTCTTTTAGAGAATAATTATCTTTTCGCAATCATTCAACTTCGACATCTATCCTGAACCCGCAGTTAGAGCACCTATTTTTGATAAGGTTCATCTCTTCTATTTTGGGACCGTTACGATCTATCAGTAGTTCCCTACAATTATAGCAATATGTATCTTCATCCTCGTGACCGGGTACATTCCCCACGTACACATATCTCAACCCCGTGGTCTGCGCATCCCTAACCAGCCTCTCCAATGTATCGACGGGTGTAGGAGGCAATTCCATGAGTTTGTGGCTGGGGGTGAAACGGATCATGTGAAGTGGTGTGGTAGGACTCAATTCCGCATTTATATATTGGGCGAACTCCTTGGATTTTTCCACATCATCGCCTATCTGCGGTATTATCAAATTGGTTATTTCCAGGAACAACCTCTGTCTCTTTATCTGCTCCAGTGTGTCGTAAATCGGCTGGACATCAGGCACAGACATGAATTTCTTGTAAAACTGCCTGTCCAACGACGCCTTAACGTCCACAACAACAGCATCCAGATATTTGGATATCTTCTTCAGGGCGTCCTCGGTCATATACCCGTTTGTCACAAGTACATTCTTTATGCTGCTCCTCTTCGCCATCTTGGCAGTATCGTGCACAAATTCAAAAAACATGGTCGGTTCTGTGTATGTATAGGCAATGCTCTTACAATCGTTCTCATCTGCCATTTTCACAATGTCCTCGGGAGTATAATCGTCCCCCATAATCTCACCGTTTTCGAACGGCGCCTGACTTATCTGCCAATTATCACAGAACTGACATTTAAAATTGCAACCCGCCGAAGCTATCGACAATGCTTTTGTCCCTGGGTGGAAATGAAAAAACGGTTTTTTCTCAATAGGATCAATATTAACAGCCACGAGCTTGCCGTAATTCAGTGTATAAAGATTATTGTCAACATTCTTCCTAACTTCGCAAAACCCCTTCTTGCCCTTGGATATGAAGCATTTCCTAGCGCAAAGATTACATCTAACTCCATTACGTTCCTTATCCCACATCATGGCTTTATGCAAGTCTTCTTTCCCCAAACAATCACCTTAAAACGAGCAGACACATCAAATCATAGTATTATTAACATCGATATCGTTTTACACCGCCAAAATTAAATATTATATTAGCACTTCATAGTAATATAGATTAATTATAATGTGTTTTAATGCATAAAAATGCCCCAGTGGCTTAGCTGGTAGAGCATCCGCCTCGTAAGTGGAAACCGATACAGCGGAAGATCGCGAGTTCGAATCTCGCCTGGGGCTCTAACAATATAAATTTAAATTACAAAGAAGTAAAGGTAGGTGATGAGCATGGAGATAATATTGCACTCAAAAGGAGAAAAATACAGCAAATTTAAGGAGAGTATACTCAAGGATGAAACAGTCAACAGGGCCAGTATTGTTTTTAAAGATGCCCAGCAATTCGGCAAGGAAGATGGTCATGTATGCATAATAAGAGGAGATGAAGAACGATGCAACCGTGCGTTGGAATTGGCGAAAACGGATGGTGAAAAGCTGGCAGAGGAGATCAAGGGCAAAGAAAAAGAAGTTATACTCAAAAAGATAAAAGAAGATGAAGAAAAGGCGATTGAGGGGTTCGGGAATATCTTGGGTTAAATTCAGCGGTGATAGTCCAGTATGGTAAGACACGAACAACTCGGTCGAAAGACTGGGTTGGTGGACCCCTGCCATTGGATTAGCGGAACGGTCGCGACGCGGGTTCAAATCCCGCTCACCGCACTATAGGGAAAAGTTATATTTGATGCAAACAGAATTAAATTTAGAGAAATCGTAAATTACTATATTGGTGTTGAATAAAATGGCTATTTTTGGCAAAAAGAAAAGCAGCAGGGGAAAAGATGATGATTTCGTCCCACCAATCGATGTAAGTAAAATCGATACCACCAAAGTACTGCCACCAAGGCCATTGACATACGAAATCGAGGACATAGCCGATAAATCGGAAAACGTGGCACCAGTTTTCATAAAGGTTTCCAAATATAAGGACATAGTCAACAATGTCAATTATCTCAAGATGGGATTCAATCTTATGAGGAACCAGATGGCCATATTGAGTAAACTAGAGAATCTTCAAAAGGAAAACATGAAGTTGATGTATTCGGTCATCGAAAAAATTAACAAAAAAATCGAAAAATTGGATTCGGACTTTTCCAGGCCCATAGACTTCATGAAGGAAGTTTCGGATATGAAGATGGATGAAATCGAAGATATGGGACATGCTATGAAGGATCTGAAGCTGCAGATCAGCAAACTGAAAAACGAAGTCGAGGCCATGTCATAACTTATATCTTTTTAAAGAACAATTCTATTAATCTACTTTAAGCAGGGGTAGCGAAGTGGTCAAACGCGCTGGGCTCAAGATGTATTTTTGAGCGCTGACGAAAGGATGATGAGCGCATGAGAAACCCTGTGGCTTAGTGCCTTCGTGGGTTCGACTCCCACCCCCTGCACTACTTTCTACAGAAATAATAATTAAAAAGGAAAAAGGCTGGATTATTTCTCCAGCACAGTTTCGTATCCTATGAATAGTGTCCCTATCAAAGCGAGCACCCAACCGAACGACGCGAATAGACTATTCAAGAATAGTCCACCAACATAGTCAAAAAGTCCTGGTAATACACTAGCTTCCAGAGTACCTGCAAATAGGAAGAATACTCCAGCAGCTGCTAACCATCCAAATCCCTTTTCGGACTTTTTCCTTATTTTTGCCCATTCAGCCAAGGCCACCGCTAGGAGGAATGCTATTCCAACATCTATCAACGTAGCAGTAAACACCATTGTTTCACCTTTAAATTAAACTCAAACATAGAAGTTATTAAAACTTTTAGTTGTTATTTAAACCCCACTCTCATTAAGTAGTGACACCTCACAAAACTACCACATCGCCATTAGGATATTCCTCCTTGAATATCTGGCATCGAAACTTCATTATATCTGTATTTCCGTCCAGAATAAACTCGATGGTAAGTCCGGCTTTTCGACACAAGCTGTCCAAAAACTCATCCTTTGTCAAATCATGTTCTATAGGGACCTGAGGCAGTAATAAACCACTGTTCCCATTATTGGATATTATAAGACCGTCTTCACCCAAGTTAATTTTACTTTTACATTCGTCCATAGAATCGTATTCCAACACTTCCGGTTCTGTCATCAGCGACACCTCAAATATAATTTCATCCAAATCGTCCTTAGAAATAGGTGAGAATCTCGGGTCGGAAAATGCTGCCAGAGTGGCCGCCTTTTGAACACCCGTGCCTACCGATATGGGCGACACAAAACCTATACAGCCTCGCAATGAACCATCATTGAAATCCTTGATACTGACGAATAGCCCCATTTCTTTTCTCAGCTCCACCCCGAACTCGCTTGATCTTTGGATTAGATCACACTGATCTATGTTATTAGATGAATCCGATAATACATTGCTCACTGCAGTTCGTGCTAATTTAACTAATCTTTTACCAACATTTATGTCGACCATAAAGAACAAACAAATATTAAAGAAAAAGAAAGGGGAAGATGAGGCGTAAAAAAATTATATTAGCTCATCAAATCCGTCATCGTCTTCCCAATCTTCAAAATCCTCCATTCGGGTTTCCTCAAATTCATCTTCAGATTCCATTTATCGAACACCGGATATTTTTTATTTTCTATTTACTGAGTAAAATGTTAACCAAGTATTTAAACTTTTTTCCAGTCAGAGAATCTATTCCCCCATGATATCGGAATATCTTCTCATTATATCGAATGCCTTAACTGCCATTTCTGGAGTAGAATAAGTCGGTATTCCATTTCGCTCTAACTCGTCTATCAGTTCATTCGAAAATTTACCGCCTGCCGAACAACATATTATCGGCTTCTTCGATTTTTTCGATATATCGATTACCTTTGAAACCACATCCCTTTCCAGGGTGGGTATCTGGAATATCAATATAAGGACTATACCATCAAATTCTTTCAGACCATGTTCGATGGCAAGTTGATATCTCCCCGATGTTGCATCCCCAGTCAAATCCATCGGATTTTTCAGTGAAACATAATTTGGCATCTTGTCCCTCAACGAATCCTTCATAGCATCGCTTGGTTCGGGTAGTTTCAATCCCAACCTATCAGCTTCATCCGTGGCCAAAACCCCAAATCCACCACCATCTGTAATAATCAAAAGATTGTCCCCTTTCGGTAAAGGTTGGTATGATAATGCTTTCGCATAGTCAAACAACTCTGTCCAATTTTGTGCCTCCAATACACCCGATTGCTTAAATGCAGCCGAATAAACCCTCGATGAACCAGCCAACGATCCTGTGTGACTGGCAACTGCTTCGGAACCCTTGTCGGTCTTGCCTGCTTTCAACATTATTATCGGTTTTTTCGATGTGACTCCCTTGACAATGTTCACAAAATCTTTACCGTCACAGTTGATTCCTTCGAGATACGAGACTATCACCCTCGTATCATCGTCCTCCAATAAATATTCAAACAAATCAGATTCATTGATATCAACAGCATTCCCGTATGAAACGAATTTAGAAATTCCTATACCATGTTCGCTCAACCAATCCAAAACGGACGACCCGACCGCGCCCGATTGTGATATAAACGCTATATCACCATCACCAGGCCTCACCAGCCTGTCTTGAGAGAGAAACATTGTATCAACACCCGAACTACTGTCATAAACACCCAGACAATTCGGCCCAATCACATTGAGATCATTTTCCGATATTATCTTCTTACAACGCTCCTCCAATTCCTTACCATTCACGCCTATCTCGGAAAATCCAGAAGACACGATTACTATATTATTGATTTCGGATTTCGCGCATTCCTCTAGTATATCGGGTACAGTACTGGATGGTGTGACAACTACTGCCATGTCCACTTTATCTTCGATGTCCCCGACATTTTGATAAACGTCATTGCCCATTATGGGTGTCGTGTCCTTGTTCACAGCATATACTTTTCCGTCATATTTCCCATTAACGAAATTTTCAAAAATCACTCTTCCTGGTTTATCTTCATCGTGACTGGCCCCTATTATGGCGACCGATTTTGGGTTAAAGAACTTGTCCAACATATAACTTAATTAATTGATTACAATAAATTTAATTATGTCTATTGACTACGGAAAATTCATTTCGGATGATTTGAGCGAAATTCCAGAAAGTCCAATATCCGAATTGTCTAGGAAATCACAGGAATATGACGATTCCATAAGTCTTGGCAGGGGCGAGCCTGATTTTGATATGGCGGATTTTATGAAAGATGCCATGACCGAAGCTGTCAATGAAAACAAAACACATTACGCAGCATCTGGATCTGTTCCAGGTCTTAATGAAGAGCTTGCGAAAAAATTGAAAGGCGAAAATCATATAGAAGTTGATCCAAAATTCGGAATTGTAGTTGGGTCAGGTAGTTCAGCCGTTCTCCAGTCGATAATGGGGACCATATTACTGCCAGGGGATCAAATCATCTTAACGGACCCCACATATCTCATGTACATATCATTGGTAAAATCCATGCACATATCTCCCAATTTCGTACCAATATTCGAAAATAATAATTTTGCACCAACAATAGAAGATTTGGAGAAGGTGTGGACGGAAAAAACAAAGGCGATAGTAGTAAATTCACCATCCAACCCGACTGGGGCTGTATACAGTAAGGATCAGCTTGAAGAGATATGTGACTTCGCTGTTGACAAAGACTTGATGATAGTATCGGATGAAATTTATGAAAACATCACATACGATGGTGCAAAACACCACAGCATAGGATCTTTCGATGGCATGTTTGAAAGAACCATAACTGTCAACGGATTCTCAAAATCCTATGCGATGACCGGTCTGCGCGTTGGGTACGCTGCTGGCCCAAATGAGATAATGAAAGAAATTTTCAAATACAATTATTTCGGACACATATGTGCGTGTGTGCCGTCCATGTATGCTGCTTTAGAGGGGTTAAGAAATCCCAAAACAAGGAATTTCATCGATTCACAGGTCAGAGATTACGATAAAAGGAGGAAATACATACTTGAAAGGCTGGACGATATCGGACTTGAAACAAAGAGACCAAAGGGCGCTTTCTATGCATTTTCCAACTGTAAAAAATTCAACGAAAATTCATATGAGCTCGCGAATGATATACTCGAAAAGGTACACGTTGTCACAACACCCGGATCTGCGTTCGGCCCGCATGGTGAAGGATTTCTAAGATTCTCATATGCGACAAAATACGAAAAAATAGCAGAGGCCATGGACAGACTTGAAAAGTTCTTTGAGCAGGAATATTAAAACATATTTAAATAATGTTTCCTTTATTTTCTTTGCAGAAAGCTAAGTGTGGGTGGTTAGGCCTCACCTTCTTCGGAAAATGGTCTTATGTCCGAGCTGAAAGCTTCTGAGCGGTAGGGATAGGTAATGTGGCCTGGGATCTGGACTGCGAAGCCTTGCCCCTATTGATTTGGACGGGTGTGAATCCCCCAGGGCAGGAATGCAGCAAGGGTAATCATTCGTTCAAATGCTATAGGGTTACCAGGGTGGAGGAAGGGTTCCAGACAACCTCATTATCTAAACTCTATCAATCAGAAGCCCGCTTTCTGCACTATTTATCAACTAAGTCGTTAAATAATAATCAGTGGGGCGCATGGACGAAAAATCGATATTCGTGTTGATAGTACTATCTGTAATCGGGATATCCCTGATGATATCAACAATATCCGAAAAGGAGAGTAAAACCACAATAGTATCTGATTTGAAGGATTTAGAAAAAATTAATACATCTGTCGAACGAGAACTAAAAATCGGACGTTCTTCCATAAGAGTACCTGCCGTAGATAATGAAGGAAATGGTGTTGTGACAACTGTTGAAGTTGAATCAAAAATTGGGGAAGGTCGGACACTCGTTGACATAAATCAATTATTATTCTGGACTGATACACAATATTCTATACAAGTTGCCAAATTCGTGGCAGAGTGGTACACCGGGTATAATCTATCCGAAGTGGACATGTTCTACTCAATCGACACAAATGCATATGTCATAGGAGGACCGTCGGCTGGGTCATCTCTAACGATTGCTACAATAGGAGCACTATATAACCAGAGCATAGATGAAGACATCATGATAACCGGTACCGTGAATCCAGATGGCGAGATAGGAGTGGTCGGTGGTGTACTGGAAAAAGCGGAAGCTGCCAAAGAAATAGGTGCAGAGGCTTTCTTGGTACCGACTGGCCAAAAAATCCAAACTTACAACAAAAAAATAAGAAAATGTGAACCGATTGGCCCCATAGAATATTGCACAACGGAATATCATCCCATTGAGATGGATGTGGAAAAAGAGGTCGGAATAGATATTATAGAAGTATCTTCGGTAGAAGAAGCTGCAAAATATTTTTTTCGGTGAGCATGATTAGAAATCATCACAAAATAGAAATACGTATTACAAGAAGTTTATTACATGAGTAAAAGCAAAACTAGACCACCACTGGAAAAAGAAATATATTCAATAATTATAGGAATCGTTATAACAAGCTTAATATTCTCACACAATTACACGAACCCTTGGAATACTTTTTCGAATTTACCGAAGACATTTGCGATTATATTCATATCCATGACGATTTACCTAATAGCCCAGCACGGGATGGCGAAGAAATTACACACCGTGGTGATTTACGAACTGTGGTTGCCCGGTGTGATATTGAGTTTAATGTTAATGTTGGTTGGTATAAAACTGGCATTGGTCGGGGGCATAGCGATAACGGCGTATAAGTTCGGTAGATGGGGTATGAAAGACAAGGGACCGACAATACAAGAAATAGGTTTCATTTCCACTATTGGCCCTATTACAAACATAATACTCTCGATGGCCACAGGGCTACTCGCGGCCAAATACGGATACCAGTTTATGGACTATTTTTCAACAATTAACGGATGGCTGGCATTCTACAATCTTGTGCCTGTCAAGAACCTCGACGGTGGAAAAGTACTATTCTGGAGCCCGGTAGCGTGGTTCATATTGATTTTCATTACATTACTGTTGATAACCCCATCAAACATCCTAACTGCTATATAGGTTATTAGCTTCTATTCCGGGATAGGATTTAAATTTATCTTAAATGAATTATTTCTTTATGCAAGTAATATGCGACTTTCACATACACAGTTATCTAAGTAGGGCCACCAGTAAAAAAATGAAAATAGATGAAATATCTAAAAATGGGAAATTGAAGGGAATTGATTTGATTGGAACTGGGGATTTCACACACCCGACATGGCTCAACCACATAAAACGCAATCTTAAGGATAAAGAAACCGAGAAGGGGTCTGGGATATTCGATTTCAATGGGATAAAATGGATATTAACATCAGAAGTTGCAACCATCTATAAACAAGATGGGAAAACTCGTAAAATACACCACGTTATCCACGCACCTGACTTGGAAACAGCCCAACAGATAAACAGTAGATTAGATGATTTTGGAAAATTGGAATCGGACGGAAGACCAATTCTAACAGGGATAACATCACCCGAACTTGTAGAAATCTTGATGGAGATATCCAAAGATATTTTATTATATCCGGCCCATGCATGGACAAGCTGGTACGGGGTATTGGGAGAATTTTCGGGATTCGATTCCATAAAGGAATGCTACAAGGACCAGATGAAAAACATACACGCACTAGAAACTGGGTTAAGTAGTGACCCGCAGATGAACTGGCGCATATCCGAATTGGACGATCTGACATTATTATCAAGCTCGGACGCGCATAGCCCGTGGGGGTGGAGGCTCGGGAGAGAAGTCACGGTTTTCAACCTTGATAAATTGTCGTATAAAAATGTGACCAAAGCTATCAAACAAAACGACCGCAAGAAACTTGAGATGACCATAGAGGTGGAACCGTCTTATGGCAAGTATCATTTCACAGGTCATCGAAAATGTGGCATAAATTTGCATCCGAATGAGGCATTAAAACGAGATAATAAGTGCCCTATATGCGGGAAGAAGATGACTGTGGGAGTGTTGCAGCGCGTTGAAAAGTTGGCAGACAGACCAGAGGATTATAACCCCGATAATAGGACGCCATTCAAATCCATGCTTCCCTTATACGAAATTATATCAACAGCGACGGGCGTAAATAGATTATATTCAAATCCTGTAATCAGGAAACAGAATAAATTAATAGATGAATTCGGTAATGAATTTAATGTACTATTGAATACGCCCAAGGAAGACCTATTGAAAATCACTAACGAAAAAATAGCGGACGCCATAATCAAAACAAGAGAAGGAGATGTCAAATATATTCCAGGATATGACGGTGTTTACGGTGTGCCTGTATTTTCAGATGAGAGATATCAAAAATTGAAAAAGGAACAAATATCTAAAGCAAAGGAACAAAAAAACCTTAGGGATTTCAGTAAATAACGGGTCTGTAGTCTAATGGCAGGACGTTACCCTCACACGGTAAAGAACGTGGTTCAATTCCGCGCAGACCCATATAGGAGTTTTTTAAGATTAAGTTGTATAAGTATAATAGTGCTATTATGAAAAAGATAATGTTTTTTTCATTGCTTACTATATTTTTAATCACGTTTGTTTCTATATCAACAAATACAGTGTCAGATTCGGAAATATGCTGTTGTGAAAATGAATGTGGAATCGACGCTGGGTGTACATGGATGGGCGAATGCACGGGAACATACACCCGATGCAATAACCATTTCTGCCCATACGGAGTATGTGAAGAAAGTCAAGATTGTAATGCATGGGACACGGATGATGATGGAACGAACGATGGTATAGATACATTGACCAGGGGGACATGTTACTATAGAAACTGTAATTTAAATGGTGTTTGCTACATCACCGCAGACTCAAAAGACGATTGTTCAACAGATGGAAAAAGTGTAATTGAGGCACATCCAAGAACGGACCAAACAAACAAATGTGAGAGAACAACTATATCGTGTCCAGGAGAGTACCCTAAATGCATCGAAGATGAGAATGGTATCGGAGCGTGCGTTGTATGCGAACCGAATGAATGTGATTATTCAAATAGAAAATATTGTATTGACGAAAAAACATGGTCTGAACAAGATGACGATGTGTATTGCGAGAATTGTGAAAGTTGTGGTGATAATTCGTGCAATTGTGGGGAAACTATCGATTCATGTTATGAAGATTGTAAATGTAATCCATCTGATCATAATTTTTGCAGTGATTCCAAGAAAGATGTGATATCATGCGATCAGGGATTAAAGGATGAGTGCATACTCAGTGGTGATTGGAAATATTATTATTTGGATATGGATAAGAACCAAGAAGTCAATGTGACATTGATCAATCAGGGCAATGGATGTGAAAAAAACGCGTTGTACATAAAGGATTCCAATTGTATGGGCATTGATAGTGATATTAGTGATGATGATGTAAAGGAATGGATAGGCATCCCTAACGAAAACATAGCAATCGCTGTTTATGGTAAAAGCAAAAATGAAAACTGCAGATTTGACTTAGAGATAGACTGTAAAAAGGCGTGTGGCGACCGCAACGAGGAGTGTAATGGTCCATTCGAATCCGTTTTGGCGGGGACTGACACTAAATTTACTGGCTGCTTATATTCGATGCCATTCTCCCAAGTATTTTCGATTAAAGAATCTGCTAATAGGGAAATGCATGTTAAATTAACCAATGATGATGATTGTGGTAAAAATGAACTGTTTATACTGGATGGATGTACAGAAATAGACTCTGTAGAAGGAAACAATATTGAAAAGGAGTGGGTCGGGGAACATCGAAACAACATCAAAGTAGAAATCAGAAGCAACACCAACAAAAAATACTGTGGATGGGAATTAGAAGTAGATTATGCGAAATCGGTTGATTGTGGTAATGATATATGTAATTCGGGGGAGAATTGCAACAATTGTCCCAGCGACTGTCCATGCGATGATAGCGAAACTTGTTGTCCTAATGGGAATGGGTATGAATGTGTTGATATCAAAACCGATGAAGACAATTGTGGGTCTTGTGGTACAAAATGTCTAAACAATAAAGTTTGCGCTAGTGGGGAATGCGTTGAAGGTGAAGGTTCTATCACACGCACACTGTACAAAGGAAGAAATATAATCGGAATCCCAGGATTAACTTCAGGCGATTTTGATAACTGCGACCTTGCTCACTGGCAGAATTCCGATCGAGATTGCTTGTATGATGAAAATGGTTATTTTGTATATAGAGACATGAAAACGGACGTGCCTGATGGTGATTGTGGTAAGAGGTGGAAAACTGATGGAAGAATGAAATCTGGGTTAGGATATCAGATATATACACATAACGACTGCGAAATAGTATTCGACAGACCAACTGATGAGATGGAAATCATTCTGTATCCTGGTAAAAACTTGGTGAGTTTTCCGATGGACGTTTATGAAAATGAAATAGCAGAATTGTGTGGAGATGATACAGACGATGGTATAGAAGTGTTCACACATTTCATAAATTCTGATGGTGATTGTAAATACGACAACAACGGTCATTTCGTTTTTTACAATTCTTGGAGCTCGTCGAGTAGTATTGGGGATTGTGGTAAGAGGTACATGACTGCTGGCGGTAAAGAAAATAACAGACCATTGGAATCATTTATAGGACACTATGTATGGTTTAATGGGATTTCCGGTACGTGGGAAGAACCGACCGAAAAAGAATGTAAAATAATATACAGTTATGATGAAAATGGTCCTCAATTGACTAAAGGCTAATCATAAATCGTCTTCTAATACTGGTCCTTCTGTGTCAGTTGTATCAGATTTTCCACTATCTCCCGTGTCGAAATCGTCATCCAGATACAATGACTTCAGAACTCGTATACTTGTAGAACTGTCGACAAAATAATTATAATTAAGTTCTATTTCCAATGGCAACGTTGTGTAAGAATCTACCTCTGGTAATTCAAACTGACAAGATATCGATTTCTGGCCGGTTCTGGGAAGTCTCACATCTGAAGGCAAATCTAAATTCTTACAGGACTTATCATCAACAGTTATTTTCTCTATTGTCACATACGGCTTATTTTCGTTGTCCGAATCCAAGTAAGTTTTACCTTCACCAACATTATTTATCAAAACAGTCAATGATGCGATTTGACCAGAACCCCTGTATACTAATGGTTTTGACAAACCGGCCAAGTCTATATTGACTGGTGCATCTGTTACAGTAAATGTATCAATGCCCGATGATTGCATTATTGTATTCGCTTTTTCCGGATTGCTCCTCAAATAATCATTATTATAAACCTTGATATTCGCCAATCCTGTCGTACTATATTGGTAATATAGTCTTACGGCAGCTGTGTATGTATTATCAACTCTGAGATTATCGGGTGATTTGACCTCCCATTGGGCATCGCCTGTATCACCGGGTATATTCTCTTCTGGTTCACTTCTCCCCAATGTCCCGATTTCCTTTATTTTTCCATCCCAATCAACAAAATCATCCCAATCCAAATTATCGGATCCCTCCCAGTCTGTACCAAGACCAAATAACTTCAATTTAACATTGCGTGCAGTCTCTTCCCCGATATTCTCCACCATTGCGGTAAACATAACAGAATCCCCAGAATATATCTCAGAAACATCGGGAGAAAATTCGTTTATTACCACACCCTTTATACCACCCTTACCAACAGTACTGACTTGTTGACCGGGCATCGTGCATCCCGAGAAAAAGACAACAGCAAATAATAGACCAAACAAAATCAAATTCTTCTTATTCATACTAAATACCCTGAATTCCTTGATAATTATTCTATTTTAACTAATTTATAACTATAACTCTCAGCCGATTGGATTTATCTCGAATCTTTCCGATTTGGTGTATTTATAGGTATAGACGTAATCGACCCATATGGTTGCCTGTGTTTCCGGTTCGTCAAATGGCAAAGACTGGAAATTACAAATTAACTTTCCAGGGACCTCAACATCCTCATCAGAGTACAAATAGCCATTATTATCAGAGAAATCACATTTCAACTGTCTCTTTTCATCATCATTTAAATACGCGATCTCCAATGAATCCCTCAAATCTAGTCGTATATCACCTTCCTCAATAATCGGGTCCCGTATAGATCCGATAGACCCACTACCGACGTGTGTAAAATCGAACTCTATCCTAAAGGGCTGAGTATCAACGCCCCAATACAAATCAATGGTCCTATCGTCAACAATTTTCTGCCCTCTCGCAGGCATATCAATATCTAATCGGATTGGACCATACGTTTGACTACTTTCGGAATAACT
>CAYNTH010000006.1:25071-28135 GCA_964400475.1 uncultured archaeon | reverse complement strand
TTGATTCAGGGCCAGTGCAACCTGAAACGAATACCACCAAAATCAGGCTCAACATCAAAATATATCTTCTCATTAAGTAATGTTTTAAACTTGAATAGATATTAATTTTACAATGAACCTTGGCAGAGACATAATTGATTATTTTCTTTCACCAAAAGAAACAGGATACGATATCCCAAAGACATTTTCATATTCGATTGTACTTGTGTTGGCATCATACATAGTCTTCAAGATTTTAAAAAAGCTGGACATAAGAATCGATGAAAAATTAGCAATCAGTATAACTCCTTATGTGGCATTTGGAGCCATGCTCAGGGTAATACAAGACATTGGTGTGTTCAACTCGTACTTTTTCGTCACGCCTGGAATCTACTTGTTCGTGTTCTCCATTACGTTCTCATCGATTGCACTGTCGTTGATATTGAAAAAGAGGTTCGGACTCGATTATTTTAAAACAACATTCATAATAGGGACACTATTACTGCCATTTATGATGGTCCATCTAAAGATCGAGAATGTTAAGGGATTATTGATGGTCTTGATTTTCTTTTTACCATGGTTAATTGCTTCAAGAATTGTTAACTGGGATATCAAAAATAAGATAATTGTTCTATTACACATGTTCGATGCAACCACAACGTTCGTATCCCTGAAATTTTTCGGATACTACGAACAACATATTGTGCCCACGATACTAATCAATTTATTCGGTCCATTATCATTCATCCCAATAAAGCTGTTGGTCATAACATCTGTCCTTGTCATAATCGATAATTTAGAGGGAAGTGAAGAAGACATTGAATTTAAAAATTATATAAAGTTGATAATAGGAATTTTGGGAGCGGCAACCGGAACAAGGGATGTAATCTCACTACTGGCAGGGGTATAAGTTATTGATAATATTCTACAACCAACATTGCTTCTGTTAGATCATACTGTGCATTTCTCTCGAACATGAAAGTTACCTCATTTTCTCCATCATTCAAATAAAGTGGGTTGCCGAACATATCTTCATCCAGTGAAGTATCTATAGCAGCCAATGGAGGCTCATTCCAATAGACTATCTGATCATTGACCTTAATCATCATTGGTGGTATGGGAGCACTATAATCTTCAACTCGCCCGTAAAGGTTAAGGCTTTTAAAATTCTCAACCTCGTTCTCATTCAAAGTTATATTAAATCTCTTTTCGAACGTTCCTTCATAATCCAAATTCAGTTTAGCTTCTGATATATCGTAAAAACTGGAGCCCCAAATCACAAAACCTGGTTTATCAGATTTTATCTCAAGTATGTTCGCCCTTTCAATAATGTCTTTTTGTATTGGGATAAATATCTCCCCAATTCCAACAGTCTTCCCGTATATTTTTTGGTCATTGATATAAACTTCAAGTGAACCAAGTCCATTTGTATCAGCCACGTCTATCTGAACACTGGCACCGGTAGTGATGTTCATCTTATCGTCTGTTATAAGACCCGTCAATGTAGCGGACTTGCTTGAAAAGTACCCCGAAGATACTCTGAAATTGGATTTAGAGTCCAACAATTCAGTCCCCCTGGCATATCTAACGGAAAATTTAGACGGGAACTCGGACGAAGGTATCTTTCTGGTAGTTGTGATCATTTCGTCCTCTTCTACAATTTCCACACTCACAGAAAAGCTATCTTCACCACCCGGTCCATTTAATCTAATGTGGCCGTTGTAAATGCCGAACTCTTGATCAGAGCCTGGTTCTATATCAGCGGTTATGGTAACTTTATCGCCTTTCGATATATCGAAATTGTTCCGATTGAATGTGACCCAATCCTCTATATCGCCTGTTGCACTCAGATTTATAGAACTCAAATCAGTTCTTGCAATAACATCAAAACTGAGTTTAGTTGCCTCACCTGGATAAGCTTTCACAGAAAATGAAGATTCTTCGACTACCGGCGCACCCTCCGCAGGTGCCACCCATGAAAACGCTGGAATAAATATCAATAACAGCCCGGCAAGTAGTACGAATACGAATTCGTCGACCATCGGTAACTTATCAGCCATAATATCCTATTTAATTTGTCTTTTATAGAAATTAAAATATTCTATTTTTCCTGGCCTTTCAAATTAGTTATATAGCCAGCTATCACGTTTCTCAATTTTTTGGATTGGATGTTTATTATCTCATCGACCATCTCTTTATTGTGATCGTATTCCCTACTGAACTTTCCTGGATATTTATCATACAACGATTGTCCTATTCTCTTAACGAATGATGTTTTTATATTTCCCATTTTTTTTCACCTCTATGGCGTTATTCTCTTTATTTCATAATAAGTCGGTGATCCTTCCTTGTCCAAAACAGCCCATACGAAAGTCGCCCTTATATTGTGTGCCAGCCTGACCGCCCTAGACATCTCTGGAAGAGAAAATGCTGATTCTTCTGGAACGCAGTGAACAACAAATTTCGTGTGCTCATGGGGCGCCTTTGGGCCTCTTTTTAGTCTTACACCTCGTTCGTAGACCCGGAAGTGCGCACCGAACTTAAACCCCGTCTTAACAACATAACCCCTATCCCGAAGATCCCTGAATACCATAAATTGTGCATGGAATTGATTAACATTTTCAGAGCCTAATCTAATTATGTCCTTGAATTTCAATTTTTTCTTCCTTTTGCCGCTCCCTTTTTTATATACATCTATCTTTTCCTTTTCGACCAAATATGCAGCTTCAACTAATTCAAGTTCCAATCTATCAGGCTCACCCTCGGGCAATGGTTTACCAAAATTTGATTCGTCGAATAGAGATAAGGCTGACGGACCTTCTATTATCACTCTATTTTCTATGAGTTCACCAGTTTTGCCTTCCCTTTCAACCATTTTGAACACTCTAATTAGTGGGATGGACGAGATTTGAACTCGCGACACATCGGTCTTCAGCCGATTGCTCTCCCAGGCTGAGCTACCATCCCATTCACATCGATTCTTTAAAAGTTAAATATCAAGCTTTTTATTTATTCCCAGTCTATATTTAAAACCTTCTTTAATTATAAAGATTGTAATCCCGACCACCATTCTGATGCCACGCAA
>CAYNTH010000006.1:0-24971 GCA_964400475.1 uncultured archaeon | reverse complement strand
TTTCCATAATTTGAGGTCTGGTTAAGAACGGTCGCACCGCTTTTTTTAGCAATCTCGGATGTTTTGTCAATTGACCTGTCATCTATGACAATCGGCAAGATACCTAGTTCTTTGACCTCTTCTACAACCTGCTCTATTGTACTCTCTTCATTGTATGCAGGTATTAACGCACAATCTCTAGAATTTTCCATAAATGGTATTTGAGAAAACAATCTTTTAAGTATTCCAAACTAAGGAAGGAATTCCTTTTTCTTAATCTTATTTGGCAGATATTCCTCTGTCATGAATCTCAATCCTCTACCGGAAAGAGCCTCTAACTCCGCTTTCTTCTTCTTTTTAATCAAAAGTTTCAACTCCTTCTGCCATTCAGGTGTTTTGAACCATTCGTATTCCATCATATCTTTTGCCCTTTTAACATCCACTTCTTTTGCCTTGATTGTGAAATCGTCCAGCCCAAACTCTTCTATATCACTAACAGTCAGTCCAATATATCTCGCCTTGGAAGTACTCAACCTATCAGAGACATGTGCCAAAGACATAGAGCCATATTTTATAACAGAATATATATACCATCCGTATGGGTCAGAATCGCAAAATACGTAGACCGGCAACTTATGCTCTGTAGAGAGTCTTTGTATCAATCTACGACATCCTCTAGCGGCCTGTCCCTGTGTTGTCACAATAACACAATCATTATCTTCCCAAAACTTATCTTCGTGCAATCTCTCGAATGCTGCGTTCTTTTCTATAACCAACATGTACTTGGCATCGACTTTCTTGAATGTTATATCTTCGACATTACTCGGTATGGCCCAACCACCACTACCCAACTTACCCCAATTGACAGTATCACCCCTATCCACTACCGAAACTTTACCGACAACCCTACCTCTTGTATCCGCGTTCAAATGCAACTGTTCTCTGAGTACGTCCAGAGCGACCTCCAAATCAACAACGATTGGATCACTATCGCTTTGTTCATTGAAAGTGTTTTCATCAGAATCCTTCAGCGTCCTCTTAAGATTGTAATACATATCTCGTAAACTGGTATGAAGACCCTCTTCGACCAATTCCTTACAAAACGCGGAAACTAACATTGTCTGCATGAATTTCTTGGCGTGGGACACATTGAAAAAATATCGTTTCGATGTTTTATCACCCAAATCCAATGATTTCTTATCTTCATCATAAACAACATTGGATAACGACCTTATCGGTATCTCTATACTGGGATTATTTCCGTTTCTGATATCTTCTAATATACGTTCACCCAGCTTCTCTATTTTTTTACTAGTCTTTGTTTTTTTCTTTGCCATGCCCATCATCCCTTAGATTTCTTAGATTGTCCTGATTTAATAATTGATGTCAAATTTTCTTCAATTTCTTCCTTGTCTTCTTGCGTGAGTTTATTCAAAGATTTGGCGACCTCGGGTATATATCTCTCAAATAGTTTCCTCCTCATCTTACGTTTTCGATCTCTTTTTTGCTTTCTAACAAATTTGGATAATTGTCTACCGGCATCTTGGAGAGCTAATTTTATTTCTTTGACTATATCGGGATAATTGGCTATTGATTGTTTGCCCTCAGACGTGAATGGCACCCACACCGAAGCAAAGTGGACAAGTATGACCAACGGCCCAACGGGTATACTACCATCTGATTGTTTAAGCCCATATCGTCTCCAATCAACTTCTTCAACTGCTTCTGTTACCGCACAACTGCCCTGATTATATAACAATGGAACTTTATTTGCAAATCTATATAGTTTTGCACTTGTCTTCGGTTTCAAATCACCACCATATGCCAAACCAACCTCGACTTGAAATGGATTGCCTCTGTAAACGGTCGGTGTCCTACTTACCGACACGAAGAATTCCCCATCAACCTCTTTCCTAAGCCCATTCTCTATCAAATCGTCTGTCAATGGCGACAAACAGTCCACCGGCGGGGATATCAACTTGACGACTTGCATTGATTTATGCAACCTTTCTGCGTCCATTGAATCTACATTTTCTGGTTTCCTACCAGGCTCTATCTTAGCCATCCGTAAAATCTTGGTCGCAGATTTACTCCCAACCCTCGAGAAGTCGTTCATCAAAAATGATTTGACACTCCTTGATCTGGTCGTGGCCAACATTCTTCTCAAAATACCCAATTCTATACCATAAGGATGTGGTTTGATCTCCTTTGGCTGACCAGGAATTTTATTCGTAGTTCTCTCGAATTCCTCTATACCATTGGGACCGTCGTAAATCAGATGTGCATATGGATTGGCTATTGCAGTTTGTTTTATATATTCGGGTATTGATTGATAACGCTCAACATAATTGCCTTCCACCTCTAACTCGATTCTTATACCATGCCAACCCGTTTTGTTGTCCAAAGAATTATGCGACAATATGTTGGGTTCGTTGTTCACTGTATCTATCATCATCTCATATTCATGAATCTTGCCACCTGTACTCACCCTTACTTTGGATGGTTTACCAGTGGTCAACTGGGCATATAATATGGCACCACTGATTCCGATACCCTGAGTACCACGCGATTGCTTTAATCTATGGAATTTTGACCCGAAAAGCATTTTTCCAAAAGCTAGGGGAATCTTTGATTGTATTATACCTGGCCCGTTGTCCTCGATTGCAATTTTATATCTATTAGCACTCAATTGTTTGACCTCAACCTTGATTTTTGGGAGAATCCCGGCCTCATCACAGGCATCTAGACTGTTGTCAACTCCTTCTTTAATAATGGTTATCATTGCTTTTGTCGAGTTCTCATATCCTAATAAATGCCTATTTTTCTCGAAAAATTCAGCTACGCTTATCGCTTTCATTGTCTTTGCTATATCTTCTGCGCTTGAACCATTTCTATCCGACAAATTACCCACCATCAACAATATTCTGATTTTGGTCTCCAGAATTTTTAAAACTTATCTCAGTTTCATTAAATTAGTATTTGATTCTTTTTATATTTTCCTTCAAAAAGGTGAAAACAGTGCCGTGTTTTCGACCCTCTAATAACATGCACACGGCTTCCTTGGCCAGCTCAACGGACGACCATGTTCCTATGATGCCTACGGTTTTGCCATAAACAGATATCTTGGCATTCGTGTGCTTTTCGATTATGCGTTTGCTCTTCCCCTTACGTCCAATCACCCTTCCCTTCAATTCTTTCAATCTACTCGAAGATCCTTTCGAATAATCCTTTATGTTTATCACACAAAGTGTATATTTATCGTCCAATAAATAAAGAGAGTCCTCAAGAGTGAATCCTCTACCAAATGCTTTTATTATGGATTTTGCCTTCATCATCTTGATTGGGTCTTCGCACTCCAGTGAAACCTGTTTATTTAGACTTAGTTTTACATTTGACAAATTTTCGAATTTAGCAATCATTTTCCTATTTCTTCTAAGTCGCTTAATTCGATCTTCAGGTATTGAAACGTAATCAATCATATCGTGATCTTTTTTTATTTATTGATTTCAATCAATCCTCTAAGGAAAGATTCTTAATTTTACCTTTTCTCTTTAACCAATTCCTCTGTGTACGGGTATATCTATAAATGACGTCTCCTCTCTCATCTTCCTGTACTACCCAAGGCTTGACCAATATCAAATCACCAGGTCTCATCCACACCCTCTTACGCAACCGACCGGGTATCCTGCATATCCTTTCATTCCCATCAGCACACCTGGCTTTCATCCTATCACCACCTAACATAGTCTCGATTACACAAAAAATCTCACCCTTCCTGGGCGTTCTTATCCTGGCTATTTCTTTCTGTTCTTCGCTCATTTCTTGATTTTTCTTTGCCATTAACTCACCTAACAAACTAACAATTAACTAATATGATTAATTAAATAAAAGGTAAATCATTTCCTACTCATCAACAGCACCCTACTATTTTCATCTTCTTCAACAATCGAATAATCTGTTCTATTCTCTATTTCATTGGAAAATGACCTTATTTCATCCAATGTAGGAATGTTTTTTTCACCAAGTCTCTGTCTAGACTCGCCCACCCAACTATATCCCTTTGGTTCCACAAAATCAGGCTGTGTTTTCGATATAATCTCAGCATATTTATCTGGATTTTTCATATTCAATCCCTTAACAAGGGTCAACCTCAAAATCTTTCTACAATCAAAATTCTCCATCAACTCCAAACTTCGATTAAGTCTCTCCCAACCATCTAAAATGGAGGGTCTGTTAACTTTCAGATAAGTGGATTTATCCGGTGCGGATAGAGTAATATAAAGATTTGTTGGTTCAACCTCCAGGCTTTCAAGCCTATCCGGCATAGTACCATTAGTGACTAAAAAAGTCGACATATTTCTACTATCCAATTCTGCTATCAACTCACTTATTCTTGGATATAGTGTCGGTTCCCCTGCAAGACTTATTGCCACGCTCGTTGGATTCACAGCCTCTTTCCATTTTTTTATGTCCACAGAACTGTTCCCTTTGAATCCGGTCAATAAGGACCTTCGGGCCCTTATAGACTCTTCTATTATATCAACGGGATCATCTGGGGAAGGTTCTCCTTGTTCTGTAAATCCAAGGAACCTCCAGCAAAATTGACATTTGTGCGTACACCATATAATCGACGGCGTCATCTCCATACACCTATGTGATTCTATACCATACCATTTTTCTTTATAACAAACTCTATCCCTTCTCAAACTCTCCTTTGTCCAGTGGCAAACGGATACCGCAGAATGACTGCCGACAATCCTATATCCAGCATTAATGAATTTCTTCCTAGCATTTGCAGGTATTTGAGAACTAACCACTATCACAACCCCAATTCATCCGAAATATTTCTTAATGCATTGAGAGATATCTCGAAAAACTCATCTTTGTCCAACCCTATTTTCTCACAATACGTCATATTGTCTCTATTGCAATTCCTTGCGAAATCTTTCTCTTTAAACCTGTTCTTTATGTTTTCAACTTCCAAATCATTCAATTTTTTGGATGGAAGTACTAGCGTAGCTGCGACTATGAGACCGGAAATGGCATCTGAAGCTATCAATGCATATTCCATTTTATTCCCAGGTTCCACACCGGTATGTTCTGGATTATGCGATTTTATTGCATGCAATATTTCCTCAGAAATATCATTGCCCAATTCGTCCCTCAATATCTCAACACTTCTCAATCCATGTCTTTCTGGATCGTCGTAAGTTTCATCAAAATCAACATCGTGTAAAAGACCCACTCTACTCCACAATTCTACATCTTCATCTAACTCTTTGGCCAGTTCGCGCATTATTGCTTCTACTGCCAATATATGTTTAAATAGGTTCTTCCTTTTGACGTGTTCTTTAACAATACCTAAAGCATTTTCTCGATTAATCATTATCATGACCTCAACATTAGTTTATTTCTTATAAAGAAAAATATAAAATTCTTTAGAGATGAATGAATATAATCTTAACAATGGTTTAAATTTAAATTTTCAATATAGAAGATAATTAACATGCCTCAGTGGCTTAGCTGGTAGAGCAACTGCCTTGTAAGCAGTAGGTCGCGAGTTCAAATCTCGCCTGAGGCTTTTTATTTATTTTAAACCTATTATAAAATAGGGATTTGATGATAGAATATAAAAACATGAAGATAGATTGGCTTGGACATTCTGGGTTCCGGATAATGAACGATAAAAAAGTTATTTATATAGACCCCTACAATATAAAACCCGCTGTACCCGCTGACATAATCCTGATCACACACGAGCACCATGATCATTGCAATTCTGAAGATGTCAAAAAGATTGTAAAAAATAATACAGTTATAGTAACCACTTCCGCATCGCAGGATAAATTGAGAACCGTAAATGCACAATTCCTAACAGTAACTCCCGGTAAATCGTATTCTATAGACGGTATTAGGGTCAAAGCTGTACCCGCTTATAATATAGATAAATTCAGATCTTCTGGAGTGCCATATCACCCGAAAAACGATGGTAAGGTCGGGTTCATAATATCAATTAATGATTCGAGGATATATCATGCGGGGGATACCGATTTTATATCAGAAATGAAAAAGGATGTCGAAAATATAGATATAGCAATGGTTCCGGTTAGTGGGACTTATGTGATGACAGCCGAAGAAGCTGCAAAAGCGGTTAATACAATAAATCCAGCTATATCGATACCGATGCATTATGGCTCCATTGTCGGTAATGAAAAAGATGCATATAGATTTGAAAAAATGGTAGACGGTAAGGTTGAAGTCCCTGATAAGGCGCGGTCATAAAAGAAACGGTGTATCCTTTGAATATTCGATATATATTCTCCTATTTTTCGTTCTCTTGAGCTCACTTTCCTCTTCTTTTGAAACACTCACATATTTCCAAACAAGTATGGGTGTCATAACCAATGTCAAGAATGTGGGCCATCCTATAAACCACCCTACAACAATCATAATGAACCCCAGATATTGGGGATGTCTTGATTGAGCGTATATACCATTTTTCACAATTCCATCTTTTTTGATATTTTTGTAAAGTGTTATCCAACCAATCAATATCAATAGTGCCCCGAATCCAATTACAAGACTCGAATATAACATAGGAACACCCATCCCAATATACGTACCTAATAATGAAAATGAATATACTGTGTTAGGGACGGCCATTTCTGATGCAAAAAAATTGGATGCAAATAAAATAGTAAACGGTATTCCATACATCTCCACAAATAGTGAAACAAAAAACGCATATATCATACTTCTTTCACTCCAGTCCATTTTTCTCCTATAAGAAAGCGGTACTAAGAAGGATGTAAAAAGGAATATATTAAGAAATACCAGTGTCCAATTCCGAGTCAAAACTGAATATAAAATTTCGCCTGTTAAATGTGAACGAAAATGTAAGTAAAATTCGTTCAGAAACAAAAGAGGAACAATCAATAAAATCGCGACAAACAATTTCAATGGAGTGATAGGAGATTTAATATTCATAAATAATCTATAGTTAAGGATAACTTTTAAAAGACTGAAAAAAAAGAAAGATAATACAAGGGGTCGTCGTCTAACTTGGCAGGACAGCAGGCTCCAGGTTTGTTGATAATGGAGCGTTGACTCCAGGATGATAAGAAGAAACCTGCCAGTGCGCGTTCAAATCGCGTCGACCCCATTATATTTATTCTAATTAGAAATTCTAGATAGTCGTTTTGATAAAGAATCAGTCCCAACCATATTCCCCTTCTAGAGGAACGAACATGACGTGCCCCAGACTTTTCATCAATGGGCCGTCTTTGGATCTTTTGACAACAATCAATTCTTGCTTGCCCCCGGGTATGCCAACAGGCGCAATCAATTTCCCACCAGATTTCAGATTTTCAACTAGAACATCTGGTATCTTAGGACAAGTCGCACTAATAACAATCTTATCGAATTTTTTCCGCCCAAGAGCTTTAGTGAAATCCCCTGGAACAATTTCAACCTTATCAACATATCCAGTCTTTTCCAAATTATTCTTGGCGAATCTATACACTTCGGGTATTATCTCGACCCCTATAACTTCGCCCTTATCCCCAACAATCTCATACATATATGCGAGCAGTATCCCTGAACCGGCACCGATTTCCAAAACCCGATCCCCTTCATCCAACCCTATTTCAGACAATATCATAGCATGCATGTGAGGAGCGGAGATTGTAACCCCAGACGGTATGGGCAATGGGTTGTCGCTATAAGCATTGTCCTTGTATCTTGGCAGAACGAACTCTTCCCGTTTAACTTTCATCATCGCTTTCTCAACATCATCACTATCTATTTGTCCCCGTTCTCTTAGGGATTCAACCAGACTTTCTCGTTTTTTCTTGAATTTGTCGTCTTTTGTCATGGGAATCTACACAATTGACAACTTAATTTAATCATATTTAAATCTTTCACCGAAAGTTCACTACCATGTGTTGTCAATAATCGATTATATCAAAAAGAATGAAATTTACAATATGCCTGATAGGTACATACACGATAAAATATCAAAGATACTACTGGGCAATAAATGTGACGAGACTCATTCGAGTATAGACGGTCCTGTGAAGGACTTTGGAGCCGGTCACCGCAAATATTACCACAGCATCCCATCAGCCGCTCTGATAGGATTATTGGAAAACGGATATCGAGGAGCGATATCAGGTATTTTACACGTTATAACAGATGAACATTTCGATAACTACATATACAAAGAGAGCTTGCGTTTTTCGTTGAAGATGATAGATTATGCGAAAAATGAAATAGAATGCATACAACTCTAAAAATTAAGTGCAAGCAAACCCTATTTTTTCTTATGAAAAAGGTAGAAAATCTCAAAGATGCTAAAAAGGCTATTAAAAATATAGACGTCCAAGGTGCAAAGGAAATCGCGATCTTCTCATTAAAATTTTTAAAACAGGTCGCAAAAAAACATGGATTTAGCAAAAAATTCGAAAAAACATCGAATGAACTGGAAAAAACCAGACCGACTGCAGTTGTTTTACATAACTGTATGAAAATCGTCAAAAATGATAAAACAATCGAATCAATCGAAAATCTGATTAAAATGCTGGAATCTGTAGACGATGATATAATCAGAAATGGATTGGAAATATTCGGAAAAAAACAATACACGATATTGACACACTGCCATTCGAGCGAAGCGATATCACTAATCAAAGGCATCAATGAAAAATCGGACATCGATATATTTGTGACCCAGACCGATCCTCTCGAGCAGGGGGTCAAAACCGCCAAGGAATTGAAAAAATTTGGAATGCATGTGACATTGATTATAGATTCTGCTGTAGGACACTTTATGCCGGAAATAGATGCGGTAATAGTGGGAACTGACTCACTCAGAAAGGAAGGGGTCGTGAATAAGATAGGCACGAAATTATACGCGATTGCCGCTAAGGAACATGGGAAACCTTTTTACATAGCAGGAAATACAATGAAATTGGACAAAAGGAAAAAATTCAGAATAGAAGAAAGGTCTAAAAAAGAGGTGTTGGATGAATTGATAACCCCGAGCAAGCTAAAGGGAATAGAAATCAAAAACCCCGCATTTGATATAACGCCGTGGAAATATATTACAAAGGTTATAACGGAAAAGGGAAATTACGGACCTGATGAAATAAAGAATATGTTGAGGTGAATAAATGATATATGAAGATTTTATTGACAAATCGTACAAGCCCAAAAAAACAGATATAGTGTGTGAATTTCTACTTGAACCGAATGGAGTTAGCAAAAAATATGCAGCTGGTGGTGTGGCAGCCGAAAGTTCTGTGGGGACTTGGACCGAATTAAAAACTATGAAAAAAACCGTTGAATCATTGTCAGCGAAAGTCATCTATATGAGGGGAAATAAAATAAAAGTTTCGTATCCGATTGAACTTTTTGAAAAAGGCAATATGCCCAATTTTCTGAGTAGCGTAGCTGGAAATATATTCGGTCTAAAGGAAATCAAAAACCTCAAATTATTGGATGTCGACATGCCCAAAAAATATACCAAGAGCTTCCATGGACCAAAGTATGGTATAAAAGGGGTTAGGAAATTATTTAATGTGCCAGACAGGCCACTTATCGGTACCATAATAAAACCAAAATTGGGACTGAGTACAAACGAACACGCCAAGATAGCATACGAATCTTGGATCGGCGGGTGTGACATCGTAAAGGATGACGAAAATTTGTCAGATCAAAAATTCAACAAATTCAAAAAAAGGGTGGAATCGACATTGAAGATGAGAGACAAAGCTGAAAAAGAAACCGGGGGAAAAAAGATGTACCTAGCGAACATCACGGCAGAGACTGATCAAATGGTCAAGAGAGCAGAATTTGTTGAAGATTCTGGAGGAGAATACATCATGGTGGATGTTCTAACAACCGGATGGTCGTCCCTACAGACTCTCAGAGATAAAGACATGGAATTGATCATTCATGCCCATAGAGCGATGCACGCGGCCATGACCAAAAACCCAAAGCACGGAATATCTATGAAATTTATTGCTAAAATACTCCGAATTGTGGGCGTCGACCAATTACATGTTGGCACAGGTGTAGGTAAAATGGCTGAAAATGAAAAAGAGGTGACGGGCAACATAAATTCGCTAACTTGTGAACTACACGGTATCAAAAAGACCATGCCAGTTGCTTCCGGTGGATTGCATCCATACTTGGTCCCAGAGATAATTAAAATATTCGACAAGGATGTGATTATACAGATGGGTGGCGGGATACACGGTCACCCAAAGGGAACTACATGGGGTGCCAGAGCCGCGAGGCAGGCAGTTGATTCCATTGAGGAAAACATCCCGATAGATAAATATGCGAAAAAACACAAAGAACTAGAATATGCTATTAAGAAATGGAGATGATGTGATTTTATGAAACTCAGAGTAAAAATTCTCGGATTGAGCGCTGGTGACAGACCTATAGCAGTACTCCACAATGATACTGCGAAAGATTTGGGGATAAGGAGTCTGGATAGGATTGTTGTCAAACATGAAGATAAAAAAATCACGGCCATAGTGAATACGACAGAAAAAACTGTTAAGAAAAAAGAAATTGGAGTGTTCGACAAAATTATAGAAGAAATTGGAATAGCCGAAGGGGATAGAGTGAATGTGAACGTATCGAACTTTCCGTCTTCAATAAAGCACATCAAATCCAAATTAGATGGGAGGAAATTAAATGATGATCAACTGTTGAAAATCGTAGAGGATGTTGTAAATAACAAATTAAGTGAAATCGAAATATCAAGCTTTGTGACATCTCTACACAAAAATCCGTTAGATATAGATGAAATCGTTGGTTTATCTAAAGCCATGGTAAAAACTGGAAAGAGCATGGAAATCAAAAATTCTTACATAGTTGACAAACACTCCATAGGAGGTGTACCCGGCGATAAAACAAGCCTATTGGTAGTCCCCATAATAGCTGCTTGTGGATTGACTATCCCTAAAACATCCTCAAGAGCCATAACATCCCCTGCTGGTACGGCTGACAGGGCGGAAGTGCTGATGCCAGTTGATTTGGGTATAGAAGAGATGAAGATAGTTGTGAAAAAAACAGGTGGGTGTATAGTTTGGGGAGGTTCATTGGATATGGCACCTGCAGACGATATTTTTATCAAAATAGAATACCCACTGTCGATTGACCCATTAATGATGCCGTCCATAATGAGCAAGAAAAAGGCGGTGAATGCGGAATACTTGATTATAGATATCCCTTGTGGGAGGGGCACTAAAATAAAAACAATAGGAGATGCAGATATACTGGCGAAGGACTTTATAGAAATTGGGAAAAAACTAGGTATTAGAACAGAATGTGCAATAACCTACGGCGAACAGCCGATTGGATACAATATCGGGTCTGGATTGGAAGCGAGAGAGGCACTTGAAGTTATAATGAAGAAAAGGAAGTCCCCTGATTTGTTGGATAAAGCAAAGAGAATATCGAGTACGTTATTGGATATGACTGGTAAGAACGGTGGAAAAATAGTTGACAAAGTTTGGAGTTCCGATAAAGTGGAGAAAAAATTCAGGGAAATAATATTCGAACAGGGTGGTAATCCAGATATAGTGCCAGAGGATATAGAAATAGGAAAATATGGACTGGATGTAAATGCTGATACAAACGGTACAGTACAATGGATAAACAACCATCACTTGGTGTCCATAGCTAGAGCTGCGGGAACGCCAAAAGACATAGGGGCTGGAATAGAACTTTATAAGAAGATAGGGGATAAGGTCGAGAAGGGTGAAAAAATATTTACCATATACTCGGAAAAAGCCAGAAAATTGAAAAGGGCTAGAAAACAATTGGAGAAAGACGATGTTTTCGGAATCGGTAATCGTAGAGATATGCTAATCCATACGATTAAAAAAAATCCTATAGACAAGAAATCATTCATACTAGAGAGGTAAATTATAAAATAAAATAAAAAGGGGAAAAATTAAACCCCTGATATTCAATTATTTGGCTAACGATATGCTTATCGTAGAAACGTTGATTTTCGATTTATCCTTTAATTGTCTTTGTTCTGTTCCGGTGTCGATACTTTTTATATGAGCATCTTTAATGAATTTTCTTCGGACAATCTCAGCAACATCAACTGCTCTGGAAATAGCCCTACCTCTGGCCTTAATATATACCTCATCGTTCCCATCATTGAATTGTGTTATTACGCCGAGAACATAAGCCATGCTTGGCTTCCTACCAACGTAAACTATGTTATCGTCTGATTTTTTCTTAGATTGTTCTTTTTTTGAATCGTTTTTCTTTTTTATTTCACTTTCTTTGTTATCTTCTGTCATTTTTCGCACCCCGTTTTAGAATCGTGATTAATTTCTGAACATCAAATGAATTAATCAATTAAATTCTTTAAATCTAACTATAGTTGTATATGGAGTATAATCTTTTAAATGTTTTTAATATGCAAAGTATTTTTTCTTTAAATACAGATTAATTATAGAGGATTTTATGGGAAAAGAGTGCCCTTATTGTGGTTCCAAAGACACTGTAAAAGACGATACAAATAATGCACTATTATGTAATTCTTGTGGAAAGGTATCTCCACTAAGAAAGGGAGAAAAAAGTGAATTCTTTGTGAATAAGAAATTGTTAACAACAATAATAATTCCAATTATAATCACGTTTATCTTCATATTTTCATCAAGCGATGATGAAATTAGTTCCGATCTACTCTCATTAACTACTATATTTTTACCAGGTGCTCCAAGTTTATGGGTCGGGATAAGAACAACGATATTCCTTGTATTTTTATTAATCATTGCCTACAGTATTTGGAATGCACGTTCATTTTCAAGTTCGATGGTAATGGGGATTGTCTGGATAGTGATTACTATAACTTTTTTGACAATATATCCAATAGTAAATTCCCATCTGAATACAACATATGGATCTAAGTACATTAGAACATTGGCTTGTATGATGACAAACTTCAATAACCCACAAGCACTGGCTGCTTGCCAGGCCAGCACTTCCGTGGAAGATGATGAATCTAGTATAAAAACTGGGAACTATAATGTAGTATCGATTTGGTTCAATACAGAATACAGTGGAGATGCTATTTACAAAAGTAATGGCAAATTAGAGTTTGATACATATCATCTACCAATAACAATAAAGAGTCTGAGCAAAGACAGAACAATAGAAAATTTCTATATAAAATCAAATTCTAAACTGAGAAGAAGTGGAACAGTTACTAGTGCTGAAAAAATAACTCTGGCTTGGCTAGAACCATTAGACGGGAGGTGCACCGAAGATAATCCATGTGATTTGAAACCTGAAGAAAGTATAGAAATTACATTAAAGGCCACTGAAATATTGTGTGAAAATTTTGATGAAGATGTCTGTAAAATGAGTGGTAATGAAATATGTGAATGGACAGGCAGTTCTTGTGTTTATAAAGAAGATATAACCCAAGAAACGGAAGCTATTGTTGAATTTTCATATGATTATGCTAGTGAAGGTACTTATGATTTCGTTGTAGCTGAATCTCAAAAAGAATTGGAACCGCTATTGAACAATCGAGATTATCCAAGCAGCTCGGATGGCCCACTTGATGTGGGTGTATATTTCACACCAAGCTACTACAATAAATTAGAAAGTGAAAGCGGAACACATCGAATCAATCTAATAATAGAACTGTCCAAAGAAATTGAAGGTGGAATATTTCTTAAGAAACCTATCAAAATATCAAGATATAATGACGGTGCGCTTCTCCCTCCTGAAAATTGTGTTTCACCAACCGGTAAAAACGCTACATTAGAATCTCTGGAAGATTATAAAGAACAGATTACCATAAATGGCCCCCAACTACTGAAAAAATCTTATACATACATTTGCAAATACGAAATAGTTCCAGAAAAAGTCGGTGAACAAGGAAAATATATAACATTTAACGTAAGGTCTGACTATAGGTATGAAACGTACGCTATCAAAAGGTTCATTGATATCAAACTAATTTAACAATATGAAAATTCACCACATTCATCCGTCGATATGTCCATATCACCAAGATTGCCATCCAAAATTCTAAACTTTAATTCCATCTTTCTCCACGAATCTCCGATAGGATACTTGACAGAATTTTTGTCTGTTATTGAAATGATTACATCTACATCAGCTGAATAGGAATATCTACAAGTAGTTTCATATTCCACAATTTCTTTTGTAACGCAAACCTCTTCAGTAAGTGAGTCGGGTTCTGTACAACAACAAGTACCGCATTCGTAACTAGAAGCTGTGCAAGATCGTCCTGGATATTGGCTTGAACAGACGTGTGGTGAATCCACACAGACGCCGGGACATGAATCAAATTCTATTAGTTCTTCGGTGCACTCTTCTATTTCTTTAACCACCTCTTCACAAACGTCACACTCAACGCTATAATCTGTTTCTATTCGATCAACGTGGAAGGACATATCCAATCCATCAATATTGATTTTATTCAATTTGCTTTCTATAGAACTTCTCAACCTTGATCCCCAATTACCGCATTTAGATTCCAACAAGGAACGTCCAATATCATCTTCACTGTCACCAATGTAACTACACTCATCTTCTCTGACAGACATGCTATCGCAACCAAATGAAGATGTAGCAGAATTAATGGAACTAAGAACAAACCTGTCATCAAAAACATTACTTGACTTCCTTAAAATATCCAAAAAATTCACATTTATTATTTCTTCAAAACTTGTTACTGGTTCACTGATTGTTACAAACCCGTTAGAAACGATGAAGTCTGTATCACATTTTCTAGAATCCATAACAACTGTTACATAGTCGTCTCCAATTTCGGAAAATTCCAATTTTCCACAACCAGAGTAATTCGGGGTATCTATGTTTATCCCAAATTGTGAATATTCGGATGAATATTGTTGAGCGTAACAATCAAATATTTCCATTGTGGTATTTTCAACATTACCAATAAGTTCGTCTTCACTGATCAAATCGGACTTATCGGAATAAACCGAAATATATGGTATACACCCCTTGGAATCTATTTCACTCGGTATAGTCAAATATCCTCCGTGGGATAGAACGTCGTATGACGACTTGTACACAGAATATTCAACAGATGCCCGAAGTGATTTTTTTAAAAATTCCATGGAATTAACAGCTTCTATGACTTCTGTTTCCTTGCTTATTCGTCTAACAACATTACTATTAACAAATAATGTAGATGCTACAAATCCCTCTAATATTAGTGTTATGAATATGAATACAATTGCAACATAGAGTGAATCCATTCCTTTATTAAATTTCATGTTCAATCAACCTATTTCTAATGCAAGTTTATGCATATTTTCTCCATATGGAGAAATTATAACTGTTTTAGCCAGATATTCCGGACTACATTCCATGGAATTAATCTGATTCCCTGTTTTGTCTATTATCATTTTCTTGGTTTCACCATCTTCATAATAAAATCTATAACATCCGCTTATCACTAAGTCGTCCAAAATGTCTTGGGTGTGTTCTTCAAATGTTTTTTCCTCATCTTGTGTAAGCATTCCAGAAGTGTACAATATAACGTTTTTATTTATATCATCATAAGAAAGCAGCTGGACCAAAATTATATCAGCATTACTATATCTGTATTTTATCTCCACTGCCCTTGTTATTGGTATTTTAAGAGCAGCTACTGGGATGAAGATAAATGCTATAACCGCTAATACCAGAGCAAATCCTATCAATACTGTTGAAATAGAAAACCCATGCATATCGTCAAAATTTATTCTATTATTTTTTATCATACTCACACCTTTACAGAATATAAATCGGACTCATCCTCCAACACACTCCCTTCAGTAAGTTGAATTGTCATATGTGCATTGTATAAATTCCCATTTTCTCTAATCAAAACAGGGAATGTTTTTTCAAACGTACCTACCTTAGACTGTCTATGTGTCTTCCAACAACTGACAATATCGGATATATCATCAATACAGCTGAAAAGCCTGTCATCTGCATATCCAGATGGTCCGACAACTGCGAACTCCCACGATTCACCTGTTTCCAAATTCTTAATCTCAATAGATGAAGCTGAATTTGGATAACCCACTATATCTTCTAAATATTCTATAGGAACTAAATCTAATTTCGTTTTTTCAAATATTCCTCTATGATAACGATCATCTCCCAAAACGGATTCTGAATATATGAGTCTTTTTGAACTCATTAACAATTGAGCGGAATCTATTGCATGTCTTTCGACCTCATTACTCTCTACTATTATATTCAAATCAAGATATTTCCCAAAAAATAGAAAATACACTAAAGCTATAGCACCTATTGCAAATATGGCTGTAAGGATTTCTGAGAAAGACAATGCGCTAATTCCTTTGGATTTTTTCATCATTTAACCACTGTACAATTTATATTGATTCCATGTTGACATCATGTCGTGGGTGTCTTGGGATATATCAATTTTCTCTATAGTGAAATATTTTGAAGGGTCAATTTCAGCTTTAAAATCAAACGGAATTTTACTATATCCGTGGACCAAAGCTGATGTAGAATCAAATGGATTACCGTCTTCATCAACTACCACTACTTCTACCACACGCTCATCAATTATTATATTATATAGCATATCTCCACTATCTACGCTATAACTTATTTCAGCGTCTCCAATCGCACATCCGCTAATGGCCAATAAACTGGATATATCTCTTGAAACAGATTCCCCTGAACTCGCCGACATTAAAGAAATCATTTCACCGGCTATCCTAGGAATCTGAGTAGCTATCATTAAAACCGAAATTACCAATGTAATTGGAACAAGTATTTCAATTAGAACAGAGCCTCCCTTTTTATTATCAAAAAACGACGATGTTTTCATTATTATCCCAATATTTTATTACAATCCTCTACAGTAGGTTCACTTATACCAACATTATGACAATCCTTTGGATTTTTTTCATCCCATTCCCATGGAATCTGATTGAAATCGTTTACGCTCCAATCAGTGCAATAAGAGATTTGTTTAACAACACAACTTGCTTTCGTGGCATTTTTAATCGAAGGGCTCGCCCATTTGTAAAACAAGAATAAGGAAACAGCTGTGAACATGCCTATCATAATGATTAATACCATTGTATGAACAGCCAATCCTTTCCTAAAATCACACATTGATTCGTTTATACCCATATTTATTATTTGTATTAATAGAAAATATTGATTTGCATATCATTCGCAGTCAGACTGTTTTATACTATGTGCCCATGTAAATTCACAACATTCTGGAGCATAATAATTATTCTCGTCTGATATTGAATTACAATCAGTTGAAAATCCTGTAACACCATTCGGCTGTTCCCACGCATTCATCCTCCATTCATTACAATACGCCATCTTTTTTGCTTTACATGTGGACTCGGATATTGTTCCACCGAATTCGTTGGTCGAAAAGAAAAGCCAATAAGCTACTAGCGACAAAACTATTACACCCAAAATTATGGCAATTATATAAGGTATTGGTATTGCGCCTTTCTTTTTCATATAGAACCGCCAATAGATTACAGGTCGTCACCGAGTATAGGATTATTGTCAGTGCTCGAATCGCTGTTTGAGTCCGTATCACCAGTACCTGTACCCCCATTGGAAACCGTATTAACTACACTATCACCGACCAATGATTTGCACGCATCTATCTCTGAGTTAACCATAGTTAAAGTCGGTTGGTCTGCTCTGTTGGTAAATCCTAACGTAGGAGCATATTGTTCACATTTCGGATATTTATCCATAAAGTATCCACCCACCGATGGAACATAATTTTCACTATCGTATCTATATCCGAGCAATTTCCAACTGTTACAATAAATTTGTGCATTAGATCTGCACTTTTGCAAAGTGATATCTCCACCCAACTGCCCGCCCAAAACGAAGAACCAATAACCTAATATGGCAACAACAGCAACACCTAACAACAACGCTATTATATATGGAATCGGCACAGCTCCCTTATCTTTCATCATTTCACCTTAACTATTAATTCAACATTTGGGTATTAAAATTTTCTTTTTAAGATGCTATACATCCCAACCATGTTGTACCAGGGAACGAATCCCCCAATTCTGCACACTTTTCTTCGGTATAATCTTCTATACATGTTATCGAATATGAGCCTGAACCTGTTTCTCTTCCAGTACTAGGAGTTACAAAATAACACCCACACCAATTGCAAAGATTTTCTTCACAATCTGTCTCAGTTTGGTAAACGCTACAATCCTCAGGTGATTTTTCATCACATATGACTACATTTGGATTTTTATCGTCACCATCTGACCATAAATAATATGTACCTTTATGTATTCTACAAGAAGATGACACATCGTAATATCTATAACGCTGATCCCTATTACAACTTTCATCAATAACCGAATTTGGAGCTATGAATATCGTATTATCAAGTGGTGTAAGACTAGGTATCGCACAATTTTCATTTGATTTTGATATCATTTCTATAGGGTCTTCTGCATAAATTCCATATTCTTCATTTATATCCACTTTGATTGGATGGGATTCACTTTCATCTCCACATATTTTCCCATCACCGTTGTCGTCCCATTCCATATCACACTCGCATGATGAAATCTGATTCAAGTTATCAAAATCACCGTTATTGTTCATAGTTTCTACGAAATCACAGCCTTTGCTACATCTATAATAAACACAATCAACCGCTTCCTGCAGTATTGGATTGTAATTCTCATATTCTTCACCACTTATCCCTCTCATTTGATCCAAAACATCCGCAAAAAGTTTTGGTACGCTCGTTACTGCAAAAGAGAAAACTATAACAAAAAATATCAAAGCAACTGCATAGTAAACAAGAGTACTCGTGGCTATTTCCCCCTTTCTACCCATTTCAACCACCTACAAACATATCACAAATGAAAGGCATTGTCAATCTTTCACACAGCGTCCTTTTGAACCCGATAATTGTATTTTCTATTGCTTTGGATATAAGTGGCATTGCTTTTGTCAAGAATGACCATAAAAGGGCCAAAACTACCAAAGCTATCACAAGACTTATTACAACAGTCAATACCTTACCAGTTATGCCTTTCTTACTTTTCATAAATTATACCTTAATTTACTTTATTATACTGTTAATTAACAGTTTTTCTATTAATTTCCAAGAACTACTGTAAAATAACGCGATTGTAATAATGACCAAAATAAGTAGGATTACCGTCCACAGCATATATCTCTCTACATCCCCCTTATTGTCAATATTCATTCTAATCAACCCAATCCACTAATCGGAATCAGTGAAACCAATATCGAATAACTGATTATCAATACAACAGCATATATCGAAAACGAGACCAACAATATCTTACCAAGATTAAGCCTCTTCAATAAATTCTCATTTCCATTCTCTATTATGCTCAGAAAAATGGCCAACATCCCCACGACTTCTATCATATAGATGCTAACAATGAGCTGGAATACCTGCACTGGTATCATCTTGTCCAAATTGACTATGGAACTGAACATACCACCACCAGCCGCACCCAAAGGACCGTAATTGGACAATTGTCCATAGATGCTATCAACAGTGCCCTTAAGCAAAATCAACATGTGCATTATTATAGCAGCTAATGAAACCACTATACCAGAAGATAGAGGGGCTAAAAGTATTGCCTGCATTTGCATTGTGGAAGATACTTCCCCAAGCATATCCTTCAATTCATCCTCCACAGATTTAGAATCCTTTAGATAAGTGGATATCGTTATCATGGATTTCGAAGACGTTACCATCCCTCTCTTTGAAATTTCTACGACTGCGTGCATCACAGCATCTATCAGCTTAGACGGATACTCCTTAATTGCACCGTTCTTATCATTGAAAACAGCCTGGTGTAGGGTCATACCGAAAGTCTCTATGTTATATAGAATTTTATCAAAGAAATCGGATATCTTCAAATTTTTAATCTGAGGTGTTATGTTTTTCAAAGTGGTCTCAATCGGAACCCCTCGCGTTATTTGATTACCCAATTGGAACAACACCTCCGCGAATTCATCCTCTATTTGAACTATCTCCTCCCTTATTTTAATTTTTTTCCAAACAGATACTAAAGAATAAATCGATATTCCCAGAGTGATACCAAACGATATGACCAGTGAATAAAGCAATTGGTTGAAACTGAATACCTCTTCTGAAAAAGTTATGTTATATATACCCAAGAATATCAGGGGCACTGATGCCAATATCGCCAATACCGGATATATCCACTTTTTCTCAGTTTCGAACTTGGGGTGATTCGATATGTCTGGGTGGTGGAATCCGTACGGCCTCCTATCCAAATACGAGCTCATTACCCAATAGACCAATAATGGCAAAAATATGTTATAACCGATTATAATGAATATCGGTTGTATAGAGTTAGGCATGAATATGCCCATCATCGGCAGGAATACCAGCCCTATTATTGGTAAAAGTATGCCCAATGCATTTATAACCATAACAGGTGTCTTAAGTTCATGCGAATACTCCTTCATTCTTTGTTTTGTACCTTGTAGCATTACGGACACTGCTTCGTCTAGGACCCCCTCACGCCGTTTGGTGTTCTCTATAGTGGCTGTTTTTATCAGGTAGAGCGATTCCGCGAATTCGTGGCTATCCTGTTTCCATTTGTTGATGAAATTATCCAAACCTTCGGACACGGACTCGTATTTACGTAAATAAATATCCCACAAGAGTTGATGCAAATCCACACTCAGAGCACCTGTCAGATTTTTTGCAGCAAAATCTATTGCATTTTCCAAATTAGGGCTCACCCTCATGGATATTGTCATATATATAATTGCCAAGACCATCTCAGAACTCGCCTTGATTCTAAAGGTTGTAGCATAGTGGGACGGGTAATCGTAAAGCGAATAAAAAACAACCAGCCCCATTATCCCAATCAACAGCGCAGTTGCTAATGAAAATACACCAAACAAGATTGTGATTATCGTGGGGATGGCAACCACCAACATAGTCGAAAGAAGTGTCAAAGAAAACGCACCCCTTGGTGTTATCTTTAAATGACTGAACGTTATAGCACCGTAATATTTGTTCTTCAATGTATTCCAAGGAGGGATTGGCATTATTTTTTCAGATATTTGACAAGCGCGTTCGTATAGTGTCAGTTTTTTCTCTGCAGCCTCACCTTTCAAGAATTTTTCATATTCTTTCGATCTGATGCCAATTCTGGGATTTTTAACCATTATATCACATATCACATTTCCTTATCATAATTCTTCGTTCTTCAACCTGTCTTTGAACCATTTTTCCCATCTTTCATAAATCATATCGGAGTCTAGACCGCCGACCTCTTGCTTCACCTGATCAGATATCAAATGGAACATTTCATTGCTTTTAACGGTCCAATTGGCCTCCAGTATCTCCGGTCTTTCTAACTTCTCCGCATAGTCGAAAATGCTCTTTTTCATTTTGGCGCGTAATTGGATATTGTCCCACATAATCTCCCATCGACCATGCCATTCTCTCACTCTTCTGGATATATCGTTCAATACCTCGGATTCCCCGTTGAGCAGTATAGGTGTAGGCTTTAGATTGTCATCTCTTGCGGAATATTCCATCAGATTTACGAACCCACCCTCAGCGCTCGGGTCATCCTTCCAATGCTTTCTTACTTCTGTCAAACCGGTGACCCGTCTAAATCTATGGAGACCGTCTGGTGTATTCAACATGTTACATATCGTAATCAAATCTATCGCTTTAAAGCTGGTATTGGGAACACCTAAATCATTGACTATCCTGTCATAAACGCCATAGGCCGATTCACCATGTATTGTACCAGCGACAAAATTGGCCAAAGCACCGATACGCATGGCCTCAAACAGCGCCTTACCTTCAACACTACGAACCTCACCCAAAAGCAAAACAGAATCCCCCAACCTAAGCGCTGTACGCAAAGCCTCGTCCGCTGGTAATTCGGTTTCCACCCGAGTTATAACCGACCTCGACTTCAATCTAGTAATATTATATCCCATATTCCTCAATTGTGGAACCGGCAGTTCCAAAGTGTCTTCCTGAACTATCATTCGATGTTTCCTCATTATCTCCAACATCATCGACCCCAACAAAGACGTCTTTCCGGAACTTCTACCACCAGCAATCAGACACGCCCTTCCACCGTCTATTATGAAGCTCATCAATCCGGCATACAGCGGATTGACAAACTTTGCTTTTATGAACAATGGTAATGTCCACGGTCTTTCCCTGTGCCGCCTGAACGCAAATGAAAGTCCTTCGGGAGACAATGTTCTAGTTATTGCTGCCACACGTGCCCTACCACCCGGTACGTAAAGTTCTGTATCCAATACCGGATTGGCTTCGTCCAGAGGTCTACCGGAATATAACCTAAATCTAGTTGCCCATGCCTCGGCATCTTCCATCGTAGGTATGAGATTGGTCTCACATTCCTCGAAATCCGAGTGATAAACATAAATCGGGGATGTACCTATTGGGGAATTAATATATACGTCTTGGATTTTTTCATCACTCAATATGAGCTCGAGAACACCGAACCCTGCAGTATGTCTAGATAAAATGGTTGCCAATTCATCAATTTCACTGTCCTTCAAAGAAACATCCATATTTTGGGATATTTCTCTTACGAGGTCTTTACCCACGTTTTTGAAAACTTCTCTGGCCTTACCCGGTTCAGACACCTCCCTCCCACTGGGCCTGTGTTCTGATAAATAACGCCTGGCAGCGTCCAAAATCATATATTTTTCTTCCTTAAGTTGGAATTCCACGGGAACCAGATGATATTTGTAACGTATCTGTCCAGGGATTTTGTAAATTTCGACTCTCGTATCACCACCGCCAATCTTGTATTTATCGACCAATGTGCCCCCCTTTGGAGATTCCATCATGTATCTGGTGAGCATGAAATTCGGTTTTATGACTGGGTGGAAAATCTCACGGTAGACCGCCCTGTCACCTATACTATAATCCCTGAGAAACGGTTTTGCCAGCTGTATCAGTTTGGTGGAATCCAAAATCTCTCTTATCGGTTGCAAGGAGTTCAGGATATAATATTCATGACACTTCTTTAACCGCGTGTCCTTGGCCATGGACATCGATGCTTTCTCCCTAGTTATCATGTGCTTCAATCTGACATACGCCCCAACTGGATCCTTCCTCAGTGCTTCAAGAATCAAAAATTGTAAATCTGCGAGTCTTTTAGGATAAAATTTTTCGCATTCTTTCGGACCCAACTTGTCCAGAGAGAGCAATTTGTCCTTGTTTAAAATTCTATTATAGGCCTCCGCTATCTCTATAAGCATCTGGGTTTGTTCGAAACCATATTCGTTCTCACGTGTTCCTGCCAATACTATTCTCTCGACTCCGCGATTGTTTACCAGCTTGTCTATGGTAGTGGACATGCATGGCTCGAAATCTTCTATGCTCGATCCATACACACAACCTAAACAATCCACTCTCAATACATTACCGTCTATTTCGTATTCACATGCCATTATACTAACCTAATATTAATTTCTAAATCAATTGATTTATCATTAAAACCTAATTAAATTTATCTACTCCAGAACAAATTCTTTATTAGTGAGTAGGTAAAATCGGTGTCAATTTGGCCATAAAGAAATCCAGCAATGCAAAGAATGTACTTACTGAAATCGTGAGGAGGATCAACGAGGACAGAAGACGAATCAAATTAATGGAACAGAAGACCGACCGGATAGAGAATGGTGTGAGCTCGCTGGAGGAGTCAGCAATAACTCAACTAGGGGATATAAAAATAACATTGGGGAGGATAAACGACAAAATAGACAATGTGTCCACCAGATTGAACAAGATGGAAGGAGATATCAACAAGTTGAAGAAGGTGATGTCTAAGAATGCCACGAAACTCGAATTAAAACAACTGGAGAGTTTTATCGATCTTGTAAATCCGATAACATCTAAATTTGTCACAAAAGATGAATTGGACAGGGTGTTAGATGATAGAATCGATAAAAAATCGTACAGGAGAAGGGTGTGATAAATCTGAAAAGCTTATTATTAGGAAAAAAAGAAATTTTATTAAATGTAAATTAATAACAGAGTGATATAATGAAGATACCATTTTTGGGCAGGAAAAAAAAGGCTGAAGAAACCAAAGGAAGGGGGTCTGTCCCTACCAGACGTGTACAGGAACTGATGAGCCGAGGTTTCTCGGAACTCGATACTATAGATGTACTAAGACGGGAAGGATATTCGCCTGACGAAATAGACAGCGCTCTAACACAATCCGTCAAAGAAGGGGTTGTCGGTCGCTCTGAGAATCAAGGTAGCAATATACCACAAAGGGCGATAAGTCCACAAGAAAACGAAGATTTTGATGATGCTTATCAGAGATTCAAACAAAAGGATACACAACAATCCGCCGCTGGTATGAGCCAACAGGAAGACGTTGGACAGACTTTCCCGCCAAGGAAATCACAGCAAGTACAAAAACAACCTCAAACTAATACTACAGTTGAATCTGATGAAGGAGATTTACAATTGCCCACTATAGAAGAACTGGAACCTATGGGAAGTGAAGGACCAAGTATGCCTGAAACGTCCTTACCGAATGATTATTATCAGGGATACCCTGCAGAGGAATACATAGATTATGTTGTACAAGAAAGAACGACTGACATAATAGATAAAATAAATGAGATGTCGCTGCACAACAAGGAATTGGAAAACAGGGTTAAGGAGATGAATGACAGGGTTAAGGATCTCGGCAAGATGAGAGTTGGAGAACAGCAGCAGATAATGAACACAATCGAAGGACTCACTGATAGTGTGAACGATGTGAATATGAGAATAGCTGCACTTGAAAAGGCATTCAAGGAAACTTTACCTGCACTAATAGAATCTGTTAGGGCATTGAGCGATCTTGTTCAGAGAATGAAAAGGGAAGCTTAAA
>CAYNTH010000005.1:11063-54337 GCA_964400475.1 uncultured archaeon | reverse complement strand
GCACATAAAGACGGTACACTTGGTTGGGTGGTATATCCAAACGGCACTGAAAAATACGAATTGATATGCGATTACAGTTTGAATTGGTTCCCGTTCGGGAGAACGGTCGCGAGTTGCGAAGGAACATATTATGTGACTTTTTGGGGAACACGTATACCTTGAATTCGAACCATTTATTTTAATAGCAGAAACTCTCTTTATTATCAATTGGTGAAATGAAATGGAATATGAGATAAAGTACAGACCATCCTATTCGATGCTTGTAATGAAGATGGATAAGGGGGAATCCATAAAGTCGGAAGCGGGGGCTCTCACTTATATGTCGCCTTCTATCGATGTTGAAACATCCACCAGGGACAAGAGTATATTGAAGACCATAGGGATGTCCCTGTTCGGGCGTCAGTCTTTATTTGTTAACAGGTACGTTGCCATGGACGATGGATCGGAGGTTGCCCTGGTCGCAGCACCGGTCGGTGATATAGAGACGTTCAAGGTGACCCCGAAAAAAGGATACATAATACAGAAGAGTTCATACATAGCGTCCACTGATAATGTTGATCTGGATGTTAGATGGGAAGGATTCCGGAAGGGACTTTTCGGACAGGGGTTGTTCATGATAAGGACCTCCGGGAGCGGACAGTTGTTCATAAACACGTTCGGCGCCATCGACAAACATGTTTTGAAAAAGGGGCAGCAGTTGGTGGTGGACAATTTCCATCTGGTCGCATTCAGCGACACGTGCGATTATACTGTTGAAAAATTTGGCGGATGGAAGGAGACCATACTCGGTGGCGAGGGGTTGGTCGTTAACATAACCGGACCAGGAGAAGTATACATACAGACGAAGAGTGTGAGTGAATTCGTGAATTGGTTGTGGACATTCATCGGGCCGAGGGTTCGAGCGGAAACGGCCAGAACCAGGATCAGCAGGTCCAGATGATTACTACTCTTTCGTAACACAAATCTTTAAATACCCCTATGAGTATGTATTGAAGAAGAGAAATACAAAGTTGTGACAAATAGCGTTAGTGATTCGACAACCCGTTGAGGTTGCGATCTAATGTAATTAGACTAAACTAATTCTATTGCTTATGTGATTTCTTTAAAGATTAAAGGAGATGATTTAAGTGAAATTTGAAGAATTGAATATAGATAATGATATATTGTTATCGATAAGAGATATGGGTTTTGAAAACCCTACGAACATACAGAAAGAGACTATACCAGTAATCAAACAAGGTGCGGATGTCATAGGACAATCGCAGACAGGTTCTGGTAAGACAGCGGCTTTTGCTATCCCGGTGATAGAAAAGACCGAAAGAGGGAAGGGTGTGCAGGTTCTGGTTTTGGCACCTGTGCGTGAACTGGCAAAACAGATAGCCGGTGATTTCCGCGATTTGTCGAAGCACAAGAGGCTTAAGATACGCGCGATTTACGGCGGTGTTTCTATAAACCCACAGATAAGGGATTTGAGAGATACCGATATAGTCGTTGGTACACCAGGTCGTATCCTGGACCATCTGAGAAGGGGTACATTGAATGTTAGCAATGTGAAAGCATTCATATTGGATGAAGCCGACAAGATGATAAACATGGGTTTCATCGACGACATACGTTCTATAGAAAGGAAGACGCCTAATGACAAACAGGCGCTTTTGTTCAGTGCGACAATGCCCAGGGAGCTCTTGGGTATAGCCAACCGTTTTACCAAGAACGCACAGAGGATAAAGACGTCCCACAAGGTGGACGATATGGTCCTGAGACAGTATTATTATGATGTGAATAGACACAAGAAGTTCTCTCTATTAACGCATCTGATCAAGGAAGAAAACCCGAATATGTGTATAGTGTTCTGTAACACTAGAAGGGAAACCAATTCGGTTGCTTACAATCTGAAGAAACATGGTATAAAGGCCCTTTGTATAAACGGAGGTCTTACACAGGCCAGACGTGAGAGGATAATGCGGGATTTCGATAAGGGCAAATTTACGTGTTTGGTTGCTACGAATGTGGCAGCCCGTGGTTTGGATATAGATGGTGTTACACACATATTCAACTATTCCATACCGAACGACATAGAGAGTTTTGCGAATAGGATAGGTCGTACTGCCCGTGCGGGAAAGACAGGTAAGGCAATATCCCTGATAGCCAACGAAGATCACAAGACATTCGGACGGATATTGCAGAAATACAGGTATGATGTAGAGAAGGTTGATACACCCAAATTCAAGAAATTATCCTTCCATACCAAGAGATATAAACGTGGTAGAAGGGGAAGGCGTTCCAGGAGAAGACGAAGATAGTGTCCAAATAAAAGCTTTTGTACAAATATTTTAACTATGGACAGTTCGATATGCATCGATGGTCTGGATAAACTCTATAGGGAATACATCAAAAGAGGATTCGAAATAGAAGATTATCAGGGCGTTTGGTGGATAAAGTTGAAGCGTCCTGTTGATGAAAATTTGGCTCCAGATGACAACAATATATATGCGAAGATATCAGCATCTACAGATAATGAAGTTAATGTCGAATTAGTTTTCCCAGAATTGGTTTTAGACGAATATAATATAGAATCCATGAAGGGGGATGGTTATAACGAATGGAAGATTTTTAATCACAGAGCCCATTTAAAATACAAGATGATCGACGGTGAGCCGGTTCTAATCGAGAGGAAAATCGATCCTTATTTGAAATTCGGCAAGAGATTCGAATGATTTTTGATTAGGTCTAGACCTAACGAAATCAAAACTGTTTTATAAGCTATTATTTCATTTCTATCTATGCCTAAAGGACCAGTTGCGATAATAACGGAATATTTGCTCATTCCCTGTTTTGCCTAATTTTTTTAATTATTAGACGCTTCTAAGGTTTTTAGTAATTCGTCGCTTATTATATCGTATCCATTTGGGTTGAAGTGGTAGTCCTGGAGTCTTATATCAGTTAGCGGTAATGAGTGAATGTATTCCTTCATATTCAGGAACGTGAAATCATATTCGTCGGATAGTCGTGTTATATTTGTGGACTGGTAATTGTAGATATCGAATGCGAATATTATGAATTCTATATTATTTTTTTCAGTAATCTCGATCATTTTAATTAAATGGGGTTCGGTTTTGTTCCATTCCTCTTCTTTGGTATATGTTTTGTATTTTATCCCCCATGCCATTTTATTGATATAATAATTGATGTATTCGTTTTTGGTCATTCCGAATTCGTTCTTTTCTTTTTCGTCTATCCTTATTTCCAAATTACCCTTCTCATACTCATTTTTCAATTCCTCTACAGACTCGTATGCTTCGCTGATATTTATGAAATCATTTGAATGGAATTGGAGTATCACTATATCTGGGTTATATTCTATCATACTTTTTAATATGGTCAATTCTTCAGCAGATCCTATTCCAGATATACCCAGGTTCATCACTTCATATTTTTCATTGCCAGAATTCAGTTTATTTTCCAATTGACTGGGCCATGTATCGGATTTGTCCACACCATATCCCATTGTGAATGAGTCCCCCAAACATATAATTCTAATCTTATTTTTCTTTTCAGTTGGAATTGTTATATTTTCTATTCTGGACAACGCCGAGATGTTCTCGTTTCCATATATGTTTTTGAATAACGTTTCCAAATTCTTTTTCCCGTCCACATTTTCTTCATTACGGAATTTTTTAACATAGTCACCCCTATTTTGATATATCCCAATTGTATCGAAGAACCTGCCAGTTAAACCATCGCTGATGGCGGGTGACGGACTGTATTTTATTATTATGAATGAGACGTATGCTGTCATAGCTACCATTGCTAGCACATATATGTAATAGAAGGGTTGTTTGCTCATATCTTCTTCATATCAGTATTTGGTTTTTAGATAAAAATATTCGAACTGTTCCGATTTTAGATTGAGTATGATAACATATTGGATAAGAAGGTTTTGGTATTGTATAGGAAGAGTATTAGCATAGATATAATCAATTTTGCTCTACAATATGAAAAATTGATTATGTCAATCATAAAGCTTTATTCCGTATCAAAGTATCGAATAATTCGTGATCTTGTAATATATTTTTAATATCATACTTGTCGATTTCCTTGTCGGTTTTTGATACATCATACGGGTCTATTCCAATAGTTTCCGCTATTTTCAGATGAGACATGTATATCTTGTAATGGGAGCAAGCTTTTTTTATTGCGGATAATGCCAATGTTGCTTTCTTTTCTTCTCTTATTTCATTATTATCTATCTTGTACTCGTTCAACAACAATTCAGCTGATTCCATTACATAATCTTCCACGTCTACCAAAAACCTCGAAATATAATCAATATATTCCGACATTTCCACTTCTGGCAATTCCATTTCGATTTTATTGTATAGGCGTTCTTGCAAGTTTCTTATTTCATGGCTGAGGTTGTTCGATATTTTTGAGACGTTCCTGTAGGGGAATATTTGTTTGTTGTATATTCGCATGGCAACCGCTAATGATGCGTCTATTCCAATTTTCTTGGAATTTTCGTTTATAATTCCTTCTTCAATTGCCTGTGTATATATGTCTCTGGCCATATTGTATGTTTTCACATCCAAATCGAGCCTGTGAGATAGCTGTTTCAGCCTGTTGACGTATTCACCATCTATGGGCTGTTTGTTCTTTTTCTTTGGTTTTGATTTTGGGACAGTCACATCAATTGTTTCTATATCTTCAACAAGTTCCTCCACGTCTATTCCCTCGCTCTCGAATTTATTTTCTATATCTTTGTATCTGTTTCTTATAGTTACTTCTGTGACATCTGCAGCCATTGCTATATCCCTTTGGGTTTTGCGCACTTTTTTATAATCTTCATCAATATCTGCCTTATAATCCGATGCTATGTAAATCGCCGCACTCACCATACCTGATGGTGATTTCCCTCCTGTTATTTTCAAATCCATGCATTTTTTCAGAATTCGGTTGGTATGCTGTCTCACGTCTCCAGGCAGATCCAATTCCTCTGCGATTTTATCCACCATTTTCCTCGGGTCGGGTGCTGGTGTTTTTAGACCCAATTCGTACACCAACAACCTGTAAGACCTTGCAACAGCCTTATGGTCGACATGGGTCTTCTTCGTGATTTCTTTTAGCGGTCTTTGTATATCCATCTGCTTGAATGCAGCCTTCATAGATGCAGCAGCTATCTCGTCTATGCTCCTGCCTCTCACCAAATTATTTCTCAGCGCATCCTTGTATATGACCGCTGCTCTCTCCTTCACACGTTTAGGAACTTTCAACTGGTCCCCGAGTCGGTTTATCTCGTTCATGGCCTTGTTCAGGTTCCTTTCCTTACTTTCGGTTACCTTCGCTCTCCGATTCCATTTTATCATCCTCCTCATTTCGGGAGTGTTCTCTTTCCCCTTAGGATATGTAATCACCGAACCCCTGTCAACATACAATGGTGATGATGGGGCGCCGGTTCTTGCCTTGGCATCTTTCTCTTGCTTGGTGAATGCCCGCCATTCGGGACCGGTATCTGTTATAACATCAGAAATGACCATACCGCAGTTCTTACAAACGCGTTCCCCGGACTCCTCATCGTCCAGTACGTTTCCACTCCCGCACTCCGGGCATCTATGCTCACGGCCTTCTTCAGAATAGTCTCTCATCATATACTAATACAACAAAAACTCTTTTAAGAATATTGGAATCATTCTATAAGGGATCTTATGACATCCGCCCTGGTTATTATACCGACCATCTTTTTGCTCCTGTCGTCCTTCACCACAGGCAGCCTGTTAACATCGTTCATCTCCATTTTCTTAGCAGCATCGTACACACTACTGTCGGCAGTTATTGTGATAACATTCCTGTGCATGATATTTTCTATCTCGGTTTGTACCAGTTTTTCAATATCTTCCTTCATACCCATCTGCCTCTTCGTCATGTGTACAATATTGACGAGTGTCATGCTCAATGATAGATGCGCGAAATCACCAAAAAGAGGCTGTGGACATATATTCGGACCCATGAAATCCACCAAATCGGTTTCGGAGATTATACCCACCAATTTCTTGGTTCTGCCATCCTCCACTATAGGTGCGCCTGATATCCTGTTCTTGCAGAATAATTTGGCAGCATCTAATATCGTGTCATCAGGTTTGAGGTATAGTACTTTCTTGTTCATGTAATCCTTTACTTTCTTCATAACCATCTAAGAATATCATGGTATTTAGTTAAATTATTTTTATCTTTTTTCGGCCATTATTTAAATTTCGGGGAGAAATTATAATTGATGCTTTCTAATAGGTTGTCCTGGGAAAAGAGTAGCGACGGGAATAAGCTTTTTTACAAATCCAAGAATCTATGGGATGTGGTTGATGGCATCGATGATTCTTCATTTCCTAGTATAAAATTGGTGTACGAGTCTGATAGTGAGTCTGTTGCAGTGAAATATTACGAATTCAAAGACACATTGTTCGGTATCAGATTCAGAAGCGAGAAAGCTGTTATCAGGGACGGTGAAATTTATTCAATGTGCGTCAGGTGCAAAGACGGTATTAAACTCAAATATAATAAATACAACAAAGAACACACGTCACCTGTTTCGGATTGTGATAAATTGTATGAGGTCGTTGGGCAAATAGAGAGATTGGATATCTGTTTGGACACTGTGTTGAACGAGTGCCCGGATGATATATTCATGCCTTCGCTCAAGGTTCTGGTAAATGAATTGATGGATGGATAAAGATATTTTTTACAAACCCAATATTATTTCCATGAATGAATGGACACTCATACCGGCTGCCCTGTTTTTGTATGGCATCATAAAGTTGCAGCGGGATGATGCTGTTTTTGTGCCGTTGCCGATGGGTACTGTGAGAAAAATGTTGGATTTAGCTGATATAAGCGATGACGACGTATTATACGATCTTGGCAGTGGTGATGGAAGGGTTATTATAGAAGCTGCCAAGGAGTATGGTGTCAGGGCAGTCGGTGTGGAGAGGTGGGGGTTGATGTATATCATATCCAATCTTCGCATTAAGCTGAATAGGCTCGGTGATAGGGTCGAGGTAATAAAGAACGATATCTTCGATGAAGATTACAAGGATGCGGATGTTGTCACAATGTACCTGTCTCCGAGGCTTGCAGAGGAGCTGAACCCCAAGTTCGAGAAGGAATTGAAGAAAGGAGCGAAGGTCGTATCTGCCGCTCACGAGATACCTGGATGGGTTCCCGTGAAACAGATAAAAACAGGACATTTCCATACGTATTTGTACGAGATATGATTTAATTTTAAGAGAATTTTTAGTAAGATTAAAAATAAAAAAAGGAAAAGAGTCAGTGTATCCTGCTACCAGGCTCGACCTCTTTTTCCGGAACCATGCATATCGGCGTTTCCTCACCGTTTTCATCAACGTCTTCTGCGCAGAATATCATGCACTGTGATTCCTCGCCCATGAACTTCTTGCGCTCTAGGTTCGTTATGAACATGTATTCGTTCCCTATCAGGTCATCCGGTTTGTACCATTTCTTCAGTCCAGAAACTGCCTGTAGTTTCTTGTCACCAAAATCGACATCCAGCCTCAGCAAACTCCTAGAACCTTCTATCTCTTCAGCACCCACTACCTTACCTACTCTAAGTTTCAGTTTCTGGAATTCTTCGAATGGTATGAATTCCATATCGTTTTCCTCTGACATAGATAACAATTTAGTGGAATCAGAAATAAATTTGTTTTTATTCTATCTTCTTGAACAGTGGTTTTATATCCCCTATCCGGTGTCCAGGTTCCAGTTTCATCTCTTCCAGTTCATTTATATCCTGTGCGAATATGTCGCCCAACTTAAGCTGGTACCAGAGCCTTTCCGATGCGAATGGCGTGAACGGCCAGAATGCTATTGCCAATGAGTGCACGAGATTTGTAGATATGTACATAGTATTATTGCATTTTTCAGGGTCTGATTTCATAGTTTCCCATGGCTTCTTTTCTTGGAAGTATTTGTTGCCTTCTGTGGCCAGTTCCAGCGCTGCTTGGAACGCCTTTCGTATGTTGTGATTTTCCATGCTCTTTATCATCTTTTTCTTGGCACTTTCGACCTTTTTCAACATCTTCTCATCCGCCTCATCCAAGGTATCTGGTTCGGGTACGACCGAATTGAAATTGGCCTTGAGGAAGCTCAGAACACGGAATACAAAATTGCCGAAATTTGCTATTAGTTCGTTGTTGGTCTTCTCTATCAACCTCTTCTCGGAGAAATCACCGTCTTCGAATGTCGGTATCTCGTTCAATAGATAATATCTGATCACATCCGCCCCGTATTTCTCTATCATCTCCATCGGGTCTATCACATTACCCAACGACTTGCTCATCTTCTCTCCTTCCGCTGTTATATAACCGTGCACGAACACGTTTTTGGGTGGTTCAAATCCGGCCGACATCAGCATTGCTGGCCAATATATAGAATGGAACCTGTTTATGCCCTTTCCTATCACATGTACGTCAGCCGGCCAGAATCTCTCGAATTTTTCGTCATCAGACCCCCAACCGATTCCTGTCAAATAAACACTCAATGCATCAAACCACACATAGACTATCTGCGTGTCGTCATCAGGTACAGGCACACCCCATCCGTGTGCCCTTTCAACCGATCTGGATATAGAAAAATCGTCCAAACCTTCTTTTATGAATGCGAGCATCTCGTTCTTCCGCTTATCCGGTATTATCCTTATCTCATCTTTTTCTATCTTCTCTTTTAGTATGTTTTGATATTTAGATAATTTGAAAAAATAATTCTCTTCCTCCACGACTTCCGGCTTCTTCTTGTGTTCAGGGCACAATCCATCCTCCAACTCGTTCTCCTTGTAGAACGATTCGCATCCCACGCAATACAATCCCCTGTATTTCTTCTTGTATATATCGCCTGATTCGTCGCACAATTTCCATAATTTATGTACGCCATCCCAATGGTTTTCCTTTGACGAAGATCTTCTGAAAACACTGTAGGACAGTCCGATTTTCTCAGCGAATTCCTTGAATATGGACGCGTTTCTGTCGCAGAGTTTTTCGACAGTCATCCCTTTATTTTCAGCAGCTTGGACGTTCTTCAGGCTATTTTCATCCGCGCCAGTTGTCAGAAATACGTCCTTTCCGAGTAGTTTGTGAAACCTCGCTATTGCATCCGTCTGGGCAAATTCCAGTGCGTGCCCTATATGGGGTGCAGCGTTTACATAAGGAATAGCGGTAGTTAAATAATACTTTGTTTTTTTATCTGCGAATTTACCCACCTCTTCTGCAAAATCTAGACAATTATTGGGTGTGTATATTAAAAAATTATCTCTCTATGTGGGCGAATTTAGGCGTTATCACTATATACCCGTCTTCTATACCCACGATATCCCATCCAAACTGTACACATCTCCTCTTGAGCATCTGTACGGTCTGTTTGAATTGTCCGATATCCTTTGCCTGCAAGTCAGAAACCTTCAAAAGTAATATGTTGCCCTCCTTGAGCAGTCTCTCTATCCTCTCAACATCGTTTATACCAGTTATGTTTTCGACGCGTACGAGTATTTTGTCCATCGGTCCCTCTTGTTTTAGGCTCTCATCCAGTTGTATTTCCATACGTTCCTTCTTCCCACCGCCTATTTTCTTGAAAATATCTAAGAATCCCATGCATTCACCTAGAATTATTTTCGTACTTTAGATATATAAAACCAATATCATTTTTCCGATATTCGGTTGCGTGTGCAAAATTTAAAAAGGCTTTTGTCAGTCATCATTGTTTTTGTATATGAACCTGGTCCCCTTTTTCACGAATTCGATATCTTCCAATATGTTGAACGGTGCTGTTGGTATCTTTTTTCTGATGTAGTTGATTATGAACGGTATAGAAAATATGTATTCCTTGTAGAATCTCCTCTGCATGCCCTTTAATTGACTATCGGAAACATCACTGCAATTGAGTGTGAGCCTGTCATAATGTGTGAAACTATTGAAATCTATGTCGGACCCTTCACAATAGTTTTCGTATGCCTTCGACCCCGGATATGGTGTGAAGAATGCGACCTGTATCATGTCGGGTCTGATTTTTTTGCATAGCTCTATTGTCTCTTTCATTTCGTCTATGGTCTCTGTCGGTGCACCGAGCATGAAATATCCCACGCTGTTTATACCAGCATTTTTTATAATGTCGAACGCTCTTTCGGCCTGTTCGCGCGTTTCGTCCTTTTCCATTATATCCAATATCCTGTTCGACCCTGATTCGACCCCTATCGCGATTATCCCGCATCCTGCATCTTTCATGATATCCACTAACTCGCTGTCCAAACAATCCGATCTCGTCTGGGCGAACCATTTCACGTCCACATCTCTCTTGATAATCTCCTTGCATAATTCGATCGTCCTTTTTTTGGATACTGTAAACACGTCGTCCTTGAATACTATCACGTTTACTCCGCTGTCGACAAGGAACTCCATCTCGTCCACAACATTTTGGATTGAGCGGAATCTCATATTTTTACCATAAGACACTCTCAGTGTGGGCGAACAATATATGCAGTCGTACGGGCATCCACGAGATGTGATCATGTATCCGTATTTCCTCTTGGACATCAACTGAATTGGAAGATAATCCTTATAGTTTCCGTTTAGGAAGAATTCGTGTTTGGGCATTGGCAATTCGTCCAAATTTTCTATCAGCTTCCTCCGTCCCGTTCTTTCAATCTTGTCGTTTTCGAAAAATACGGCTCCCTTGATACCGCGTAAATCATTCCCGTTCTTGTTTGTTATTTCTCTTATGGTATATTCGGGCTCCCCCATCACACATGCGTCGACTATCCTGTTTTTGGACAATACCGTCTCGGGTAATGTTGTGGCGTGCTGACCGAAAAAATAGATGTCTATATCTTTGGATTGTTTTATGCGTTTAGATAGTTCGAGTGAAACATCGATGTTCGGGGTTTCCGTTTTTATGAAAACCATATCAGGATCGATTTTCTTAGTTTTTGAGAACGCGCCATCAACATCCAAATTGTCTGCTTTCATGTCTATCAGGTGCGTCTGGTGCCCATCCATTTCTAGCAGAGATGCCGAATACCCTATGTCCATCGGTGCTCTCGTGTTTTCCGGATGATTGTGTTTTGGGTAGTTGGATGCCCTGATGAACAGGATTTTCATAATTACTCTTTTTATTAAAATCTAATAAAGTTAATATTGGGTATTTTGGAATGGATATATTGATTACAGGTGCTGGTGGGTTCGTCGGGAAGAATCTGGTCAAAAGATTCGCTGATAAGCACGATGTCAGATGCATGCTCTTCAAACCAGAAGACACCTCGTTTTTCAAGAATATGGGGGTCGATATAAGCAAGGGTGATGTTGTTGACAGGTCTTCGCTTGACGGGATCACCGATAATATTGATATTGTCTTCAATCTGGCGGCCCAGAAGAAGGGGTGGGTGGAAGATGAGAAGTTGTCATGGGATGTGAATGTACTTGGTACAAAGAATATTCTCCAAGAGAGTATAGAATCTGGGGTGGGACAGTTCGTTCAGTGTTCCACATCGTCTATTATAGGGCCAGTTAATGATGTACCGTTGAACGAAGATTCTAAAAGATACGACACGAGTAGGGTATATTATAGGACCAAACTTGAAGGTGAGAGAGTGGTCCTTTCGAAAATGGATGAAATAGATGTTACAATAATATCACCCACACTTTGTTACGGCCCCCACGATTTTTATCATCTGCCGATATTCAATGCAGTCAAATCCAAGAAGATACATTTTGTGGGTAATGGTGACAATATTCACCAACCCACATACGCAATCGATATGGTACGTGGATTCGAGTTGGTTATTGGGAATAAAGACGCATTCGGTGAGAAATTTCTGATAGGTGCTGAACCAAAAACTACTGCGGAATTCATTAATACCATAGCAGAGGAACTGGGAGTTGATATCGATCCATTGCATTTTCCAGTGAGTATTGCGAAGGCTGGTGCGTATATATTGGGTAATGTCGGGGGTGTTTTCGGTGTGGAACCTCGATTGAACCAGAAGGTAGTTGATTTTTTCACGGAGAATCATTTTTACGACATTTCCAAAGCCAGAGACGTGTTGGGGTACGAGACTAATGTTGATTTAAGAGAAGGTATTAGAAAAACGATAGAATGGTACGATGATAACGGTTTTTTGTAGGAAATGACAATCCTTATAAGTGTTGTTTGACCTCTTTTTCCCATGGAATTGGAAGATATGGAAAGGCTGTTCAGCATGGAAGATGTCATGAGCGTTATCGGGAGAAAATGTTTGGCTTGTATGGATAACAATGATTTTGTGAACGGGATATACAATGATGTTTATACTAACAGAAAACGTGCATATTTTCTCTGTTCCAAATTACCGGAAAACGATTCACACAGGCATATATTAAGGTATAATTTCAACCTGACAAAACAAGATGTCCGAGTGGTCGAAGATGAGATAGATAATATTGAAGATAGATTGTCCTACGACAAAGTCAGATACAAACACGCGCTGCAGTCGAAGCTGGATGAACTGGGTATATATTCCAAGTTCGCTGATAGATTATTCTACCACGAGTTTGGGTTCACATCCCCTGATGGGGAATACAAACGGGCGATAATCACCAGAGACAATCTTGATATAAAGGATGATATTTTGTTGCTGAATCGTGTTAGGAAAGGATAGCGCATTGCCTAAACATTATTTTGATATTTTCCAATCCCACCAAACTAATCTAAATCAATGTGGGGTTGTGAATAAAAAGATGTATTCAGATTGTTAAAAAATAAAAAAGGAAAGGAGATTACAACATCTCCACGTAATCCGCGCCATTCATCAGACCGCTTGACATCCCGGGTTCAGCACCGATTATTATGACCTTCTTTCCATATTGTTTGATAATATGGATAGCAGGCATGTAATCAGCGTCCCTCGACGCCAATGCGACAAAATCAACGTTTTGAGCTATGGCAGCCTCTACGGATGCGACAGCTACTGCTACATCGACATCGTTCTTCTCTGCCTCCACTTCGGCCAAAATCATCACAGGTTCGAAACCCTCGTTGATTATGGCCTCTATGAGTTTTTCAGGTGCAAATTGGTTAACAAATACCTTTGCTGTTGTCACACATCCATATTTGGCGATGCACTTTTTCAGCTCCCGCAGATCTATCATAAATTCCTTTCTGAGCATATTCGGCCCATCCACAAAAAGGGCTATCTTAGGCTCATCCTTTTTCAAATAGTTCTTTCTTCTAGTCCTACGTGTCCTAGTATCTTTCTTATACGCACTCATTATTTATCATCTCCTTTGTTTAGTCTTCGAAATGGGTTCAGTTAAAGAAAAAGTCTAAAATTACCATCAAATAATTGCTATTTTCGGCTTTTTCTCCAATACTGAAGTTCTACCATTTGAAGCTCAGATCACCGCTACCGCCTTCAACGGAAACGGCATCACCATTTAGTTTAATTATATTGGAATTCTCAACCTTTAAATACCCTTCGAAACCCCTTATTTCCAGCATGTCCGAGTCCAGGTGTTCGTCCCCCTTTAGTTCATCGTTTTCATTGTATCTCTTTATTATCCCGTTCACGGATTCCAGTTCGATCTTAGGCAGTTCGAGTGATTTAAGTATCATGTTCTCCGGGATGACCTCAAATTTAACATCCAACGAGTTGTCCATAACTGTTTCTGAGGACCTGGTCTTGTAAAGCTGTTCGTCCACTTGTATCTTCTCAGCAGTGCCGTCGAATGTGACAGTACCACTCTCAGTATAACCGAAATCGCCCTTGAGGCTGTCCGATTTGATATTGCAGTCAGTCAGTTCCTTTTCCAGGTAGATGTTGTCTATCCTGATTGATGTGACACATTTCCCATTGACCTCGAAACTGGAGTTGCCTATGGGGTAAGACTGTCCTGCGAACGCCTCCCTGTTGGATTCCAGTTCTATTTTGTATGGCTGTCCCTCTGGCATGCTCTGCTTGAACAGTCCGCTGACGGTGGTTGCAACAGCATTACCGGCTTTCACCCTCAAAAGATTCATACTGCTGTTGAAGTAATCCCTACCACTGTCAGTCTGAAGGAGTAATACACCAATTCCAATAATCGTGAACACCGCTAGTTTTGATTTCCAGTCCATTTTCATCATGTCCATCAAATGTTTATATAAGGGAATATAATATTCTATATCCTAACAGTAATATTATACTAAATTAATATAGTATACTAAGTTTAAAAAATACGTTGTTGATATTGTATATAAGTGATGATATGATCGAGATGTTCTTCGGAAGTGGTGGAAATATTTGGCAAAGCATAATATGGTTCCTGTTCTTTTTCCTATTCACCATGGTATATCCTAAGATCATAATAACGCAGATGATATGGAAGTTGGACCAATCTGCCAAGGAGCTGGAGAAGAGGACGAGCAAGGGAAAGAAGATTGTTTTGAAACAAGTGGCTGAGAAACCGAGCAAGAAGGTGAAAAAGGGCATAAGTAATTTTTTGGATTTCTTCGTGATACAACCAGTCAAACTGGACCCGTCCGGTATAATAGGCAAGATAGAACATATGATGGACGGTGCCGAAGACAGGTTCGATTATTTCGTTGAGCAGGTTGCACCGAATAAGGAGACTGAGGAAAAACAGAACATAAAGATGGGATTGTCTGGTGCGATTTCTCTTAATCAATTGGCCAAAATCGTCAGGCATTATGTGGAACTCATAAGGAAGACAAAGAACCTTCAGTTGGCGATGGTACTCCAGATGCAGCTTCCCATGATCGAGCGCATATCCAGTGCATTGCTGGACGGTACGGAAGCATTATCGAAGGGATGGCCAATAGGGGACACTATCGGACCTCTTGTCGCAGCGAATATGATAGGTGGTAAAAAGGTCAAAGAGATGGAGAAGGATATAGTTTATGCGAAGAAGAAGATACGCGGCAGGACAGTTTATATAATGAAGGCCAAGGGTCCCGGTGGTCGTCTTGGGAAACTGGGAAAGGCCACTGAAAAGCTCGTTAAGAAGAAGAGAGTCGCAAAGATAATAACCGTTGACGCATCCGCCAAGTTGGAGGGGGAAAAAACTGGAAAGGTTGTGGAAGGTGTCGGCGTTGCCATAGGTGGCTTAGGTGTTGACAAATCTCAGATAGAAGATGTAGCTGTTGAGAAGAATCTTCCGCTGGATTCGATTGTTGTTAAGATGAGCCAGGAAGAGGCGATACAGCCGATGAAAAAATCGATGTTGGATGCTATTTCCAATGTGATCGAAAAAATTGAGGAAAGGATCAAGGCAACCGATGATAAGGGATCGATACTCGTTGTGGGTGTGGGCAATACCGCGGGCGTTGGTAACAACAAAAAAGAGGCGGACGAATCCGTTAAGACCATAAAGAAAGTCATAAGGAAGATGAAAAAACGCGAGAAGGAACGCAAGAAAAAACAAAAGAAGAATATATTGAACAACCTTTTCTGGAATTAGACCATCACACTCGGCTCAGGCATTTGCATTATTTTTGAATTAGACGGCAATTCATAGTATTCTATATCTTCGAGGTTATCCAATCCGGTCCCATCACTGATCATGAGGTAGATAACCGGCATTGTCACATAACCATATCCTATGTTCTCGATATTGATATCCGATTCCCCACCGTATTTTTTCATGATCATCTCGAGCTCGTCCCTCAGCACGTCCTTCGACATTTCTTGATTAGGGTCCAGATATTTTATTCTTTCCAGGGCCATAATAATTCAATTGGTGAAAATACATTTAAATAAATCTGTACTCCGGGATCAAAAATATGTCCTCCAGTCCACAAAAGTTTTTATTCTGATTTCACTATATTCGTGTCACCGTTTTACAACCAATTTGGTATTTTTTGTTCGGTGAATCGAATTATGAAAGGTGTTGACAAAATAGGCGATGTTGCTTCAAAACTCTATGAGAAGATACAAGGCATGTATACCAATTTCGTGGGCGAGGAACTCGAGGACGAGCTTGCGAGATATATTGATATAACGACCGATTGTCCCCAACACGAGCGCAGTCTTTCTTTTAGATTCAAAGAATCCCCGAGCATGGGTGGTACGCTGAGAGAAGACGGATATAAGATAACGGATACTATGATAGTGAGCACGAAAGGCAGGAAGTGTGTTATGGCAGATCCGTTGAAATATCCGATAAAGGAAATAGTTCTCAAAAAGAAAATGGCTTTCGAGGAAAGTGGACATTCGGTTTACCGAAGGAAGAACGCATTCCACAAAATATTGAATAGAGTTTTCGATGAAGCAACGAACAACTATTTGGACACATTCGATTCGGGTGTATATAATAGGGACAACGCTCCTCCTGCTAAGGCCATGATAGATTATACTTATGTTTTCCCAGACAATGGTGATTTCAGTGTTCGTCTGAGCGGCGTTGAGTTCGAATGAAATCATTGAAATAATTAATTTGACAAGGATAATAGATAGATATGGAAGTCAAAATCAAACGAATAGATAAAGAATTACCGTTGCCCATTTATGAGACTACCGGATCTGTGGGATTCGACATATTGTGCAGGGAGAACACATTGGTCGAATCGAACGGGATAGCACTGTTACCATCGAATTTGGTAATAGAGGTGCCAGATGGTTATTTTCTGATGATAGTGCCCAGGAGTAGCACGCCTAAGAAGAAATCATTGATTATGCCGCACAGTATAGGGGTCATAGACCAGGATTATTGTGGGGATGACGATGAGATACTTTTACAGGTATATAATATATCCGATGAGGATGTTGAGGTGAAACGAGGTGAAAAAATAGCTCAGGGCATATTCGTCAAGATTGACAGAGCCGTATGGTCGGAGGTCGACAATATGGATAAAGACAACAGGGGCGGATTTGGCAGCACTGATGGATGATTATTTCTTATATTCCTCTAGTTTCGATAATGCGTCCTTGATTCTAAATATTGGGAACATTGTTAAGCCAAATGATGTCATACCCTCCAACATTTTATACAGTTGTGATGTTTCTGGTGAGTATGTTAGTGCAAACGTTATTCCTATTATTTCTAGCAATGTCCCTATGGCTATGTCCTTGTACAATGCTGTTATATCTTGCTCGTTTTTATTATTTTCAATATCCACGTTGCTGTACATGTGATAAATTTTTTCATAGATAATTTCGTCCGACTCTCCCATAATTTAGAGATGTGTCTAAAAATTTTTATTTCAATCTTACATAGAGGTTTAAATATACTCCTTGTAAGATTCATACATTTCCATCATTTTATCCATGTTGCCGTTGGTCATCCGGTTGATTTCATCAGAAATTTCCTTGTTCCTTCTTTCGTATTTGTCAATTATTTCAAGGAACGGCTTTATGCTGTGGTAGTGTCCTATCCCGTTGTATGGTGAGAAAAAGAGGGGATTTTCAAATATGACGGACATACGTATCATGCTGATCGTATCGTTTTTAGACCGTATCTTTTCCTCGTTTTCCACGTATTTCTTGCACAATTTCAGGGGTTCTATGAAATCACTTATCAATATCTCTTGTTTGATCCTTAGCTTTTCATTTCCTGTGAAGTAATTGCCCATCGGCATTTCCCTGAGAAAGAGTATTTTATTTATGTAGTCCCCGATATCCGGATTTTCCGACATATCCTGATCCATTGTAGGATCGTAAGTCTGTACGGAATCCATAATTAGAATTTGATGTCTATACTTTTATAGCTCCTGGTACCTTTTCTTTATGTTTTCAACATTGCATTCATCCGGCTTCATCTTGCCCTCTGGGCAATATCCTTTCTGAACGCAGTTTGGCCCAGCTTTTTCAAATATAGCAGGTGCGACCTTCTTCACCTCTTTCAACATCTCATCTGCCAGTTCCCTTATCTCCCACTGCGCGCGAGCGCAGCACCTCAAAGCAAAAAAATGTAATAATTCGCGTGCATTCATGGTAACAGTGATATTCGTTTTTGCGGCATTCGGTAGATAAAACCGGGCGTCCTCCTTGGTCATGCCTTCTTCTATGGCCTTCTCGTACCAATTGGCAACATCCCTCATCCTCTTATGGAATTTTTCCCGTTTTTCCTCAGTATCGCAAGTTTTCGGGATAACGTACCAGTCGTTGTTCGAAGCGTCCACTTTGACGTACCTCTGGCTCTGCTGTGTGTATGATGCGATTCGGTGCCTCACTAATTGATGTGTTAGCGAGCGTGACACGCCCTCTACACCGAAAGTAAAACTTGCATGTTCTATAACACTGACATGTCCATATCCAACGACCCTCTTTATGACCTTTTTGGCCTTTTCCTCGCTTATCTCTTCTATAAGGTCGATGGGTCCCTTTTCGTTGTATGATGTCTGTGCTGATGCAGCGCATACTCTCTCCGGTTCCGGTGTATGTGCTATAAGCTTTACTCTCATCCAAAAACCTATTTCGGCATTATGTTCTTCATAACGTCCATCACTTTCTTTTCCAGCTGTTTGTGCGTGCCTTCATTCTTTATGCTATAATCAGCCATCTGTACGCAATCCTTCACTCTCTGTCCGTGCGTTGGCTCTCCCTGACCCCTGTCGCGGTTATCCGCTTCCTTGAACTCTTCCATAGTTTTGGGATCCTTCTGGTCGTTTCTTTTTTGAACGCGCTCGAATCGTGTTTCCATAGGCGCATCAACAGCTAAAAGGACGAAATTATTACCGAATTCGTGTTTCAGGTATTCGACTTCACCAGGACTTCTGAGGCCATCAACCACTATCATTTCCTTGTCCCTTGGTAAATACTCGATCGCGAGCTTTGCGAGTATATGGTCACCGTATTTCTCCCTCATCTCGTTTCCCATATTCTGCATTTTTTCCCTTGTCAGGCTGCCCTTCTTGCGCTCGACTTCCCCCCTTATGACATCGGATAGGGTGACGTGGTAAGTATTGAATTTGCTCAATAATATTTTTTTGACCGTGTTCTTCCCAGAACCCATTGTACCCGTAATTCCAATCACTTTCATTTTATCACATTTCCATTTAATATAAACAAGATTTTAAACTTTGAGGTATTTGTTTGTTTCCCGTAATCACAGGTCCCTTGCAGCCGGATCGAACTCTATCTCATCAGGATCAAGTCCGAGTATCTTTTCCAGAAGGGACGCCCATTCCGACTGTTTGTTCGGTTTGTAGAATGATTCCCATCTGCTTTCATCGTTCTTTTCCCACGATGATATAAGATATATACCATCCATGGATCCCAGAGTAGCCATCACCACATCCCCGTCGTATTCCGGGAGTTCTTCCTTCAACTTTGAAGGCGTTATCCCCTTCCCATTTTCAATATAATGCTCCTAGAAAGTACGTATATCTCCTCAGCATACGGTTTGCGTAAGACCATCATAATGATTAAATCGTGGTTTAGAGATTAAAGTCTTTCTAGAAATATATTGGAGATGTTGTCAGGATTTAAAAATAAAAAGTAAAGGGGCAGTAGCGCCCATTTATTCAAATTTTACAAGTCGTTAGGTTGGATAGTCTTTCTTCCGTTTGCCTTTGCTCTTTTAGCTGCTTCTTTCAGGATTTTGTCCACTTTCTTGTCTAGTGTGTCCCAAATGCTCCCACTGATCCTCATTTCCTTGATTTGATCTCTAACAGCCGATTTTACTACTAATGCCATTTTTACACCTCCTTTTATTCGTTATAAAAATCGGACGAGGTTATCGTCCAACGCGTAATCCAATAAATAATTGTTATTTATAGTCTATTTAAATATGTTGTAGACGCCGTTTCCGGCGAGTCTAACACCGGTATTTATAAAGGGGTGTTTTGTGAAAAAGTCTTATATATGTAAATACTCCATTTAGAATTTGATGTCGGATGTATTACGACGATTTTATAGAATTCCTGTACGAAACTGACCAAGGGAAAAAGATAACAAAGCTGTATCATCAATTTTCAAATAATAAATACACTCTATTCAAGGAGATGTTCACTAGGGCGCTTGACGAGGGTGTTATAGAGAGAATACAGTACTATCCAAACGATATATACGCCTTGGGGAGTATGGGCAGGGAAATCGTGGATTTTTATGAAAAATACGGTGCATTAGGACTTGCCATGAATGGGCGATATAGGGGGATAATTGGTCGTATACAGGGTATGACAAGGAGGAGCAAATCCGAAATGTTGGCTGATGCACTCGATGCAGTGCATTCCACCAGTTCTGATATAATATATTACGATGGTGTAGTTCACGGAACAATCAATGGGTCGACCACATTTGATGTGACGACTAGTGCTAATCTATCTTACAGATCCGTTAGGAGGTCTATGGCCGAATTGGATGATATCGGGTTAGTGAAAACGATTACTGGTATTGAATTCAGCGATTCCAAAATCAAGAGGGTGTACGTTCTGACCGGCAAGGGGGAAGATTACATAATATCTTGCAGGAATAGTTAGTTTTATAAAACATAGGACAAATAGAATTGTATTGGATAATTCAACAGAGTGGATAAAATGGCATTGAGACCGGGGAGAACAATAAAGAAGAGGAAGAGACCGTACACACGGGTATCGAAGAAGAAGCCCAGGAAGAGTTATGTGGGCGGTGCGCCGCATTCCAAATTGCACATATTCGAGATGGGTAACAGGACGGGCGAGTTTGAGGTAAGTATTTTTCTTGTTTCCAGGGACGATGTCAACATACGCAGCAATGCACTTGAGGCTGCCAGGGTGTCCGTACAGAAAGTATTGGAGCCGAAACTTGGCGTTGAGCATTACAAATTCAAGATATTGGTGTATCCGCATCACGTCATCCGCGAGCACAGCATCGCGATGGGTGCGGGAGCGGATAGATTCTCACAGGGTATGAGGAAGGCGTTCGGCAGACCTGCGAACAGGGCGGCTATTGTGGATAAGGATCAGAGAATATTCAGGGTCGACACCAGCAGGAAGAACCTGAAAGTCGTTAAAGCCGCATTCAAAAGGGCCAGCAGCAAGATAAGATGCAAAACAAGGATGGAAGTCGTTGACAACTGAATATATTATTAATTAAATATCTGGTTCTCTATTATTCTTATGAAGTTGAAGTTGCTGTATACACCCCGGTATTCGACAAGTGTTAATGACGATTCTCACAGCTCGGAAAGCGGTGTACCATATCTGCCCCCTCTCGGTATAGCCACTTTGACGTCATTCATGAAATCCAGACATTTCTTTGTTGATCAAGACGACCTGATGATAAAAGTCCATCACCACAACCATACAACCGATTCTCCTGATGACAATATCGATTTGAGCGTGTTTAATGACGAAAAACGGATAAACGAGTTCATACGCACTGGATATGATCCATTGCTGGAGAAAATCGGAGAGCGGATATTGGGAATGACAAAATGCAGCGGTTACGATGTTTTCGGTTTTTCCCTTTACGGACCGTTCAATCCGTCGGTATCCGGTATATCCTTGGTTCTGGCCAAATTATTGAAGGAGAGATACGATGTGGACGTGATCATAGGGGGTGTGATAGATGACCGTGTTTCCAGTAAGATGCTCAATTCGGGACTTATAGACTGTAGGATAATCGGAGAGTTCACGTGTTTGCCCGAATCGAACCTTTTGAATTATTGCGAATCCTACGAAAGAGGTGTTCCTTACAGAGAAATTCCTGGTATAATTTATTCGGATAATGGTAAGACAGTTGTCAACCGTGTAAACCACGGAAAAGAAACAATATTCGTCAGACCGGATTTCGACGGACTGCCCATGGATATATATAGGACGGATGTCCGGTCGGACTGGGGAGAATCTCAGATACTGGTGTTGCCCTATTTCTTCATAAAGGGTTGTCCGTTCAAATGTGCTTTCTGCGCGCGTTCAAACGATCCTTATTGGGCATTCAATGATATGGACACAGTCGCTGACGATATAGAGGAATTGTCCAGAAGATATGATACAAGATACTTCTTCTTCATGAACCCGGAGATTAACCCGTCATACGATGTGGCGGACAGGTTTGCAGATACTGTTATTGAAAGGGGATTGGATATATCTTGGACTGATTGTGCGAATTTCCGCAACATGGACAATCGGTTGTTGGGTAAATTGAAGAGGGCCGGTGCGGTTAGGATGATATTCGGTTTTGAAACAGGCAGTCAACGTATGCTGGATCTCATAAACAAGGACCTTGATATTGACAGGGCTGAACGTATCTTGGCCAAAGCACACGAGTTGGGTATATGGTCCCAAATCGAGATTATATGCGGATTCCCTTATGAAACCGAGCACGACATAGATATGACAATAGAATTCATTAACAAGAACTCAGAGTACATCAAGGATTTCGATATTTTCAAATTCTGGCTGGACGGGTTGTTCAAGAAATTCCCCGGGCGGTACAATATAAAGAAATTCGAGAGTGGTCCAAGAGTCTCGGTCAGTGGAAACCGGATAGAATTCGAGGAGTTAGATGGCATGGGTTGGAAAGAGAAACTCGAACAAATGAACTACCATTTTGATAAAATCAAAAAAATAGAGGATAGGTTGTTCTGCAATTCGTTGTTCTCTGAAAGGACCAGGTCTTTCACTAATATGGACAATGAAGAAAAGCTATTATTGAATTTCATGAAATGGTGGGACAAATCACATAATATCGAATATTTCGAGCACGGTACGGTTTCTTTATCTGATGTTTAAAAATCCCGGGCGTTTCTAACCGCTATTCAAGAATTAATAATATTACCGAAAAAAATCAAAATATAGTAAGTATGTCAGAAGAAGAAAACAAAAAATCTAGCAAATATGTTATTTGGTTCAAGGATTTGAAAAAGGATTCCCTACCGGAAGCGGGTGGTAAAGGGGCCAACATGGGTGAAATGGTATCCATAGGGATGCCTGTACCAGGTGGATTCGTCGTAAGTACATCAGCATTCGAACATTTCTTGGAATCCAATAAATTGAACGATGATATAAATAAACTAATCAGTAATTGTGACGTTGACGATACTGACAGTCTAAATAATACATCCGACCGCATAAAGAGGAGGATAATGGATGCGGATTACCCTTTAACAGTGAAACAGGAGATAAAACGCGTATACGACAAATTATCGGTCAAGCGGGATATAAACCTGCCGGAAGATATGAGTATAATGTCCATAGGTAAGGACATGGCCATAGTCGCTGTACGGAGCTCGGCCACGACCGAAGACCTGAAAACGGCCAGTTTCGCAGGTCAACAGGCGAGTTTCTTGAACGTGAAGGGGGTTCCATATTTGTTGGATGCTGTGAAGAGGTGCTGGGCATCCCTTTACGAACCACGTGCAATTTTCTACAGGGCCAAGAAGGGATTTAAGGAGGCCAGTATAGCTGTTATAGTGCAGAGGATGGTGAATGCGGACAAGGCTGGTGTGACATTCACAATAGACCCGAGCAGCGGTGAGGATGTTGTCATACACGAAGCTGCCTGGGGTCTGGGGGAGTCGCTGGTTCTCGGCAAGGTCAATCCTGATATGTACAAAGTCTCGAAGGACAGTATGGAAATCCTGGAGAAGAATATTGGCAGGAAGGACAAGATGCATGTAAGGGATATATCTACTGAGAAAACGGTTGAGATAGATGTGCCCGAGGACAAGAGGGAAGAGCAGGTTCTCACGGAAGATGAGGTGAAAGAACTCACCAGGCACGCGTTGAAACTGGAGGAACATTACAGCGGTCCGCAGGACATAGAATGGGCGATCGAACGCGGCAATGTCCATATTTTACAAACGCGACCAGTTACAACCGGGAACAAGGAATTCAAGAAGGGAGATCCTGTCAAGGGTGCAGATGTTATTTTGAGCGGGATAGCAGCGTCTCCAGGCGCTGCAACAGGGGTTGTGAAAATTGTAAGAACAGTTGAGGAATCGGAGAAGATAGAGAAGGGTGATGTGCTTGTTACAGAGATGACCTCGCCCGAATTCGTACCTGCCATGAGCAAATGCGTTGCAATAGTAACTGAAAAAGGCGGTACAACATCCCATGCAGCCATTGTTTCGAGGGAAATGGGTATACCATGCATAGTCGGTGCTGATGACGCCTTGAAGAAGTTAGGGAACGGCAAGACCGTGACAGTGGACGGGACCAATGGAATAGTGTACGATGGTGATGTGGAAATAGATATTGGCAAGGATGAAACAACCGATGTAGAAATAGATAGTGATCACAAACCGAAGATATACATGAATTTGGGTGTACCGGAGAAGATAGACGATTATAAGGATTTGCCGTTCGAGGGCATAGGACTTATGAGGATAGAGTTCGTGATAGCTGAACTTGGGATTCATCCCAAATCTTTGATAGATGATGGCAAAGCGCACGAGTATTCCGAAGTGCTGAAAAACGCTATAGAAAAGGTGGCCTCGGCAGTTCATCCAAGGCCCGTTGTTGTGAGATTTTCTGATTTTAAGACTAACGAATATGACGAATTGAAGGGTGGCAGCGAATTTGAACCAAAGGAGGAGAACCCCATGCTCGGATGGAGGGGTGTGTCCAGGTTCGTTTCACCCGAGTTTGAGGACGTTTTCAGACTAGAATGCAAGGCTGTGAAGTTTGTTAGAGAAAAATACAACAATGTTTGGGTGATGCTCCCGTTCGTTAGGACAGTCGATGAAACCATGAAATGCATGGATATAATAGAGGACGAGGGACTTGAAAGAGGGGATGATTTCATGGTATGGATAATGGCAGAAGTACCGAGTGTTGTTTTCCTTGCATCGGAATTCGCCAAAATCTGCGATGGTATAAGCATAGGGAGCAACGATCTAACACAGCTCGTGTTGGGTGTTGACAGGGATTCCGAGATATTGAACAAATTGGGTTATTTCGAAGAGGAAAATCCCGCTGTTAAGAGAGCGATAAGTCAGTTGATTAGAGAGGCGCATGAAAATGATTGTATTGTCAGTATATGTGGCCAGGCTCCCAGTGAGAATATGGAGTTCATAAAATTCCTAGTTGAGGAGAAAATAGATTCCATATCGGTTAATCCCGATGTTGTAGAAAAGGTTGTGGGTATGTTCGTCTAACCTATAACTTCGTACGTTGGTGTTCCCGTGAATTCGTTGTTTTCAGACGCTTCCACGTAATGTAACCTGATTTTCCCGTCCTGTTCAAGTGTTCTCAACAAACCGAATGCCATTTCCCAAGACTTGTTGTCTTTGATGTATGTCCTTCCCATATCACCAGATATGTACAGTGTCCTGATATAATCAGCCACATCCTCGACTTTCCCATACTGGCTGTTGTTGCACGGGTTCATTGCCTTGAGCTCCAACAGCTTCATTTCTTCCCTATTCAAACCATTTTTTCCCATAATCAACCACCAAAAATATCCTTGCCCAGTTCCTGGAGTTCACTGCATATGTCTATCTGCTCGTAGAATCCCATAATTCCGGATTCCCAGATATCGTTCTTTGACACACTCCCATTCAGCTCTTCAATACCACTGACAATCTTCAATCTCTTGTAGAAAAGTTCGTTGAATTCGGATATCTTCTCCTTGAATTCGTTCATCCCGACCACTATATCTGCCACTCTATAACTGCCTATATTGTGTTTCTCCCTGTGTAAATACCCGTTGTTTCCCCATGTTTTGAAATAAACGTCCATTTTCATGTCCTGGTTCCTGAGGATCATTGTATCACCGCTGTCGGAATGGAACTTCAGTGATTTCAATCTGGTCATGTACGGTCCCTTTCCGTGTTTCATCGAGAGCGTTTCTAGGTTGTCCATGCTATATTCGATAAGACCGCCGACGAATCCCTCAACCGGTTTGAATTTACCCTCGTCGATTTTTTCCAACAGTCCGCTGTATGTGATGTCCATAATATTCACTACCATTGAGTGATATATAAATGTTTCCACATCGAAATATCCGAAAAAATTGAATTTTTCGCGTTATCCCGATATTTATAAATATTGTTGTATTGAAATGCAAAGGTATAACTTATAAAGCGGTGCTCGAGTAAGAACATAATACAATGTCAATAGTAATGAACTTGAGACAGGCATCGAATTGGGCAGTTTTACTTGGATATGGGGTCAACAGGCTACTCGATAGTTGTGGTAAGTACTTATTGAATTACCTCGACTTCGACAAGGACAAGATATCAGACTTTTATAGGGAAACCATGTGCAAAACGAACATATACGGTTATAATCTGTTCAGCTATCTCACACCCGGTCTGTGTAGCGCTGTCAAGGATACCATAGAGATTTCGGATTCTACGCCAAGCTACTCGATTCCAATGGATTAATCCGATTCTTCTTCAAGCGTTTCCTTCATATTCTCTACCATCTTTATGAAATCGTCTATCTTGTCCATCGGTAGTACGAATCCTTGTTTTGTCGGTCCCTTGTATTTCGGAGAATCTTTCCAGACACGGAAATCTATCCTGTCATCCCCCTTCCATGTGGTCTTCTTTATCAACAAAACAGCGTCTTTCCTAAGCCTGAACTCGCCCAATTTTATGTCATTATCGTCGTCTGCCATAATTAATTACACTCCTGTTAAGAATTAAATATTACCCATGCGAATTATTAACTAACCCATATGATGACGGTCAGAGTTAATGATAACCAAATGATTTTAACTGATCGGGCGGCCTGATGGGGGCTAATTATACTGTGATCATATGAAGAGAGAGCGGCTAATAGGTTTTGTTAAAGCAATAATAATAGCGCAGACGGCCGGCGTTATCGGTTCTATTTTCACCTACAATACAATAGGTACTTGGTATTCACAATTAGTGAGACCGGGTTTTACGCCTCCCGGATGGCTGTTCGGTCCTGTGTGGGTGGTGCTTTATACGATGATGGGTGTGGCTTCCTATATAATATGGGAGAAGGACACCTCAGATAGCAGGGATGCTATAGGGGTTTATGCTGTTCAGTTGGTTTTGAATACATTTTGGTCGATATTGTTCTTCGGGTTACGAAATCCACTTTACGCGCTAATCGAGATAATCGTATTATGGGTGGCGATATCATACACAATCTATAAATTCTACGAGTTGGATGAAGTCGCTGCTTATCTGATGGTGCCTTACATTATTTGGGTCACTTTCGCGGCTGTTTTGAATTATTCGGTGTATGTATTGAACTGATCTGGAAAACTGATAAAAGTATTTCTCATTATTTAATATTATGGAAGAAGTCCAAGTTGAAGTATTTCCAAATTCACATGCACACGAGCGGATGGAAACACTGAATATAGAATCCAGTGGCATGACACGAGATGCAATCCCTAATATTTAAGCAATGGTGTATAAATTTAATCAATGTTTTCTAAAAACAGACCCCGAAAAGTTACGACTATAGGGTATTCCCTAATCGCAATAGGATTGTTGCTTGTTGTTTATGAGTTAGCATTCGCAATACCTCAGGAATTCGCAAAAGTACCTGATTGGGAAGGTACATATATCGACGATTTTATCTTTTACGCTCTAGCTGTGGCTTTACTGTCGCTTCCTCTATTGATTGTTCTTTTGGGGATCAGGGTTCTCCAGGGGAAAATATATACTAAAGTTAAACTTTCTTATTTTTTAATAGCCACATTCGGTTTCGAGTACATGGTTACCAGTAATATCCCCTATTTGATGGCACCTTTCATAGTAGTTTTGTTGCCTGTATCGTTATGGATGGACCAAGCGCTAGAAGACGAAGAGTGTAAGCGGTATTTTAGTAAATTTGAGAAGAAATATGAAAAAAAATCTAAAGCTGTTCATGAAAAAGAGAAAAAGATGTTCGGGACGCCTTTGGTTGTGTTGGGATCAACTGCTGTTGTAGTATCAGCCTTGCTTTATTTTTTGCCTAATGTATTCGGTCATGTGGACGAACTGATTTTACGATTGGCTTTTATATTAGGCGTAGGAATCGCATTCATAGCTGGCGTTGTGTACAAAGGATGGCTCGATTTCTTGAATCTTTGGAAGAGGATATGATAAGGGATTGCAGGAGGAAGATATACAGGCAATTGGAAGGAACTCCAAAGACGGAAGTTGAGAAGGCCAATTTCGCGTACAAGATGGCTACAAACAGCTACCGACTATGGTAAATGTTAGATGGAACCTTGGGGGCGATGAAAATGATGAGGTGTTGGACGAATCGTCCATGTACAAAATAGATATCAGAGCCTCAGGCGAGACTTGAACTCGCGGCCTCCACATTACCAATGTGATGCTCCACCAAACTAAGCTACTGAGGCATTTCTTAAAATATGATTCTATTTGAAATCTATATATCTTTAATCATATCTCGATTATTCTGCAATGCAACAATACGATGAAATATGTTATCACTTATCGATGGTTAAAAGGGAAATATTTATATACTATCCGGCTATCATATGTTGTTATGGTCGAATCCGGTGTTAGAACATTGCAAAAACTTTCGAAGCGGTTGTTCGATTCATCGTCCGGATATTTAAGCGAAATCCGCGATGGATTGGAAGAGGAATTAACTGGTAAAAATTTATTTCAAGTGATCAAGATATCTTTAGAACAACTACCGTTTTTGTACATGAGTTCGTACATCCATGACCATTTGCATGAATTATCCCATTATATCTCAACCAAATTATTGCATTCCGATTCAGCTATTTCTAGCAGCAGGATATATATGTCGGATATTTATGAAATCCCCGTATTGTCGGACGCAATAGAATCTGCGAGCAATGGTGTGATTAGATATTCCCCGGGCGGGAGCGCTGTCGTAACCGTAATGCCAGATTACGTGCATTGGGGTACTGTCAAAGGATCGTTATATTCTGCTATATCGGCTGTTGTAGGTCCATTATTCACCAGTTTTGCATCAGGTTATATGTTGAAAGACAGCGGTTGTAGAAAGGCACCAATGCGTCTAATGGAATCGATTATAGTTTCTAGTTATGTTGTTCGAACGATTTTTGGATACGACATGAATGAGACAGTGGAATGTGTCAAAGACTGCCTGCCGGAACCGTATAAGCCGCTCTCATATGCATTATCGTATGTACCATTAGCATTCGGTTTTATGGGCGGATATGGTGCCAGGGATGGGGTCAGTCATCTGATGAAAAAGATAAGGCAGTATACTAGCGGTGGTTTGGAATCCGGCCATGATGTGGATATGGAAATTGGATATGATTCGGATTAAGAGATTGTTGTGCCGTTGTGGTTCCCTTGTATGGCCCTCAATATCTCGTTTGGATCCGAGCCGTCGACTATGACGAGCTTTATCCTCTCCCTTTTCAATATCTCAACCGCCTTCAAGTCGAAAAGTCTGTATTCCCCAGGCTCCTGCGGGATTTTGGAAACTATGTTCTCGAATTCCTTGTAGCTTAGAGATTTCAATTTCTTCGCTGTCGGGTCCTTGTCAGGATCGGTCGTATAAACACCATCCACGTTGGTCGCATTTATGACAATATCCGCACTTATCGCTTTGGCATGCAGTACAGCATCCAAATCAGTAGAACACCCCGGTTTCCACCCGCTGCAAACTATTATCTTGTTCCCGCTCGTGCTGAGATTCGTATATCCGACATCGCTCGGGTCCTTAAGCACCTCACCATACACGATATCATCCTCTATCTTGTTCAGGGCAGCCAGGAACAGGTATGCATTGAGATCAGTTGCGACTATACCCAATCTGTCCAATATCTCGGTATCGCGCGTGAAGTGTTTGCCAACCTTTTGGAACATCCTCGCTGGTATGCCACCACCACACACGACCACAACCTCATAACCGTCATCGTATATGTCCTTCACTATCTTCGCATATTTGTTGAAATTTTTCGTGTAGCTGTCCGGGTTGGAAAAATCCGAGCCCTTTGTCAGCAGCGATCCACCGATCGAAATCACAATCTTCATACTACTCTAAAGAAATATATGTAATCCAGATAAAAATTCTTTCGAATCCCGTGTTTATTCCACTTTGTAAACGTTGTCCCCTTCTCTCACCCTATCCTTCACCTTCATGCCGATGTCGTCTCCATTTTTCGCCTTTTCTACGTCCTTGTTATCGATCTGCATGGATTTTACTTTCTGTGTGAAATCGGTTGTCGCTCCCTCGAAGCTGAGCGTATCTCCCACTTCTATGATGTCCTTTACGTTGACCACAGCGACCCCTATATTGGTGAAGTAGTGTGTTACGTTTCCTACGAGCTTTTTGTCACCTTCAGCCATAAATATGGATTGTTTTCCATCATTAAAATATTTTTAGTAGGATATAGGTGACCCTATGAGCACCCCGTGTATTATTCTTTAAATGCTTAGAAAGTATTGAGTGTCAGATACTACGTCCGCTGTATCCACGTCCATTTCGGTTTCATTCAATAATCCGTCCCTGTAACATCTCCTGAAATATCTTGCGAATTCACTGGGACCTATTTCACATTTGCCGTATTTACTCACGTATTCCTCGTATTTGCGCTGTGCTATTCTCTTCTCCTCTTCGAGTGACTCCATGATGGATATGTTTACCCTGTTCAAACTGACAGATTCCGGTTCCAGGAACATATCTCCGTTGAGTGCGTAAACCGGGAGAGCGTCCATCAAATATATCGATATCTTCTCCAGTCTGCTCATGTTCTTGAACCTCTTTATATCCTCAGGGGTCAGATTTTTTGTATTCATCACAAATAATATTGTTCTACAAAAATTTAAGGATTGTCCAGTGATAAAATTGCACAGGAAATGAACCACCACAATATTTAAATTATAACAGTGTTATAATTAGTTTATCATAAATGGTTATATTGCGTAAGTAATTATTGATTGACCCATAATTTATAATGGTGATTAAATGTTAGCTAAATTCCCAATTGACCTGGATAAGGTCGATGATGAGAAGAAGGACTTCGAGATAGCCAGATTGGGTTTAATAGCCGAATTGGACGCTATCAACCTGTACGAGCAGCTTGCTGCTGCAGCTAGCAACGAAAAACTCAAGACAATACTCATGGACATAGCCAGGGAGGAGAAGACTCATGTTGGTGAGTTCCAGGCTCTTTTGATGGAGATGGACAGCGAGTACGTTGACGAGCTGGAAGAGGGCAGGGAAGAAGTTGAAGAACTTTCTAAATAGATGGTGCACTAGCACCCAATTTTTTAGTTATATGGGATGAAATATATGGGTTGCGGATGTAAAACCAGTGAATGTAATGTGTGCGGATGTTCTCCATGCGAATGCTGAGAACCTTTTTTACTTATAATTTGATGTTATGTATATTCCGATAATCGTTAAAGGGGGATGAATAATGGTAGAAAAATATACTTTACCCGAACTTGGATTTGAAAAAGACGCACTGGAACCACATATGTCCGAGGAGCAGTTGACTATACACCACGACCGTCACCATCAGGGATATGTTAATAATTCCAACAACATACTCCGGGAAATGGAAGATGCTCGCAATAATGGGGAAGAAATTGATATGAAGGCCACTTTGAAGGCGTTTTCATTCAATCTCGCTGGTCATATACTTCATTCCATGTTTTGGAAGAATCTAAAACCAGTTGTGGAAAATGCAGAAGATAATGCGCCAACAGACGATATATTCGATGCCATTAAGGTGGAATATGGTGATATCGACAAATTCAAAAAGGAATTCTCGTCAGCCGCCAAATCGGTTGAGGGTTCTGGCTGGGCTGTTCTGGCATTCGATAAGTTGTCCAAAAGACCGATCATAATGCAAATAGAAAAACACAACCAGAATATGGTGCCTTCATTGGATATATTGATGGTGTTGGATGTGTGGGAACATGCATATTATGTGGATTACAGGAATGATAGGGGTAAATACATAGACGCTTTCTGGAAAATATTGGATTGGGAAGAAGTGAACAGGCGTTTTAATCGTGTGAGCGAAAAGTGACCCTTCCTTTTCATTATAGACACAAGTTTTAAATATATGGTTAGTGTGTATATAAACTAAAAATTGATTACTATGGATTTTGTTGAAAAATTGGAAAAATGTTCGGATTTTGAGGAGATATTCAAATTGGTCAAGGATGCTGTGAAATCCATTACCAACAAGAGGCGCGCGGGCATAATATTGGGGTTATCTCACTTACCGGACCAGATAGGCGCTTATTATCAGGTCGGATCCAATTTCATAGTGATGAACAAATCACTGCTCCAAAAAGTGCTGGATTCTGGTAATAAGGATTTGATAAATTCATACGTATTCCATGTACTTCTCCACGAATACATACATTCCCTGGGTCACCTGAACGAACATGAGACGAAGATGTTGACACATTCCATCTCGGAAAAGGCGTTTGGAACTGAACATACTGCAACGAAAATAGCCAAATATGGTATAAGTGCCGTCTTTTCCGATATAAGTAAGATCAATTACGGAAAACCGGAGACATACGGGCAGATAGAGATGGTAGGTGACATAGAAACTGAGAATCTCAATTATTTCGGATGATATTAAATATGATTGATTTCTGATTTTTTCATAAATATCAATACTATTTAAAAAAAGAAAGAAAAAGAAAGGATGTGTAAAATTTCAACCCGCAGATAGCCTTTATTTCATCATTTGTGAAAGATAGTAAGCTACCCACAAAGCTGAAAGTCCTACTAGGCTGTAAACGATTGTATCAAGATACATTATCGAACCGAATAGGGATGTTACCAGATTGAAATTCATCAATCCGACCAATCCCCAATTCAATCCTCCGATTACAACCAGAGCTAATGCTATTTTGTCTATTAGATCTGTTTTCATGTTAAATCACTTTGAGTATACTTGTTAATACTCTTCCACTATAAAAATGCTTTATCATGTGACAAAACACTTAAAAAGGGCATTTTACTCCGAAATCACGAAAATTTCGTTCAATTCCACACCATTTTCATCACACAATTCCCCATATTTGGTTTTATCCCTTTTTCTGAGCTTATCTTTCATGTGTTCGACCTCGAATTCGACACGATCTTCGCTTATTTTTATCTTCTCAACCTCTTTGTGCACCAAAATCTTACCGTAATCGAACTCGTATGAACGCTCCAATGATTCATCGTGTATGTATTCCAGATATTTGCCTATTGCCGCAAGTGGATGCTCGTGCGATTTGAATCTATCGAGTTCCGGGTGGTTCCTATATCCCTTCGTCTTTCCTTCCAGCACCTTCTGCGCAAGCAGTGCCTCCCTCCAAACCGCAACAAGTCCCTTACTGTCCAGGTATTTCGGGTGTATGGACCACAATCTCATGAATATTTTTAAGATTGGAGACTCTAATAAGTGTAATGGACCAGTTGGTTAGTGATATAGAGGAACTTAAGGATTCGGAGATCGCGGAAACGATAGAAGAGCGTATGAATGAATTCGAGGGACTCGGTAATATGGACAACAGTTCAATATTCAAAGAACTCTGTTTCTGCATAACCACGGCCAATTTCAATGCGGAGCGCAGTATCAAGATGCAGTCCGAGATAGATGATGGATACTGCGAACTGCCGGAGGACGAATTGGTGGAGAAGCTCAGGGAATTCGGCCACAGATTCCCGAATGCACGTGCTGGTTATATCGTTGAGGCAAGGGAGCACAAAGATTCTGTGAAGGAGAATATAGAGAAATTCGAGTCAGAGGCCGATTTAAGGCATTGGCTGGCAAAGAATGTAAAGGGGCTCGGATACAAGGAATCGAGCCACTTCCTGCGCAACATAGGATTCAAGAACCTGGCAATAATAGACTTCCACATAATCGACCTGTTGGTGAGGCACGGAATCATAGACAGGCCGAAAACGCTTACACCCAGTCGGTACATGCGTATAGAAAGTGTATTGGCCGAGTTGGCGGACAAGACAGGACTTAGCCTAGCCGAACTAGATTTGTATCTATGGTACATGGAGACCGGCAAGGTATTGAAGTGATTATTTCTGTTCGGAACAATAACTATTTGAATACAGCCAAAAATTTAGTCATAGGATTGATATGTCGAGGATAATACTTTTGAGGTACGGTGAGATATTCCTGAAATCGCCCCCAGTGAAAAGGATCTACAAGAAACGGCTCAAGAACAACATCAAACACGGTCTCAGTGGATTGGGAATAGCTTCCACGATAACGATGCCCCGCGGGAGGCTGTTCCTGAAGGTCGGGGAATGTGATTTGGACGCTGTTTGCGGGTTGCTGAAGCGCACATTCGGCATAGTGTCCTTCTCGATATGCCATCACTTGGATACATCCGACATAGAAACCATACAAGAGTTCGTGAAGAGCAATTATGATGAATGGGTCGATGAGCGGGAGAAATTCGCTGTACGCGGCAAGAGGGCCGGTTCCCACCCGTACACGAGCGTGGAATTGGGCAAGCTTGTGGGCGATGTTGTTGACAGGGATGTTGATCTCGATGATCCGGATGTCGAGATATTCGTCGAGGTCCGGAACGACAATACGTACATATATACTGAGATAATCGACGGTCCTGGTGGGCTGCCTGTTGGTAGTGCGGGAAAGGTCGTTTGTTTGTTGTCAGGTGGTATAGACAGTCCTGTGGCTGCCTGGAAAATGATGAAAAGAGGGTGTCAGATAATCGCATTGTACGCTGATACTGTGCCATATGGCGGAGACATGGGTATTGATAGAGTGGAAGCTGTATTGAAAACCTTGCAAGAATGGTCCATGGGCTGGCAGATACCATTGTATTCCTTCGACCACGGCCAAATTTTGAAAACAATACTCGATAATATAGAGATACCTGAAAATCTCACGTGTTTGCTGTGTAAGAGGATGATGTACAGGGCCGCAAATTCCATTGCTGATAAAAAAGGCGCGATGGGTGTTGTCACAGGTGAAACATTGGGAGAGGTGGCGTCACAGACACTCAACAACATAGCTGTTTTGGACAATGCGAGCGAAATGCCGGTCTTCCGTCCTTTGATAGGGAACGACAAGCGCGAGAACATAGAGATGGCAAAGAGAATAGGTACATACGATCAATCGATATCCATTTCCTCTGAATGCGGTGCTGTTCCATCGGAGCCAAGGACAATGGGGAATTTGGAAGAAATAACGGAAGCCGAATCGCATATTGATGTGCATGGTATTCTGGAAAATATCATGGACAGTATGAAAAGAGTAGATTATTGAATTTGAAGCTTATTCGGAATCCTTGTCCACATCATCGACTATATCAGGGCGTTTGAAGCAGTTCCTGCACCTTGCCTCGTATAGTTCTGAACCCCCTATTACGGGCTTTTTCGGATCAGTGATCCTCTCGGATTTGAGATAGTTCTTGGAAGCCAGGGAGCCGCATTTCATGCAGATGGCGTTCAATTTGTCCACCTTCTCCGCCTTCGCTAACAGCCTCTTCATTGGTTCGAATGGTTCGTCCGAGAAATCCAGGTCCAACCCGGCCGCTATGACCCTGACACCATCATCTGCTAATTGGTCGCATAGATCTACGATCGAATCATCGAAAAAATGTATCTCGTCTATACCAACAACATCCACTTTCTTGCCGTTTTCCCGTTGTTCGTCCACGCGTTTCTTTATCTCTTCAACACCTTCGACCGTTATCGGTACTGGGATGGACCTCAAAGACATCCCGCTGTGGGATGTTATTTCCATCTTGTCGTACCTGTCGTCCAGATTTGCCTTGAATGTGAGAACGTTCTGTTTGGCTATCTTAGCGCGTATAAGTCTCCTTATCAATTCCTCAGTCTTACCGGAGAACATGCTCCCGGTTATCACCTCGACCCGACCGAGCTCTTTATTCATTGAATCACAATTAGAGATTGTAAACAATCTATTTATCGTTTTTCGTGCTGGAGGCTCACAATTTGGTGACCTTGACGTCCCTCCTGGACACGATCGCCTTTATCAGGAGCGGGGATATCAGCGTGGTCGTTATAGAAAGCATCACTAACGAAGTTATTATCTCTTGCGTGAGTATCTGGAATTCCACAGCAGCGAATGCTATTGCCAGCGTTGTCGACAGCTGCGGTGTTGTCAACACACCAATCAACAAACTCTCCTTGTTCGATTTCTTTATGAGTTTTCCGGCGATGTAGCCGCTCATAATCTTGGAGCCAATCGAGCCCAATACCACGGCTGCAGCCAGTATTATGTACTGCGTTGAGAATAAAACCGAGATGTCCGTGTTCATCCCTATGATTATGAAGAACGTTGGTATGAATAGTCCGTAGCTTATGGTCTTTATCTTATTTTCCACTTTTCCTGTCACAGAATCTCCTAGCAATATGCCTATTATGAATCCGGCCACTATGGAGTGCACCCCTATTGATTCGAATATTATCACACTTGCCAGCAATATCGAAAATACGAACCTCAGCTCGCTCTCAAACAGGTCACGCCCCCTCTTCCTCTTGTGGAACTTCTTTTCCAGCATGGGTATTACAACTTTCATCCCGATTATGAGCAGGATGACCGCCGGCATGTGTAATATGATCGGCAGCGACGTTGTCTGATGTATGTTCTGAAGTAATATCGCCAAAAGTATCAAGCTTGCAATGTCCTCCAACACAGTCGCTGTGATAACGGTTTTGCCAAGGTTGGTGTCTATGAGCCTGTGGGACTCCATCGCTGGTATTATGACAGCTATCGAGGACGATATCAGTGCTGTGCTCAGCACCATGGACGTGAGAAAACCGTATCCGAACGCCTGTCCGATGAGGAATCCTGTTATGAATGGTATTATGCCGTTGAACACGGTAAGTATCAATATATCCCTGCCCATTGATTTGAACGAGTCCATCTTTATCTCGCTCCCGGCCATGAACATCAGGAATATGACACCGATCGAACCCAGGAATGATATCTGGGCATCCACTTCTATTATGTTCAAAAAATAAGGTCCTATCAGGATGCCGCCGACTATGAGCGCGCTCACATATGGCAGGTCCAGCCGCTTGAATATCTCCGAGAAGACCAGTCCGGCGCTCAATATTATGAAGAACGACAGTATCTCCGACATATTATAATATTTCTGGAATCTGGATTATAAATGGTTCCCATGCGTGAATTTAATTACCCAAAATAAAACATTATTATGGATATATTTGAAAAAGTGAAATCCATCATTACCGAGCCGGAGAAATTCTTCAAGAAACTCAGGCGAAAGAAGGGATACAAAGAAGCTTTGCTATACCATGCGAAAATTTTGCTGGTGCCGCTTGTTCTGATGTGCATAACCACGTTTTCACTTGGTAAAGCGTTTTCCACAATACCCGTGATGGTCATTAGTTATTTCATCTCTGGTATTCTCGGCGCATTCCTTGTATCAGCAATAAACCACGTATTGTTGATAATAGTGGGTGATCCTGGAAAATATGACAAGACCTACATGATCACAGTATATTCGTCCACCCCACACATACTCCTGGGATGGGTACCGATAGTGAATATATTCTCGGCAATATATTCCCTGTACTTGAACATAAAGGGGTTGTCGCTGGTACATAAGATGAAGACAATCGAAGTGGTTATAGCCACTTTGATAATACCGATAGGGTTGTCCCTGTTGTTGATACTGCTATCTTACTCTCTGTTCGCAACTTACTTAACGAACACGGGTATGACCGGTATGATGACTGGATTAAACGGCATCATGGGATGAATTTTGCGGCGGTTAACCCCGTCATTTTTTATTTATTTTACCCTTGGAGAACTCATTTTCTACCGGGAGTATATGGACATTCCATCATTTATTCTCTCTTCCACGATTTTGTAACAGTTTAGATGAATATCCCAAATCCAATCGATAGTGCGGGAGGAGGGATTTGAACCCTCGGAGCTACTAAAGCACAGGAACCTCAGTCCTGCCGAATTGGCCAGGCTATCGGACCCCCGCTCGATAAAATATCATTTGTCGGATATTATTTAAAGCTTTGATTTGGAAAGATTTTTGTTTGTTTCTGTGCATTATTTTTATCATATGGGATATCATGACGACATCAGGGACATCAAGCTGATAAACCTGACCGAACAACTCGAGAACCCCACATTGGTCAGAACAGACATCAATGTTCCAGTGGACGAGGACGGCAACATACCTGAGAACAATCTCAGGATGCAGGTGGCTGCCAATAATCTCAAATTACTCTCTTATTATACTGGTATAGTTTTGTGTTCACACCAGGGGCGACCGAATTCGCCGCCCGAAAAACCGGATCTGGATAATCTCTCCCTGAGGAAGCACACGAGACTATTGCAGAAGCTTATGCCAATGGATGTTGATATCGAATTTTTGCCTTATGAGCGGTGCTTCACCAGGGAAGCAAAAGAAAAAATAAGCAATCTCAAACCGGGAGACATACTTGTATGGGACAATGTTAGGTTCTTCGAGGACGAATACGACTTCGACCCGGATAATTGTAATTACAGCAGCTTTTTCAAGTCCGCTGGAATAAAGTCCTGCGTGAACGATGCCATACCATCTTGGCACAGGGATCACAGTAGTATGATGTGCTTACCGTACGTTGCTGACACGTATGTTGGCATGCGCTCTTCGCACGAACTGCACAAGCTTCAGCAGGTCATGGACACCGAAAACGGAAAGGGTATAATCGTAGGGGGCATAAAGCCGAAATGGAAGTACTTATCGAAGATATCCGAAGATTTCGACATATTCACGGGTGGCGGCTCCGGGCAGGTATGCGCGGCCGCAAAGGGATACGATTTGGGTGAGAAGAACAATCGATGGATAAATATGAAATACGGTGAAAAGGATATAACAGCAGCTGAGAATCTGGTTGCCAATTCGAAGAAGGACATATCCACGCCCATAGATTTCATAATCAGGGAGAATGGTGATGATTACAATGTCTATATCGAAGAATTGGGAAAAACGAATGGTACCATAATGGATATAGGAGATGAGACAGTGAAACTGTATGCTGAGAAGCTGCAGGATAAGGAGATACGGATACGGGCCGGGCCGTTGGGTGTTTTCGAAGAGGGGTATGACAATGGGATCGAGCTGACCCTGCGCATACTGGGCGAGGGATTGTATTTCTTGGGGGGAGATACGTCGCAGGAGGTCATGGAATACGATCTTTTGAGGCCTATCGTGGATGCAGGCGGTTATGCGCTCGTGAGCGGTGGTGCATGGCTGCATGGGCTTGCGGGGAATAGATATCCGTCCGTTGATTTGTTAATGGGCCTTTACTCTTAGAATAAGATTTATTAGATGTGTATCGTATAATTATATATGAAGAGAATTAGATTCATATTTCTGATAACTCTCGTTTTTTATCTGACACTGACAACCATCGTTAGTGCCGAATCCGGCAGATCGACTTTATTGAATATAATAGGCAATCGCATGATATCTGTCTTTGACCCAATGGGTATAACGGGATATATTGTTAATAGTTATACATCAGAGCCTAATCTAGAAAATTATGAAAGATTGAACCCATATGATGCAGATGTATCAGTGTGTTATAGTTGGAGTGGAGACAGATATCCTACAACAGGCGAAGGTCATGCGAAATGGTTTGATTGGAATGGATGCGCAAATAATAAATATTATGAAGTGGTGCCTGGCAAGGAGCTTATATTCAGGACACGTACTGATTCGGCATCATGCCAATACCCTGATTTTACAATATTTGAATATCAAGATGGTCAATGGGTGACTAAAGAGATTGTAGATCTGCAAAACGGCCCACAATTGAATCAATACTTTAATTATACAACATCTTCCGATAAGATAAGGATATATGGGGGAAGATGTTTCTATCTTTTTATATATTCGCCTGTTCAAAACAATGAAACAACATGTGAAAATGTATGCATGTCCAGTCCGAGCGAGTGCAGTGCACATTGTTCCAGTCTGGGGAAGAATTACGAGTGTTCTACAACATCCGATTGTAACTGCTGCTGCGAGTGTACGACCGACATAACAGCAGAATACTGCGGAGATGGTGTTGTGAGTTCTGGTGAATCTTGTGATATTGATTTGAAATATTATTTGTACCCAATATTGGGTAGTACGGATAGTTTTATGAGTGTTGTAATCAGAGATGCCAATGGAGATGATGTGTGGGAAACAACTGTCATGGATACGAAGATCATACCTTCATTGAATTTGGTTTTGCATTTGAATTCCATAAGGGCACTGTCCGATGGTACTGTTGTTAGTGCGGACATTACAGTGAATAATTCGGAAAAGGGAACTATCTTGGCTGAATGTGATAACATTAATGCTACTGTACCCTGTTCATTCACAAGCGTTTCACAATGTTCTCTGTATGGTACGAAATGTGATTATTCCGAACGCAAGTATTGTGAAATAGATGGATACGGGGACTGCGATTCGGACTGTCAGTGTTCTTACGACAGCTGGGATTGTGGTTCAGTTGACGGCTCTTCTTACTGTACCAATTGTTTCCATTGTGGTGACGGAGAATGCAATTGTGGCGAGACATCTGATACATGTATTAGCGATTGTGATGAGGAATCCATTTTGAATTTGGAGTGTCCTGGTATATGTATGGCATCTTCTGCTGAATGTTTGGAGAGTGGGGGCGAATGTTCGGTGGCATCAAGCGTTCTAGAAATCGATTGGGATGTGGATTTGGAATCCACTGACATATCGGAGGAATCGGTGGCATTGGGTAATTCGGATGATTCTATAAATTCGATTACTGTGGATTCGGATGATTTTTATTACAAATATAAATTCAAAAAGCAGGTCAACCTCTCATCTGAGAGTAGCAAGGGTGACATGTCATCGCCGCAATATCAATATCCAGTCGGTATTAGCTTATTGGGTAAGTCCTTTGAAATAGTCGCTGTTGAATCAGATTCAATATTGATGTTGGTCGGTGAACATTGTTCACATGTGAATGCAACTAGTGTTTGTGAATATGGTGATTATAAAATATATACAGGAATTGGTGTATCGTCCTTCGTCGAATTGAAAGTAGAAGATGCCGACGGAAATATCATAGCTGAAGAAACAGTTACAGGATGGACTACTGGAAGTTCCGTTACAAAGACATTCGATTCGCTAAATTTAGAAGTTACAATAACATCCATATTGGGTTCATATGATGGCTCGGTTGCCAATGTGGATATGGTTGTTGGACCAGTCGGTTCTACAATCCACAGATATGATTCCGATGTCGATATTGAATATCGATCATCGAATTCGAATGATGCATTCCCGGGAACCGATAGATGGGGTATAATATTTTTAGGCAACGATTGTAGCGATGGTATTATAGGAGCCGATAGTGAAATAAGGGTTATTTATTATCCAATATCACCACAGGTATTATATTATGGTGATACATTATCACTTCCCAACGATTTCGGTAGTTTAACAATTGATTCAAAATCAGCATCGTATAACTGCGATGTTTGTTGTTGTGTAGAACAAACAATTGAACCCAATTGCGAATTCAATGCATATTTGGATAAAGACAAATTTAATGAAGGCGATTACATAACTATCCATACGGAATCAGCTGAAAGCGGTTTCGTTTGCGACTACCAGTTGATTTCCCCGGACGGTGATGAATTCTTCATAACCAATGGTTCTGTGACCTGTGGTGGATTGGGGTGGGCATATTCATTTAATACTGATGTTTATCTGGACAGTCCGGGCAGTTGGAGGATAAGAGTACATATGAACAGGCTCGGATGTGAGCTACCGGTGCAATATCTGGACTTTGAATACGGAAATTACACTGCAGATAGAAATATAACTGCCTGCGCTGCAGATGTAAAAGAATGTCCTGATGGCACATTCGTCAGCAGAAATCCAGATAATGACTGCGAATTTTATGAATGTCCTGTTGTATCTGAAGAAGATGTGGAAAATGGGGACATTGATTGTGAATCAGGTTGTCTCTACGATGGAAATTGTTTGTCAATAGGTATCAGACGTGAAGGCAAATACTGTTCATTCGACGGGGACATGGTGACACAGAAAGGCGGGGATGATGAATGCGAGAACAATTTCGAATGTAGGAGTAACGTGTGTGTAAATAACGAATGTATGAGCCAGTCGCTAATACAGAGGATTATCAGTCAATTGATGATATTCTTCAGATTACAGTAACTTCTCCAGGGTTTTGAATATCGATTTCACTGCCATGAATTCCGTGATTCTATTTTTAGGTATCGGTATTATCTCAACACAATCCATACCGATCAATTTTCCTTTTTCGAGCGATTCCAATATGGACAAGAATTCTCTATATGATATACCATCAGGTTCAGGATATTTTACAGCCGGGGCTATAGAAGGATCGAATACGTCCATGTCAACGCTCATATAGAACTTGGAACCAGACACCCAATTTTCCAGGCGTTTCTTAACGGACTCAACACCTCTCTTAATGTCTATAGAAGAAAAAAAATCGATACCCTCTGATTTCAAAAATTCGAACTCTTCCCGATCACCCGAGCGCAATCCCAATATAACAACATCATCCGGGTCGAATCCCGATTCTATTAATCTCCTGAGCCAGCACGCGTGGCTGTGTTTAGAACCCTCGTATTCGTCCTTGACATCAGCATGCGCATCCCACACAACCAGTTTCGCATTCTTCCCGACCGATTTCATCGCATGTAGTGTAACAGTGTGGGGAGTTGCTAATATCAGTGGTAGTTTGTCCTTTGATAGAATATCGGAAACACTACTTTCCACCCCACCGATTTCAACATCACCGGAATCATATATCATGATGTTCTCGAGCATGTTCCTCCCGGATATTATGTCGAACGGTTCCACCAATTGACTGACATCCCTAAGCGAATCAGGGCAATCGACCCCGACTGCAACAACGTTAGATTCCTCTCTAGAGAATACATCTGTTACGAATTTCATGTTTGTAATTAGGCGACGTGATTTAAAAATGGTTTATAAATACCCGTTAAGCACTTAAGATTATCGCATTAATCTTTAATTGATTCGCATGGACGATGTAAGATATGAGTTCGTTAGTCCGGTTTATGTTGTGAACAGGCAGTGTCCGTTATATTATTTGACAGAGGTTTCGAATGAGATTGCGGGCATATTGAAGGAAAACAACATAGATTTCTTCATAGGCGGGAGCTCTGCACTGGGCACGAGCATAAATGTGACAAGCGATTACATGCGGAAGAGGACTTCCTGCGATGTTGACATATTCGTTGATCCTGATCAAATGGGAGATGTGGAAGATGTTATGGAGCGCACGCATTGGCTCAAATACGATGTGTCCGAAACCGGGCTGATAAGGAAACACGGGACCGTAGATGGTGAAAAGGGATATGATGAATTCCAGAACATACACGGGCTGATTGT
>CAYNTH010000005.1:0-10963 GCA_964400475.1 uncultured archaeon | reverse complement strand
TGAAGTTCGGTGAGTACAATAGAATAGTCGGGCCAGGACTATATTTCAAATGGCCCATAGTGGAGAACGCGATAAAACGGGATAAAAGGATAAGGACACTGGATATCGCAAAGCAGCAGGTGATAACACATGATAACATATCTGTTGGTATAGATGCTGTCGTATTTTTACAGGTCATAGACACGAAGAAGAGCATAACGGATATACAGGATTTCGTGTACAGTGTACAGCAGTACGCGCAGACCACACTGAGGAACGTGATCGGTCAGAAGGATTTGGATGAATTGCTGTCTCAGAGGGAGAAGGTAGCCGAGGAGATAAAGAAGATAGTTGACGAGACCACAATCAGGTGGGGTATCGACATAATCTCCGTAGAGCTGCAGGATATAGCTTTGCCGGAGGATATGAGGCGCGTGATGGCCAGGCAAGCAGAGGCAGAGCGTGAGAAGCGCGGTGTCATAATAGCGTCGGAGGGCGAACTGCAAGCAGCCAAAAATCTCAGAGAGGCGTCGGACGAACTGGCCAAATCAAAGTATTCATACGCATTAAGACAACTGCAGACGATATCTGATGTATCGCAGGACCAGAGCAACACCATAATATTCGCACCCACAGAGGCATTGGATAGTAGTCTATTGGCTGCTGGTACCAGTGCGAGAGTACCGAAACCAAAAAAGAAATAGGATTTATTCGTGTTCCTCGATCAATCGCCATATGACATTCTCATAGCTCTCGTCTTCGTCTTTTTTGAGCTCAGAGAGCTTCTCCCTTAATTCGAATGATACCCCTATTGTTGTATCTACCATTTCCAACCGATTAAAGAAAGGAATTAACAGATTTAAAGTTGATGTCGCGTTGAAAGGAATAAAAGTTCTAAACTACCACGTGAACTCTTCGTCATTCTCAGTTAGTTTCAAGTACCCCTGTATCACGAGTATTATGGATATTATCGCCAATATCACCGGAATCACGAACCTCAATTCGGTAGTTCTCAACACGCTTTGCGGCAGGTAAAACGATAGAAAGACCAGTATCCCGCCCAGGAAAAAGAACAACATACCCATGATCTTGTTCAATATTTCCCTGGTGTCCCACTTGAACATTCTCATATTACTAATTTGGTCATCTTCTCTTAAAAATGTATAAACTTCTTATAATAGTGCAACAATATTGTTTGTATGAAGCAGACTACTTTCCAGGAGAAGGTATTGCCGTTGTTTTTCTTGTCTTTAGTCATAGCGTCAGTGGGCGCGTATGTCGGGTTGTTCGTACCGCCCGTACTTTATCTACCAATAGTGATAGCGGAATTCATTATATTGATTGCGACCATGTTCCTCCGCAGGAGGGGCAATGTCGGCATGTGGCTGGTATTCTTGTTCGTGTTTTTGACAGGCGTGACCACCACACCCATATTGGTGTGGGCAGAGTATACGGGCGGCATGCAGATAATTTTCCAGGCCCTTGGTATAACATCGGTTGTATTCGGCGCATTGTCTGGATACGTATATTATACCAAAAAGGATTTCCGTTCGTGGGGGATGTTCCTAACATTCGCTCTTATAGGACTCATACTGGCATCGGTAGTTAACATATTCATAAGGAACGACCCGTTCAGTATATTCATAGATGTTGCAGTGCTGTTGGTGTTCCTGGGTTTCGTTATGTATGATGTGTCTAAGATAATGCGGGATTATGGTGACGGTGACGTGGATATTGCTGTGCTGTCATTGTATCTGGATTTCCTGAACATATTCATAAGGATACTGAAACTATTGGCGCTCAGGAAGCGGGACTGATCATCATATCAATTTTCTATATTTCCACATCATCCAATTTTATTTAAATCTCTGTATCCAACCCTTTTCGTATGGAGCACGAGTTCGAATTCTTTAAAAACAGGGACGAGGCGTTTGACTTCATCCAAAACAGCGATTATTTCGACGATGTTGATAGAAGCAATGCATATTCTTGGATGTATGGTGAGTGGTACGAACGTGCGGCAGGTGTGTACAACGATTCTTCACAGAAAATATACATATTCCCGTTCAACAACCGTCCATACATGTTCACAAAACCGCTCTATAAAGCATTGGAAAATATAGATTTGGATATCTCTAATATGGTATTGGAAAAATTGGAGAACATGGTGATGAACTTCCAGATGGACACGTTCAACCACGAATATTTGCACAAGGTCATAAGGATGTTTCTCGAGGAAGATATAAGCGTGTTCTATGAGGAATTGATGGTGGAAAATCTGTTGAATGTGTGAATATCAGCTATATATTTTCGGGGTATTCTCGTCCATCCCAATTTCCATACCACATACACCACAATTGTACACGGTCATGTATTCGAATGTCGGGACTATACCGGATGATATGACATTCGTGATCTCCTTTCTCTTCTCAGGCTTACCAATTACCCACCCACATCCATCGATGTCAAATCCGTTTGCCTCATACACCGCGGATACTGCTGGATCGAGTTCGCACAAGTAAGACATGGTGCCCTTGAAATTCTCTGCAAGTGTGTCAATCTCCATCATACCCAACACATCGCCATGCATGCGCTTGTCCACGATTTTCTCAAGATACCTGGTCATTGATGGCAGCGGTATGTCGAATTCCTTATGAATATAATCCACATTCGATTTGTCCTCCATACATGACTGACATGTCGCCATTCTTATCGGGTTGTAGTCTTTACCCAATTCTATAAAATCACTATCTTCGTGCATTTCGCAAATCAGCTCGTCCATTGTTTTGAACAGCTTGTTATCAGCCTCCATTTCGGCCCTGTTTTCCAATATACTTTCGTAATTGCACAATAGACTTTTTGCCATATTCAACACGGTTAGTTTAGGTAATTAAATATTTAAACAGTGTGAATACCGGGTATCCACAGTAAGAAAGTACAGGGGTTGGAACATCTTTTTACCCCTTTTCAATAGAACTTCCTATCACATCCTTACCCAAAGAAGTGATCTCATAATATCCGTTGTCTTCGTTAATCAATCCTAGAAAAACATAAACCTTCATTATCTGCAGCATATCTTTTTTCTCATCGAACCCCATGTGTTCAAAACTATAGTCGTCATATAATTCGGTCATCTTTACCCTTCCATACTCAAGAATAACAGACCCCAAATTGTAATATCCTGGTTTTCTGTCAGGATCCATGATTTTGTAAAACCTGTCTTCATCACTGAGTAAATGCGGTCTTGATTTCTCCCTGAATTCTATTAGAGTCGGGAGTATGTGCTCATAAAACTTTCCTATATTGCCTGAAATTTTTACTTTTTTAACAGAACTGTTTCTTAAATTATCCATCTTGCGTTCGTCCCAACAATACATTTTCATTATATCTTCCCTGGGAAAACCCTGCTGCACGAATTTGATATAATTGAGTTCATCTTCAGTAAATATCCGCTCCGCCTTTTCTGCCATGATATTGAAATGTGCGGAAAAACTTTTAAATCATGTCAATTTTCTATTATGTGCGCTTTATCGAATTTCGTTATGTATAATTGTCTATTTTCCATTGTTTTCACATCATATCCCATCCCCCTTAGGTCATCCACACCCCATTCATCAACTGCATGATCATTCTTGTAGAACACCACTGCGGAATCTTCCGAGCGCATATCGTCCATACGTTCCAGCATGCTGTCCACTTTTTCTAAATCCATGAACTCCGGCACATTCGACAGATATATGAGATCGAACCTCTTTTCAGAATCAAAATCATCTATATCCGAAAGTATGAATTCTGGTGTATCCCTTTCTTTTATGGACTCTCTCGCGTTTTCATAATCCTGTTCCGATTGCAAGTAGGGAACGTTCGATACATCCACCGGGTCCGCCATCAGGTAGTGTGATATGTAGGCTTTTTTGGAGTACATCAGATCGTGGTACCATTTGCCTGCTTTGTCATCGAAAAAACCATAGGCGGTTTGGTGCAATTGGCCACAGACCCTGTCGAAATATTCCCTGGACATGTAGTCACCATCGTAATCATCGAACACCCTCCCGGGCTTCCGAAGCATCCTGAATGTTTCTGTATCGGTTGTCAGAAAATCGCGGAACTCTTGATAATCCAATGCCTTTATGGAAGCGAATTTTAGTTCAGATATCATGCATGATAACACCGATATGTCCACACCAACGTATTCGCTGCAGCCCCGTGAGAAACACGATATCATGTGGTCGCCCGAACCGAGTATGCCCATCACATCCTTATTTTCAACATCCACGTGATCCAGATGCGACAAAAGATTCTCGTTCGTGAACATGTATCCGCGTGTGAAAGTGCCGAAACCCCTTCTGAGATGGTTGAAATCCACATGTATTTTATCCGGATAAAGTTCTTCAATCATCCGTTCGTACATCTGCATAAATAATTGCTTGTCACCAACACATTTAAGGTATTATTCGATCGACAACACATACAACCTGTCATTCACGAATTCTTCCTCCAAAACCACATCTGTCCTGTCAGTGGCCAACAAATCATTGTCACAAAGGTTTATGCTGTCATAATTTTCATTGTACAACACATAGTCCACATCTTCTATACTCAACCAGGATTCCGGATCCATGTAGAAATCGATATCCACGCCCTTTTCATACATATCGTTTAGCACTATGAATAGCTCATCTATGTCCGAACATCTCAACACGGTCACCTGTTTTTCCCCGATATCGGACTGCCAAGACGATGATATCTGATACAATTTCTCGGTTGTCGAACGCGGCATCTTGTAATGCTCCATGGAAATTGGTTTTTGGAAGTGATCGGAAGTCGACAGCATGAGTGCGAGAAATAGTAGGATCACGAGAAACCCAGGATTTTTCATGGACGAATCTATACCTATGGCGGATAAGAGCGATAGGAAAGCGATTGATGGTAACAGGTATATCGGATTCTTGTTCTTCAAAACCACGAACGTGAACAATATCAACGGGAACAGGACACCGGCCAATACAATCTTTTTTCTGTGATCCATGTCCTTAAGGAAGAATGGTAATGAGAACAATAGTGCGGCCACCGATATCGTAGAGAGCTCCCAATAGCCCAATACCATTGGATAATATGATAAATTCTCAAACGAGAACATGAAGTCGATGTCATCAGTGTATGATGTTCCAATATCCATATATTGGAACGATTCGGATGTGATTCCCATCGAGAAGTAATGCTTGAATACCTCCATTGTGATCGGATTCGTCAATGTGAAAATCACAATCGGTATGAGCATCGCCTTTCCCATGCCTATCAACAGCTCCTTATCCACAACCTTCCTATTATGGATTGCGTACACCAACAACGGTCCTGCCAGATATATCCACAGCGTAAATTTGAACAGCGAACCGATTGCGAACAACGTGAAGAACGCGACCGAGTATTTTCTCTTGCGGAAAAAATCGCTCCTCAGTATAGCATATAAACACAATATTGCGAACGGCAGTGCCATCATCTCTTCCGAATACGTCATGTTGGAGTTCTGGAACATCGGATTCACGAATGTCAGCAATGCGGCTATGATACCCACCCTATCGTTTTTCAGCCTCTTCCCCAGCATATATATCGACAACAATGCCATGCTGCCGAATACAGATGCGATCGATACGAGTATGCTCTGTCCGATGCCCATCATCTGTACGAATGGTACGGGCAATAAGATTATCATTAATTCCCTCAATTTGCAATGCATGTACAGTCTCGATGTGAATTCCCGGCTGAATGGGTCTTTGAGGGACAGGTCGAATACCCTTGTAACAATGCGGTCGTCGTCGTTCGGTAACGTACCGAACGGGTCACTGTATATCCTCGGCAGTATGGAATTCGCCAATACGATCATCAACATTATTAAAAATGATGTCCTAAATCCTGCACCCATATATTAATCTTGGTCCTGCTCGGATAAGAAATTATGATGCAATAAATAAATTTGATGCAATGTATGAATTTATTATGGGATTGTCCGAAACCGTTTACAGGGAGCGTTATTACATATTTTATGCACTGGTTGTCCTTGCACTGACTTGGATATCGGCCTATCGTATATTGGAGAACAACGGAGGCATAGATGTGATCGGCAATTACATCCAACGCGAATACGATCCTGAGGAGAATATATCGGAAATTTTGAAAAGATATGACGACACGCACGAAAGGACAAGGAACGTAACACGTATCAATTCGTTGGGGTTCAAGGACGATGAATGGATGCTGGAGAAACCTGATGGGATGTATAGGATAATAGCGCTCGGGGATTCTATGACGTATGGGTTCGACGTTGGTACAGACGACACGTGGCCCAGCCAGTTGGAGCGTAAATTGAATTCATCCGGTCATAACGTGGATGTTATGAACATGGGCGGATGGACGTTCGATGTAGGCACCGTGGAGGAATTGGTCATCTTTAAGAATATGGGCTTGGATTACGAACCCGACATGTTGATTTTACAATATTATAACAACGATTGGAGGTCGTTAGATGTCAAGGATAATGCACAGGAGAAGTGGCATAGATACAATCAGGGTGAATACGAGCTGCCAGAAGATATCAGTAAAATCATAAATGAGACTAATGCCAGTGAGAAAGCCATTTCCGGCTTGATATACGATATGGAACTGGATGCATACTGGATGAGCGTTGAGATGGAAGATGAGTGGAATGTATGGGTGAAACCGCCGCTGTTGGAAATGATCGAGCTGGCGGATGAGAACGATATCGAAATGATCGTAGTCACTTGGGACAGTGTCGATGAACAGATGGAATTATTGGAGCCTATACTGGACGAGCACGATATACCGCTGTATGATTTTTCCGGACAATTGCAATCCATCCCCAGTCTATCTAATACAAGGCTGCCTGATGAGCATCTGAACAGAAACGGATATCATATAGTATCGGATAACCTGGTTGATATACTGGAAAATGGTTATCTGGGATGATTATTTATTTCTCGGTTATGTATTTACAGGGAACTCATCAAGTGGGGCATGGATATACTGAATCTGGATGTTGGAAAAGCTATGAAAGACGGTACATTGGAAGAGGAGATAGACGGTTTCCTCGAAGAGTTGGATTGAATGATATTGTGAAAAATATCATTATTTCATAAAATATCTCTTATTCCGAATACAACCATTTCAGCACAATTAAGTATTAATATCTGCTTCCAACTGATTAAAGCAAGATATTCTACTCACAGTAGATATTTTATAGTAGAAAAGGGTGAAAAAAGAAATGGCATACGGAGAAGATCGGGAAATGCACGATGCGACTTGCGCTGAATGCGGCAAGGAATGCAAAGTCCCGTTCAAACCTGATGGAAGCAGACCTGTTTACTGCAAAGAATGTTTCCAGAAGAGAAGGAACAGGTAATTGAACATCAACTAACGAAAACTTTGAACAATTTTTTATTTTCTAAGAATTCTTTTTGAAAAATGTATAATGTAATCTTAGAGTCAGTGCTATTTTGCTCTCACAAATCCACTATGTACCTGCAGAACCTGTTCTCATACATCTCCGAAGACATCAACGGTGTTACAGGGTTTATGGTCGGGTACCTGTCCAGGAATATGTAGCCGTCGTCCCCTGATATATTGTATTTCAGCCCGTTCTCAACAGTCTCTATAACAACGAATGCTGGTATGTCGTTTTGCATGTGTTTTTTACCGTAGTATCCCTTTTTCTTCAGCTTCAGCCTCTTTCCGATCATCTCGTCTATTGTGAATGCCCTGTCCACCAACATCTCCCTGTAATCGCCTTGTTTATCTGTCAGGTATATGCTGTCCGACATCTCCTTTATATAGAAGTCCCTTGTTTCGTATTCGTTCACTGTCCTGAACATGTTGTTCTCTATCATATCCAACAATACATTGTCCAGTTCGTTGAAGCTGAAGTGTCCGTTTTTCATATGATTAGTTTTGTGATGTTAGATTTAAGAATTGGAATATTAAAAGTTCTAACATAAAATGATTTATTGTATGTTTGAAAAACTTAGGGAAAAATTGACTATACTATGGATAACATACATGAAGAGAGGTGAGTTCAAAGGAAAGATGATATATAGATACAAAAATCATTCTGAAACGGTGTTCCTATTTACTTCTAATTTTGAGTGGCTAGCTCAGACTACCATATTTAACACATTAATAATGCAAGACATCTTATTCAAAAAATATTCTGAATTAGTTAGAAATCGTGTTTTTCTTCATGAATTGGGTCATAAAAGGGTTCCATGGATATTATCTATACTTTATTTCTTTGCAATTCTCTTATTATTCATTTTAGGATGTTTTTTCCTCCTAGAGATTAAAATTATAAAATCCTTCATGTTTTTTTCTATCTTCATACTTTTTTTTAGAATTTCAGAAATAAACGCGGAATTGTTTGCGATTAGCAATCTTGGAAAAGAGAAATTCATCGAAAGTTTGGAAGAACTCTCCAAAAAACGAGAAACAGATAAAGTATTATATAAAGTCTATTACTTAATTATAAAGTTACTTTATCCCTCCCACAAGACTGTTCTCTATGTCCACAAAAATCTAAATAAGCTAAACTATCTAATGAGAACCATGAAACGGTTTAAAATTAGTAAAGAGTTATTGCATATGGTAATAACCATAAATCTTGCTCTTGCTTTTATAGTCCCTCTTTTTTTAACATCATATTTTGAACCTACTATAAGCGAAGATGCATTCGGAAACTTATCTGTCATGAGAAACAAAATGAGAGATATATTCAAATGGGTGTTGATAACATCGTGCATCGCGTTCATATTGACTCCAATTGTTGATGAAGTACAAAAAGATAAAAATTCATCTACTGACAACAAGAAAGCACTATTGGCTATAATAGAGTTTTTGACGGTACTTATCGTTTTATGTTTAACATTTCACAATATGTATAAGAGCTATAGTTTTGTCTATGATTTATCAGCTATTCAATTTGTAGTAACCTCAAGCAACGTAATGCACATAGGAACCAACCTTAAGGTTACACAAATACACTTACCAGATGAAGTTTTTAGAAGATTTTGCGATTCATTGAGTAAAGATGAAATTAAAAAGATACCCATAAAAGATGCATTTGTAAGCTGCCTTGGATCGCTCCCAGCAAATAAATCTATTAGTATTATCAAAAACGAATCGGGACTGTGTAAAAAAATAATTCCCGAATGTTAATTTCGATTTATCCTTTTTCACATTATTAATTTCACGTTCCGTCAAGGCTTAATTTGTAGCTATTCTTCTAATTTAGATATTACACTTTTAGCATAATCGTATGAAGCTTCAATTCTTTTTTTAAGCGATTCTCCCGATGCTCTACTAAAAGTATTTGACGGAAGATTCTCAGATGAAGCTGTATCTAAATTAGCAGCTATAGATCGAATATCTTTTATTATATCATCATCCAATTTGCCATCTATTTGAACTGATATGGTTCTCATTTCATCTGCCATACTCGCCAATTTCGGTCTATAAGCGTCTGCATTTCTAATATGGTTCCATTCAATATCTTCGTAAAAAAATTTGAATTTCTTCATAGCGCTTATAACACTTAAACTCAATCTTTCTTTTTCAGGTTTTGATTTAGCCAGATTGTAAGCTAATTCGAAAGCAGATATTATACCACCGAGGCCTATACTAATCATATTAATCATATAAATTTATTTCATTAAATTTTATATTTCAACAATTTTCGGAAATGGAGTTGTATGTATACTTACTCGCTAAAAGATAAGTTAATTTGGATAGGAAATATCCAATGATGATATCAAATGATTATGAATTTAATCGATTTTTCCTGCGTGCCAATCTGTTAATATACTATTAACTTGAGCTGTATTAACTATAGTTATCCCTTCAAACGCTAAATCGTTGAATTTAGAAGAAGCGTTTTCATCATTAACAACAATAATAACAAAATATTTGGGTGGCTTAATCTGTGCAAGATATTTTATAGATTTAATAGAATTGAGTTCTTCTTCCATATCTATCGTAGTATCATCTACTTTAAAAGCTGATAAAAGAGGCAGAATAGATTCGTTATCATCAATCGATTTTTTAATTTCCCTAAGAGTTTCACATGTAATGGTAACAAAACTACTATAATCCGATGCCTTATCTCCAGCAAGATTAACAAATTTTCTTGCAGAGGAATGTAACTTACTCTCTCTAGAAAAAGCATCCCTAAGTACTGACTCGTGCACTATAAAATACTTCTTGTTAATAACAGTAGAATTCTTCATTTAATAATCATCTGGTCCCTAATTCATTTATTAGAAATACTTGGAATTCGTTTCAATACATAAGTTACAAAATCATTGTTTTCTATTTCAATATATTTTTTGTATTCCTTTTTAGGTTCAGACCCTGTAAAAGAATGGATTGCTATTATTGAATTTTTATTTTTTATTTTATTTTGTTTTCTCAACTCTTCTCTTAACTCTTCATCGAGATGTTTAGCTTTTACCAATTCAACATCTATCAACTTTTTTCTCACATCACACCAACCCTAAGAACTTAATTAATTATACTACCTTACTTTAGTGTTGTTATCTTGTATTTATAAACATTTCAATAAATCTATGATTTTCTTGATTTCATCTTCGGATAACATATCATCCTTATTTTTGATTCGTCTTTACTTATTTTGGACTACGTTGTTGCACCGTAATGCTCCCGACGGGATTTGAACCCGTGCCATCAGGTATCTTCGTTGTTGTCACAGCTGTTTCCAGCTCATCGCTTTCTAAGCAAAAACACTCGAAAGCCTGAGATCCTTGACCGGTCTAGACGACGGGAGCTCTATTCTACTTAATATATAATCTGTATTTTTAAAGTTATTTATCAATCCATGGTCCTCTATGTGATATCCGAGCTACAAACAGAAAACAATATCAATCCCGGGATACAAATTGGAAATATGGGAAGTGTGTTGGGT
>CAYNTH010000004.1:0-56364 GCA_964400475.1 uncultured archaeon | reverse complement strand
CATGTCCTATAACTAGGTTTTTATCTAATAACATCCCTTTAACATCATCAGGAACGGGTACAGCCCATTCGTTGCTCCCAGTTCCATCAGGTTTTCCGGTTCCTTTGTGTATTATTGTATAAGGAATTCCCATTGACTTGAGTCCCAACGGATATCCATATATATAAGTGTTCATTTCCCCACCCCAATCATATCCGACATCTTCATATCCTATTATAAATCTAATTAATTCCCATGGTTCAAATTCGTCTAGAATAAACTCATCTATTCCTTTGTTTTTTTCTAAAAGTTTTTTATAAAAGATGTTAGCTTCTGTAGCATTTCTATTTATAGCTGCCTCGTAGTATAATTCGCTCAAGTCTTCAATTTCACTATCGTTAAACCCGTGAAACTGCCCGACGGTATGCCATAACCCATGAATCATCCTATCTTTAAGCCACCAATTATAATTACCATAAGCTCTATCATTATAAGTTTTTCCATATAGTGAATCAATTTTCCCCTCTGAATTTATTAACTCTGAACTATTTCTAGCGTTGACAATTTCTTCATATTCCTTAGGTAAAAAATCCAAGAACATTTTAATAGCTTCCATCCCTTGATCATAACTATTTCTTTTAGCATCTTCTATTATAGTCTTAAACTCATCTCTATTTATCCCATCAGTTTTAAATAAATTTCTACCTCTCAAATATTCTGATTCATAATGAGTCTTGTTCCAGAATTCTGTTGGTAAATTAGCCAAATACATCAATGCTAACTCCCTGTCGGCTTCGTTGCTGATATAATTTTTCAACAATTCAGAATCATGATAAGGAAATGTAACTCCTATATCATCTCTTTCCAAATTATTAGGAAGTTCATTCATATAATCATGAAAATCCAAAATAATATCCCACACATCTTCACTTTCAGGATTATCTGACACACTTTTCAAATTACCATAGTAGTGGTATTCTTCATCGAACAAGTTGTAAGCGACCTGTTTCAACATAGTATTTATCCATTCATGCTTCTCCAAATCACCGCCTATATCTGGTCTCTGTTTGAGGAATTCTGTAATAATCCAATGGTCCCTTGGAACATCCTCGCTCCCAATCTCAATAGTCCTGCCACGTGCATCTTCTATAACAACTGGTTCAAAATCAGCCAGATCTCCGCTTTTGGTTACATATCTTAAAACATCCTTAACAGTTTCATTATCATGTCTGGAAAGAGCGTCGATATCGACAACGATACCCGTAGGCGATATCCATTGTTTATCATTGTAAGCAAGTGTCAGATTACCCAATGTCCATACCCCCCTCTTGTTCAGCCCCATATCAGCTGCACCTGTGTCCATGGCCAATTGTGTTGACTTTGGTAAGAAATCTGATTGAGGTACATATTCCGAATTGCCAATCACACGTTCATCGTTCACAGAAGCGTTGTACATATGTTCGAATAAAGTGGAATTCTGTTCATATAATTCCAATAACGGCTTAATCAATTCATTGCCCAAATAAGCATCAACCATATCCGGATACTCGGAATGAAAATTCGATGCAGTTTGTTCGGATACACCGTGTTCCTCTGCATTTCTTTTCAATTCCTGTTCGGGTGATGTATAATATCTGAATCCAGCATAACCAGCCACACCCAATATTCCGATCAATCCGAGTGTTATAGCCTTCTTATATTTTTTTAAAAAACTTTCATCATCCTCTACAACAATCGGCTCTCTTTCTTTTCCTTCCTCCTCCGGTATAACATCCCTGGAACTGAATAGTTTGCTGAATGGTGATTCTCTGTGTATACCTCTCTCATTCCTGTTCCATTTTATATAACCAGCCTCTGCTTCTACAAGAGCATTGGAGAAATCATCATACAACCCCCAATCAGACAAAAAGAGATCCTCTCTGTTTGCAGAGGGCTCAACATAATCCTTACCGATCAACCGGAAAGCAACCCTTTCCATAAGCTCGTCCTCAGGGTCAAAATTGTTGCTATCTATGTTCCTGAACTCGTCTTTAATAACATCCTTTATCTCAGAATACTTGTCTTCAGAGAGTTCCACATTCTCCACATATATACTGTCAACATTTCCGATAGACCCGATTTTACCATTAGATGCAACCGCTACCGGGACTTCTATATTATCATTGACGGTTTTGTGGGAGTACATGTCCTTTACGAGCTCTTCCGAAATGTAATCCTGCATATCTTCATCCAATGAAGAGAAATATGGATCTGAATCCAATTTATCAAAAAGATAATCCGTTCTTTCAGCTCTTGTATCAAAATACTCCGATTTGCTATCCGAATTCACGAAAACCCTACTATTAACTACTCTTGGGTGGTATATAAAGATATCTGTTTAGTTTTCGATATTATGTTTTACAATCTTTATATTGCGCCAAATCGAATTTAGAATTAATGTACGAATCACTTAATTTTTCGAAATTAGATAAAATCGTTTTTATTTTCCTTTTAGTCGGATTTTTTACATTATTTCTGTATGAAAATGTTAATGCTGGAGAAAGCGATGTATGGAGAACTTGCCGGGTCACAGGAGGCGATTACTATCCTGGTCAAACGAAAACTATGGATTCTGTGTATTATTGTTGCTGTGATGGGGACGGGACAGCTAGTTGGGGTAGTGAATCCTGCAGTGTAGAAAAATGCAGTGGTGGTGGAGAGACTTATTTCGAGGATACGATTGATTCGGATTGTTTTTATCAGGACTCTAACAGCATCTGCAGGTCATCTGATTATTATGATGATTGTACTGCTGATCCGGAATGCAATGGAATATTGGCCGGGGCGGAAACGATCGAATGCGGCTATGGTAGTCTGAACAGGATAGACAATTGTTCGTTGTCCTGTACAATAGAAGACGGTTCATGCGAGTCATCATGCACGGATTACACCGGAAATACAACATGTGATGAGAAATATCCCGGAGATAGTTGCGGTGTTAACAAGTTGTGTGATTCCGAATGTGGTTGTGTGTGCGATGTTGATTCGGTTGATTACACCGGTGATTCCAGCTGTGACGGCAAGTACACCGGAGAGGAATGCGATACAAACAGGGAGTGTGACTCCGAGTGTAAGTGTACTTCTATATATGTATATTATGAAGAATCATGTTCGTCTCTGGGTTCTAGCGAATGCCAGGCGCGTTCCGATTGTTGCTGGAGTAGTGCATGGAACGTTTGTAAGGGCAACGGAGAATGGTGCTGCCATGACGAAGCCGCTGGCACGGATTATTACTACAGTTGTCCGAACGATGCATTGGATTGTTATGAGTGTGTAAGCGGGAGCTGGGTTGACAGGTGCGAGGACGGTACTGTTAGCTATGATTCCAGTTGCGACGACAAGTTCGTTGATCCGTCATACGGTGACAACACGTGTTCGGGAGGTACATGTGATACATCTTGTAGCTGCATAGGTCCTGATTTGGCAGTGGATGATGTATGGCAGACGGATAATACCATATATTATATGATTACCAACGATGGTGAAGAGGACGCCGGTCCTTTTGATAGTATATTGTATGTGGACAGTATGGGCGTTAGTACGGACTCCTTGGACGCATTGTCAGCTGGTTCAACATCGGAGAGATCATTCGATTATGAATGGGGATGTTCGGACGATTCCGATATAGTGGAGGTTTGCGCAGACTACGAAAATTCAATTCCAGAAACGGATGAGGATAATAATTGTTTGGAGGAGGAGTGGCCGTGTCCGTGTACATGTGAATTATGGGAAGATGTGGATTGTGGGCTCGGTGGGTGCTCCGAAGAACAGATGAATCAGACGAGGGATTGTTCACCGGACGGATGTGATATAGAATCCAGATGTATGGACGCTTCCTACAGTGATTGGTCGAGTTATGGATGCGGTGCCGATTGTGGTATGGAGGGACGGTGCAACTGGGACGAACAGTGTCAAAAGATGATAGATTCTTATGGATGCGGTGATACGAGCTATCAGTGTGTAAGAGACGACAGTTGTATGAAATACGAGTATACGTTTTACAACAAGTGGAACCTTATATCCAGTCCGATGGTCAATGTAGATTCCGTTATGCTCGATGAATGCGGTGCAGCTAATTCAAAGTTCTATCATTATGATGCTGCTACAGGCAAATGGAATGTTGATACTGTCGGCATCACCAGTCTGGAACCGGGCAATAGCTATTTCTTCTATGCATCTGGAAATTGTGATGTTGTGATAGCCGGTAGGGGCGAGATATACAACGATGATGTGGAATTGAGTAGTGGATGGAACGACGTCGGTGCGCCGACTTCTATAATGGATTCTTCGGCTGTTGAGGCATTGAAGGATAGGTGTTCGAATTGCGGTGATCAGGGTTCAGCGGGCAGCTGTGATTCCATGGTCGTGAAGTGGTATGATCCAATCGCACAGAAATACACAACCGCGACTACTCTAGAGCCCGGGAAGGGATACAAGGTGCAATGTGTTTCTTAGTCATCAGGTGATGATTCTACGGGCCAGAATCCGTAGAATTGGCTCTTGATTTTCGATTCCGATGATTCTATGCTGATGTCGAAAATGACTAATATCGGGAAATCTGGGTCGTATTCCATGCAGGGCGTTTCCAACGTATAATCGAAATACAATATGAGTTTCTTGAATGCATAATCTTCTACATAAATCTTATATTCGTCCAGGTTGTCCACTAGATTTTCACAACTACTGCTCGTGTTGACTATTTCCAGTGCTTCCTCCCTGAGATTATTCATGATGAAGGGTTCTTCCATGAGAACTATTTCGGATGTGTCCGGTATTGTGTAAGGCCTCGTCCACCTGCTTACGAGATAGAATATGTTCACGATGACAAGTGCAGTGATTATCAAGAATTGGGCTTTCCTGGATCTTATGAAACTGCCGAATACCCCAAATCTAGATTTTGATGAATTGGGCATGTGGTACTTCACCAATAGAAATAACGTTTTCTTCGGTAATAAACCCGTGTCTTTTGGCCAGGGATACTATCCTGCTCCCCATAAGATTTGCTATGGTACACTTCCCCATAAAATCAACAACGTATCGTTCATCCACCACTTCTTCGCCGTAGAACTCGTTTATATCTATTTCCACACCGTCTCCCTTTATGGTCTTCCCCATTAGCTCTTTGTCACATACCGCTAACACTACATCTTTCTTGTTGTGAAAAACTCTACTATAAAACATCCCATCACAGTGTTCTTATCGAACTCTTATTCCCGCACGCCTCGCACTTCATTACGGTCTTTTTATCCTTTGTGACCAATATGGTGTCAGGCTCTCCACATTCATTACAGAATACGAATTCTTTCACATAATCTTCCAATTTCTTTTCTATCAATTTTGTTTTGACTTTCCGTTGTATTATCAGCCTGTCACCCTCGACATTTCCTGGTGCGGCCAATTCCGCAAAGAAATATTTGGACAAATGTCTCTTGTCCCTTCTCAATATAGACAATATATCGGAGAAATTCTTGATTATGGTCTTGTTCCCCTGTGTGAACGCATCCACTTCCGGGATCTGGAACCTCTTCTTCTCTTCCTTCTTCTCAGGCAATTTCTCCATCGCGGATTTTAACAATTTAGTGTACTCTTTTTTCGACATGCGATCACTCAATATTGTTTTATTATAACAAATAATAAGGTTAAGCTTTTATTACTTTAAATCTCCCAGGAGATGGTTCAAATATGTAACCATCCGACAACAGGTTGTCCATGGTCCTCTCTACAACAGCATCCGGTAGGTTGGATTCTTCGAATATCTTCATAATCTCTGTCCCGTTCCCCTCATCCATTTCATCTATCAATTTCAGTAATTTCGGCTTGTAGTCGTCTCCTTCAGATTCCATCGCGACCTTTAGGGTCTCTTGGTCGAATCCCATGTTCTCCGCGTATTTACCCAATTCTTCGGGCGGAACATGGTTCCTTATCTTCTTTAGATTATCGATCTTATCCTTCCTTTCGTGTAATTTGTCCAATAATTCCAATCTCCTCAGGGGCTCGTAATTAGACTTTTCTGGTGGTATGATGTTCACTATCTCGGCGTTGATGTACGTTTCCCCTTCGTATTCCTTGATTTTCCCTATGATTATGGCCAAATCTCCCCTATCGACGTTATTGAACATCTCTACATCATCACCGAACGTCTTGGCATGTATGGCGCCTGTGCCGTCGTCTATTATGATAACACCATAATCCTTGCTGTCGTTGATGAATTTATCTGTAATCGTTCCGAGTACATTCATCCTGGATATCCTTTCACCGAACGGGGTTATGACATATGACGCCCTCATCGTTTCCTTGCTGCCTGGGAAATACCTCCCCTTAACAACATCTTTAATCCTGGTCTTTTTAGTCACGAGTCTGTTTTTGTATCTGCTGTCTGCCATAGGATTCATCCCGACATTTTAACTCTTCTCACGATTCCGGGCTGCGGCTGGTATAATTCCCCCATCTGCAGCAATTTTCTGACAATCTCTTCCGCGTTCTTTACACCCTTCGAGACTCCCCTTTTGATTATCTCATCCTTTGGTACATCTTTACCCATTTCGGATTCCAATTTGGATATTATGTCCAACATGATCTTGGTCTTGCTCCTCTGGGATGCTGTCATCTTCTGACCTTCCACCCTGTCAATGTCTATTTTTCCGGTTTCCGGTTCGAAGCCGAATTGTCTTAGTGATGCACTCATCAGGTTGATGGCCCTTTGTGCGTCTTCCTCCCTCACCTTGTTGTCGAGCCTTACCTTTGCTGAAGCTTCTGCCAACCTTATAAGGGAATCGTACTGTCTGAGTGTTATTGATACTGGTGATTCTTCACCACTCTTCGACCTCATATTAAGGTAGAATTCCTTTATCTTTTTAGCTGCTTCTTTTGTCAGTTTGGGATGGGAATTAATTCTTGCATAAGAAATATATTTTCTCAACAGCTCGGGATCGATGACAGGTCTCGCGCTTTCCTGGTCGAAATGTCTCATATTCATTATATGCTCCGCTATTTTCTCATCCCTTTCCTGGCTGGGTACGTCCCTTAAGGCGAATCTGAGGTCAAACCTAGATAACAGTACATCCCCTATTTCCAATTGTTCCTTTATTGGTAAATAAGGATCAAACCTCCCGAATTTGGGATTGCCACCTGCCAATATAGCGGTCTTTGCTGGTAGGGTTGCCACTATGGACGCCTTCGCTATTGATATAGTTTCCATAGACATCGCTTCTTGAAGTTTTACCATATCTGATGGTGCCACATGGCTAAATTCGTCTATAGCGCATATTGATCTATTGGCTAGCACCAGGGCACCTGCTTCCAATACCCATCCGCCCATGAATTGTTCATCTTTCGTCACGGTTGCAGTGTTGTGTATAATCAGACCGTTTGCCATAAAGCTATGATCGCCTTCTACTGTTATGTCATAAACGTAATCGTGGTCATCATTTCTTATTGTTTCGACTTTATCGACTTTGTCCCAGAATATATCTGATTCCGCGAATTTTCTGAGCTCAGATGAACATTCCTCCCCAATATTCTCTATTAATTTTGACAGGAATCTCTTTGTGGGTCTTCGTCTGCCTTTTTCATAGCTGTATGTTTTATATCCGTATAACTCTTTTGCGCTTAGACCAGCTCTCTTTCTGGATTTTCTAATCAATCCTCCGATTTCTGGTATGATATCTATGTTAGTATGCGGACGTGATATATTTTTTATTATTTCATCTAGTTTTTTGTCTTTTTCTTCGTGGTTAAATCCTATCTCATCTCTAAATTTTGATATATTTTTCATTCCACTGATTTTTAATTCATATATGTAGTCCGATTTAACCTCGCGACCTTTAATTGTAGATGTGTGTGGGTCTCTTTTTCTAATCATTGATATTATTCCATATCTGAGCAAGAGTAGATGTATTCCGGTTATGAATTCTTTACTACTTGACGTGAGTTCGACATAGTTGGAGCCCTTTGTTCTTCTCTTGATTACAGAACCATCAGTGTCAAAAACACCTTTCAGGTAATGCGATATCATCATTTTTGGTAATTTGGAAAGTCGTTCCGATATGTAGATATTGTGTGATTTTTTCCCATGCGTAATTCCGAATTTATTTACTAAGTATCCAAATATTTTTGAATGGAATCTGAGATATGGAACATCTTTAATCTCTTTTTCTGAAAGAGACATTCCTAATTTAGAATGGCATATGTTTTTATGAGCGTTCAGTAATCCTGTGTCAGTGTTGAAAAATTTTATATCGAATCCACCCATGCCCGTTTTACTGATACTACCATCACCTGCTAATAATCCCATCATGTATAGGATGTCATTATTTACGAAGAGAGGCAATTTAATTTCGTGTCCACGATATTGTGAAAGTAGCAATTCGCTGGGAATTACATCTTCTATATCCATGTCCAATTCATCACAAATCATCTTAATCTCTCCTATAGTTGGTGCACCACGTCTTATTGTTCCTTGTGGGGTTTTCGAGTGGTATTTCCAATTATGATAAATATCATTTTCGTTCAATCCCAATCTATTACAAAAATTTCGTATGGTACCTCGTGTTTTTATTTTCTCATTTATTTTATCCATGTTTATGTTGCTGTTCAATATCCATGATTTTTTCGGTATTGACGAAATATTGTTTTCAATTTCCTTTATTTTTGATTTCAGTATCCTTGGTGTTGCAATATAATTTTCAGGTGTTACGTCGCTTGCACATTTCCAAATAATTTTACTGTTCTTGATGACTGGAATTGGGTTATCCGGTGTTACTATGACCTCTCTTCCAGTTCTAGTCACAATTTTAACCAGATTTTCAGGTGCTTTTATTTTCCAATATTTTGTAATCCTGGAGGATTTCATCTTTAGGGAGTCTTGGTCAAATGATGATACCTTCTCATTTTCATCAGGTTCCACAAAACAAACACCATCATCTATTTCATTGACGTTTTTGGTGTTTTCAAATTTCTCCTCAACAAGTTTCCCTATCTTCGTGATTGTACCGTTTTCAAGTTGTACTAATGTGTCGTATACAGTGCATAGCCCGGCCCCGGTTATACCTGTTCCCGATGCGTATTTCCCCCTCGGCATTATTAACGACACTAGTTGCATTATTCTTGATTTCGCTGTTGAAGGATCACCGACGAGCAGTATGTGTATATTGCTCCTGACCTTTGTTTTATCTTTCAATATGTGGGATTCCCCGCCGAACATTTGTAGTACAATTGCTTCCTTTATCTCATTTAACCCATAAATGGTGGGTGCAATCGACTTGACGAGTTTATCATATATCAACGGGTCTTTCGAAAGTTCTATGAGTTCTCTTTCGTTTTCCGCGGTTATGTTGATTTCTTCCCACCCGACCTCAACAGGTTCTATGTTGTTCGCTTCCAAATACAATTCGAATTGCCTGTTCCCACTTCCCCTGGTCCTTCTGGGTACTGATTTCAATATACCTATAACCTTTATCCTGTTTCCAGGATCGGTGTGGTTTTGCATGGTCGGCGAAGTCATGTCTTCCTTCAAGAATATGGTGAGTTCGGACGGCTGCTCGCCCGTTGTTATCTCGAACGGCTCTTCTATGGTGACCCACCTGGTATCGTACATGGTCTGGTCTATTAGTTTGAATCCCCTCTTACAGCCGCAATCACATTGTTCTGGTGCTGTTATGGACCTGTCTTCTTGTATTACATTAATCCTATTATCACAATCAGGACACCTGAAAACAGCTTCTGACAGTTCGGGTCTTATCTCGCTAGCTCTTTTCACAATCCCGTCTATTACAACAATCCTTCCAATATGTTCAGATCTGAGTTTACGTATCCTGATCTCCTTGCTATCTGGTAGATTGTAAAACCGTATTTTCAAATCCGATTCGGTCAGTCCCGTATCTATTCGTTTCAAGGCCTCTTCAGCCGCACTTATGACTTCGTTCGGGTTCTCGAAGAAATAATCGGTTATCTCCACATTGAACTTGTCGAGTATAGCAAAGTCTACTGAAATCGATTTTTTCTCCTCTGTGGCAGCTGTTACCAGCTCCTCAAGGTAAAAATCGTTCAAAAATTCTGAAAATTTTTCTATAAGTTCGGCTCTTTCCATAATCTCAAAAATGATTTTGAATTTGATATTATTATTATTAATCAAATTTTATGTGGTTTCCAACTTGATTTGGTACTTTATTTATGTTAATGATATTAATCCGGTTTTCCATACCAGATTTCCGTAGAATTGATTGAAAAATAAAAAGAAAAAAAGAAAGGGTATGGCTTATACCATCGCTCCGACTTCTTTCAGTTTCTTCGATATTTTCTTTACTGCAACTTCGACGTCTTCCTTTGTTCTAGCACCTGTTATCACGATCTTCCCGGAACCGAACAACAGGAAAGCAACCTTAGGGTCCTTCATCCTGTAAACCAATCCAGGGAACTGTTCAGGTTCGTATTCCGAATTGATCAAATTAAATGCGATAGTTTCTAGGTTCAATCTGCCGTCTAGTTTTGCAGAAGCGACTATGTTCTCGACCTGTTTCTTATATTTCTTAGGAACATCCACCCCTGACTCTTCGACAACCTTAATAACCTTTTTGAATACCTTGTTGACATCCCGCGTGCTTCTGGCCCCTGTACAAACGATCTTACCAGAACCAAAAATCAACGCAGCTGCTTTTGGTTTCTTCATCCTGTAAACCAATCCAGGGAACTGTTCAGGTTCGTATTCCATCCCCTCCCTGAGTGTCACGACTTGTTCTAATGGTATCTTAACACCAAATGCAGCGGATGCTACGATATTTTCGACTTTAATATCAAATTTATTACTTTTTTTGGCCATTTCTAGAATTCACCTATAGTTAATTCATTGTTAAAGTATTTATATACTGGTTTTATCCTTTTCGAAATCTTTTTATATGAGATTGCTTCTGTTAAGAAAAGTATTTAGCTTCCACACAGGTACTATTTTCACATTACTCACATCCTTTATAGATTCTTCGTACAAAGTGACCATGATCGGGTAAAATTCCTGTTCATCCACTATGTGTATACTCTCCAATGTGTCCGGATTCTCTGAAATGAATTTTTTGAACTGTTCGGTCCTCTGTTTTTGTTTTATAGACGCTTTTTTGAGAGCGTGTTTCTTGTTCCTACCCATGGACCATTCCTTGCAATCCACACAAACTACTGTCCTGGGTCGTGATGCTATTATGTCAATCTCATATCTGTGTTCTGTCTTGAACCTGAAATTCCTGGTCGTTCTGAATCCGTTCTCTTCGAAGATGCGAGACACCATCTTTTCGAACCCCCTCCAGTCTAATCCCCTTAGGATATCTTCTATTTCCCTGCCTCCTCTGACAGATGATACCAAGTCATCCAGCCTAATCATACATTAATAAATGTGGGAGAAATTTAATAAGTCGTGAAATAGGAATTTAATAAGTGATTATAGATGAAGATAATAGGTTACAATTACGCAGTCATTCACGTGTTCGTACATCTGCTCGTCATGTTCTTATTGTATTTTGCCATCCAGCCGGATTTGTCGTTGGATTACGTTAAAATGGCATTGATAATTGCAGGAACATTTGTAATGGATTTGGATCACATCCCGCTGTGGATGGATAAAGGTGTAATGGGTTATCTGGAATTGAGGACTATAGAGGAATACGGTAAGCCCAGGAAGTACAGGTTCCACAACTTAATGATATTGCTTTTGTTGTTGGGTGGTAGTTCCCTGGTCATATTGCAGGACTATTTTTTCATAGGGCTTTTCTGCGCTTCAGCGTCTCTTCACCTCCTGTGGGATCTTTTCGAGGATGTGGTTGTGTTTAAGATAGGTTATAGGCATTGGATATGAATTCTCCCAGTAAGAAAGTCAAGTTGATAACCGGTATTGATGAAGCCGGTAGAGGCGCGTTGATCGGTCCTATGGTGGTCTGCGGCATAACTGCTGAGGAGGGCGTTATAGAGAAGCTGAGAGATATTGGAGTGAAGGATTCTAAGATGCTGACATATGCCCGGAGGGAAGAGTTATATGGTAATATCAAGGAAATATTGCAGAAAGAGAGCAGGGTATCAAGCATAATGCCTATATCGATATCGTCCTGCAAGATAGACGACAACAAGAAGAACAGTGTTAATTTAAACATGGTCGAGGCCAAGGCGATGGCCCAGATAATAAACATGATAGGTGGGGACGAGATATACATAGATGCCTTGACTGTCAATCCGAAGAAATACCAGAGGTTCGTTGAGACGTATCTAAAGAGTGATGGATTTAAGATATTTGCGGAGAACAAGGCTGATGAGAAATATACGATTGTTGGTGCAGCTTCCATTATCGCCAAGGTCGAACGTGATAGGGCGATAGAGAAGATAAAGGAAATGGAGAATTTTGATTTCGGTGTTGGTTATCCGCACGACGAGAGGACCATAGATTTTGTTGACCAGTTGATAAAGAAGAGGAAGAGACTGCCGTCCTACGTGAGAAAAACCTGGGTGACTACCCAGATATTGCAGGAGAAAAATTGGCAAAGGAGGGTAAAGGATTTTTTGAATCTTAAATAATGAGGGACAGATGCCTTTGTAATAATCAAAATAGTGGTCGCCACTGTTGGATTATTCGGCTCCAACATATTGCCATACGAATGATATCATACAGATGGTTGCTTCTATGACCATTATGATATTGTTTCGCATAATGACATGGGTTAACATTCGATTAATCGTAAAATCGAAAATAAGTAAGTATTTTATTCACAGAAAATAGAAAAATTTAGAGGCGTGTGTATTCGTATGAATGTTAGATCCATGAAAGATGATCAAAAGATAGTTTTGATATATTCCATCATAGCTATTGTGAGCGGGTTGATATCGGGTTATTTTATAATTGGTGATCTCTTATATTCACTATCAATACCGATTTTAATATACGGTTTGACAACTTTCATCTTATCCAGAGTTATGCCTAATATCAAGAAATCGGTTTTAATATCGAATAGTGTTGTAACGTTCTTGCCTGTGTGGATAGTGATATGGACTTTCTTGTATAATTTATAGTTTTAAAAATTTGAAAGGGAAATGATAAGTGATGAGAATGTTGGAAAACAGGAAATATGTCGGGGATATCGGAAAAGATGTTGGTAAGGATATCGTGGTTGCCGGCTGGGTTCATGACACTCGTGTACTCGGTGGTATAAATTTTGTCGTACTCCGGGATTTCACCGGCAAGGGACAGATAACGGCTGAAAAAGGAAAGGTCCCCAGCGAAGTGATAGATGTTATAGAGGATATGCACCAGGAAGATGTCATAAAGATCCACGGGAAGGTCGTTGAAAGTGAACATACGGAATCTGGATTTGAGATAATCCCAGATAGTATAGAGATTTTGAACAAGGCCGGGACTCCGTTACCCCTTGATCCGAGAGAAGTAACAAAAGCCCTATTGGATACACAATTGGATTGGAGGGTTCTTCATATGAGAACTGATGAAGCAAGGGCCATATTCAAGATACAAACACATATTGCAAAATCATTCCGGGAGTTTTTCGTGGATAGAGGTTATATTGAGATGCAGGCGCCTGTTATTATAGGTTCAGCGTCAGAAGGCGGGACAGAACTATTCAAGTTACCGTATTTCGATAAAGAGGCGTATCTGGCACAATCCCCACAGCTCTACAAACAAATGGGTGCAGTGTCTTTGGAGAAAGTATTCATGATATTACCTGTTTTCAGGGCTGAAAAACACGATACCAGTGCACATTTGAATGAGATACGACAGATGGATATTGAACAGGGGTTCTCAACTGATGAGGATGTTATAAAAGTATTGGAAGAAGTTTTTGTGTATATACTCGGAAAAGTCAAGGAGGAATGTAAGGACGAACTGAAATTGCTTGGCAGAGATGACCTGGAAATTCCAGAGTTGCCCCTGAGAAAGGTGACCTACACAGAGTGTATAGATTTATTGAAAGGTGCTGGGGAGGACATAGAGTGGGGTCATGATTTCACGAAACCACAAGAGAAGAAATTAACGGAACTGGTCGGTGAGATAGCATTTGTTCTGAAGGACTGGCCGAGTGAGATAAAACCATTCTATGCGATGCCCGATAAGGACAATCCTAAGGTATGTAAAGCATTTGATTTGATGTATAATGGGATGGAGATATGTTCTGGAACTCAAAGAGTACATGTACCAGAATTATTGATAGAGAGGATAAATGACAAAGGATTGAATCCAAATGATTTCAAATTCTACATAGATTTCTTTAGGTTTGGGGCACCCCCGCATTCGGGATGGTCTATAGGATTGGAAAGGCTAACTCTACAGATAACTGATAAGAAAAATATAAGAGAAGTTACGATGTTCCCACGTGATAGGAATAGGATTTTTCCTTAGTTCTTTTCTTTCATTTTCAGTCTGCATGCGTATATGTGGCTACATTGTCTGTTTTGCATGGAACTATATTTGCAGTCGCATGACCATTTCCCCTTCATTTTATCAAAAATAACAGAATGTGATTCTGTGTCACCCTCCACTGTGAAATATAATCTATTAGCGGAATCCATATCCTTTTTTATATTCCCAGTTTTCAACAGTCTGTCACCCTTTTTTTTGATGTTTTTCGATATCTTTGACATCATAATAATTGTTTTGTGAGCCCTTTTTAAATTTTGCTATTTATCATACATTTGGGTAATAATGTTTGAACGATATAATTACTATACATCAGTAGCACTATTTTTGATAGTGGGGTTGTCGATGTTCATTAACGTAACATCGGCCGATGAATACATATGCGATGATTGTTGCAGTCCAGGTTATATCGATTATTACAGGTGCTCCGATAGTAACAGAGAAAGACTATGGGAGAATTCTGATTGCAGTCGTGAATGGAGATTGGTAAGTATATGCAAATACGGGTGTACTGATGGCTCTTGTTTGGATTGCCCGACCGAATTGACTGGTGTGAGCGTTCTAACACCAAGCGATATGTTTGAAGACAGTGAAGTCGAGGTTACTGTTAAAATAGAAAATAATGCTGATCAGGGCAGGATGTATTATTTGGACGCATATATATGTAACTTCGATTCCAAGTGTACGTCCACATCCGGTTCTTGTTTCACTAACTGCGTAGATATGGATTCATCCGATTCGAGTGTGTACGTCGGTGGCCACAGGACTCGGTATGTTGATTTTTCGAAATTCGTGGGCAGGATAGGCAATTACGGTATAAAAGTCAAATATACTACAGACCCATCCAGGGATTATAGTGTTTCTGGCAGCGGTGATTGTGGAACCGTTGCTTATTCAACACCGTTCACAGTATTCAGCAAGTTGCAGAGCGATGTTGACATAGATGGAAAATATTACGGAAATGAATATAGATGCTTCAATGACTATAAACAGAGAAAATACGCAAAGAACGTAGAGGGTGAAATGCAGTGGAGATGGGAAATTTTAGAATATTGTGAATATGGGTGTGAGGACGGCAATTGTATATCCGGTACGTCCAGCTCGGCTGATCGTTCGGGTGAGCCCAAGATTTTCGTCCAACCGAAATATAACGTAGATAGATGTGAGGATGCCGAAATTGAATTTTCTATATTGAACACTGGCGATACCGGTAATTTTGAAATAGAGATATATGGTGAGCCATCGGGTTGGATGGGTGAAGTCGATGATGTCAAGATATCTCACGGCGAGATAAAGGATTTGAGTTCACACATATCAATACCTTGTAATGCTGTACCTGGGGAATACGAATTCGTTGTTAAAGCGGGTAGTAAGATGGTTGATACACATTCAAGTGTTGTAGTCATAAATGGGGGACAACACGGATTATTCACTCGGGATTTGTATAATATATTTATCCTGTTGGTGTTTGGTGTGATTGTGGGTTTTGTGGTTAGGAGAATTGTTTTATATAGATCATCATATACGATCGAAGAAGAGAGGTTCCATTAGATTATTTAAATTTAACCGATAATTGAATAGTTAGTCATAGAAGTGGTACTTATGTTGAACAAGAACAAAGAAGACTGGAAGAACTTTTTGGGTCCTGAAGCGAGGAATATGCTAGCGAACATCCTGAACAAAACCAAGAGACACAAGGGCGCATATATACAATCAGAAGATGTCAAAATCGCCCAACTATGGTGTGCGTTGGTTGAGATGCAAAAGAAGATGGACAAGATGCAGAAAATACAGGTTAAATTGGAGAAACCGTTCCAATCCATAGTAGAAGTTGGTGAGAAGAAAAAGAGAAAGGCGATAGAGGACATCATAAGGGGGATTGTAAGACCAACTGATGATGATACCGAGGAAGCGACCCAGGACTTGGTAGAAAGTTTGATGAAATTTTAAGGACTTTTAGCTGGATTCTTAAACTTTAATAGGGTTAATTATATTGTTTTTAAGATGATGATTGATATGAGAGAGGATTTCAAAGTATCCCTAAATCGATTGGAAGAACTGGGTGCTAAACGCGTTTTTATGCAATATCCAGAGGGTATAAAATTAAGCATACAGAAAATATCGAAAGAATTGGAGAATTCAGGGTTTGAGGTTATTATCTGTACAGAACCTTGTTTCGGTGCATGTGACATCCGAGATTTCGAAGCAAAGAGATTGGGATGTGATACAATTCTACATATAGGACATGAAGATTATGGCGCTGAGAGCGATATGCCTGTTGTTTTTTGGGAATATTTCATACCATCCAATCCGGTGCCTATTTTGGAAAAGGAATTACACAAGTTGGATAAATACGAAAAAATAGGATTGGCCACCAGTATACAGTTCGTGGATACGATAGAGAAGGTCAGGACATACCTGGAGAATAATGGCAAGGAAGTATTTACACATACCGCACTTCAACATCCCGGTCAGATATTGGGGTGTAACTTGGATGCAGCGATTGCTGTAGAAGATGACGTCGATTGCTTTTTGTGTATATCCGCGGGTAAATTTTATGGGTTGGGTTTGGTGATGGAAACTGATAAACCCATGCTGTGCATGGATTTGGAGAAAGGAGAAATATTCAGTTTGGACGATTTCAAGAGGAAAGTCCAGAAGATAATAGCCTGGAATAAGTCAGAACTTGAAGACGCCGAAAAGGTGGCTATTTTGGTTAGCTGGAAAAGGGGACAGGTTAGATTGCCTTTTGAACTAAAAGAAAAGTTAGAGGATTCGGGCAAGGACGTCTACATATTGGCGATGGACGAGATAACACCCGAAAAATTGATGGGTCTGGAAGTGGACGCTGCCGTTAACTTGGCGTGTCCGAGGATTGGTATAGATGATTTGAATAGGTACAAAACACCTATTGTTAATTTTAAGTATTTGGACATGTAGTGAGATTGATGTTGGATAAAAAACACCTGGAAATAATCTTGTCTAAATTAAAGCCGATAGAGAGTCCCAAGGAATATTTTGAACAATACACGACACCGTCGAATATAGTTGCTCATATATTGAATTTGGCTAATTTGAATGGAGATATCAAAAACAAAAAAGTAATCGATTTCGGCTGCGGTTCTGGTGTTTTTTCCATAGGAGCGTCTTTACTAGGTGCCAAAGAAGTGATTGGGATTGACGTAGATGCAGATGTTATAGATATTGCGAAAACAAATGCAGATGAATTGGATCTGGATATTGAATTTTTATGTGAAGACGTAAGGAAATTCAGCGGTGAATGTGATACTGTTGTGCAAAACCCACCGTTTGGTATGAGGGGGGAGAGACACATGGATGCAATATTCATAGAAAAGGCGTTGGAATGTGCTGATACTGTATATACTTTACATCGAGGTGGGTATGATAACGACGGTGTAAACAAGAGTAGAGATTTTTTAAGGTCTTTTATACAAAACAAAGGCGCGGAAATATCCCAAATTAAAGAATATAAATTCGATACACCATATATGTTTAAATTTCATAAAAAACCAAGAGTAACTTATAATGTTGACTTGTATATAATAAATAAATAAATGGTGTTTAAATGGAGCTTAATGTAGTTAAGAAGGAAGATAAATCGCTTTTACTGGAGTTACCCAACGAAAACGTTACAATGACGAATTTCATAAGGGGAGAATTGTGGGAGGGAGACAGGGTCGAAGAGGCAGCCCATGTTAAAGAACATCCATATTTGGAGAATGCTAAGATTTTTGTAAAAACATCGAAGGGATATCCTGAGACCGCTCTGAAAAAAGCAGCCGATAGATTGGTTGATAAAGCGGAAGAATTCATCGAGAAATTCGAAGAAGCTCTGAAGGAATAGATTAACATATTTTTCTGCCGTATTCTTCGAGTAGATTGTTTTTCACGTATATTGGGGCACTCTTTCGTAGGGCTATTGCAGTTGCATCGCTCGGTCTGGATTCCAAATCTACGATTTTGTTGTCTTTCCTGATGATTAATCTTCCATGGAATTTGCTGTCTTTGACTTCGGTAATTTTGACCATAACTACTTCTATGTCCATTGAATCGAATGCATCTGTTACAATGTCATGAGAATTCGGTCTTTCGGCGTTTTGTCCCATTAAAGCCAATTTTATGCTTTCTGCCTGATATGGTTCTACACCGGCTATAATTTGATTACACCCAGATGTCAACGCCACTACACCATCATCTACATCCACGTCAATTTGAACTTCTGTGTAATTCTGCGTGTATAATGCTGGTACAAGATATACTGGTACACCGTTTTTGGGATAATTGTAATATGCGAGAAACCCAATCGATATGATCAATGCGAGTAATACAATCGCTATGACCTTACGATTCAATTTATCCATATCTAATTCGAATTTCCTTTCCGGTGTTTTCCACGGTTTCTTTCCCAAAGAATCAATCCTCTAACACGTATAGAATAAATTAAGGGTTTCAGCGTAATTAAGTGCTTCATGGATTTCCTTCTTGTCAACACCTCTTTTGAGATTCAAATATTCTTTTGATTTATATGATGGATGGTATTGGTCCATCACATTCACCATACAATTAGTTCGTATATTATCAGATATCCATTTTAGTACTGGCTTAGTGCAACATTCGACATGATCGGGGAGAACCAAATGTCTGACAGTTAGTTCCGCTTGCTCAACAGCCAATAAGTGATTTCTAGCCACTATCTCGAAATAGTCGTCTATTTTAGAGAACGTTTTGGCACATGTGTTGTTGCCGTATTTAAAATCTGAGAGATACATATCGATTATACCGTCGAGCATGGCCATAGTTGTTCTACCCATATAGAAATTACTGTTCCATATTTGTGGTAATCCGGTATCGCTTATTCTCAATGTTTCCAGTATGGACAGTGTGTGCGGGGTCGGTTCTCCACCCACCCAATTAACATTCCTGCTGTCCCCTTCTCTTTTTCGTATTATATCCGACAACATTCTGGGGTGTATCTCCCTGTAACCAGAGGATTTTTGCGATATCTTCCAGTTTTGACAATATTGACAGTCAAAATTGCAACCGGTTAGAAATATCGTATGGCTTGGGATTATGTGCGATTCCTCCCCGAGGTGGATTCCCTCTGAAGCCATTCTACACAGTTCGGTGTTCTCACATCTGCATTGCCCTATCTCCCCAGATTTTCTATCGATTCCGCACGAGTGTTCGCATAAATTACACGATTCTATCATTTCCTTTACGATTTCTATTTTCAGATCCATCAATGAGAATCTGGGAACTTCCAATTCATTAATGTCTAGTTTGTTTTTGTCTATCATTTTTTCGGTTTCCCTGAATTTCTCCATTAGATTTGAATGTTCTTTTAGCATCTCCTTCAGGTCCATATCTCTGTCGAATTTCACGATTATCCTTTTCGCTATTTGGAATTTTGGGGGCACGCCGTTCAGAATGATCCTCGAGTATCTTGGGAATAGTTCCCCGATTGTCGCCATTTTCAATGCGTCCAGGCTGCTGTGTTTAGACAGGTTCATTCTCAATTTTACCACAATTAGATAATATAGCTCGATTAACAAATAACTTCTATTTGCCTAAGACAAACTTTATTTAAGGAGAAAATGAAATTAAATCTATGGGAGAACAGCTAAATGATAAAGGAATATCTCCTTTAGTCGCCGCTGTATTGTTGATAGCTGTTACAATGACAATAGCCGGTGTACTGGCTTATTGGGCCAGTAGTTTTGTGAAAACGTCGTTACCAGAGACCAATGAGACCCAATCGGAATGTATGTATGCCGAATTCTCGATATATTCTTGTGAGCACGTGAATTCGACCGATACCGTGAATCTGATTTTGGACAACACTGGAGACGTGGAACTACGGAATTTGAAGGCAATCACGATACTGTCAAATTCGAGTATATTGGGTTCCCACGATTTGAACGGCACTCTCACTGGAATAGAATCGTTCTCTATTTCGAATGTGAATCATACGTTTTCTAAAATATTGGTCAAAACACACTGTCCGGAAATCTCTAGGGAAAAAACCTGTTCAAGGAGTTGATTAAATGGGTAAGAAAATGGGTAAGAAGGGGATATCTCCACTTATAGCGAGTGTATTGCTTATAGCATTTACGGTGGCCGCATTTGGTGTAATTCAGACATGGGGTACCGGGTTTATCAGCAGTACGACTCAAGATGTGTCTGATAAAACCGATACAGAGTTGACATGTGTGTATGGTGGCATATCAGTTTCCAATCTTAGGTACTGCAACGATTATATGGGTGGCAGAGTTGAGAATACGAACATGATAGATCTGGGTGACATAGTTTTGCAGATAATATATACCAATTCATCAAGCCAGAAATTCGATTTGAATGTGACCGGTACTACTACACCAATTGTGTTGGAACCAGGTGAGATAGAATCGTTCAATATTAGCATAGGCGGGAGTAATTACGACAGGATACACGTTTATACCAATTGTTCAGATGTTACAGACGACGCGGAGAGCTCGGATGTTACAGCGTGTTGATTTAAGACGCTACTGTGAACACCAGGAAACCCACAAACATCATGAATAGACTGTGTTTCGTCCCAGACACCATTGATCCTTCTGACATCTTACCTACAGATAATCCAGCGAATAGTCCCTGTATCAATATCAGATTTTTGAATATCACCTGATATTCCTGTGCCAAATCGGGTGTTTCCTCAGCTGGTGATGTTTCACTTCCAAATACACCACCAGCCGATACTTCTGAAAGGCTTGGTACCAGGAATTTCTGAAGTCCTATCATGACCCCCAAGAACACGAAAAATACTATATAACCGGTCATTATCTGGGAGTTCATGTATAATTTCCTCTCTTCCCGCAATCTGTCTATTTCAACAGCAGTGCCACTAAGTGCTTCGAACGTGTCCGATAGGTTACCACCGAATTTATGGCTTTCTATCACTGATGATACCACTCTCATTATGAGTGTTGAGTCTGTTTTTTTGGCGAATTTCATCAAAACCGTCTGTACGGGTATTCCCCAATTCAGTTGTGCAGCCATCTGTTTCACATATGGATTCAATGCTTTGTAATCGTTCCTAGTGAGAGATTTCATTGCGTGGGGTATGGTCATCCCTCCTTTTGTTGTTTCAACAAAATCCCTCAAGAATATTGGGAACATGTCCTCGACTTCCTGTGTTTTCTTGTATTCATTATATCTGATTATTATTACAGGGAATGCGAATACGAAAAGTGCCAATATGTTTATGGTGGAGAAGACCGTTGGTGCGTCTCTCAACATCATGAAATTTATTAGTAATATGCCCATGGACAGTAGTGTGTTGAATAATAATATGAGGAATGTCCTCTTCTTGAATTTTATGGTTCTTCCAAAAAGTACTATGTGTTTTTCCCTTTTACTGATTAATTCAGCTGAACTCGTTTTTTTTATTTTCAGGATTCTGGAAAAGAACCCACCACCCCCTTTATCGTTTTTTTTGGATTTCTTCGATGGCATGAATTTTTCGATGGATTGTAATTTCTTCTTTTTGGGCTCCTTTGTTTCAACATCCAATTTCATGGATTCCGATTCTTTCGGCCTTTCATTATTTTCTTCTTCGTCCATTACATTTCCACCTCCATTCCCCTCAGGAATAACAAGAATCCTGCATTGAGAGCAGGTACTATGAGATATATACTCACCTTGGTAAGAAATAAGATATCAAAACCCGCTATTGTTGGCTGTATCATATTCATTACTGCAAATAATGCGATTATGAACAGCGGTGCTGCTATGAGTATACCTGTATAGAATTCTGAATACGCCGATAACTGTTGTAGGAACTTCTCTCGCTTGATTCTCCATTCGAACAGTGATTGTTTCCCGGCATTTTTTAAGTATTCCTTAACATTCCCACCAGATTCCGTTGTTGTGACAAATCCCATCAGAACTTGCTTAAAGTCGTCCGAAGGCGTTCTCTCAGCAACTTCCTTTACAGATTTGAGTGGGTCTAACCCGAAGTTCTCCATGTTCCTTACGATTTTTCCCATTTCTTTCGATATTTCACCGTATTCCTCGAAATCAGCTATAAGTTTGAACACCACATATGGTGGAACACCCGATTCTGCTATTGCACCCATGTGTGTGAGAACGAATGGTAGGTTGGCTTCTATACTCTTCTTTCTGGATATAACTTTTTGATAAGGATAGAGTATTAGGACTATGACACATGCAATCGACGTCAGTATTGGTACGAATATCATGTAAATGATTTTCATAGCGAGCGATATGTCGAGAATTCTCAATCCAAAAAAAAGCGTAAACAAAGTTGATATATATACTATTGTGGCCGACATTCCCATTATGCTCATATATGTTCGGAATGTCAATCTCATGTTAGCCTTTGGTAAGCTATTTTTGACTACACGAAAATAGTGTCCGTATTTGTCTGGAATCCAGCTAAAAGCAGATATAGCTAAGGATTTTAAAGATGACATTGAATAAATATTGGGTCTTCTTTAAGAAAATGTTTTAGTGTTGCAATCAATTTTCTTTTTCGGGCTCTCTTAGAATCGGATATTTGAATAGTGTGAGTACGGATGATTTTTTAAGGTCTTTGATATCCATTTTGGGTTCGATAGCCTTTATCTCGGCTTGTTTAGTTTTCTCCTCTGCAATTTTCTCAACTTTTTTGATAATCTCTCCTTCATCCTTTCTATCGACTTCTTTCTTCTCAGGTACGTCTTTTCTTTTTGGTATTTCTTCAGTAGATTTAGGAGGTTGTACAGTTTTCGGCTCTGCTTGTATAGTTTCTTTCTTTGATTCCACCTTTTTTTCAATCTCTTCTTTAGATTCTTCTACAAGTTTGCCCGTTTTAGTCCTCAATATCTTTTCAGGTATATTGAACTCTCCAATTTCCTTCATCAATGATTTTTTCTCCTTATAATACCTATTGATTGCATGCGTAACGTCTTTGTAATTGAATACCTCGTTTTCATACAACCATGCGAGTATTTTCTTTCTTTCTTCTATCTCCTTTTGGGCGTTTTCCATCGTACCGCCCTTGGATTCGACCAATTTCTTCACGACTACGCTTTCATTCATCTTTACCCATATGTCGTTTGCCGGGTCCCATTTGAATACCGTGTTCGTCTTAACCTCGCCTGTTTTCGGGTCAACGCTTTGTATTTCTGAAATTTCTTTGATACGTCTAGCTGATTTTCCCTTTTCTCTTGCGTGTATCATCACTGTTATGATGTCCAGGCTTTCGATGAGAGTTGGGGATAATTCTATTGGTGGTGTGGTCAATCTCTTTATGACAGTATCCACAGAACCCGCATGGAACGTACTCATACTCGGGTGCCCAGAACTCATTCCTTGGAACATTACGTATGCTTCCTTACCTCTCGTCTCTCCCACAATAACGTAATCGGGGTTTTGCCTGAAGCTCTGTTTTAGCAGATCGAATAATGACACACCTCCATATTTTTCACCACTGGGCATCGGTATTCCGAATCCGGTTCTTGCCAAAGTTGGCACCCAATGATCGTTCGGTATTTTCAATTCTCTGGTATCCTCTATGCTCACGATCTTCGCTTCTGGCGGGATGAACATACATATTGTGTTCATGAAACTCGTTTTACCAGTCGCGACTCCTCCCACTACCAACATCGATGCCCCGTGCTCAACGATATACCAGTAGTAAGCCAACAATTCCAAAGACACTGTTTTCATCTGCATTTGTTCTGTTGGAGAAAATGGCTTTTCGCTGAATTTTCTTATTGTGAATGTGGGTCCTTTGGTAGCAATGTCTCCTGCCAATGTAGCTGAGATACGCGAACCATCAGGCAATGATCCCTCCAATACGGGTTCGGCATAACTAACATATCTGCCAGCCCGTTGGGACATCTTTACTATAAATTCTCTCAGGTATTCCACGTCTTCGTAAATAATATTCGTTTTAATAGATCCGAATTTTCTGTGCACGATATAAATCGGTAAATCAAGTCCATCGCAGCTTATATCCTCGATGTTCGGGTCCTGTAGAATGGGCTCTATTTCGTTGAATCCGACAAAATCCCTGTATATGTAATACATTATTTTCGTATATTGGTCACCTGATACATTCAATCCGAATTCGTGTATTATCTTGGAAATTTGATTTTCCAAATATTCGACTATCGTATTTTCTTCTTGTATTGCACTGAGTTCCACATCCACCAACTCTATGAGGGATTCCGATATTTTTTCCAGAATTTTTTCATCTTCCTCGCTGAGTTCGGGCTCAATCACCTGGTATTCTATCTCATTGTCCTTGTCATCCCAGTAGATATGAGCATATGCAAAGGGTTCTATGAGCGGGTATGATATATCGACCTTAGAAATATCATCAAAGTCCGGGAATTCCGGTATTTTGTTTATCTCTTTTATCTGGAACCCAGGCAAGTCTAGCTGATTCTTGGCCTTTTTCTTCTTTTTACCTAAATTGCCCTTTATCTTCCTGTATAGTGCCCCTCTCATGCCCTTTATCTTTTTAAGGTCTACTCCCATCCATACACCGATAAATTAGTATTTTTTATTCCGAAACAACATTTCATCTACGAATCTTATATTAAATATAGAAATAACTCCAAATAAAAGGCAATTGGATTAGGAAATTAATTTCTCTTGCTTCTTCTGCTCGGGTTTCCTCCACCGTACTTCTTTCTAGTGGATTTACCAGGCTTAGAAACACCCCTGAATCTCGCACAAGACGGACACAATCTCTTCTTCTTTTGTAGTAAGTGTACCATCCTCTTGTCGATCTGTTTCATCACAGCAGGACCCAATCTCATCTTTCTGGTAGTAGTGAAAGTTTTATATCTGGGTACTAATCTGCCGCATGCATCACATTTCACCGTCTTCTCTTTACCACGGCTCTTCGTGTGTTTATATTCCCTTTTATAGGGTGCTGTACTTATTGGCATATTTACACCTTCCACATATTGATTATTATGATAGATAAATATTCTTTTCCCTTTTCATTTAAAAAAGGGCATTTTCTACCCGGAATCGATTTTTACATTCGGTATCGACAATTATATACTTTATTAATAAAAACAATATACTCATAGTGTTCGTATGACATTGAAATCCAAATTGAGAAAGATACGCCCAAATGTATGGGAATTGCCTAAAGACGCCAAGAAAGGTATGAAAGCGCCTGCAAGATTGTTTTTATCCGAAAAATTGTTGGATGATGTTGAGGAAGGTGCAATTGAACAAGTTGCGAATATAACCTATTTACCAGGTATACAAAAGCACAGCATAGGACTTCCGGATATGCATTTCGGGTACGGGTTTCCAATCGGCGGTGTTGCTGCTTTGGATTTCGAGGAAGGTGGATTGAGCCCCGGCGGAATAGGTTTCGATATCAACTGTGGCGTGAGGATGCTCAGGACAAATCTAAAATCTGAAGACATCCGTTCGAACTTGCCAGATTTATTAGAGAATATGTTCCAGAATGTACCTTCGGGTCTTGGTAGAAAGGGAAAAGTGAGATTATCCAAAAACGAATTGAAGAATCTATTGAATATGGGTGCTAGTTGGGCTGTTGACAATGGTTATGGTACAAAGGACGATTTGTTGCATACCGAAGAAAACGGCTGTTTGAAGGGCGCTGATTCCAGTGTGATTTCTGAGAAGGCATTGAACAGGGGGATGCCTCAAATAGGCACGTTGGGGGCGGGCAATCATTTCTTGGAGATACAGAAGGTGGATAAGATATTTTTGCCTGATATAGCGAAGAAATTCGGTATAGAGCACGAAGGTCAGGTCACTGTGATGATTCACACAGGCTCGAGAGGATTCGGTCATCAGGTATGTACTGATTACCTCCAGAGATTGGAGAACAAATTTAAGGACAAGTTGAACCAGTTACCTGACAGGGAATTGGTTTATGCACCTTCTGGCACTAAGGAGTGTGATGATTATTTCGCTGCAATGGCTTGCGGTGCCAATTATGCATGGACGAATAGACATATGATAATGCACTGGGTTCGTGAGAGTTTTTACGATTCCCTGAATATTTCCGAGGAAGACGCTGGTATAGATGTGGTATATGATGTTGCACACAATATCGGAAAGATAGAGGAACATAAGATAGATGGTAAGAGGAAAAAAGTTTATATGCATAGAAAGGGCGCTACAAGGGCGTTCGGTCCTGGCATGGATGGAATCCCGTCCGATTATAAATCAACAGGACAACCAGTTATCGTCCCTGGAAGCATGGGAACATCCAGTTATGTGTTGGTGGGTACAGGCGAAGCTGAGAAAGAAACATTCAGTTCTATGGTCCATGGTGCTGGTAGGTTGAAATCAAGGACTCAGGCGAGGAAGACCTATCGCGGGGAGAAGATAAAAAAGACATTAGGTGATCAAGGAATACTTGTCCGGTCAGCCAGTTGGAAAGTATTGTCGGAAGAGGCTCCTGGAGTGTATAAGGATGTTGATGAAGTTGTTCGAGTTTGCAGGGATGTTGGTATAGCTGATATTGTTGCCAAGATGAAACCTATAGGAGTAGTTAAGGGTTAATTATAAATCCAAAATTACTTGTGATTTCCAACCGCCATTGGTTCTGGATACATCCATTTGATGATATGTCACAGCCTTGACCTCAGTTTTGAGAGCGTGTTTCTTAGGCTTTATTTTGTCCCCATAGCATTTTGCTTTTAACAGCATCTTATCTTTTTTTATGACCACATCGAACTTCGAGAACATCATGTTTTTCGTGCTCGACGTGTATATCAATTCACTTAACCAATTGAACATGAGTGACATCAAATCGTGCCCCCTCACTTCAATATCTTCCTCTTTCTTGTCATCAACGTCTTTGGTATCCACCATTACTTCGAATGTAGCAAGTGCTGCATTTGCGAACGTACTCTCAAGGTCTTCCCCATAAGCCACAAACGCTACATCACCAGGTGTTATATCAAGGAATTCAAATTTTTTGGTCATCAGTATCATCTATAGTGATATCATTCTCATACATACAGAAATATCTTTTATTTTGATTAGGTGAATGGAGTGTGGAAATCTTTATAAATATCTACTTCTATACTAAGTTGTTAAAAGAGAAAAAGTTGAAATAGCGTTTTACGCTTTCTAATGAAACTAATGATTTGGATTTGTGTTTAAATCCAATACATGGTTCGGTAAATGGTGTGATAAGTGGATTCGAATATAGAAGATAGTTATATCGGTGGGACTGGAATGGCAGATTTAAACAGGGGCGGTAATTCGCCATTGTTGATGTATTTTTTCCTTGTGTCAAATGATGCGGAAGATGCGATAGATTTTCTCCAGAATTCTCTGTTCGATGTCGATGCGGATTACGGTGAAAAATGGGTATACGATTCCTGCCTAAAGAAATTGAGGGGATTGGAACATTATATAACGTCTATTGACAAGTATCGGATACGGGATATTCACAAGAAAGAATTGACTGCAAGGATAGACGATGCTTTGGATATATACACTGGGAAAAAATACACGAACCCGCGTTACGGTAAAGAAATGTTGAAGGATGTATTTGGGATAAAGGCAACGGCCGATGTCTACAGATTCAACGAATATTTGAAAGAGAACGATATCTCATCTGAAGTGGATATCGATTATACCGGGATGGATGATTACGTAGATTCGGAATTCGAAAAGAAAAAATCAGATTATTTAGATAGATTCCCTGAATTGGACGAAGATTCGATGGTGGTCCAGTTGGAGCGCAAGATATTGAGGGAAATTGATTACATGTTTATAGCTATAGGTCCTGGAGAAACTATTGAAAATAAAAAGAAAAAAGAAAATGATTTGACTTATATTCATTGAGAATATACATTGACCATCTGTTTAGGTTCCATATCTAATCTTGTCAACGAAAGCAATACAGCTTCTTCAATCTTTTCAACACCAGGATGTGTCAAATACGATTGAACCCTATTTTTGACATTTTCGATATCAGATGGGTTGTCAGGATTTATCTCATATTTTCTAAATATGTCAGAATATTCGCCATCAGATATGTTCTTCTCTATATTTTCCTCTATTAAGTTTAGTGGTGACATCAGTTTTTCCAGTTCTTCACTCAATTCGTTACCCGGATTTTTGATTACCATCTTGAACTTGTTGGATTCAATGACATATTCGTGTTCCCTCTCCTCGTGGAAACCTGTCAATGAATTGTATAATATAGAATTACTCTTTGACATGATTATTTTGTTGAGATCGTCTCTAGTCATCTTTTTAACACGATTTTTCAAGTTAACACCAAAAATAACTTTCTCCCATAAGCTTATAAGAATTTTTCATCCGAATTCATATCCAATATCTTCGATAATTCTCTTCATTTTTAGCGCATCTTGTTCGAGTTTTGGAGTTTCGGATATTATAGTTATGCCAATTTTCTTTTTCATTATGATTTTCGCAAGTTCTTCAAATGGTGGATTATCTCCCAATGGTATGTGTCTCTTTTCACCCTTTCCAGTGAATTCGACATTGGAAAAATGCGAGTGTATATGGGTTATACCAGATTTCCTGATTTTCTTGAATATTTTATTGTAATCTATTTTTCCCGTATTTCTGGCGTAAATATGTCCGAAGTCGAATACTGGCTCGAATTTTTTTAACTTGTTGCAGATGCCCAATACCTCATCGACTGTACCAAATACAGCGGATTTTCCCATGGTTTCCATGCCCAATTTTACAGAGTCTGGCACTTCGTTTTCAATATCTTTACATTCCAATAACATCTTGTCAAAAGCTTCATCTTTTGTCAAATCACCGTAAAAACCTGGATGGAAAGTTACTATCTTTGCTCCCATAAGATTTGCCCTATCGGCACTCTTCAATATCCTCTTTTTCGACGCTTCCAATTTATCTTGGTCGTCCGTGCATAGATTGATGTAATATGGGGCGTGTACGCTTAATGAGACGTTATGTCTTTTTCCAGCATCCCCGACCTTTTTGGCCAGTTGGTTTCCCATACGGACCCCGTAACTGAATTGGACTTCCATCGCATGCAAACCTATTTTGGAGATGTCACCAACTGCCTTCAACGTGCCACCATCAGTGATGGTTGGTACACCAGCACTTCCTAGAAGTATCTTAAAATTTGACATAATTTCACTAGAACAAGGACGGTATGAATTTCAGAACTGTTTCAAAAACGACCAGACCGATAACGATGTATATCACGTGCTCGGGTTCCAGCTTTATCTTGCAATCGCCCTCTTCACCGTATCTCACTATTCCACCAGAACCACTGGGCATGTATATCTTTTCCTTTTTTGACATGTTATCACTTATAGTTTCTCCGTTTGAATTTAAATATTATCTGTAAAATTTTGATATATCTTGGTTATACCACCGTTCCGATTAATACCAATTATTCTGTCTGTAGAATACATCCCATCGAGTTTCTTTCGGATTTCGTCAATTTTTTCATCTATTTCCGATTTGAATTGTTCGTATATGTCATCGAATATGCAGAAATCCAAATCTCTGTCAGTGCATAGCAGTGCGTATCCCACCAATTCTTCATCCATAAATAACTTAATCCAGTTTATCGGTGAATATGGAACATCTTCGATGATGGGGACTTCATATAGTTCCGACTGCTCAGCCAACATCAAATAGAGTATCAATGCTCAGATTTAAAAGAATGGGCGTTCTGGTCATAGTCCATCTTCTGTTTTGTTTGCGAATGCAAACTAAGGTAGCATTTGTCTTAGCGCTTAAAGCTTGCATCTCATTAGGGTCGGATATCCGTTTCATCTTGCTCTATCTCAATTCAGCTTCGCTTTAATGCATCGAAATGCAATAGAGCTCCAGCTACATATTTGGCGAGATAGAAAAGTTCCGTTTCTGATATATCCGAAAACTCCTCAGCTTGTTACTACTCTACTGCTTGGCAGCTTTCGTAACCCCTTCGGATGGATGGAACTTCCTCACTTATCGTTTGATCGATAAGCGAAGCTACCTGACCAGCTCGCCAAGAAGATAATGCTTCTAATTATTTATAAAGATATCTGTTCGTGGTGTTCACACTTTAAAGTATAACGCAGAAAATAATTCCATGGGACTTTGGATGTATTTATTGGACAATGATCAGAATGTGATCGATAGGAAGATATTCGATATCCCGGGGGAATACGGTGATAAACTGACCCGTTGCTATAACAGCAATATGGAATTATTCGAATGTGAATTGGAGAAAATATGCGGTGAGTCTTGCTACGATGAGATAAACAGGTATCTAAGTGAGAACACTGAATCGATATATGATGAGGAACACGGTTTCATAGAAATAGACAATAGTATAATCTATCTTTTCGTGGGTATGAAACCGGGTGATCCATATTACGATTTCTTCAAATACAGGAACATTATAGATGAAAAGCTTTAAATTATAACACTGTTATAGTTATTCTATAGTTGCGGTGTTGGAATGGATATAGGAAAGATAAGAAGCGATTTCCCTGTTTTGAATGAAGGAATAAATGGAAAGAAGATAGTCTATTTCGACAATGCATGTATGTCCCTGCGACCTAATCAAGTCGTGGAATCGATGAACGAATATTATTACAAATATCCTGGCTGTGCTGGCAGAAGTGCACACAAAATAGGGGAGATGGTGACCGAGAACTATGATAATTCCCGTGAACGGATTGGAAAATTCATAGGAACGGACGACCAGAATGAGGTCGTTTTCACTAGGAACACCACTGAGAGCATAAATCTGGTTGCCAATTCGCTTGATTTCGAAAAGGGTGATGTGGTTATAACAACCGACAGGGAACACAATTCCAATTTGTTGCCGTGGCAATTATTGTCGGATAAGAAAGGAATCGGACACGAGATAATATATTCAAAAGAAGATATGACGTTCGATTTAGCCGAATTCGAAAGGAGGGTTGACATGGCAGGAGATAGATTGAAATTGGTGTCAATGGTCCACACTTCTAATTTAGATGGTTATACATTGCCTTTGGACGATATCATAAAAATAACACATGATGCTGGTGCGATTGTTTTGGTCGATGGTGCACAGAGCGTACCTCACAAGTCGATAGATGTTGATAAACAAGATATAGATTTCCTCGCATTTTCCGGTCACAAGATGATGGGACCGAGCGGCATCGGTGTATTGTATGGTAAGTACGAATTACTGGACAGCATGAGTCCGTTTCTCATAGGAGGGGACACTGTTAAGAATACCACATATGATTCTTGTGTGATGATGAATCCGCCGGAGAAATTCGAGGCAGGTCTCCAGAATTATGCGGGTGCTATCGGGTTGGCAGCGGCTGTTGATTATCTCGAAGGAATAGGACTGGACAATATCAACAAACACGAAATCAAATTGAATAATATCATAACCGATGGTATACGAGACATAAAGGGCCTTGAGATAATAGGACCAGCTGATCCCGAATTAAGGGGAGGCATAATTTCGTTCACAATCGATGGTATATTCCCGCACGATATAGCGATAATGCTGGACGACATATCGAATATAATGATAAGATCGGGCGCGCATTGTGTGCATTCGTGGTTCAATGCACATGCGATGAACGGTTCGGCAAGGGCATCTCTATACGCGTACAACACCGAAGAGGAAGTGGAATTGTTCGTGGAGAAGTTGAAGGAGATATCACAGTTGATATAGATTTTTAAGTGAGGGTGTATAATTTAAAAGTAACGAATTGTAAAATTTTATAGTGGTTTAGATGGCAAAGAAAAAAACATTCACAATAAAGATTCCTGATATAGATTTTTCTAAAGAAAGAGTCTGGATGATGGCATCGTTCGTTTTTATAGCATTGAGTTTGGTGCTGCTTGTCCGACCACAGATAATCGGTAATTCACCGATATGTGGATATTTTTCAGCTGTTGGATTGAATGCAGATGAAGCGGGTACTAAGTCAATAGATTATATAAATACAAACCTTGTACAAGATGGTGGGGCCGAATATGTGTCAAGCGAGGAAACTATCAATGGTATGTACAAGGTAACGACGAGTTATCAGGGCAGTGAAATAGATGTTTATATTACTAAGGACGGGAGATGGCTTTTCCTATCAGAACCGGTTGATACAGAGGACGAGAATGTGATCGACAATTCTCAAGATGATGTTGAACAGGTGCCTACAGAGGTACCGAAGACCGATACTCCCGAGGCCCACGCATTTGTAATGTCGTATTGTCCATATGGATTACAGTTTCTGAAAGCGTATATACCAGTAATTGAGCTTCTAGGCGATGAAGCGAATCTAGATGTAAACTTCGTTAATTACATAATGCATGGCGAAGATGAAATCCAAGAAAATAGTAGGATGTATTGTATACAGAAAGAACAACCGGAGGAATTTACAGAATATCTGAGATGTTTTGTGGTAGAAGGTGATTACGACGGTTGTATGGAAGAAGTCGGTATAGACGTAGATGGAGTCGTTTCATGTATGGATTCTTTGGATGAGACATACGGTATAACCGAGTTGTATAACGACGAATCTACGTGGAGAAACGGGGTTTATCCACCTTATCCAGTGGAGAACGAGCTAAATGAACAATATTCGATAAGCGGTTCACCCACATTCATATTGAATGGTGAGAGAGTGAGTGTATCCAGGTCGGCCGAATCTATAAAGGAAGCGATATGTAATGCATTCAACAATCCTCCAGAAGAATGCGAGCAATCTCTAAGTAGTACAGCTGAAGAACCATCATTCGGGGCGATAGGTGCCGGTGCCGGTAATACTCTATCCGATGCCCAATGCTGATATTGTGATTCAATGATATGTGTATTGGCCCTTTTTACGTTCAGTGTTCTAGGAATATTCTCTGCTAATTATAGATCTCTTTCGAAAGAGGCATTCAGATGTGTGTTCCAGAGAGTGACATTCAAGAAATGTGAGACCAAACTCGATCAGAAGATAAAATCTAAAATAACATCCAAATTGTTGAAAAAAAATCCAATAATAGCCAAATTCGTCTACAAGAGATTCGAAGTAATCTCTTGGATATTTACATTGTTGTTGCTTGGGAGTATGTTGTATTCGGTTTACGGGTTATACAATCTGGTAATGTATGGAACATGCAATCCGATTTCAGGCAATTGTCCATTAGATATAGGTTCTCCCACGTGTTGATATGATGGAGTTTGTTGTGTGATGCCTCTATACATGAGTCGTCTGAATATTTGCACTCGAGGATGATTGTTATTGTCAATTGAACGTATGTCAGAAATAAAAATACTAATCTGTAAATATATCTAAGGTTTTATTATGCGATTTGAAAAGAGACATTTCATCATTACAATAGTAGTTTTTGTGTCAGTTGTTTCCCTCTATTACATTGGGAAATCCATAACTGGTAGACATTCCAGCGTGGGTGATTACGACGAGTTTTCACAGTGTTTGACAGAGAATGGTGCCGTGATGTACGGTGCGGAATATTGTGGTCATTGTAATAATCAAAAGGACATGTTCGGAAATTCCTTCAAATATATAGAATATGTTGAGTGCAGCGATGTTGTGGAATACTGTAAATCAAAGGGTATAGAGGGTGTGCCAACATGGGAGATAGACGGTGAACTATATACGGGTGTACAGGAACTTTCCGAATTATCCGAGTACACCGGATGTCCATTGTAATTTGGGTGATTGAGAATGAAGATAAAGATATATTCGACCGAACAGTGTCCTTATTGTCATATGGCTAAAGACTATTTCAAGGACAAGGGATTGGAATTCGAGGACATAGATGTTTCTAACGATAAATTTGCTGCGCAGGAAATGGTGGAAAAATCAGGTCAGATGGGCGTTCCAGTTATTGATATAGAAGGTGAGATAGTCATAGGATATGATGTTCCTAAATTGGATGAGATACTCTCCCGTAAGAAGATTGATGAGGTAGATGATTCGGCGGAAATCACTGAATCCAAAGATGACAATTTCTATGATGCTTTAATAATAGGGGGTTCTTCTGCCGGATTGACAGCTGCATTATTTGCGGCAAGGAGAGAAATGGATGTACTTGTTGTAACAAAGGATATAGGCGGTCAAGTCAGTAATACTCTTTCAATAGAAAATTATCCAGGTATCATGGAGATAGACGGGCCTGAACTTGTAAATAGATTCAAGGAACAGGTTATCAAATATGGTGTGGAGATTAAGAAAGAGGAGATTGTTGAAGTTGATGTAATACCTAACGAAAAATCGAAGGATACCTTTCGAGTTGTGACAAGTGATGGCGATGAATTCCTTTGTAAATCTTTAATAGTTGCTACTGGTAGAACTCCGAGGAGTTTGAATGTTCCAGGTGAGAAGAAATTTTTAGGAAAGGGTGTCAGTTATTGTGCGAATTGTGATGCGCCTTTGTTCAGGGATAAAAAGGTTGCGGTTGTTGGAGGGGGGAATTCTGCATTCGATGCAGCATTGTTGCTATCCAAGATAGCTGATAAAGTCTATCTGATACATAGACGCGAAAAATTCCGTGCATTCGAATCATTGGTTAAAGAACTGGAAAATCGGGGTAATGTCGAATTTGTACTTAACTCAGAAGTCAGTGAGATTGTGGGAGATGAGTTTGTTACAGCAATTAATGTGAAGGAAAATATTCACGGGACAATCAAAAAAATCGAGGTTGATGGAGTATTCATAGAAATAGGATCCGAAGTCGACACTGGTTTTATAAATGATGTAGTCGATACAGATGATTTAAATCAGATAATAATCGACAAACATATGGGAACGTCCCATGATGGGATATTTGCTGCAGGTGATGTTACTGATACACCGTTTAAACAGATAGCTGCCGCTTCTGGTGATGGATGCAAGGCTGCGTTGGCATCTTATAATTATCTACACGATATAGAGAACAAATACATAAAGGATTGGACGGCTCACAAGAAAGAAGATAAATGACAACGTACAATTTATGAAAAAGGATGTTGATACAATGGATGAAAAAATAGAACATGATGAGTGGGGACCGGAATATTTGATAAATCTTTATGACCCTGAAACCGGTATGGATGGATTTGTTGTAATAGACAATACTGCTCTGGGTCCTGGGAAAGGTGGAATTCGAATGACTTCTTCTGTAACACTGCACGAGGATTTTAGACTGGCGCGGACAATGACTTGGAAATGTGCATTGGCCGAACTTCCGTTTGGCGGTGCAAAGGGTGCCATAGTATATTCAAAGGACCAGAAAGAGAATAAGGAGGCATTGGTCAGAGCGTATTCACGATTGGCGAAGATAGTTGCACCCAATGTTTGGGTAGCTGCACCTGATGTTAACACAGGGGAAAATGAGATGAAGTGGTTCGCTGATGAAAATGGTTCTATGAAATCCTGTACGGGCAAACCAGAAAATATGGGCGGCATACCGCATGAATTGGGATCTACGGGATTCGGTGTTTATCATGCGACACTTATTGCACTGGATCATTTGGGTATGGACGTTGGTGATGTTAAAGTTGCTGTTGAAGGATTCGGTAATGTCGGAAGTTTTGCCGTTAAATTCCTTTCGGAAGCAGGCGCGAATGTTGTCGCAGTTAGTGACAGTAAGGGTACTATTTATAATAAAGACGGGTTGGATTTCGATAGATTGAGAAAAGTCAAGGATGACACTGGTGCAGTAAAGAATTATGATGACGGTGAGGTTCTTGGTACTGATGAGATATTTGAACTTCCTGTTGATGTTCTCATACCCGCAGCGTTATCCGATGTCATCACTGATGAAAATTGGCGTGATGTAAAAGCGAAGATTATCGTAGAAGGTGCCAATATCCCTATACCAGATGATGTAGAGAAGAAGTTGCATGAGAACGATATCCTGGTAATTCCCGATTTTGTTGCGAATGCTGGCGGGGTCATCTCATCTTACGTTGAATATATAGAGGGCGATAATGACATGATGTTTAAAGAAGTTGAAAATCGTGTGAGAAAAAATACCAAACTCGTGTTGGAGAAATCTAAAAAGGAGTCCAAATATCCTAGAGCAGCCGCATTGGAAATAGCCAAGGAAAGAGTCCGGGAAGCTATGAAGAACAGATGACCTTTTTCTATTCTGTGGGATAAAGATAAGTTTAATGATTACTATCTATTTATTATGAAGAAAGTTGCTGTAATAGGAGTAGATACGAAGGTCATTGAAGGGGAGCTGAAACACGAGGGATTCGATATAGATAAGATAAATCCAAATTTAGTGGTTTCTTATGGCGGTGATGGTTCCGCACTTTTTGCAGAGCAGCTATATCCAGGTATACCCAGATTGACGATAAAACATAGCAAACATTGTGAAAAATGCGAGGCCGGCAGTCACAGTTTATCTAAGATACTCAAAAAATTGAAAAATGGAAAATATAGTGTTATCGAGAAGATGAAATTGGAAGGTATAGTGAACGATGATAAACATAGAAAATTGGTCGGTCTGAATGAGATTAACGTTGCGCACGCATTTCCGACAAAGGCCATCAGATATGATTTATTCGTTGACGGAAAATCTTCTGAGAATGGGTTAATTGGTGATGGTGTGATAATAGCAACGCCTTATGGAAGCACAGCATATTATCATACGATAGTTGGCCGTAAATTTTCAAATGGAATAGGTATAGCATTCAACAATACCAAATCGATAAAAACCGGAGAGATAATGAATTACAAACATGCCAAGCCAGAAGATACGGTTAAAGTTTCTATCAAGCGTGGTCCCGGGCTTATGTGTGCTGATAACAATACCACGATGATACCACTGAGAACCGGGGATACTGTAAAAGTCAAAAAGACAAAAGAAAACGCCAGGATAATCAAATTAAGGGGTAAAGAAAGTAAAATAGAGATATAGAATCATTCGCTGTATTCTATGGCATCTACTGGACAACTCTCTGAAACAGATTTACAATCACAGTTTTCTCCGCAATTCGATCCGTTTTTTACATATGCTTTGCCATCTAGCTTCAATTCGAATACATCTTCGCACATTCCGGCACAAAGACCGCATCCAATACATTTTTCCTGATCTATTTTCACATTTGCCATAACAATTCACTTATTATCTATCTTGATTTTATCATTTTTAAATAATTCTAATATTGTATCCCCTTCTTGGACACCATTTCCTTAGGATATTTATTTTCTACAATTATATTGACAAAATCCGCTATATCCCACAACTCGCCCGGAGCGTATCTCCCTGTTATAACAACGTCCGTGCTTGGTGGCATGTTCAATAGAAATTCCGATACTTCATCTTTATCCAATAACCCCCTGCTCATGGCTATTGTAAGTTCGTCCAACACCAGTACATGCGGGTGTTTTTCTTCCACGATTTTTTTGGCGAATTCGAATCCCTCTTTGGCCAATTTTTCATCCTCTTCATTGAGATTGTCCAATCCTATCCATCCCTTCCTACCGAATTGGTATATCTCATAATATGGTTTTAACTTATCCCTGATTTTATATTCGCCCGTCTCTTTCAACCATTTCAGGAATTGTATAATGACCACCTTTTTTTCATGTCCCACGCATCTCATAGCGATTCCCAGTGCATTGGTGGTCTTGCCGGCACCTGTTCCTGTATATAGATATATCATTCCACGTCTCTTTTCCCCAATCTCCTTCTTGGTCTTTGCTGACATCTTGTCTTTCATAAGAAAACCTCAATACAAAAACGGTAGTATAACACAGAACAGTCCCTTACCAACCGATATCATACCCAATATTGTGAAAAAATCATAACTGTATCCCATAGATATGGCACCAAGCAATAAACCGGTTATTATGTCTATTAAGGATAGTGTCAAGCAGGGTGTTATGTTTTTTGACGCGATTCCGTTTATGAAGAAAAATCCACCCTTCGCTATCATATATATCATGAAGTAAAGGTACAATGCCTCGTGTATGGGATAGAATATCAATCCTGCTGCAAGAGTATCTACCAGACCCAGTATCAAAAATATAGGATTCATAAAATCATTTACAATATCCAGTTATTTAAAATTAAAATTTATATGTGACAGTTTGGACAACCGCCTAGAGCTTCCCCCAATTTCGCCTTCTTTGGTTCTGATGAACTTTTGTTCCCATTACTTATGTTCAGCACCTGTTTCTCCCTGCTCCCATATCTATAGACCGTGATTCCTTTGCATCCGAGTTTCCACGCTAGCAGGAATGCCTTTTCAACATCATGGGGTGTTGCAGACATCGGGAAGTTTATTGTTTTTGAAACCGCGTTGTCCACGTATTTTTGGAAAGCAGCTTGTATCCTAACATGCCATTCTGGTTCTATATCCAGCGCTGTTACAAATATATCTCTAACATCTTCAGGGATTTCCCCTATGTTCTGTATACTGCCCCTTTGGCTTATCTTTTTGATCAGTTCTTCTGTATACATCTCCCTTTCTATCATCATTGTTTCGAAATTATTGTTAATCTCGATCAACTCATGTCCAAGACTGTCACTGACATCCCTGATATAAGACACCGCGAATATCGGTTCTATACCGGATGAGCAGTTGGATATCACGCTTATTGTCCCTGTTGGTGCTATCGTGGTCGTTGTTGCGTTCCTCATATGTTCGTACTTTCCATCCAATTTGCTTCCTTTGAAATTTTGGAACGATCCCTTCTCCTTCCCCAATTCTTCCGACATCTTCTTTGATTCATCCTGTATAAATTTCATTATCTTTTGTGCTAGGTTTATTGCTTCTTGCGAATCATATTTTATTTTCATCTTGATTAGCAAATCCGCGAATCCCATCACACCCAACCCGATTTTCCTGTTGGATTTGGTCATCTCTTCTATCTCCTTGATCGGGTATTTGTTGACATCTATCACGTTATCGAGGAATCTCACTGCCAGTCTGACGGTTTCTCTCAATTTATCCCAGTCGATGTCGCCATTGGTCATCATCTTTTCCAGATTTATAGAACCCAGATTGCACGATTCCCAAGGCAATAAAGGCTGCTCCCCACATTGGTGTACTACTAAACAGTTACAAATCATCGAATGGGTCAATGGCTCCGTTAAATCAAAAACTTTCCTTTTACCCACATGTTCAACTGATTCGATATCATCAACAAATTTCATGGATCTTCTTTTCTTATATCGAATGTTATTAAGACTATTTGTTTTATGTCTAGAAATGAACCCTATTTCTTTTTTGAATTTATCAAGACTTGATCCAAAAATCCCAATTTCATATAAAATCCCATCTGAACCATATGTCTTTTTTTCACCATCAATATTTACATATTCAAATAAGTTATCTCTACGTGGTCGCGATCTGTCAAATATAACAGATCTTATACCTAAATTTAAGAGTAACATTTGTACATCTTTAAGTAATTTTTTACTTTTGGACGAAAGTGCTACCCAATCGCTGGAACTTTTACGACTGTTTCTAACAGTGCCATCAGCTGTGAACAGTCCCTGTATAAATCCGATAACGGCTTCTTTTGGAGCTGTAAATAGAGCTTCCGGTACAATTTTTTTGTCAGCTTTAACTGCTTTTACCCCGAGTCTTTTGAAAAAGTTTACAAAAAATTTCGAATGATATGACAAATGGATAACTTCGTTTTCTCTTTCAACTTCTTTTATATCTTTTCCATACATATGATTAACAATTGGTTTAAGATAATCGAAAACTTCTTTGTCTTCTTTGCCGAAGGAAAAGCCAACTCTACAATTTTTATCACCATCTCTAAGCCAACCATCTCCTATCAACCATCCTAAGGTGATTCCTAGTTCTTTAGACCATTTTGAAGGTAAATTGAAAGAGTATGTTCTCCCATTTCTACCTTTAATCATATTGTTTGGCTCAAATGGTAATTTTTTATCTTTATTGAAGCATCCTGTTCCCGATTGAATGAATACCTTGTGTTTGTTCGGTATCAAATCTTTGGTTTTAACCCATCCATTATTTGTCATTATCTTGTGGTCGGGAGTAGCCATGAGCTCATAACCAGATTTAGTAACAATTTTAAATACATCTCTATTACCTACGTCCCATGTATTTGAGACAGTTCTGAGTGAAGTTCCCTTAGATTTTTGTTTCATCAATAGCGTATTACCGTTACTTGTAGTTACAATAGGTATCCGATTATCCGTAGAAATCTTAAATCCACCGTCAGGGTATTTTTTTACAATGTCTTTTATTCTTTCTAATCCATTCTCTGTTGAAATTATCGTATCACCAACCACACATGGATTAGTGGATTCTATCTCGCCCACATGCGGTGTTGGGTTTTTCTCGTTAACCCTGTCTATAAATATCATGCCGGGTTCACCGTTTTTCCACGCCATCATCACCATCAGATTGAATACAGCCCTTGCAGGCATTTTTTTGGCTGGCTGGGTTGTTCTCGGATTCTTCAAAGAATATTCCGAATTCGTCTCAACTGCCCGCATGAATTCATCCGTAGCAGTTATGGAAATATTAAAATTACTCAATTTACCTTCCTTTTCCTTGGATGTTATGAATTCCAATATATCTGGGTGATCCACTCGCAATATACCCATGTTGGCACCCCTTCTTTTACCACCCTGTTTGATGACCTCAGTTGCAGAATTGAATACCTGCATAAATGACAATGGCCCAGAAGCTATTCCTCCTGTACTTTTTACAACATCCCCCTTTGGCCTGAGCCTCGCGAATGAGAACCCCGTTCCACCACCGGATTTATGTATTATGGCAGTTTGTTTAACTGCTTCGAATATGCCCCTTATAGAATCTTCAACGGGTAGAACAAAACAAGCGGATAATTGTCCTATCTCGGTTCCGGCATTCATCAAGGTTGGGCTATTCGGCATGAATTCCCTCTTAGTCATGATATCATAGAATTTTTCCTCGTATTCCTTAGTCTTTTCCTCCCCACCGTATTTTTTCTCAGGTTCCGCTATGGCCTTTGCGACCCTCTTGAACAGGTCGTCTGTACTTTCTATTATGTTCAAGTTTTCGTCCTTCAACAAATATCTACTCGCCATGACCTTTATGGCATTCAAACTCATCTTCAGTTCGTCTTCCACACCCAACAGCGATTTTATCTTTCTTACATCGGTTCTTTTCTGTCTGTACAATATATAGGATTTTGCCACCGTGGCGTGTCTCTCTTCTATAAGTGTCTTCTCTACTATATCTTGGACTTCTTCCACTGTCGGCATGTCGTCATTTCCTTCATATCGTTTTTCCAATTCCTTTGCAACTATTTCAGCCAGTTCTTTCGATCTGGTGCGATCTTCACCACCAACAGATTCAGCAGCTTTCCAAATAGCTTTCGCTATCTTGTCCTTGTCAAAATCAACTATGCGTCCATCCCTTTTTTTTATCTTAGAAATTTTTGTCATTGGCACTTACCTCATAAACCATGTGTTAATACAGCGTGTAAAATATATTTTCGTAATCTATTTTAATATTGATTTGTTTTCTACGAATTATATTATGGAGTTGTGGGATAACTGCTCAGTCGTGCTGAGCGGAAATTCTTAGAATGTGATCGTTTCTATCTCGACCGTCTCTTTCTCCCACGGCCACGAGATTCAGATCTGTTCATGTACGATTTTTCCATGAACTCCTTGTCATCGTGTTCGAATTCATCATCGTTTTTTATCTTCCCTTGTTCCTTGAGCAACTCCCTGCTCAATATCCACAACGATGTTGCTATAGATTTCATGCTCTTGTTGTTAACAGGTATTATGAAATCCAAGTTGTTGGTTATGTTGGATGTTCCACATAACGCGACCACCGGTATTCTTGCAGTGGACGCCTCCTTTATCGCTTGGTAATCGTATATAGGATCAATAACGATCAATACATCCGCTTCGTAATAATCTCTATAATCGGGATTCGTCAATGTGCCCGGCATGAATCTACCGACCACGGCATGTGTACCCGTTATTTCTGCAAATTTACTGACTGCCTTTTGGCCTATTTCCTTTCGACTGACTATGGCTATATTCTCATATTTGGAAATAAATTCGGCGGCTGTTTTCAATCTATCATTGATCAACTGTATATTCAGTACTGCCAACCCATCAGGCCTTATCTTGTAGATGAATCTCTTCATCTTTTCTGTTTTCTGCTTCATCCCTATATGCATTCCCGATGCCAGATATTTCTGTCTGGAAACCAGTAGTCCCTCGTCTTCCGCATCATTCGTTTCATCCGTCATATAATCACATTGATGATAGTTCTTTATTTGTTATTCTAGTTTTATAAAGGTTGAAGAATTCAAAGATTTAAATCTTCTTTCATCATCCGATGTAGCTCAGGTCCTTTTTATCATCCTTTTCATCCGATGATTTGGGCATCTGCTGTTTCAACATCTGCATGACAGTCTTCCTCTGTACGTCTTCCACTCGTTTTATGAATTCCTCCATTTCCTTGACCTTCTTCTCTATCTTGGTAGTGTCTATTTCTACCTTCAATATATCGGTCAATACTTCTAGGACAGCTTCCGCGGCCTTTGGATCAGGTATTATTGGGACACCCTTAGTCTCGCCCAGTAGACATAGACCGTCCATCCCGTGTTTCTCACCAAGTCCTATCAGCAGTCCTGATGCACCCACTATGGTCCCGACCTTATCATCTGTTCCAAACTCGATCTTTTTGTTCGAATATTTTTTGACAAGTTTTGGATTGTTCACAACACCGACCACTTCGGGTTTTTCTTCCTTATCACCTATTCCCAATCCGGCCAGTGTGATTATTTGTTTCACTCCCAGTTTTTCCATATATTCCAATATGATATCCACGATTTCGTAGTGTCCCTCTGGATTAACGCTCTGGGAATCACCAATAAGTATTATCATGTCCCTCTGGCTCTTTTTCTTGGCCTTCCAGTAATAGAATTCGTTATTCAAAACATGTACGTTCGAATCCTTTTTCATAAGAACGAATGGCATGAAATGTGAGCTGTGCAATTCAGCGAATTTTTTGGCACCCAATTCCTCTATCAAATAGCCTGCTGCTATTCTCCCTACATTCCCGACTCCGGGGAGACCCTCGATTAAAATAGGATTCTTTAATTTAGGTTTTTCGAATTCAGTTATTTTTGTTACCATGAGTACACCTTTTAAATAATATTGTTGTTTCGTTATTATATTTCTTTTTTAGATTCTTTCATCTTGATTTTCGCGGCCCTCCTAAATTTCCCGTGTTTATCCGACAGCGAGAAAGAGGGCGGATGCGGTGTAATTGTGTCTGCACCGCATTTTGGGCACTCTGTTTTTAGAGTATAGGTATCACATTCACCGCATTTCCTCATTTTCATAAATATCGATCAGATGAATTTGTATTCGCCGATACCGTCGCTCTTTTCCACTTTTTTGATGGCCTTCTTCATTGCCTTTTTCAGCTCCCTTTCGTCCTCCTTAGGTGTTGTGGTATCTATCTCTATGAGATATTTGGGTGCAGATATGTACGTTATATCCGCTTTGGTGTCCTTCTTTATCCCCTTCAAAGCCTTCTTGATTTTTTCTACCCCTTTTTCGTGATAAGATTTGAGTTCGAGTTCGGCCTTTATTGTTATCTTCTTCGGCTGGAAGTTGTCCTCAACTATCTTGATTATCGCGTCCCTCCATTTTTTCGATATCCCTGCCTCCTTCAATATTTCTGGGTTTTCGTGTATCTCCTCAAAGACTATGAATAGGTCGTTGTAGTTGTTCGCTAGCTTTTCCGCTACCTTCTCCTCCGCTTTCCGTTGGGTCTCCCCTATAGATTTGGCAGCTTGTAGCAACATCGCGCTTGCCCGCTTGTTCCTCCTATAATTGTTCATCTTTTCCCGCTTGTCAACATTGTTGACCTTCTTAAGGCTCAGATTGATGTGGCCCTTTTCATGGTCTACCCTGATGACCTTTGCGACATATTGTTTTCCATGTTTAACGTGCTTTCTGATATCCCTGACCCATTTTCCAGTCACCTGTGAAATGTGTATCATACCTTCAATAGATGATCCGTCATCATGTTCGTATTCATCAAGAGTGCACCATGCCGCGTATGGTGTTATACGGGTGACTGTACATAATACGATTTCCCCCCTTCTCGGATATCCTCTCCTCTTGACCATCTTGTTCACTTCAATTGTCTACAATATTATTACTTTTGAATTAATTGATTTAAAAGTTAAAAAATGTTGGTTATTCGAGCCTTTTCATCAGGTGGTTGTATTCAATTTCCCAAATGTCATCGGTTAATTTGAAACCAAGGTAGCTGAAGAACGATTTTCCCTCTGGTTTGACGTACCCTTTTAGTCTCACCTTCTTCGGTGCAGGTCCTATGTATTTGGCTATTTTTATCAAATCCGATATCCTTGATTTTCCCAATCCGATACCTTTGTATTTATTTTTCGTGTTTATGTTGGTGATGTCCAACACCGCCGAATCTCTAGAATATAACGCATTTACCATACCCGCAACTTTGTGATTTTCCAGGACTGCCAGGTAGATGTTGGTATACAACGAATCCTCCAATTCTGCTATGTGTAGATTCCATGAATATCCGGATTCCATTTTTTCATAATCTTCGTGGAATTCAAACACGTCCAGCAATTCGAACACATCCGAAAGCGGATATATGCATTTGTCAGTCTTTTTGTAGTCCAACACAGATTTAGATAATCCATTCATATTTAAGAATCAAACGCATCGAAAGATATAAATTATAACACTGTTATAAATAAATAATGACAGATGAAAATAGATATGGCCCTTACAGCAAGGAAGTTATAGATCATTTCAAGAATCCCAGGAACATGGGGGATATGGATGATGCAGATACTGTTGCCAAGGTAGGTAGTCCGATATGTGGTGATGAGTTGTGGTTATACCTTAAGATAGGTGAGAATGGTAACGGGGATTTATACATAGAAGACATAAAGTTTCAGAGTTTGGGATGTGCTGCCTCTGTTGCTACCGGAAGTGTTATAACCGAGATTGCGATGGGTAAGACACTTGAAGAAGCTCTGGATATCGACAGGGATGATATCATCGAGAAATTGGGGGGTCTGCCAAAGATGAAGGTGCACTGTTCGATGCTATCATCGGACGCGCTACATGAAGCGATATATCAATATTATAAGAAAAACGACATGTCGATTTCAGACGAACTTGAAGAAATGCACGGGAAGGTCGTGAAAGGAACCGGTATAGCCAGGGAAAAAAGAGAATCCGGGAAAGATTACTGCTAGCCAAGATATTTGCCAGCTGGATTGTCCTCCCTGTTCACCCAATGGAAATTCACTATCAATTTCCTGTCCTTTATGATTTCTTGGATTTTGTCGAACAATTTCCTCATTCTGTCGTTCTTTATGTGCCAGTTCCTGTTGAGTTGATTGACCACCAATTTCGAATCGCTGAATATCTCGATATTTTTCGAATCAACGAATTTCAATGCATAATACACTGCCATATATTCGGTTTCGTTGTTCGTCAGTCCTTCCTCCTTGCCGGACCATATCTCACCGGTGGTCTTGTTGTACCATGCCATCCTGCCGTCTCCAGAACCGTCCGTATATATCGTTTCGACTTCGTCTTCCATTTCCATGACCCCTTAATCAATTTATTCTCAGATATCAAGTAATTATTTAGGTCTCTTAATAATGTTTGTCGGAGAGGTTTAAATGGGCGATGTTTTTGAAAGTTCAGGGCCGGAGAGGTTGGTCGCTGGCGGGATATGGTTTTTATTATTGATGACGCTGGGCGGTATATCGTCGTGGTTGTGGAGTATATCTGTCAGCAGGACGTACGATGCAGTCGGATATGGTATATTCAACACGGCCTATTCGCTCTATACATTCATATGGGTGTTGGTGTTCGGTGGATTGTTCCAGGGGCTGATGAAATACGGCTCGGAATATCTTGCGAGTAAAAAAGATATATTGGATTTCTTCTCGAATTCGATAAAGTACATGACGTTCATCGGGATAGCCGTTTTTCTCTTGTTGTCCATTGTGATTTTTTATATCGACGATTTCGTACTCAGACCAATGATAATCAGTCTCGCATTGGCATTTCTCTTTTCGGGCACCAAGGACGCGCTGATGGGCGTGATAGGATCATTCCAGCAGAGCAAGTATCTGTCCATAATCAACTCCAGCAGATATATAATCCTATTGTTGGTCGGTTTCTTGATGATAACGTTTGGGATGTCTCCGAGATGGTTCCCCATATTGCTCTTGGTCATGACGATGTGGCAGTTGGGCCTTTCGGTTTATTTCATTCGATATAGGATGAAGAAATTCCCGTTCGATATGACCAAGCTATTCGAAACAGAGAGCGGTATTACCGACATGAAGAGCATTACCGAGTTCAAGAAGATGGCTGTCTTTGGTGTGTTCATATCGCTCGGTATGATATCTTTCAATGTCATGAAGAGTCTGGACATAGTGATATTGAACATGTTCTTTGAGTATGCACATGTCGGTGTGTACAGCGTGGCCGATACATTGTCTAGCATATTGTTTTACATGACGTCCTTCTCATTGCCAATAATACCCGCTATTGCTGAGGCGTATTCGAAGAAGGACGATAAATTGACAGAAGACTACGTGAAGATAGCTGTGAAGTATCCGATATTGATAGGTGTACCGATAACGATTGTGGTCTTGATATTGGCAAGACCCATAATATTGACTTTCTACGGTTTCAGATTCGCACAGGCCATCGTGCCCCTGCAGATACTCATGGTGGGTACCTTCATGCTGATGTTCGGATACAACCTGTCCTCGGTATTGGTCGGTATAGGCAAACCCAAATTATCCGGACTGTTGATGGGGTTCACTGCAATACAATATATACTATCGCTGATAATACTCACCCCGATGTTCGGGTTCACGGGTGCTGCATTATCGTTGACATTGACCGGATTCACATCTATGCTGCTGATGCCATACTTTTTGAAGAAGGAGATAGGGATAGACATATACGATGGGCTCCATATGGTCCTCCTATCAGCGTTCTTGATGGCCTTGTTCTTGATAGCCGTTCCCAAGGACAGTATTCTAATGATGATTTTCGGGATAGTCGGTGGGGTGCTGATATTCCTGGAGGCCCTTTACTTATTCGAGTACATCACCGAAGATGATATCGAGAGAATGAGAATAGCCGGTGGGACATTCAAACGGAAGAAATAAAAAATGAATAATCTACAAGTGCAGGGGGTGAGATTCGAACTCACGGAGGCACTAAGCCACTGGGGCCTAAACCCAGCCGAATTGACCTGACTATCGGACCCCTGCGTGATAGATAATAATGACGTTGGAGTTTATAAAGTCACTATGTTGAGTACTTCCATTATATCATCTATAATCATCATATCCCCTATCTTTTCCAGATCTTCCTTATTCTTAGAAGTTGTCAACATCGCCAATATACACCCCGCCGCCTTGGCCGCGCCTATGTCAGGGTCGGTATCTCCTATGTAGAGCGTTTTGTTCGTTTCGACTTCCATTTTCTTGCAAGCCTTGATTATGGGTTTCGGACTCGGTTTCGGTTCGGTCTCATCCCCGCCCACAATAACCTCGAAATATTTCTTTATTCCGAAATCTTCCAGTACTTCTTCTGCCAGGTCCTTGTAACTGCTGGTGACTACCCCCAGCTTGTAATCGTTTTCCAATTCTTCCAGAACATCGACAACGTTCGGATATAATTTTGTCAACTTTTCCACCATCATCCTTTCCTTTCTGTAATATTCCGATATCCGTTTCTTCTCAGATCCGGATTTCTTGCGAAATATTCTGTCTATGTTATTGTCTATCTTTATACCCCAACATTCGTTTAGGAACTCCTCTTCGGTCATCTTCGGTTTTCCGAATTCTCCCAGAGTCTTGTTGAATGCCGTGAAACAGCTGTCAAAAGAATCTATCAATACCCCGTCCTTGTCGAAAATTATAGCTTGGAATCTTTTACCCATAATAAGAATTGGATTTCTATTCTTTTATGATTTCTACCATCTTTTTCCTCGATTTCCCGCCGTGCACTATGTGCACATATGCAGACGATACGCCAAAATAATCAGCTATCTTCTTTATTATTTCTCGATTTGCCTTCCCTTTAGTGGGTTTCGCTTTAACACCGATCGTTATCTCCTTCTCCTCCTCGTCCACATCTATGAAATCCCTGTGGAATTTAACTGATACTCTGTATTTCATTTTATCACTGGCACGGTCATATCTTTTTAAGACATATTTTAAAATAATAATATGAAACCGAAACTAAAAAAGAATGTTAATTTAATCAGTGCCATATTCTACGGTGTGGGGATTATTCTGGGCGCGGGTATTTATGCGCTAATAGGCGAGGCTGCAGGAATTGCCGGAAATTCATTATGGTTATCTTTCCTGATATCCGCATTGGTGAGTTCGTTTACTGGGATGAGCTACATGGAGCTTGTGTCGATGTTCCCTAAAGCGGCGGCAGAATACATATATGTAAAAAATGCCTTCGATAACAATTTTATAGCATTTATAATCGGCTGGTTCACTTTTTCAGTAAGTATAATAGCAGCATCAGCAGTATCTCTTGGCTTTGCAGGATATTTCAATGTCCTGGCTGGCACACCGATTATACCAACAGCAGTTGCGCTCATTGTTGTAGCGTCTTTTATCGGATTTTTGGGGATTGGTGAATCCACAAAGATAAACGTCATCTTTACATTGGTCGAAATTATCGGGCTTGTTATAATAATAGGAATTGCCCTGTTTTCAGGACGCATAGGTTCAGTGAATTACATGGAAATGCCGAATGGTATATCCGGGGTATTGAGTACATCAGCACTCATATTTTTTGCTTACATAGGATTCGAGGATCTCGCCAATATAACTGAAGAGGTGAAGGATGCCAAGCGTAACGTGCCCATAGCACTTTTGGCATCTGTGTTGATAACGACCCTGGTTTATATTTTAGTATCAATATCCGTGGTTAGTCTGGCTGACTGGAGAGATTTGGGGGTTTCTGATGCACCCTTGGCACTTGCGGCTTCAACTGTTTTAGGGGACAGTGCGTTTTTAATAATGTCCGTGATAGCTCTTTTCGCAACCGCAAATACTGTTCTCATATGCACAATAGTTGGGTCACGTGCGATCTACGGCATGAGTATGGATAAATCGCTACCAAAAATATTATCGAATGTCCACGAGAAACGGGGAACTCCATGGATGGCCACATTGACCGTAATGATATTTTCGATCATATTTGTAACCATTGGGAATATCAAAACAGTTGCGAGTGTCACCGATTTTGGGGTCTTTTTAATTTTCATTTTCGTCAATCTGTCCGCGATAATTCTCCGATACAAGTCACCGAAATTGAAAAGGATGTTTAAAGCACCTCTGAATATAGGAAAGTTCCCGCTGATACCATTCTTCGGTGTATTATCATCATTGTTATTGGTCACACACCTTAGTTTAGAATCAATCGTAATTGGTGCATTTTTGATCGCAATCAGCATGTTCGCATATTTTCTAATCAATCGTAAGTGAACCGCGTGTCTTCATCATGTGTGGCTTATTTTTTCACATGAATGTATTTTAGGATATTCGTATATGGGTTGTTCTGTATTCTAAAGACGTGCTAAAGCGGTTAGTATCTTAAAAATCAACATATCATATCTCGATCATACGGGGATAATGGAATGTTTTGAAAGAATTTGTAAATATTGGGTGGAATTATATTGAATGCTCCCGGCGGGATTTGAACCCGCGTCTCCTGCTATCCCCGCAAAATAATGCGCGAGAGGCAGGAATCCTTTCGGCATAACATATGGCCGGGCTAGACAACGGGAGCTTATAGAGAATCTATTCTTTTAGATTATAAAAATGTTTTCTACAATCGTGAAATAACAAATATAAGGAGATTTTATCAAAATATTGGGTATGGTAAAGTATTCACTACAAATCCCCAGATGGTATTCTTTGATATTTTTGATAATCTCCACTGTGATAGGTTTGTTTTGGATTCGTGCCATAGGCGGGTTCGGTGGTAGCATGTTCACCTTTATGGGAAGTCTGATAATTTTGATGATAATCGCGACTGCTGTTTACATGCTGGTGACTGGGAAGTCCGTATGGTCCTTGAGAAAAGAGTGATTTATGAATCGGGCAATTACGGGGATTAGTGAGCCCGCAGGGATTTGAACCCTGATTAGCTGGTCCGAAGCCAGCGGCTCTATCCAAGTTAAGCTACGGGCCCTTTATCCGTGTTTTATTTTTGGATTTAGTTACTTATTAGCTAATTAATATTAATTAATTTATGAAAATTTTGAGTTTGTCTCTGGGCACCATATGGATGTGGTCCGAAACCGGGAATATAGCGGAATTATTGGAATACGTTAAGGCATTGGGTGTTCAGGGCGTGGAGATAACATTGGCCAGGAAGGAAGATGTTATGAGATTTGAGTTGAACGATTCTCAAATGGACATCTTGAAATCCCTGCCATACAAATCGATACACGCCCCTTTTAGGATGGTGAGTCATTCTTTTGATGATGAAGAACTTAGGATGCAGTTGGACAAGATCGGGCATGTATACGATAAAATCGGAGCTAAAACAGTTGTCGTGCACCCGAATGAATTACCGAGCTCGGACATCTTGGATGATTATAATTTCCATATCTCTCTCGAGAACCTTTCTGATATAAGCGAGGTATCTTTGATGGATATGAAGAGGTTGTTGGAAAAACATAGTAAGATGAAGTTGTGTCTGGATGTTACACATTCATTCACATGGTCCAAGCACGAGACGATTAAGTATATTGATGAATTCAAGGGCAATATATCCCAGATACATCTTAGTGGGGGTAAGAATGGTGTGACCCACCTACCATTAAGAGAGTGTGATGATGAATTCATCTCATCGATAATGCCTATCAAGAAACTCGATGTCCCGTTCGTAGTGGAGGAGGATCTGAATCATTGTAATTTGGAATTCATAAGGGAAGAAATTGGGTATATTAGGAAAATATTTGAGATTAACAAATGATTCAAAATAGAATGACAGCGCCCCAGATCGGACTCGAACCGATGGCCTACTGGTTAACAGCCAGACGCTCTACCACTGAGCTACTGGGGCCTTTTTACTAAATTAGATTATCTCTTATCTTATTTAAATTAAATTCCTTTCTAAAAATAAAAAAAGAAAGGAAAGGCGAGTTTATGGCCTCGCTCTTGTCATAGTTCTTGGAAACGCTATAGCATCTCTGATGTGATCCAATTTCAGCAACCACATTATTAGTCTCTCGATGCCCATCCCGAATCCCGAATGCGGTACAGTGCCCCATCTCCTGAGGTCTATATACCACTCATAATCCTCTGGATTCAATCCATCCTCGTCTATCCTCTTCATCATCTGGTCGTAATCGTGTGTTCTCTGTCCACCACCTATCAACTCCCCGTATCCTTCTGGTGCCAACAAGTCTGCTGACAGCGTGACCTTAGAATTTTCAGGATCTGGTTTGTGGTAGAATGCTTTCACACCTTTCGGATATTTGTAAACGAAGAACGGTACTTTGTGTTTCTCTGTCAATATCTTCTCATCCGTCCATGTGAGATCGTCACCCCACTCGACATCCCCGCCCTCTTTGTTTATTATCTCTATCGCTTTGTCGTAGGTTATTTTCTTGAACGGCGGTTTGACGTTCATCAGTACCTCTGGGTCACGTCCGAATTTCTTCAATTCCTCGGGCATTTCCTTAGCCAGTGTGTTGGCTATGTGCGATACGAACTCTTCCTGCATCTTCATGGTCCCTTCTAGATCACAGAAAGGTTCCTCTACTTCCAGGTGCCAGAATTCCGTGAGGTGTCTTCTAGTCCTCGATTTTTCCGCGCGGAAACTCGGGGCAACCGTGAATATCTTGCCTATACTCGATATGGCAGATTCCGCATAGAGCTGCCAACTCTGTGTGAGGTACGCATCTTTCCCGAAATATTCCACAGGGAACAGAGTAGATCCACCTTCACACGCAGCTGAGATGAATATCGGCGATTGGAACTCGTAGTAACCGTGATCCAACAACCATCTCCTGGCAATGTTTATCACTTTCGACCTTATCTTGAGCATGGCCTGCATCTGTTCGCTTCTCAGCCATAGATGTCTATTATCCAGTAGGAATTCGAGTCCATGTTCCTTCTTGGCTATAGGCCAGTCCGGTAATGATTTGGATATTATGACAATCTCGTCAGCGGATATTTCATATCCACCAGGAGCCCTATCGTCCTTCTTGGCCTCTCCTTCTATTGCCAAAACTGATTCAGGCTGAATATCGTCCATCTCCTCGAATAATTTCTTATTCACATCATTCTCTTCTAGCGTGCATTGGATCCTCCCAGTCCTGTCTCTTAGTATCAGGAACTGTATCCCACCACTAGACCTCTGATTCTCCATCCACCCCCGGATCCTAACTTTTCCCTTCTTTTTACCTTCTTTTATGTCCTTTATTTCTACAATATCGTCTGGACCTATTTCTACGTCTTCTTTCTTCATCATATCTCCTCCTTTTTTGTAAATTTATGATACTCCAGGTACCTTTGGAAAAGGTGAAGCTTCTGAGATATCGTCCAATCCACAAATGAATTTAGTCAACCTCTCAACACCGACACCGAATCCCGATGTAGGCTTGAGTCCTGATTTAATTATATCTAGGTAAGATTTAAATGATTTTATCTGATCCCTACCTATTTTCTCCACTATTTTATCGTATTCGAATTCGCGTTCGCTCCCGGACGATACTTCACCATGTCCTTCTGGCAGTATCAAGTCAAAATCTAATAGTTCTTTACCGTCGACCTTGTACAAGAATCCCCTATCGGATATCAGCCTGGAAGGGAATCTTGTTAGGAAAAACGGTTCTCCTATGTGTTCGGACAATCTCTTCTCAACATCCCAGTCTATCGGATTATCCTCGGTTATATCCATACCGATATCCTTTGCCATCTTGACAGCTTCTTGGTATGATATCCTCTTGAATGGTATGGACGGGCTGCTCAAATCCCTGTCGAGAATGTCGAGTTCATCCGCACACCTGTCTATCACATTGTCTATGATATATTTGGTCATCTTCTCAAGTTCGTCAACAGCCCTGTCGAATCCACCCTCCATCTCCACCTCTATCTGGTAGAATTGGGACAGGTGTCTTTTGATATTCTTCAATTCTGCCGGTTCTTTCCTGGAACAAGGCATGAACGAGAACATGTCACCCAAATTTGTAACAAGTATGGGCTTGTGTATGGTCAATGCGCTCATCAGTTTGTAGCGCTTGCCGTAATAGTCTATTTCGAAGAACTCCGCATCACCTATACCCGTGTCTGTAAATGTTTCGAATATCGGGGGGAGAACTTCCAGGAATCCCTCTTTTTCAAGGAATTCTCTTGACGAACGTACTATTTCGCCTTGTATTCTAAATATTGATCTTCTTTTTCGTAAATCGGACTCAGACCAGATTCCGATATTCCCCTTTTTTATCCATAGCCTTCACTAATAACACCTCCAAATGTTGTTAAGTAATCTAGAAATATCTCTAGTTCGTTTTGATTTTGTGAATGGTGGAATGTCTAGACAAGAATCAGTTTGAGCGAATATTAAAACATTCACCTTTCATTTCATTCACCTTTGTTAAATTAGTATGGTTGGATATTTAAAATTATCCCTATATCTATGTAGTTCGGTATATATGTGAAATAGCGGTGATTCCGAAAAGACGGTTAGCGTATTAGTTATATATTATTTCTGCCGGTCAGCAATGGGTAATATTATTTTATGTAATATATGCTTTATAGAATATCATTTATTATATTCTATAATATATATGTCTTTCCATAGTAATTATGGGGGTTGCTAAAAAAATATATACTGTACAATATATTTTTTCAAAGAGACCCGCGTGAAAAGTATATACTTGAGAACATGCTTTCCTAAAACGCATTTAGAAACATATAGAAGGCAGAATACAAAAGAATTTAAATATCGATTAACAAAAAAGTAAATAGGATTTTGGTACGGGGTTAAGGTACGGTTGGTTCTATTTAACTTTTTCTTGTAGTAATAATAAGTGGAGCTCTTAATAAAGAGTTTTCGCTTGTTAAGAATATATGTTATAGGATATAAAAAAGGAGGATGTGTAAAGAAAATGAATTCAATAGTTAAGAACGCTTTAAGCAAAGGTCAAACTAAGGATGTCCCACAGGACAAATTCAAGTTAGAGAGCAATTCGGGTGCTACGTACAGCAATGTAGACTATTACAAGCTGGCGGAGCAGGAATTCGGGTTCTCGGTCAAGAAGGCGAAAATCATTGTAGTGGGCTGCGGTGGCGCAGGTCAGAACGCGGTCACGCGATTGACGGAGATAGGAATCGAGGGAGCTTCAACGGTCTCGTTGAACTCCGATGCAAAGCACCTGGCGGTTGGTAAATCCGACAAGAAGATACTGATCGGTAAGGAACTGACTAGGGGTTTGGGATGTGGCGGATATCCTGAAGTTGGTAAGAAATGTGCTGAGGAGAGCAGGAATGAGATCAAGGATGCCATAGAGGGTGCTGATCTCGTTTTCGCAGTAGCTGGACTCGGCAAAGGTACAGGTACAGGTAGCATTCCTGTTGTTTGCGAAATGGGTAAACAGCAAGGTGCCATAGTATTGGCAGTAGTTACAATGCCATTCAAACTGGAAGGTTCTAGGATAGCCAAGGCAGAAGATGGTCTGGCATCTCTTAGACAGGTTTGTGATACTGCTATAGTAATAGAGAACGACAAGTTGCTGAAATATGCGGGGAACCTTTCAATCCAGCAGGCATTTGCAGTCGCAGATGAATTGATTGCAAGCATGGTAAAAGGTATAACTGAAACTATCACACTACCAAGTCTGGTCAATCTGGATTATGCAGATGTCAGGGCTGTAATGAACGCAGGTGGCGTAGCAGCAATTGGTGTGGGTGAAAGCAACAGTAGCGATCGTGCAAAAGACGCTATTACAAAGGCATTGAAGAACCCATTATTGGAAGTAGACTATACAGGTGCTGCGGGAGCATTGATCCACATAACGGGCGGACCTGATATGCGACTCGACGAGGTAAGCATGATAGGTGAATCCGTTGGTGAGAATCTGGACCCATCAGCTCAAGTTTTCTGGGGTGCTAGAATACTGCCGGAATTCGAGGGCAAGATCCAAGTGATCAGCATAATAACAGGTGTAAAATCACCATACATATTGGGACCTGTTAGCTATGAGAAACCTGTTGTCAAGGAAATAAGCCAAACTTTGGGAATAGATGTCATAAAATAGATGATGTCTTTAGGTCGACCTAATCGAAATAATTTGATGTCTCCCTTTGTTGTTTGAGGAGACACTTTAACTTTTCTTTTTTTTAACTTGTTAGAATCAGGTGCGTACCGATGAACGTACGTATGAATATAATTAAAAATAAAATAAGGGGGATTCGATATCCTCGAATCGTTTTATTCAGTCTCTAGTTCTGATTCGGTGTCTACACCGGGAACATTCGTTATGTGTTTGATTATCAACACATCCCCGATCGATTGGACCATTGGGAAAGGAACTATAACTCCCTTCTTACCTCCGACCATCCTACCCAGAACTCCTTCTTTGGAAGCTTCGATTATAACGGATCTTACCTTGAATCGTGATAAATCAAATTCCATATCCGAGACCTTACCTGCGTAATAACCCTTGTTAGTGAAAACATCTTTACCGAACATCTCTCCTATATCTTTCACGCTTATTGCCATTAATTATCACCTATTAAATATCCGTACTTATTATTAGGTATATTAGAAATTAATATTTATCATTAGATTTAAACTTAGAACACAATTCAATAATCATGCCCAGGTCGCATAATCCGGTATTGCACTAGCCTGCTAAGCTAGCGGACAACCGTCCGTGCGAGTTCAAATCTCGCCCTGGGCGC
>CAYNTH010000003.1:0-73985 GCA_964400475.1 uncultured archaeon | reverse complement strand
ATACACGACGAATTGGATAAAGCCAAGGTTAAATTCAGGGAAAAGAACCTGTCAAAAATATTGGTAAGGGACGAGAATATAGATAGTATATTGGAAGCCAGTGAATTGTCGAACAGGATATTCAATATCCCCAGGGAGAGTATGACCAAGGGTGATAGAAGGGATGAAAAATACAAGAGACTCGGAATTAAAGCAATGTCCATAACAAAAACAGTGGAATTCAGGTTGGACAAAGATGATAACGTGCACAAGATGCTACGGGAGATGAAAAAACATTACTCTAGTTATGCTGTTGTGGATGATTATCTTATAACATTCAAAGATATACTGAGATATTTTTCAAGTTTCAAGGCTGAAATTACACAAAAGGTAATATTCGTAACGGATGATAAAATAGACGAACGTACATGGCACCATTGGGATGTTGATTTGGAGGGATTCTTGGAAACATATCACAAAAAATTCGGGAAAGAAACTATAAAGGAATTTAAAATAACAATCAATACATTCCACGAAGACGATGGTGATGTGGAGTATGAAATGAAAGCTAAATTATTGACAGACGAAGAGAATCATTTTGTTGAAAAGAACGGCTGGAACGCGGTAATAGTTTTCCATGAAATGATAGATGCTCTTAGAAAACAGGTGTGGGATTAGAATCCGTTATTTTAGGCACTTATTCCCAAAAAAGCTTTAAATATTACAAGGTTAATATATCTTTTTGCACGTGAACGGCGTTGAAGTAGGATATGGTCATGAGGCCATGCTGAAACTGGTGATGACAGTGGATGCAATAGATGAGATACTTCTTTTTAGTTCACGTTACAGAGCTTATAATCCAGAGTAGCGTTCTGGGTAGGTTCACTAAAATGGCTGGATATTCTTTATTCTGGCCTTTCGATGATGAAACCTAGAGGAGAACCCGCCAATTCTGGTTGATCCTGCCAGAGGTCACTGCTGTTCGGGTCCGATTAAGCTATGCAAGCCGCGAGGGGTTAAGCCCTCGGCGGACCGCTCCGTAATACACAGACAACCTACCCTTGAGAGGGAGATAATCTCGGGAAAGGCGGAAGTGTGCTCTTTCGATAAACTCAATTTAATACACGATACAAGATATTTGAGATCAAAATGAACTTAAATTATGTGTCTGGGTTTTTCGATGGTGAAGGTTCACTAAGCATATTCGTGAAAAAAGATGAAAGGTACAATACAGGATTTCATGTTTCTGTAAGAATAAACATGACACAAAAGGATAGTGTTGTGTTGTATCGAATAAAGAAATTCATGAAAATGGGAAATATTACATTCAATAGATGCTATGAACTATACGAATACAATATAACCCGCATAAAAGATGTGGAAAAGTTCATCAATCTGATTAAGGATAAAGTAATAGTCAAAAAGAACGAACTCGATGCATTCGAAAAATGTGTCGACATGATGCTTGACAAAAAACATCTCAATGAAGATGGAGTGAACCAAATCATCAAATTAAAATGTATACTCCGCTCCCGAAACTGAGGCTAATATCCCATAGATATGGGCTGCTGGAATGCACCGATATCGAAAGCTCCGGCGCTCAAGGATGGGTCTGTGGCCTACCAGGCTGTTGTTGGTGTAACGGACCAACAAACCGATATGGAGACAAGGATATAATTTAATGTCAGCGGAAGTCTTCCTTCTAAAAACCGTTACAAGATAGGAGGATATTATTCACATATGGCAGATATAAATTTAGTATTGACACCAGATATGGGCAGATGGTTAGGTCTTCTGATTTCAGATGGATCAATTAATAAATACGGAAGATTCTTGAAGTTTACAAATAAAGAAGATTCACTTCGAGAAGAATTTTCCGAATTGACTGAAAAAATATTCAATTTGAATACACATGAAATAAATACCAAAAATAGAACACCTGAAATTCAGGTTAATAGTGTCAAATTGATAAGAAGACTAAATTCGGATTTTCAATTACCTATTGGAAAGAAAACCAAACATTTGGAAATTCCGAATCAAATAATGAACTGTCAAGATGTTGAAATATTGTGCTCTTTCATACAAGGTATATTTGATGGAGATGGAGGAGCAATATTCAATCAATGTCACAAAATAAGACGAGTAGACATAACATCTATAAACCCAAAATTTCTGAGTCAGATTAAATATATACTGAAGAAACTGAAAATTTCTTCAAGGTTGTCAAAAACAGAGCCAAGACTTCTAATAACAAGAAAGGATGATATCAGACTATTTAAAGAATTGATAGGATTCAAACATCCAAAAAGGAAAGGGAAACTCTTGGAAATGACGAAATAAGTCTTTTCTCCACGGTAAAACGGGTACGGGCTATGATAGTAGGAGCCCGGAGATGGATTCTGAGACAAAAATCCAGGCACTACGGTGTGCAGCAAGCGCGAAACCTTTACAATGCATTCACGTGCGATAGGGGGACCTGAAGTGCCACAGCATTGCTGTGGCTTTTGTTTACTTCAAATCGGTAAACGAATAAGGGCTGGGTAATACAGGTGCCAGCCGCCGCGGTAATACCTGAGGCCCAAGTGGTGACCACTATTATTGGGTCTAAAGCGCCCGTAGCCTGTTTGGTAAGTTCCTGGTGAAATCCTCCAGTAAACTGGAGGGCGTGCTGGGAATACTGCTGAACTTGAGACCGGGAGAGGGTGGGGGTACTCATGGGGTAGGGGTTAAATCCTGTAATCCTATGGGGACCACCTGTGGCGAAAGCGCCCACCTGGAACGGGTCTGACGGTGAGGGACGAAAGCGTGGGGAGCGACCGGGATTAGATACCCCGTTAGTCCACGCCGTTAACGATGCCCACTTGATATCGCAAGCTTCTTGGGAGTTTGCGGTGTCGGAGCGTAGGTGTTAAGTGGGCCACCTGGGGACTATATCCGCAAGGATGAAACTTAAGGGAATTGGCGGGGGAGCACACAAGGGGTGGGCTCTGCGGTTCAATTGGATTCAACGCCGGGAATCTCACCAGGGAAGACGGCAGGTTGAGGGTCAGTCTGAAGGGCTTACCTGACAAGCCGAGAGGTGGTGCATGGCCATCGTCAGCTCGTACCGTGAGGCGTGCCGTTAAGTCGGTTAACGAGCGAGACCCATATCTCATGTTGCTACCTGTGTTTTCGAACATAGGGCACTCATGAGAGACCGCTGGTGAAAAATCAGAGGAAGGAATGGGCGACGGTAGGTCTGTATGCCCCGAAATTCCTGGGCTACACGCGGGGCACAATGCGCGCCACAGTGGGACGCAACACCGAAAGGTGAAGCAAATCCCTTAAAAGCGCGCTTAGTTCGAATCGAGGATTGTAACTCATCCTCGTGAAGCTGGAATCCCTAGTAAGCGAACGTCATCAAGCTTAACATTCGTTAGATGACTTTCATGCACCACTCTGAGCTTTCAAAGCTATGAAGAATAAAGATGAGGAATCGTATGTTATGCGTGGAATCGTTCGCTGAATATGTCCCTGCTCCTTGCACACACCGCCCGTCAAGCCAACCGAGTGGGCTTAAAACGAGGACTGTGCTAAGCTCTCGAGCTTAAAACAGTTCAAGTTTCAGGCCCGCGAGGGGGGCTAAGTCGCCACAAGGTAGCCGTAAGACCAAAGAAGACTACCTAATAGACTATAATATGATAACAAGGCTTGACTCTGATACAATGATGAGTCGTGAGGTGAATTGATTATGGTCGTCCAAAAGAAAACTTCGTTTGGTCCGGTAACGGGAACGTGCGGCTGGATCACCTCCATAATAACTTTTGTGTGCTGGGCTCTTCCTCTAGGCATCAAATCCGAAAGGTCAGAAATCTTTCAAAGCTAGTCATTGGTATATAGAAATATTCACATTCAACTGGTCTCAAATGAACTTCACTAACCACATCAACGCTATTCCAACAAGGAATATCACGAATGTTAGAATAGATTTTTTAAAATCCTTAATCTTCCTCAATTCGGGTATCAAATCAGAAGAAGATATGTATATGAATCCACCAGCAGCCATCGGTAAAAGAAATATCAAAAATTCGTCAATCGTACCAGATACAAAATAACCTACCAAGCCACCAATTATCACAGTCAACGCAACCACGAAATTCAATAATAGTGCTTTTGATACATCCATTCCACTATGAACAAGTACACCGAAATCGCCAATCTCCTGTGGGATCTCGTGGGCGGCTATAGCTATTGTAGTCATTACCCCCAAATTTACATCTGTAACAAAACTAACAGCAACTATCAATCCATCTATGAAATTATGTATAGCGTCTCCTATTAGATTCATATATCCGAATGTGTGAACTTCACAATCGGCATCGTGACAATGCCTCCAATGCAAAATCTTCTCCAATATAAAGAATATCACGAATCCGAGTATTACAAATGAAAACATCATATCCAACGATTGATCTGAACAGTTCCTGATGGATTCTGGCATGAGATGAAGAAAGGCTCCTCCTATCAATGCACCTGCGGAAAGAGCGACCAATAGGTGCAATATTTTTTCGAGCATATTTTTCTTTACAGATAATGTGACAACGCCTATGAATGCGATTAAACTAACTATTACGGTGCTCCCAACTATCCACATCAACGTACTCATAAAAATACACTAAATTTATAGGAATTTTATATGAAATAAAGTTTTTCAACTTGTGATAAACCATATCGATAATAATATCATTAAAAGAACTTACGGAAAAACTAACAAAATCAAACTCAACCAAAAATTCGAGTGGTTAGCTTTTTAGCAAATTGTTTAGATTATTGAATATTTGTTTGATTTCGGTTACAATTTTGGAATCGGAGCATATAACGGGTTGCAAATTCACGATGGATTCTATCACCCCCTTATCATAAGAAATCTTTCCGATTATTTTATCCCCCAACCAATCAGATATATCGACCGAAACCGGTTCATTAATATCCCATTTGTTTATGATAACGCCATAAGGAACATCAAATTGTTCTACAATACCGATTATTCTCTTTAAGTCAGAAATTCCAGAAGGGGTTGGTTCTGTGACCAAAACAACAAAATCGGTACCTCTGATAGACGCTATTACCGGGCAACCTATTCCAGCAGCCGAGTCCATTATCATATATTCGGCTTTGAATTCATCAGACTTCTTACGCAACAATTCAACTATTTTTCCAGAACCGGCCTCCCCAGGATAAAGCTGACCGGATATAATGGGAAATCCAAACTCGGTGTCTTTTGCACAAATCTCACCATTTTCGACTTTTTCCATTTTAATAGAATCTGGATATAACACCTTACAAGCACCACAACCTTCGCAAAGGAATGGGTTTATCTCATATTTACCATTTCTCTTTTCTATTGAATTGAAATTGCATATGTTTAGAATATTTTCATCCAACCCTTCTTGATCTGTTATAACAGCTTTCTCTGACGTAGATATTTTTTCACAGTTCTCAGATTCATCGATTCCCATCCATAACCCCATATTAGGGGCATCGACATCACAATCGCATGCAACAACTTTACCAAGATTGGAGTAAAGGATTGCAAATGAACTAGAAATCATACTTTTTCCTACCCCGCCTTTTCCGCTAGCGACAACTATCTTAACCATATCAAATCACCGATTATCATATACTTTTCAAAACATCTCTAACTGAACTTAATGTCTTGAAATAATGGAAATGTCCCCTACAACCAGTAGTACAATCGCTCGAACCAAACCCATCGAAAGTCATTTCAGAAAATTTTTCCATTTTCTTCGAAACATCACACTCATCCAAATTTTCTAATTTTTCAATATCAACCAATGAGACATTCTTATTAGTTAAAAAATAATCTATATGCCAAACCAATTTGCCGTTTTTCTCAGAAACTAATTTTTTGTGTCTACTTGTTCTAGTCTCTATATTCACATTTTCACCGTTTGCAGACCCCACATAACAATAATACCCTTTATCAAAATCTATGGATCCCAAGGCACCGACAGGAATTTTTATGTCTTTTTCCAAACGATTTATCAAAATATACGATCCCCTCATATTAATCAACCAAATCAATAACGCTTTCCAAATCATTCCTACAATACGCCTCGATTATCTTTTCGGAGTAAGGTATATTGAATTTAATATCGACCCCAAAATCCTCAGCAATATCTTCTATTAGTCCCCGATCACCAACATCTGATTTATTTAACACAATGTTTGAAGGAACGTCTATCTTTTCCAAAAGTTCAAGTATCAGATTTAAATCATGAGCGCCCAAAGGAGTAGGCTCAGTAACAGCATATGCACTGTCACACCCCAGCAAGGCCTGGATAACATTACAATGAGTTCCTGGTGATGTGTCCATGATTATGACATCTGCATTTTTTTCTTTAGCGAATTCTATTGCTTTCTTTTTTACTTCGCTTGCGATTGGACCGGTTTCAGCTATTCCCGATTTAGACCGACCTGTTACTAGATAAAAATCATCCTTAATTTTGTTCACAAAATAATCTCCGGATTTTTTCTTTTTAGTACCGATTGCGTTATATGGACAAACAGCCCAGCACGCACCACAGCCAGTGCAAAGATCGTACATGAACATGGGATATCTCCCATCAACATGGAATATTGCATTTTCTCTACAAGTTTCTGAACATAACCCACATTTTTTACATTTATCCTCGTCTAAAACCGGATAATCCTGATAAATCACTTCAGACTTGTCATCATCCAAATCTTTGCCCAAAATAAGATGATCATTGGGACATTCTACATCACAATCGCATAATACAACTTTTTTGCCATCCTTGAGGAATTTAAATGACAATAAAACAGCAAAAGTCGATTTTCCTACTCCACCTTTCGCCCCGGTAGAAGCTATTATATCCATATTATCCCAACTGAACCCAATTATTAATTTACAGGTACCCACTCAATTTAGATTCCAATTCGGCCTTTGAATTGAATCCGATTAATTTATCAATGAGCTCACTTTTCTTGAAAATCAGTAGAGTTGGTATACTCCTCACATTATATTTATCGGGCACTATTTTATTTTGGGTCACGTCCAACTTACCAAAGATTATTCTACCCTTATATTTCTTAGACAACTCGTCGATAACTGGACCCAACATCTTACAAGGTCCGCACCAATTTGCCCAACAATCAATTACTACAAATGGATATTTACTGACAAAAGATTCGAAATCATTGTCATTAACTTTAACGGGTCTATCTGGATAGGATTTTTTTTCCAACATTTTTCTAACCTTTTCCTTTTTAATTCTTTCTAATTCATCCATGGATTACCACCAAATCATTTGAAATGTTCACAACTAGATGCAGATGTATTCAATTCACCATCTAAAAACTTTTCAATAACGTCCGATACCTTTCCTGAAACACCTGGAAGAACTTCAATCCCCATGTCTTCAAACAGATCCATTGCACGAGGACCAATTCCTTTACAAATTATTTTATCGATTCCTTTTTCATTCAAAAATTTGGGAAGGAAAAAAGGCTTGTGTCCAGGATTATCCACATCGTTTTTATTTTTCATCTCACCATTTTCAACTTCAAATATGACATATTTCTCACATCTGCCAAAATGCTCACTCACTGTATCTCCGTCGCATGAAATTGCTATCTTCATATTCAACATCTCATCTTCTTCCTCTGCCCTTTCTCATCCCATGACCTACTCCCCTATTGGAAGATAACATAGCTTCCAACTCATCTCCAATACATTTTTTAACTGCGTCCTCCACCGAAATTCCAACTTGTGCAGTAAAGACATCTATACCCGCTTTAGATAATGCATCGAATGCATTTGGACCCATGTTTCCACTTATTACAATATTGACCCCCGTATTTGCAACAATTTGAGCTGCTCGGATGCCCGCGCCTCTTGATGATTCCGCTGCATCATTATCGATATTCTCGACTCCCTTTATGTCACCATTTTCAACTTCAACTATCACAAAATAATCACATCTCCCGAATCTTGGATCAATCTTTGCGTCTAGCCCCTTACCCAATGCCGAAATAGCTATTTTCATTTAATTCACCTCTAATTATTTTCTACCCCTTCTTCTCCGACCCCACCAACGATTAATCCCAGGTTCATCGGACTCATCATCGTCAATCTTATCAGATAACTCCCCCAAATCTTTGGTCGGTGTTTTCAAAGGTTCTAACTTTCCATTAATATATTTCTCAACAATGATTTTAACTTTACCACCATCTGTCTTGTAGACATCCACCAAATTATCTCTAAGAGTGTGTATAGATATACCGCCTATTTCCAGAGTTATTAGCGCGTCTATCTTTTCATCTTTTACGAAATTTGCAGCCTTGAACCCTGCACGTAATTCTTCCTCAACATAAGGATTCTCCTTGATGTAATTTGATGCAATATCCCCATTCTTTCTATCAATCTCCACAAAAATAAAATACTTGGCCCGGCCGAAATGAGACATGATATCTGAACTGAGTCCTTTCTTGTTCTTTATAGGCAATACAACTGTTTCTTTTTCAGTCTGATATGGTTCAACGTGTATTGTCAAAGATTCCAAATCATTTATCTCATGTTTGACGTGGTTTTCTATAGTATTGGATATATCATGAGCTCTCTTAACGTCAACATTTTTTCTTATCTTAACATTAACTTCGCCAAAAATTGTAGGCCCTGATTTTCTTAATTTAAGGGAATCAAAACTCTCTATACCCGTATTACTATCCAAAACACTTCTTATTTTATTTTCAACTTCCATATCGGGACTAACGTCCATCAAAGAATATACCGAATCCCTGGCAACTTCAATTCCGACTTTCAACGCAAGTAACGAAATAAATATCGTTATCGCCCCTTCTGCATATGGTATATTATAATATGTCAGAACTATCGCAACAAATACTATCATAGAAGACAATATATCAACTCTCCTCTCCTGCGCATTAGCAATCAAAGATTGTGAATTAACCTCCTCACCAACCTTCTTCATATATCTAGAAAGGAAGTAAGAAACTATAGAAGAAGACAATGCTACCGCAAGTGCCTCATATGGTCTACTCAACTCGGGAATAACAAAAAGTTTCGAATATCCTTTCTGCATCAATCCAATAGCTGCATAAAAGATAAAAACAGATACTATCAATGTAGCTATATTTTCTGCTTTGTAATAACCATAAGGGAACCTTTCACTAGGTTTTTTCTGGGCAATCCTCAATCCAAACCACGAAGCAAATCCAGTTATGGAATCCGCCCCACTATGAACAGCATCCGTAATCAAGACTATGCTACCGGATAGATATCCAACGATAGCCTTTATTATTGATAGAAATAACGATACTAAGATGCTTATTATTGCAGCTCTTTCTCCTTTTTTCAATTTTTTGTCAGTTCCCATACAATCCCCTGTGGATGATGTTTTCATAACCTACTTTCTAATCATGGGGCGACTTCTTGTCATATTGCTGCCACATTCCGGACACTTCAACGTATAACATGGGACTCCCATACTATGCGACATTTTATGTCCGCATTTAGGGCAAATACAATCCCCGCCAGGACCAACACCAAATCGACCCTTTATATTTTTTCCACGAATTTTAGGCATCTAATCACTTAATTATTTATTATTCTTGAGCTCGTTAAGTCTTTTCTTTATTGCATCCAAATCTTGTTCTAGCAACCTTTTCTCATCTTCTATGACATTGATGTGTTGTTCAAGCAAATTGATTTCTTCATTACTATCTAAATTTGATCGATTCAAATTACTATTTCGAAGGGTTGAATTTCGAACGGATGTCCTACCAAATGTGGGAAGCTCAATACGAGTCCAATTTCTAAATCGTCTACCTCTACCAAACCCTCGTCCTCTTCTTAACCCACGACCAAAACGACATCCAAAGTTTCCCTTGACATATCCAGGAGAATCATATCCTGAACAATGCCCTAAACCTCGACCAGTCATTGGTCCTTCACCAAAAGGTCCAGTTCTATTTCCATACGGCACATTTTTCACCTCTTATCTTTTTTGTGCTATTGCACACAATGTATAATTATGTGCATATGCAAATATTTAAATCTATCGATTGATAATAAGAATTAGTGGTTATATGCCTAGAAGAAGAGGTAGAGGTAAAGGTAGAGGGTGGCGTTGGAAACAAAGGAGGAAAGGACCGGGGAGACCTTTCGATGATTTATATTTATCCCATATACCACATTCGAAGGAATTCCGACCCATACCCACAAAGAACAACGACCCTATCAAAATGACATATCCTGAATACGAGACTTTAAGACTATCGGATTTGGAGGAACTGACGCAAGAAGAAGCCGCTGAAAATATGGGCACTTCCAGAGGCACTGTTTGGCGATTGTTGAAATCTGCAAGGAAAAAAGTCGCTAGATCGCTATCGGAATCCAGACCATTGTTAATTCTGGATAAAGGCGAAATAGAGAAAATATAAAGAATTTCGAAATACTTATATAGTAGTCACTATTTAATAGTAACAGTGATTATATTGAATGACGTTGTTTTAAGTAAGGAAGAAATGGAATTGTGGAAGGAGTATGATAGGTCGATTCAAAACAAACTGACTGGTTTTAGGAGTGCGATCTATCTAAAATCTAAAGGCTCGCTCGATGAAGATTCGGCCTTATATAATTCCTGTACCAGTGAGATTTTGGAAATAGCTGAATGGTACACGAAGATAGATTTAGAATTGTTAAAAAATGGACCAGGTAAGGTATTACCGTTAGATGTTATGGAAAATGTTAAGCCGCTTATGAATTCTCTAAAAAAATACATCAGTGATGGGATTTCAGAAGAAGATAATGAACCAGTAAATCTTATAATAGATAAAATTTCTGAAGAGGCATATAAATTTGAAACAGATAGATACAATGCTTATAGAAAACAAAGGGGCACACATATTAGAAGGTGATGATAGATGGAAGATACTTACAAAATAGAGACAACGCAAAAAGATTTTGATCAAGCGATAAAAGAACTGAGAAAAAAATGGGATGCTATTGGTGGGTATGAGCCCAATTTCAATAATGGGGACAAAAGAGACTTTTATAATAAATAAAACTTATTTTCTTATACAACAATAGAGCATATACGACATGGGCTGATAGATCAATGGTAGATCGCTTCCCTTGCACGGAAGAGGCTCCGGGTTCAAGTCCCGGTCGGTCCACTTTTATTTTAGAAACAACAATTTAATGGTATTGATGTATATGTCGAAAGTAATTTTGATCAGGGGCAATAGGAAATCATTTGAAAAAGGAGAACATATGGGCAAAGTAGAGTCCGCCCTTAAAGAATTTGGATTTGACGAATTCTCGGGCAAAGACGTACTGGTGAAATTGCATATGGGTGAAAGAGGCAACAAATTCTACATCAAGCCGGATTTCATCAAACACTTTGTCAATATCCTAGAAAATATAAACTCTAATCCATTTCTGTTCGATACAGCCGTGAAATATCCTGGTGGTCGTGATACCAAAGAAAAATATGCAGAAACCTCAAAAGATCACGGATTCGATGATATATGCGATGTGGTTATAGGCAACGAAGGTTATACGATAAACGTAGATGTCGGGGATAATACTTATGGATTCGAAGTAGCCGAGGAATTATGTAAATCCGAATTCGTTCTATCAATAGCACATGGTAAAGGCCATGGAATGACCGGCTTTGGCGGATCGATCAAAGCATTCGGGATGGGGGGAGTGTCCAAGGAATCGAAGGGGTTCATACACGCTGCTGGTGCACCTGTAATCAACCATGAACAATGTCAATTATGTGGTGCTTGCGTAGAAGCATGTCCGATGAAGGCAATATCAATTGAAGACAAATTGGTAATAGATTATGGAAAATGCCTTGGTTGTGAAAAATGTGTTGAAACATGCGATTACAACGGACTTGTTTGGAAGGGTGAGAATTTCCACGAAATGTTGGCAGCAGCCGCATATGCGTGTCTGAATAAATATGACGAAAACAACAAACCTAAGAAAAATATATTCGTGAATATATTAACAGACATAAGCAAAAGATGTGATTGTGCAAGCGATGCAGGCCCGATAATAGCGCCTGACGTGGGAATAGTAATATCAGATAATCCTGTGGCAATAGATGAGGCATCGATCGACTTGATCGAGGATGAAATCGGAAAGAAATTACAGGAGATACAGGGTGTGGACCCGAAATCGCACGTGGAGTTCGGGGAGAAATTTGGGATGGGTGAACGAGGATACGACCTAAAAGAAATAAATTGACTCAGTTAAACTTTTATTGATACCAACACGTATCTAATTAGATATAAGATGGCAGAAAATTGCATATTGTGTGATGCTACTTTCAGCACCAGGAAAGAGCTGGAATCACATGTAGCAGAAAGCCACTCCAGGGCCAGGGGACAAGTTAAGCTTTGATTTTTTAAGTAATGTCCAGTAACTAGCTATTCTTCTAGGATTATCACTAAGCTAGCGATAACAATACTTTTATCTACCATGATATCATCTTTAACTAGATATCATGTTAGAGCATTGCATATATTGCGATGCAGTTTTCGAAACTAAACAAGAACTCAAAAAACACGTAGAATTAGAGCATCACATGGTGAATGGAAAAATAAAGATATGATATGATGATCCATACAATGAATTAAATCGATTCACATAGAGGGATTTACATACATGACATGTTGGATTTCTGTACGAAAGCTTTTTAAATAGTTATGACTATAATAGAGATAGTCGGTGTCGCTATGCAGGAATAATATATACGCTCACTTTTCTACTTTGCTTAGCGATGAGCGTGTTCTGTTTCTGATTCGATGATGACAAGGACACCTTGCGATGCTAAGCGGGTAAGTTGCGTTAAAGCAATTGAGCGTTCTTTGGACGATAAATTCGCAAAGCGACACTTGGCGAAATTATGTAATATGCAAATCCCGACTGAACCTCGGGGTTGAAGAGTTGAGGCTGTGATTAAAAAGACATGTATCTGACACGGAGTAATAAACACAGTGAGCCCGTCTTAGGACGGTGTGTTTTCCGATGAGTGAGGATCGAACTGTCTAAATGAGCCACAAATTATGATACTACCATAGGATCAAACTAATCAAGGAGGTTTAGGCAAATTTCCCCCAATTGGTGGATGACTAGGCTTCGTTAGCTGATGAAGGTCGTGGCAAGCTGCGATAAGCTCAGGTTAACCGCATGCAGGTGTTGACCCTGAGATTGCCGAATGCGAATCGTTACCTTCGGGTAGATGCTCGCGCATCAGAAATCTGCTTAACTGAAACATCTTAGTAAGCAGGAGAAAAGAAAGCAATTTAGCGATGCTGTTAGTAACGGCGAGTGAAAGCGGCAAAGGGCAAACTGAACTTACTGTGAAAGCAGTTAAGGTTGTGGAGTTTTGGACTCGTGCCTTCCCTAACTTGTTGATCAGAAGTCTGCTGGAATGCAGCGTGAAAAAGGGTGATAGCCCCGTAAGAGAAAACAAGAGGGAAATGGCGAGGATCCAGAGTACTGTTCCTTGGATATGGAGCAAGAATTTGGGTGGCATTAACACCCAACCCTAAATACTAACGAAGTCCGATAGCGAACTAGTATGATGACAGAAAGTTGAAAAGTATCGCGGAAGCGAGGTGAAAAGATCCTGAAACCAATTGGGTATAGTCTGTCATGGCGCGAAAGGTGCGCTTTGGAAGGAACATTGTGTAAGCAATAAGTACGACATTGCGCTTACAGTGTCATGACGTTCGTTTTGGAACACGTGGCAGGGAGTTTGTTTTAGTAGTGAGATTAACCGGTTTTCGCCGGGAAGTCTAAGCGAAAGCGATTATCCGTAGCAACTTCGAGTTGTGTGGGATGAGGTGTGAAAGTGCCTTTAATTACTAGGACAAGACCCGAAACCGGTCGAGCTATCCCTGAACAGGCTGAAGCCCTTCGAAAGGGGGGTGGAGGGCCGAACCGATGCTGAGTATCAATTCGCTCGGGTGATTTGGGGATAGGGGTGAAAAGCTTAACGAGACCGGTAATAGCTGGTTCCTCTCGAAATGCGTCTCAGCGCAGCCTAGTCGGAGGCGTGTAATAGGGTAGAGATACTGATTGAATGGTCAAGGATCGAAAGGTCCACCCATACTGTCAAACTCCGAATCTATTACAGCCTGAGAAGACTGGAGTGCGGGTATTGGGGAAAGCCCAATATCCGAAAGGGAAACAACCCTGACCGAGGTTAAGGTCTCTAAATGTGAACTAAGTGGCAAAGGGCGTCTGGTTCCTAATACAATAGGACTGTAGGCTTAGAAGCCGCCATCAGTTAATAAGTGCGTAACAGCTTACCTATCTAGGGGTCAGGCCCTGAAGATGGACGAGACTAAGTTCACTACCGATACCCCGGGTTACTATACGAAAGTATAGTTTCTGTAGAGAGGCGTTCTGCGCGGGCGGAAGCACGGACGTGAGTTCGTGTGGACCTCGTAGAATCGATAATCCTGCCAAAAGTAGCAGCGGTAGCAAGGTGAGAATCCTTGCCACCTAATGGGTGCGGGTTTGCCAGCAATGATCATCAGCTGGCAGTTAGCCGATCCTAATCCAACCCCTAACCGGATTTGGAGAAAGGGAAGCAGGTTAATATTCCTGCGCCATGAAAATACACACGGCAACGTTAAGACAAGTTTCTAACGCTTCCAGATAGGTTGACGTAAGTAAGCCATTTAATCCAGTGGAGTCTTGTAATGAGGAGAAGCTGGTTAAGGTGGAAGAGCTTCGTGTATGCGAAGTTCAGCCGATTCATGGAGCCCGTGAAAAGGGAACTTGTAAGAATTTTTCATGTTCGTACCAAGATCCGTAACAGGTACCCATGCTGAGAAGGCAATGGTGTCTTGAGATAATTTAGTCTAGGGAACTCGGCAAATTAGTGGTGTATCTTCGGTACAAGCCATGCCTGTAGTCTCGAAAGGGACAGCAGGTCACAGTAACTAGGAAGGGACGACTGTTTAACAAAAACATAGGGGACTGCAAATGCGAAAGCACTAGTATAGTCCCTGATGCCTGCCCAGTACCGGTGTGTTATAACCTGTTTCAACAGGTCCAAGCCCCGGTAAACGGCGGCGGTAACTCTGACCGTCGTAAAGTAGCGTAATCCCTTGTCGTTTAATTGACGACCCGTCTGAATGGCTTAACGATCTCTTCACTGTCCCAGACTAAAACTCAGCGAAATTGCCATTCCGGAGAATTGGCCGGAGACCTCCAGTGGGAAACGTAGACCCCGTGGAGCTTTACTGCATCTTGATGTTGTGATTCACTTCCGATTGTAAAGCGTAGCTAGGACCCGTTATCAGGTTTTGTCGCTAGACAAAAACCGAGGGGAAAGTGTAACACTAGTCTGTCGGAAAGGTATTGCTTACCCCCGAGGGGGGACACCATCAGGTGGGCAGTTCGGCTGGGGCGGTACTCCCTTGACAACTGATCAAGGGAGCCCTAAGATCAACTCATCGAGGTCACGATTGAATGCGGTAGTGATTAAACCGCTCCAGGATGACTATATGCGTTTTGGCCGTAAAGCAGCCAGCATATGGGATGATGTTTTGGGAGTAGCTAATGAGTCGTATTCAATCGCCTCAAAGAAATCTCGAGCAGAATGTAAGCGTAAAAGTTGGTTTGACCGGATTCCGCACAGCAAGGAATCCGGACGCGAAAGCGAGGGCTAGCGATACACTGGATTGGCCTTAATGGCTGCCAGTGGTGTCAGAAAAGCTACCCCGGGGATAATGGGCCCGTGGCCTCCGAAAGCTCACATTGACGAGGCTCGTTGGTACGTCGTTGTCGGCTCCCCCTCACCTGGCTGTGCACAAGCAGCCAAGGGTACAGGTGTCCACTGGTTAAAAGGGGACGTTAGCTGGGTTCAGAACGTCGTGAGACAGTTCGGTTGCTATCTACTGGAGGTGTTGGTTGTCTGACTGGAAGGAAGGGAAAGTACGAAAGGAACATCCTTCCGTGGCCTCTGGTTTACCGGTTGTTAATTGCAGCGCCGGGCAGCTACGCCATTTCGGATAAGAGCTGAAAGCATCTAAGCTCGAAGCCGTCCGGAAAAAGAGACAGCCGTTCCCAAATCTGATTCGCAAGAATCGGAAATGGGACGAGGGCACTTATAGACGATAAGGTTGATAGAATGGGGGTGTAAGATGGGAGGATTCGTCCGACCATTTCAGCCCGCCATTACTAATCGCCCAAGATTGTTCTAAATCTTGATAAATAGTTTGATCCTAAACGGTAGTTTCACTTCCTTTTTCTTTACCGAATTAGCGTTAGCTATATTCCCTAATGGAATTTAAGTATCAGATATAATGTCTAATTGGTGATATTTTGTCCAAATATGGTAAAAAAGATCTCAAAGAATTGGATAAAAACTTGATGAAATATGTTTTACAAGACGATGCAGGAGAGGTCATCGAAAGGTTTGTCTGCCCTGTAGACGGATGTGGATTCAAAACGAAATCGGGCCCCGGTGCAATAAGAATGCACATAGTATTAGAAGCGGATCCGAAGGTAGAAAGTAGATACAACAAGGAACATGAGGATTTCTACGCAGAGCACTCGGATGAATTGACCCTCGATACTGTCAAAGAATTGGCCACGTATCCAATAAGAAGACTTGGTGGAAAAATCAACTAAAAAGAATATTTAATAATGGAAATCTCAGATAGCCACAGCTACATCCTTTAGTTATTTTAATAAATTCTGAACTAACATAGGATAATATGGATTATAAAAGCGAACTCAAGAACAAACTCTACAAAATAATAGGAGATATCGAGGAAGACCGCATAGGCGTATCATTCTCAGGTGGTGTGGACAGCTCATTACTGGCCAAAATATCCAAGGATTGTGGGAAAACCGTCGAACTTTTCACTGTAGCATTTTCGAAGGACAGGGATATTAAAATAGCCAAGATATCAGCAAGGGAATTAGAATTACCACTGAATTATATGAAAATAGAACTGGAAGAATTGGAAAGAACATTGAAGGATTTGTTGGCGAACATACATTATAGGAAATTTTCAAGTTTGAACACAGCTATAGGATTCTATCACGTCCTTGAAATAGCATTCACAAAGGATATAAAAAAATTGATATCCGCCAATGGCGCAGACGAATTGTTTTGCGGTTATAATAGATATTTGGGATTTTATCCTAAAGAGGATGATATTAAAAAGTACATGTTAGAAACTATTAGGATAGCCGAATTTGATAAAAAACAGATATTCGACATGGCGTCGTCTAGATTCGGCATTGAATACGACACGCCATTATTAAAAAAGGAATTAATCGATTTTGCGCTTAAGGTGCCTGTGAAGATGAAGATAAATGGTAAAGATGACGAAATCAGAAAACACATACTTAGAGAAGTGGCGTTGGATTGTGGATTATCTAAAAAGATAGCAATGATGCCCAAGAAGGCTTTCCAATATAGCTCTGGTATACAAAAAGGAATAAAGAAATTGGCCAAAAAACACGGATACACTAGGAATTCTGGTAGGACAAAAGGATATGAAAGTCCACTGGAGGCATATATCGAAAAATTGAAAGATGATCTCAAGAAAGAGGGCGAAATAATTGTCTCGTAAAATCGAAGATGAGCACTTGGAAGAGATAATTAAAAATCTTCTAAAGGAGAACAATCTAACTAAGAAAAGGGCGTGGAAACTAACAAAGAAAGTGTGCAAGAAGTATTCATTGGAAAAGATGCCAACAAACGTAGATATATTAGCAAAATGCGGTGGAGAAGAAAAAAGGCTGTTAAGAAATGTTCTCCTTACAAAACCAGTAAGAACGATTTCCGGAGTTACAATTATAACAGTAGTTCCAGAACCAGGTGAATGTCCGGGGGAGTGTATTTACTGTCCGAGAGGTGAAAATTCACCACAAAGCTACATTGGAACGGAACCGGCTATAATGAGAGCCAAACACAACGATTACGACCCGTATCAGCAGGTACGGAATAGGATAGAACAATACAAGATGATGGGTCATCCAACAGACAAGATTCAAATTATCATTATAGGAGGAACCTTTCTGGCCAGAAATAAAGAGTACAAAAGGAAATTCATAAAGAGGATATTCGATTCTATGAATGGTGTAGACTCTGCTACATTAGAAGATGCGAAAAAAATGAATGAAAAGTCCGATAACAGGTGTATCGGATTGATAATCGAATCCAGGCCGGATTATTGTAAAAAGGATCACATTGATGAAATGCTGAACTATGGGACCACGATGGTTGAACTGGGTGTACAATCAATTTATCCTGATGTATTGGATAAATGCAGGAGAAACCACACTATTAAGGATGTTACGGAATCTACAAAATTATTGAAGGATTCGGGGTTCAAGGTAAATTATCATATGATGCCTGGGCTGCCCGGCGTTGACTTTGAAAACGACTTGAAACAAATGAGAAAAATATTTGGGAATTCTAATTTCAGACCAGACGCATTGAAAATATATCCAACCCTTGTTGTTAAGGGCACTGAACTATACGAGATGTGGAAAAGAGGTGAATACACACCATTGGATACTGACACCGCTGTAAAATTGCTGTCTAAGGTTATGTTATACATACCAAAATATTGCAGAGTTGTAAGGGTTCAGAGGACGATATCGGTTGACGAAATCGAGAAGGGAGTCGACAAGAGCAATCTGCGGGAATTAGCCGAAAGGGCGGCAATTGATAACAACACGGATATAAAGGAGATACGGTATAGAGAAGTAGGACACTCTGAAAAGGTCGATTATGACAATGTCAGATTATGCGAACTGAGATATGATGCATCGTGCGGGAAAGAAATATTTTTAAGTTATGAAGATGTTGAAAATGACGTTTTGATAGGTTTTTTGAGATTGAGAATCCCGTCAGACCCGTTCAGAGCAGAAATAACGGAAAAGTCAGCGATTGTAAGGGAACTACATATATACGGCCCGCTGGTTCCAATAGGAAAATCCAAGGACCACGCTTATCAACACAAAGGATTCGGGAGCAAACTGCTGAAAAGGGCGGAAGATATTGCGAAAAATGAATTTGACAAAGATAAAATTGTTGTAATAAGCGGGATTGGTGTTAGAGAATATTACTATAAAAACGGTTATAAAAAAGACGGGCTATATGTTTCCAAGGGATTGTAGATATTGAAATGGAAATGTGAATATTTATAAGCGGATATTGAATAAGAATTATTAGGTGTATTAAATGAAAAAGGCAGAAATAGGACACTGGTCCTTTCTCATAGGAATCGTTCTGGCTATACTAGCAGGATTGATGGGCACACTATACCAAGAAACAATAGCAATGACACTAATAGTACTAGGAGTGATAATTGGTGTATTGAACATAAGCGAAAAAGAGGTCACTGATTTCCTAGTCGCTTCTATCGCATTGCTTCTCACAGGAGCAGCTGGTCTAGAAGAATTACCAGCGATTGGAATATTGATAGGCCCTATAGTAACAAACATAGCTACACTGGTAGCACCAGCAGTAGTCATTGTTTCATTAAAAGCTATATATGAGTTAGGTAAAAAATAAAAATTTCTTTTCCTTTTTTTTTCTTTTTTAATAAATGGTAGAATTAGTTATCTAACAACGACTCTGTAATATTTGATTTCTCCCGCGGTTTTACTTTTCCGACTTATCTCGACTATATCCCCCCTCCTAGCACCTATAGTCATCGCAGCAGGATCCCTTACCTTCAGTCTCGGGAGGTTCTTAGGAGTTATGGAATATTTCTTGAACAGCTTCTTCCTTTCATCGTCTTCCAAAATCCTATGGGTCGGTACTAGATCGTGATTGAAAAGCGATATCTCCTCATTAAGCCCCAGCCTCTTTACATAAAGCCTTGTCGGTGCCAAATACAAATGCTTAGCAACCCGTTCCACAAGCTCTTCCTTCGTACCTTCCGAGGATATATTCTCTATCCTACAAATTTTCTTTAAACTGGATATTTCGAGTTTCTCAAGAAGTATCATCTTCCTCTTTTTAACAGATACCATAATCAACGACCTTTATTTGAATAATTTTTAGCTCTAAATACTTTAATTTTAGATAATAAAAATGATTTTAAAGGCTTTTAAATTTTTTCACAGCATCAACAATATCAACACTATGGCGAATATAATAACCAAAAGTATTATTACTAACTTTCGCTTTTCATGTAAAAGTTTTCTCAAATCATCCAATTTTGTTCGTCCAATGGGTTCTGCTATAGGATTCGTACGGAGTATGTCCGTAGCTGTATACTGTCTACTCTTTATGTCCTTCTTGAACCCTCTCAAATCACCTTTCTTCCATTTTTCCAATCCCTCACAATCGTGATTTTCGGGTAGCTGGTGATCTGGACAAAATATCTTACCACAGTACCTGCAAGTGTACGGTAGTCCTGTTATCGATTTGTTGCATTTAGCACAATTTGCCATTTTACCAACCCACTTATCTGTAATATCTAAAATAACTTAATGAATCGCCCAATTTAAAATTTCCATATTTCATCTCTTCCCCCATCATAAAAATCAAACCAGCTATCATTACAGCTGCTGATACAGCACCAACCACGCCTGCAGAGAAATAACTTATTGTATAACCACCGACAAGGGGGCCTATAATTTGAGCCAAGCTCCCAAGCGACCCAGAAACACCCATTACAGCGCCTTGTTCTCTATGTGAAACTGACCTAGATATATTGCTGGACATTATTGGCCTCACCATTCCGCTACCGAACGAATAGAATGTAGCAACCAATATCAACCCTTCCCAACTACTTATGAAAATAGTACCTATCATACCAATTATGATAGAAATTGTTCCAACGTATTTTAAAACATTCTCGCCGAACATATCTATCAATCTGGGCAACACTCCACCCCGCAGTATGATACTAATCAATCCTATATACGTCAAAAGGTAACCCACGCCAATCGTTCCCAAACCTATCTGCCTTTCAGCATATAATGCAAAAGAACTTGTCCAGATAACATGGGCCAATATGTATGTAAATAATTGCAAGAATCTGTAAGACAACCTCTCTTTCTTGAAATATCGTCTAAAATCATCCAGATGGAAGATTCTCAAATCCATGGTGAATTTTTTCTTTCTTTTAACTGTTTCTGGTAAAACGAAGAAAGTTATCAGTATTGTCAAACATGTTATGCCAGCTGCTATGAAGGATGGTATCGAATAATCTATACTGGCCAAAAAACCACCAACCCCAGGTCCTATGAGGAATCCTATCCCAAATGCTATTCCACCAACACTAAAGGCCTTTGTTCTATCCTCGTTGGAAGATATGTCGGATAGATACGCCTGCGCTATTGTGAAATTGCTACCAAGCATACCGTCAACTATTCTAGACAGAAATATCATCCATAATGAATTAGCGAATCCCAATATTACGAAGCTTACCATTGTAGACAGTTGCGAGAGTATCAAAAGAGGCCTTCTGCCATAATGATCGCTCAACCGTCCCATTACAGGGGCTGATAAGAATTGGAAAAACGAAAACGATGTCAATATCATCCCTATTTGGATGGGGGTTGCACCAAACTCCTGTGCATAAAACGGGAGAAATGGCAATATCAATGAAAACCCGAGAACCTCGGTAATCATTATAAGAATGATTGTAACATATTCTCTCGTCAGATTCATTTAAATAAAAACGAGTTAATTACATTTATTTTTATGGTGTCACAATTCGTCAGCTTCTTCGCCCAACACATCTTCTATCTCTGGTCTCGGCTCTTCACCGGCTTCTTCCTTTTCTTCAATACCAATGCCTTCATCAGAAATTGATTTATCCTTCTCAACCATCTCATCTTCCTGCTCAACGACTTCCTTTTCAATCTCTTCTAGTTTGTCATCTGACATAAAAAATATTCTCTCATCAAATGATATTAAACTATCCGAATTTTTTCTTAATCAAATCCTTAATTACATCAGGAAGGAGTTCTCTAAACTCAACAGGATAAGTCAATTTTTTAATTCTGGGGTTCTTCTTATCGAACTTAAAAGAAACTAACCCTTTTTTGTGCAGCCGCGATAGCGCAGAGCGTAAATTCCCTCCACTCATCCTCAACCTTTTGGCCAACTCATAAGTACACAGTCCGGGATTTTCGCATATGTATTCATATACGGTATCCTCAGTTGAACCTTTTGTCTTTTTTTGGGTTATCAACATTTTCACCGGGCAAATACCGCAATTACGAACTAATTAATCTTTACCAAAAGGTTTTAAAAATTTAATGTTTCTCCTATTGAGTTAAAAATCCAAAAAACTTAATTATAGAAAAACCCAACATATGTTGCATATGAAACTCACGGAAATGGAAAAAACAGTACTTATGGCATTCTACGCATTGAGTGATGGTTCTACAAGGAAATCCGTGGACAAGAACGAAGTTATACAAAAATTCGCCAGGCGTCAGAGGAAGAGTGTGAAAAGATACATTAAGAAACTGGAAAAGAAGAGTCTGATCAAACAGGGCGATGATGAAAACAAATACAAAATAAATAAAAAAGCCAAAGAACAGGCAACAAAGATTATTCTAAAGGGCGGTAGACTCAGAATATAATCTATTTAGATATTTTCTTGGCCCTCTTCTGGTATTTCTTGGCCGTTTCCACACTCACGTCGATTTTTTCGGCCAATGTCTCTGGATTCAGTGATAATAATCCCCTAACGGTTTTGATTCTACTTTTGGCCAATTTCTCCGCGGTTTTCTTTCCGATTCCATTTATATCTGTGACAGGGGCATCCTTTCTAGTTGTCTTTTTCGATATCTTCTTTTTCGGCTCGCTTAAGTCCATTTTTGCCAATTTAAGAAGGGCAACGAATCCAGTCCAGAACAAGAAATCTATGAACAGGTGTACATATATAAAATTCTTCGGTGATCCAGGGTATACGATTTCTTTCAACCAGGGCAAGGGATATCCAAAATACCTGACACCTAGTATGGGTATTGAAACAAACACTATATTAGGAAATTCGCCTATAACATAGGAATTGATGAGTAATGATGATACAAGAGTAATTATCAATCCAAACAGGGTTGAAAACATTATCAGCTTTCTTTTTTCCTTTAAGTCCATAATCTATTTTAACATTCCTTGCTTAAAAAATTATAAACTAACAAAGGGAATTAATATCTATGTCTAAAACCGAGAAACTCTTCGAAAAATCGAACAACAAATTCGTTATGGCCGTGCTCGGATTGATGATAATATTAATATCGTTCGTGTTCCTTAGCGAAGTCGGGATGTTGAATACACTTGAAAAGGGATGCTTAACATCGAATGATTGTGTACCCGCAACATGCTGTCATGCAACATCTTGTATTCCGAGAAACCAGGCACCAGACTGTACTGACGTATTTTGTACAGAAGTATGCGAACCAGGGACAATGGACTGTGGTCAGGGTCATTGCGAATGTATTGAAGGGAGTTGTAAGGTAGTGATGGATTAATTTATTTAACTCGTTTCAATGTCTTCTCTCCTGCAACAATGAAATAACTTGTTTCTGTACCGGCCTTAATCTCGTCCTTTATTTCCTCGGGTATTTCCAATTCAAATACCTCATAGTTCTCAACATCCATCAATTGAACCCTATTACCAGACATCGAAAGCACCTGGGCGATCCTCTTATCAACTATAGGAACATAAACAGAGTCGCCCGAAGGTTTAACTATGCTCCTCCGTTTGTTGTCTAACAATCCGATGGCATCGACCCTTACCTTAGCTGCGCCGTGTTTACCAGAAGTCGATTTTGATACTTTATCGATTTTACAAGGAACATCATCAATTATAATGAACCCGCCCGACTTCAGCTTGGTTATGTCTGCTGTCTTTTTCATATAATCACATCATCTTCTACTAAGTCTGGTAACAAGTTCTATATCGTCTTTCTTGACCGTAACTCTGTCAGCATGCCTGGCGGCCAGAACCGCTTCAATAGATATCTTGTCAGCTATATCCAGCATTATATCTTTCATTTCTTTAACTGCAGACGAAGAAACCCTTTCCGCACCCGAGTTTCTTATAACGCGCTCAATCGGACTTGACGGGAAATCTTTAACCACAAAATTACACCTTTAATAAAATTATGACTGGATAGTTTTATTTCTTTGTTTTTCCCAGAACACCCAAAACAGAATGCAAAATTCTTGTAAATATAGAAACATTTAAATAGCTTTTGGTATATAGTTAAATAAGTTTGAAATTTTGTTTCACTTTGAAGTAACAAAAAATGTGATTATCATGGCTAAGAAAAGAATACCAGTTACAAAGGTTAAGGGAATAGGGAAGAAGAGTGCCAAAGTTCTGAAAAAGAGCAGGGTGACCACTGTCAAGAGTTTATTGAGATTGAATCCAGAAACACTCGCAGACAAATTAAACGTTTCTGTTGAAACTGCTAAAAAATATCAGAAAAGAGCGGAAAAGCTGAAAGGCAAGAAAAGAAAAAGTAAAAAAGGAAAGAAACCCAAAAAGAAAGCTATGAAAAAAGCTAAAACTTCTAAAACAAAGTCAGGTGCCTGTCCAGAGTGCGGTGGCACAAAATTCATAGAGGATTCTTCCAGAGCAGAGAGATACTGTGCTAAATGCGGAGCAATTATCAAAGAAGAAATAGTTGACACTGGGCAAGAATGGAGGGCATTCGACAGTGAGCAAATGAAGAGGCGTGCGAGAGGAGGTGCCCCGTTGACATTTACAAAACATGACAAGGGATTGACAACTGAAATAGGCAAAGGCCTTGGAGAATTGTACAAGGTACCTGCTAAGAAGAGGGCACAATATTATAGACTCACAAAATGGCACAAAAGACTAATAAAATCCAAGGATAGAAATTTGTCATTTGCATTATCCGAACTACAGAGGATAGTCTCATTTTTGAATTTACCCAGACCTGTGCACGAGAGGATAGCCAGATATTACGAACAAGCTGTTAACAAGGGATTGGTCAGAGGTAGGAGTATAGAATCTGTGGTCGCTGCATTGACATATGCGATTAGTCGAGAATTCGGTTCGCCGAGAACCCTAGAAGAGATATCGAAAGCTAGCGGTGTTGATAAAAGGGAAATCGGGAGGACATATCGGTATGTTGCAAGGGAACTTAATATAAGAATATTGCCGGCAGATCCAGCAGATTATGTTCCAAGATTCTGTTCTATGTTGAAGCTGAGTGATAAGGTCCAAGCAAAAGCAATAGAAATTTTGAAAAAGGCCAAAAAATTCGACATAACTTCGGGTAAAGGACCTACAGGAGTCGCAGCGGCTGCCATATATGTAGCGTGTGTTCTTGAAGGAGAGAAGAGGACACAAAGAGAGGTCGCTGATATAGTGGGTGTAACAGAAGTCACCATCAGGAACAGATACAAAGAAATGATAGATAGACTCGGTATAGAAGAAGAAGTCGAAAACAAATCTAAAGAAGATTAATCTTCTTTTTTCTTTTTATTATCAGGCAAAGTGTCAACAGTATTTTCTATACCATTTTTCTTAAGTGCCTTGGCTAAATCACGTATCATCTTCCTTACGTACTCACGCATCTGATAAACGTCTTTCTCTGGTATATCCTTTATATTCTTTTTATCTTCATCGACGGTTTCCTTCATCTTTTCAATCCGTTCCCATATATCCCAATAATATCCCTCTATGAGATCGGTTTTTATAAATTCTTTTCTGAACTGGATTGGAATTTCTGATTCCTTCTCAGGTTCCTTCTTCAAACTCTTCAACGCGGTTATAGCCGCCTTATACATGACGTCGTGTGTTCTCTGAAGCACTTTTTCCTTTTTACGCAATTCCAATGCCCCCAAAAGATTGAACATTTTCTCCACATATTTCTCGGCCCGGCCCAACCATTCATCCACATAACTACCCTCTACATCCATTATTTCCTTGTGCTCTATTTTCTTCCGTAGTTCGATAATATCCTTCAACCAATCAGCGTACTTCTCATCAAGTATTTTGGGTTCGATCAGATATTTCTGAACAGCTTTATGCGCCTTGCTCGGGACTGGCGGCTCGACTCCCATGAACATCAGGACTGCCTGAGTAGTATTCAACATAGCATAATAACAATCCTCTGCCAACATCAGTAACTTCACCGTCTTCGCTCTCATCAATTTCTTTGGCGCACCTTCCATATAGCTCTCTATGGCTTCGCGCGTGGAAGGTATCTTGCCCATGTTCAACAACCTTTTAATGGGCATAAAGAATCCGACATCGTATACCGGAACACCCTCCTTGATAAAATTGTATATTATCGGATGTCCGACCCTGGCATAATTCCAAAACTCGGTCAGTGTATAAGTTGGCTGTATCGACAAAACACCTGACTTCGATATATCCTTGGCCATTCTCTCCAGAGTAGCGTTTATCTCATCGTGTTTTTGTTTAGATAGTTTCTCTTTAGTATCGTCTATAACAACAAAAACATCTATATCACTTTCTGGTTTGAATTCCTCCCTAGCAACGGAACCCATCACTACGATAGTTTTAACGATTTCCCCGTATTTATCCAGAACTTTCTCTTTGAATTTTTTAACTTCTTTCATCCGAGCCTTCTTTGTCTTAAGACCTTTTTTCTTCTTTTTCTTGGATTTCTTTTTCTTTGCCATAATATCACTAAATTATTCGCTTACAACCTCTTTGGGCAAAAGCTCCATCATCTTCTTCTGTATATCCCTTGCCAGTTCCATCGCGTTTTTCAAGTATTCAACATCTATTTCCTTTACCTTCTTGTGATCGATATCTTTCCACAATTTATTCAACTCCTTGAACTTCTTAACATATTTCTTATCGAGCTTACCATCCTTTACCAATTTCTTCAGGAAATTTGGCACTGCTTTGGCATCCGGCTGTTCTTTATATACACTCATGGCAACTGACTGACAAATATCCAAAGTAGAGTATCTCAATTCAAACACCATAGATTTTATATCAAGTTCTATCTTTTTCATCCTAGCCTGGGAAGACTTAGCTTTCAATTTTATAGTCTCATCACTTGGAGGCAATAACCCCATCTCAAGCATCCTCTTTATTGGTTTAATGAATCCCGTGTCATATATCGGCAGGCTATATCTCAAAAAATTAACAAGTTCTGGACTACCCATCTTCATCCATTTCCAAAACTGAGTCAGTTTAGTCGTTTGTATGTGCAAATCCTCGAGCTGATGTGCTATGAGGTGAAGATGCTTATTGACCTTATCGAAATCGGATGTGCTTTTTGCAGCAGTATCGTCCAACACAACCCATACATCTATATCAGAGTTCTTTTTCATCTTATCCCTGGCAGCTGATCCAAATATAAGAACAGATTTCACAATATCGCCATATTGTTTTTTAGATACCTTGGTGAACTTTATCACTTTCTTAATTATTTCTCTCTTGGAATCGCTGTCGAAATCGTTTTCACTAACTGCTAAACTTGCTTCTCCTAGTTCCTTTTCTAATTCTTCAAGATCTTTGCTAGAATTCGATTTCTTTGGGGACATATATATCATTTATTGGGACTTGTTATTTAAAGATATCCATCACTTATCAGTAGTGATTTATTTGAGCTCCTCCTTTTTCCATTTATCTGGGGTGGACCCCTTAGAAGTGGCGGCCCTTCCCAGGAATGTATGGCTTTCCTCTGTAGTAATCAACAGGCCTTCCAGTGGATCCTCTGTATGTTCTGATATTATAACCCTTTGCCTCTCTTCTGAACCTAATGTTGGGCCAGCAACACCGAAAAATTCTGGTTTTGCAATTAATTCATCTGGAGGAGTTCTTTTATTCAACTGGTCGACCATCAATTTCAATGCTGTTACACTCTGTTTGTACGGATCTCGTTCGCCCCCTCTCTCATATATCAGATAAGTCAAGTGGTGTTTACCTAGCTCCGCTTTATCAACAAGTTCCCATAAAAGTTTGTAAACTTCAACATCACCTATCTCAACTTGTATGTGATGATGCAATGGGGTAGGTTTTGTTACATGCAAAGATAATATGTATTTACCAGCATCGGGTGCAAGCTTCACAAATTCTCTTATTTCGTGCAAGGGATCAAATCCTTGAGTTGCAATATGTTCAAAATCTATTAATATAGAAACCTTATCTGTATTCATTTTTTTTCTCAATGCTTTAACAGAAGCGTATATCTGTTTAGGCCTACAAATTAAATAAAGACCTGCATATTCGGGAGATCTCGCATCGGGTATTTCCAGAGTGATTTTAAGCTCGTCTGCTATTTTTTTCAGTTTTTCTTGTTCATCTTCATCTTTAACAACCCTTTTTATCTCCGACATCAAACTATTCGGACCCTCACCCTCAACCCATTTGATTGTTTTCTTCATATGTCCCTCTATGAACTTGGCGGCGCAAACAGAATAATAAAATTCTTTAAATTCTCGATCATTGTATTTCTCGGCTTTCTCCCATGCAGCATCAAGCCAATAATCTACATCCCTTGGATCAGCAGATGAAAATGACCCATATTTGTAAGTTCTGCCTTTCTTTAAATATTCCAGTTCAACGTATTCGCCCTCAATCACGTCTTTGTACATCTCATACATTATTTTCCATATAGGATCATTCTCATAGTACAAATAATGAGCAATAATATGATATCCATCTATAACGCCCACAACAGCCCGTAACTCGTTGCTCTCCCATTCTCTTTCAGATTCATCTGGATTCCCAAGCTTCTTCCTAATTTCAGCCTTGAGTTCTCTCACTTCATATTTTGAAGTTATACCAGCATATTCTTCATTCACTTTCGATATTATACTTCTAACTTCTTCCTCTCTTCCCTCTGGAAAGAATCCTTGATTTATTATACGTTCTATCTGGTCTTGTGTCAAACCAATACCGAGCAACCTATTTCTGATTTCTTCACTCCTCCATTCACTAGCACTTGCACTTGCTCTCGAACTGGCTTCACTAATCGTTTCTCGAGGAAGAATATCCCTTAAATAGTCCATTCCTTTCTCATCAATAAACCACTCTCTCAGATACTCATTTTCATATAATATATCAGAAATAAATTTACCTTCATGATCACAAAATGAAAGCGAGAGTTTGCGTCCGGCATATGTTATCATCTCCAGCCAATAGTTTAGACAAGAATGGAAATTGACATATTTACAGCCACCCATAACAGCAGATTTTACAGACTTCTCAATATGATTCTGTGCATCCCTCCATGACCCCCGTTCCGGCATGCACATATGTACTGTCAACGAACCATGAAACAGCAATGTCAAATTCTGTTTTTCAGCGATGTATCTGAGTTCATTTCCCTGGGTATAATCTATTTCATGAGGAACATCACCGGCCAATTCTATTGACTTCGTCCCGCGTGTAAGCGAAAACCCCAGTTTACGTACTATAGAACCCAATTCGGGTGAACGTGCAGCACCATATATTCCACTGGACACCCCAACACTGAATTTCAATTTATCATCTGTCATAAATAACACCAATCACTTCAAACCTTTAATCCCGAAACCCGGCACATCGAACTTGGCTTTCAAAAAGTTCCACAGCTTTACATTGGTACCGCCGACATCCGTAAAATAAGGACCAGTTATAACATCGTCGAATCTGGGTTCATAATCGCCCTTCTTGATAATTTTGTATGGTTTACTCATCTGTGTGACTTCCTTCATAACCTGAGACTGTGCTTTTTCTCGCTCATTTCTCAAATACTGTCCGCTGGCAACACCATAATCTTTTTCCAGTGTAGAATTCGAACCGTATTCACCGAATAATTTTTCGTATTCTTCTACCAACTCATCCATTTTCTTATTTTTTGTAGTATCTCCAATCATTTCATCCAAATATCTCTCCATCGCTTTATCCTTTGCCTTAACCTCTATAAGGCGTAAAAGCATCATATTCTGTGTTTCAAAAAAACAATAAAGAGGATCAAATGTCATATCCTCCAATTCGGTACCATCGGGCAATCTTATGATAACTCTGTCAACTCCTATATCAAAACATTTGTAATAAGGTTCGACTTCGCCGCCCCATCCAGATATAAAATCATTCCGGATGTCTAGAAGTTCTTTCAAGCTAAATCTTATCGTAAATCCATATTTATCGGTATAGTAATCTTCTATGTATTTGTAGAGCGCCCATACCCATTTATCAAACGGTTCTATACCTGTTGATGAAAGTTTTAACTCACCCAATCCTTCATTTTTCAAATAGTCAATATTCTTTTTTATAACGTTCTTGAAACTTGAACAAAAGGGAATTTTAAGTATATTTTCTTTTCCACTAGGTGCTTCATATGAAAGTCTGTCTGGCTCAGCTCTGCCCAATGTCTTAAATGCCCATATTGTCGACCAATCAAAAGACGACGCTTGTGCACCAGGCTTCAACCAAGATAATTGTCTCAACTTGCTCCTACCACTTCGTTCTCTCGTAGCTTCATGTATTGACTGGTATCTTTCAACATAAGGTTTCAGCATCTTCTTGTACTCGTCTATAGAGAATTTACGTGCTTTTACCTGGCTTAATATTCTATTATACCTCTCTTTCACGACCTTCTCAAAACTATCTCTCCATTCCTGATAAAGTTTATTTTTTGTTGCCAAAACAACCCCTTCCGCTTCGGAAACTCTGTATTTATTGGATATCTTCTCTGGCGAAACATCCACATCGTCCAATTTCATGAAATCCGATATTATTGTAGGCCATCTGGGCGCAATCAATTTTAATGCCACGCCTTCGCCAGTATGAACATCCACCTGATCTATGAATATGGATTTCAGGCTCTGTTCGGTTTTTTCCTTCAATTCATCATTATCGGTCCTGATTGCCAAATCCCGGTCCCTAAAATAATCTAGGAAATCCTTATACTGGCGCAGATCATGGAACAACAGTTCGAAATCGCTTATAGCAGATGATATACCGGCCAACCCCTCTTTTATCTGTCTTTCCAATGCTTGTTTTTGCTGTATGGTAATCTGGTAATATTTTGCATCCAACGGTGATACTTCCATTGCATCGTCTATCTTAAAAATATCATACCCGGCTTTACCCAACCAGAACATCATGCTAAATAGGGTGCCACTACACTTTCCTGGAAAGGATGTGAAATTTATATTATTTTTACTCGCGCTAAGGGGACAAATATGATATAACTCGCCCTCTATTGCAAATGCACCTTCACTAACAGGCCAATCAGGTGTATGACCAGCTCTAACCTCTTTCTTTTTATGCAATGTAGATATAGCGCTTCCCAAACAATCACCTGGATTATAATTTAATCAATAACACACCTATAACCAGCAATATAAAACCTATCAACCTGGCTGTATTACCATAGGCATCTATCTGTCCCCGACCCCCCGGACCGAATATAAGCATCAGTAGCCCCAACAAAGAAACTATAGCACCGATTATTATTCTGATCATGTTAATCTATATTATATATTAATAGCTGTTTTAATAAAAAATGTATTAGAGTGTGATTAAGTGCCTATATTTGCCAGATCAAAACTTTTACTTGAAGACCGTTGCCTCACGTACAGTCCGAAAATAGAATTCAGCTATAGCGGACCTAATCCAGATAAGGCATATCCTAAATTAATAGATATACTAACTAGAAGTCTGAATATACCCAGAGAGAATATACAAGAAAAAGGATTCAAATGGGATAGATCCAAACCAGAAGAAAAATTCAAGGCATCTTTCGAAATAATAAAAGATTTGGACAAATTCAGCTATATGTATCTCGAAATTTCGATGAGTGGAACTGTCAAGCCCAGCGAAGATTTCGAAAAGGAGGGGTCTGTTAAATTTTCTATAGGAGGAATGATAAGAACGGAATATCCTCAAGACACGTTATGGGAAAGAAGCTTCTTCTATGAGATGTTTAGAACATTATATCATAAATTCTTCTACAGGGAAAAAAGATACGAATGGATAATGGAGTGTAGAGATGAGATTTTACAAATCCAAAATGAGCTAAAGGAATTTTTCAATCTACTTGTAAAATCCAGATATTAGACTTTACTAAAAATAAATTAAGATAAGACCAATTATTAGTTGGTATAAATGGCTAAAAAGGCAAAAAAAACATATAAGATATTCGATTATGTACTTGCGCCCGAAGATAAAGTAAAAATAGAATACAACGGGCCTAACCCTTTTAGAATTTATCTAATGCTACCTGGATTGATGAAAAAAATATTCCATGGTAAAGGTAAAAATATTTTCGAAGAGAGCTTCAAATGGGATATCACAACCGATCCTAGAGAATTTTATTTCAAATTAAAATACGGCGACGATAAATTCGATAAATTCACGACATTTGAAATAAAGATAAAGGCATTTGGTATGCAGCCTTCTGATCCAAATGACCCGAATGGAAAGATATATTTGGAAATAAAACCAGAAATAACAACAGAATATAAATTCTACAACAAATTTGAAAAGATTATAGGAATGCCATTTGTATGGTCTTATCACAAATTGATATACACGGAAACTCGAAGGAGATACATACAGATACTACAGGAACGGACTTACAAATTTGTGGATGCTATACGGAAGGAATTGGGAATGTCTTATGAAACACCCGAATTGACCGGGGCAGGTGTAAGACCAGGTCGCTAATTTTTCTATTTTCGGTGGATGAAATGAAACAAAAGATTATTATCAAAATAGGCGGCTCGCTAATCACTGAAAAAGATGTTTATGACTTCCCACTGGATATAGGAGAAATCAAGAAGAAATCCAACAGGTACATAAGAAAAAAGGTTGTCAAGAGACTCGGTAATGAGATTAAAGACGCTTTAAGCTCCAACAATATAGAATTAATCATTATAAATGGTGCAGGTCCTTTTGGTCATTTTTTAGTCGAACATGGTGTTCCACACGAAGATATAAACGAATCCGTTAGACATCTAAATGAAAAATTCGTTGAAGAGCTCAGGGAATTAAATCTACCAATTGTTCCGATATCACCGTCCAAAAGTTGTAGCTTTGGTGAAGACCTCAATATAGATTATCTATGGGAGATAACAGAAATGTTACTGGAAGAGGGGAAGATATTATCCGTGTATGGAGACGACATTAACGGCAAAATAATATCGGGTGATGACTTGGCGATTAAATTAGCCGAAAGATGGGAAGCAGATAAAATCATAATGGCAACAGATGTTGACGGGATATTTAGGGAGAACCCTAAACATAACCCTAATTCCGATATAATCGAGATTATTACCAAAGATAACATAAATGGTGTTAATTTCTCAATAGATGTACCGGACGTTACCGGTGGGATGAAAAATAAAGTGAAAAAGCTGTTGCAGATATCCAAAATGGGTGTAACCTGCCAAATAATCAACGGATTAAAACCGAATAACTTGAAATCGGCCATATTAGGTGAAAAAATAGGGACATTGATAAAATATTGAATCATTCGTCCAAAAGCTCTTTAACTTTCTCAATTGCAACTTTTTTGAATTCACGGATTGACATGCTCTCGTTAACAATTATTACATCATATATCGATTTGTCGAACAAATCAACACCGTATAATTTTAGATACTTTCCATTATCATGTTTGTCTCTTTTTTCGATTTTCCTCAGCGCATCTTCAAAGTCAATATCCATCTTTTTAGAATACCTTTTAGCTCTTGTAACAGCGTTACACTCTACGTATATCTTAATATCAGCCCAATCCCCAGCTACCCACCCACTCAGCCGGCCATCCATTACACAACCACCTGTCATGGCTTCTTTCAATGTCTGCTTGTCTATCTCATAATCCACGATCTTATCACGAACTTTGGAAAATTTTTCAATCGGCATATTTCTTTCCTTCGCATATTCCCTGAATATCTTACCAGCCGATACATACTTCAGACCAAATCTATCGGATAATTCCTTACATATTGTGGTCTTTCCCGATGAAGAAGGACCAGAAACAGTAATTGTTATGCCGGTTTTTTCAGCTCTGTTCCTCAGTTCATCCTCATAATCATAAAAATGTTCTAAGTATGTTTTTGGGTGCATAACTATGGTAGAAATTTGTGATTACATAAATTTAATTTAGTCCAAAACCGAAAATTAATCATATGGGAATAATAGATAGGATAAAAAGATTGTTCACGAGAAAAAAATCGACACTCGATGACCCACGATTGCCAGAAAGAAGAAGTGCGACGCGGGAATTAAGTACAACGCCAATTACAAAGAGCGACAACATGTCAGGATTAAAAGCGGAGGTCGAGATAATCCACTCTCAAATCGAAAACATGAGAATACAGCACGAGGCAATAAACGCCAGATTACAGAATATTGAAAGACTCGTGAATGAAATAAGAGGGTTCTGTGAATAATTTAATCAGAATCTATTTTTTCTTTAACCATGGATATGGGGGAACTCAAGGATTCTTTTAATTTTTCCAAATCGGAACACTTAGATTCTTTCTTGTATCTGTATGCTTTCAAAAAGCGTGTGCGTTCAGTTTCCAACGATGTGATATCTCGCTTCACATTGTCCACACGTCTTAATCTATCAACAACGTCCATAATCAAATCATCATCGATATCAATAGGCCTATAATCACTATTATCTAATATTTTGAAATTTTCGCTGGGATGTCTCCCGTATCGAATAGATGCAGAATCATATAATATCGGATCATCCAAATTCAAGTATAGATATCCTTGACCAGGAACATAAATCTCTCCCCTATTATTCCCGTCAGGACATAATACGTATACTTTCATGTTAAAACTAACCAATACCGAACCTTTTATTTCTTATTAAATCTCGAAGTAATTGCCATCGTCCTTTTGTTCTCTATCAAGTTGTGATTCAGGCTTGTTTGCTCTCGGTCGGCCGGTTTGTGGATCCTTTCGGAATGTTACACCAACACGCTCCAAGAATTTGTTAAGAGAATCCTTCATATCGATTATACCATCGACTTTTCCTTCCACGGACGGTTCGCCAATAAATACCATACCACGATGACCGACCTGGCTCAAAAACAACAAGTCATGATCTATAACAAATGCGGCCTTTTCTCTGACATTTATCACCCTATCCAATAATTTCGTGAGTGATAATCTCTGTTCGACATCCAGAAACGCCGATGGTTCGTCTAGCAAATACAAATCAGCATCTCGCGAAAGACACATTGCAATTGCGACTCTCTGTAATTCACCACCAGATAAATCATCAACATTCTTATCCAACAACCGTTCCAATCCCAATGGCCTAATTATCTCTATTTTTAAATCACTCGTAATTGAAGCTACGGTTTCTATTAAATCTTCGGTTCTACCACTGAAATCCGTCCTGATATACTGTGGTTTATATGATATGGTTACATTCTCGCTCATCTCACCCTTCTCTGGTTCGATTTCTCCAGCGATTATTTTGGCGAATGTTGTCTTACCTAATGCGTTCGCACCCAATCCGGCCAATATCTCTTTCTTGTGTATGCTACCAGAACCAATCGTCAAATTAAACGATTCGTTGAATTTTTTTACTATATCATCAAATGATACGACAATCTCGGGCGAAATCTGCCTTTCAACGAGCTCCAAATCCGAAAATCTGATTGGTGATTCTCTGAATCTAACGTTATCCTCCTTTATGTACCCGTCTAAGAATGTATTAATTCCAACTCTCACCCCTTTGGGTTTAGATACTACACCATAAACACCGGGAACACCGTAGAATATATGAATCCGGTCTGCCATGAAATCCAAGGTGGCCAAATCGTGATCAACTATCATAACGGATTTGTCCCTACAGTACTTTCTTATGAGCTTGGCTATCTTCAATCTCTGGAACACGTCCAAAAAACTTGTTGGTTCATCGAAATAATAGATATCTGCATCCCTTGCTATACAAGCTATAATTGCAATACGTTGAAGTTCTCCACCCGAAAGCTTGGATATGTCCCTATCCCTTATATTATCAATACCGAACTCCTTGATCAAATCGTCCACTATACCACGTTCGTCAATTTTTTCCAACAAATCAATAGCCGAGCCGTCATATATTTTGGGTAATTGGTCCACCCGTTGTGGTTTTATGGATGTCTTTATATCACTATCACCCAAATCTTCCAGATAAGATTGCATCTCCGTTCCTCTGAATATTTCGATAGCATCGGACAAATCGACTTTCTCATCGAATACCCCCAGATTTGGCGAAATTTCACCTGACAATATTCTAAGCGCAGTTGTCTTACCAACCCCATTCGGACCAACAATTCCGACAATTTCATTCTTGGATGGGAACGGTAGCCTGTAAAGTGCAAATCCATTTGGCTCATATCGATGTATCGGACTCTCTTCCAACTCCTTAGGCAAATTAACCACTGAAAGTGCATCGAAAGGACATTTCTTAACACATATCCCACACCCAACACACATCTCCTCGTCTATCCCGATGACCTTCTTTCCCTCGACCTCCTCATAAAAAATACAGTCTTCTCCACTCCTCACTATGGGACAACTTTTCACACAAACCATTTGACATTTATTTGGCTTACACAATTCCCTGTCTATCACTGCTATTCTGTTTGTTTTTTTGTCAGACATGTACTCACATTCAGTTAATACTATATATTTCAACTCATAAGTTTTCTTTGGATAAATTTATAAAAGAATCAGTTGAAAAAAATGATGATAGGCCTTGTCGGTAAGCCCAGTTCAGGGAAATCAACGATGTTTAAAGCAATCACTATGATAGATGTAAAAATATCTAGTATCCCTTTCACCACAATAGAACCAAATGTTGGTGTAGGCAATATAATAGTAGATTGCGTTTGTCAAGAATTCGGAGTAGAATGCAACCCAAAACATGGCCATTGTAAAAACGGCAAGAGATATATCCCTGTAAAAGTTGTAGATGTTGCAGGACTTGTGCCAGATGCGCATAAAGGCAGAGGACTTGGGAACCAGTTTCTCGACGACCTCAGACAGGCATCTGCACTGATACACATAGTTGATGCAACAGGGGAAACCGACCAAGAAGGAAATCCTGGGGAAGGAGACCCGATCGATGACATAGAATTTTTGGAAAGGGAGATAGATCTATGGTTTTCAACAATAATAGAAAAGGCATTGAAAAAATTTGAAAGAAAATTGTCGAAAGCTGGCAAATCGGATCTATCGAAGATTCTATCAGAACAATTATCTGGACTGAGTATTGACAAACAGGAAATCGAATCGGCATTGGATAAAGTGGATAAATTGGATCTAAAGGATAGCAGCAGTATTCTAAATTTTGCAGGGGAACTCAGGAAAACATCGAAACCGATAATCATAGCAGCCAATAAAGTAGACCTATCAAAGGCGCAGGATAATTTCGAGGATTTGAAGGAAAAATATGATAATATCGTACCCACCAGTGCTGAGACCGAAATCGCATTGAAAAGGGCGGATGAAAATGGATACATACATTATCTACCAGGGAACAGTTTCACAACCGAAAAAGAATTGGAAAAGGAACAAAAAAAGGCACTTGATTTTATAAAGATGAGAATCCTGGGTAAATACGGCCATACGGGTGTCCAGAAATGTTTGAACAAGGCGGTCATCGATATACTGGACAACATCGTCGTTTATCCTGTGGCAAATAAGAACGACCTGACCGACAAAGATGGAAATGTATTACCAGATTCACTTATAATTCCAAGGGGAACCACGGTAAAGGAATTGGCTTACAAAGTACATACCGACCTCGGGGACAAATTCATATGCGGTGTTGATGCAAGAACTAAAAGAAAACTATCAGCGTCACATGAATTAAAAAATAACGATGTCATAGAAATTATAACCAGAAAATAACTTATATTTCTTACGCCGAAATCCTTATTTTTGTTAAATATTATTATTTACTATGCAAACAAATTCTACTTACAACAAAAACGGCACGAAATATATTTTTGTTACAGGTGGTGTTGTTTCTGGATTGGGCAAGGGAATAACAACATCTTCATTAGGACTACTTCTCAAATCAAAAGGCCACAAAGTTACCGCAATAAAGATAGATCCATATATAAATTACGATGCTGGTACACTCAGACCCACTGAACATGGGGAGGTTTGGGTAACCGAAGACGGTGGTGAGATAGACCAAGATTTAGGACATTATGAGAGATTCATGAACCAGACTATCAGCAAGGACCACAATATAACAACCGGACAAGTCTACAAAGAAGTGATAGATAAAGAGCGGAGGGGAGAATATTTGGGAAAAACCGTTCAACCAATACCCCACATAACGGACGAGATAAAAAGGAGGATAAAGAGAGTATCTGATGAAAATGATGTAGACTTTGTTCTCATAGAGATAGGCGGAGTTGTAGGCGATTATGAGAACGTATTATTTCTGGAAGCTGCCAGACAGCTCAAGATGGAAAAAAACAACACAATGTTCGTACACGTCGTATATCTACCGTTATTGAAATCCCTGGGAGAAATGAAAACAAAACCCACCCAACATTCTGTAAGGGCTCTGCGTGAGCTCGGGATACAACCAGATTTCATAGTTTGTAGATCTGAAAATGAATTGGATGAGCCGAGGATCAACAAGATATCGTTATTCTGCAGCATAGAGAAGGACTGTATATTGTCAAACCCGGATGTGAAGAATATATACGAAATCCCGATGGAATTCAAAAAACAGAATTTTGGGAATAAGATATTGAAAAAGTTTGGAATGGAAGAAAAGGAATCCGATTTGAAAGATTGGAAAAAATTCGTTGATTCTACCAACAACCCCAAAAAAGCCATACAAATCGGGGTAGTCGGCAAGTACGTAGATATAGGGGATTACAAATTACCGGATTCATATGTATCCGTTTTGGAGGCGATAAAACACGCATCAGCTGCGAACAATATAAAATCCGAGGTAAATTGGATAGATGCTAAGGATTTTGAAAAGGATGATAAAAAATTGGATATTCTAAACGAGATGGATGGTATAATAGTCCCTGGAGGGTTCGGAAGCTCTGGTGTGGAAGGAAAAATAAAGGCGATAAAATTCGCGAGAGAAAATAATATACCATATCTGGGTCTGTGTTTTGGATTGCAATTGGCTGTAATAGAATTTGCCAGGAATGTGTGTAATATTGAAGATGCTCATTCCACTGAAATAAACGAAAATACTGAAAATCCTGTTGTGGATTTCTTGCCATGGCAGAGAAAACTAATAGAAGAATCGAAATACGGTGCAACCATGAGATTGGGAGGACAAACTACAAAAATAAAGACAAACACGCTTGCAAGGAAATTATACGGAAAGAAAGAAGTAACTGAACGATTTAGACACAGGTACGAGATAAATCCAAAATATATCGACATCCTGGAAAAAAACGGTTTCGTATTTTCTGGAGAAGCTGATGACAAATACACTAAAGGTGAAAGAGTCATGCAGATAGGAGAACTGCCCGAACATCCATTCTTCATAGGATCCCAATTCCATCCGGAATTCACATCAAGGCCTCTAAAACCTAATTCACTGTTCAAAGGATTTATAAAAGCAGCAGCTTCAACAGAATAAATCAATTTGTTTTATAATTCCGTAATTCATAAATTATTTAGTGATTGTTTGTATTCGAAGAAACTCGACAAGATGTTCAAGAAGAAGAAAATAAAAACCGGCAATAGAATTAAAATCAAGAAGGGTGAAAAAGAATATGAGGGCATTCTCATACCCAAAATAGACGTGGGCGACGATAATTCGATTGTTATAAAACTGGATAACGGCTATAACATAGGGATTAGATACGAAAAAGGCGTAAAAATCGAAAAAATGAAAGGTGGAAAAAAGATAGAGTTCAAGGAATCCAAGATAAAGGTAAAAAAAGACCCGAAAAAACCAACAATATCGATTCTGGGTTCAGGAGGTACAATAGCCAGCCGAGTTGATTATAAAACAGGCGCCGTATTCCCAGCATTTTCACCAGATGATATGTTAATCAGTTTTCCAGAACTAAAGAACATAGCGAATGTTAAAGCTAGGAAATTGTTCAATATTTTTTCAGAAGATATGACTCCGGAACACTGGAAGATTATCTCAAAGGAAGTCGTGAAGGAGATAAAATCAAAATCTGACGGAATAGTATTGATGCATGGTACTGACACAATGCACTATACAGCCGCAGCCCTCAGTTTCATGGTCCAGAATCCGTCAATTCCTATCGTATTAGTCGGATCTCAGAGGAGTTCTGACAGAGGTAGCAGTGATAATTCTATGAATTTAATATGCTCGTCCACGATTGCAGCAGAATCCGAAATTGCTGAAGTTGGTATATGTATGCATGGAACAACATCTGACAACTATTGCATATTTCACCAAGGTACTAAGGTAAGAAAGATGCACACGAGTAGAAGAGACACGTTCAGAAGTATAAATGCCGAGCCATTTGCTAAGATACAATACGAAAACAGGGAGATAGAATACTTAAGAGATGATTATAATAAACGCAGTAAAGGGAAGGTAAAACTAGATAATAAAATTAATCCAGATGTTGGGATTATTTATAGTCATCCCGGATTGAAACCAAAATTTGTAGAAAAGCTTTCAGATTTTTATGACGGAATTGTAATTGCTGCAACAGGACTTGGACACGTTCCAACCAACCCGAAGGGAAGTAAATTGGCAAAAAGCATACTACCTTCACTAAAGTCGTTGATTGACTCCGGAATACCGGTCGTATTCGCACCACAAACCATATACGGGAGACTCAACATGAATGTCTACGAAACCGGCAGAATATTGGATAACATAGGAATCATCGGTAATGGTTGTGATTGGACACCAGAAACCGCCCTTGTCAAACTTATGTGGGTATTGGGCCATACGAAATCGATGAAAAAAGTTGAAAAAATGATGCTGGAAAATATATCTGGCGAGATTAGTGAAAGGACTAAACTGGAGGAACTCTAAATGAAAAATAGAGATTATGAAAAAATAAAATTAAAAGCAGGATTAGAAATCCATCAACAGCTCGATACTGATAAAAAATTATTCTGTAAGTGTTCGACTGGCATGAAAGAAGATGAAGTCAAAAAAACTATTCAGAGAAAACAACATCCTGTCATGAGTGAGCTTGGCGAAGTGGATATCGCTTCTAAACATGAACATATGAAAAATATGGATTTCATTTATCAATTATTCGACGAAGAAACCTGTTTAGTAGATATAGATGAGGAGCCACCACATAAATTGAACAAAAATGCTCTAAAAACCGCTATAGAAATTTCACTTTTATTCAACTGCGATATACCCGATGAAATACAAGTGATGAGAAAGGCCATAACTGATGGGAGTAATCCCAGTGCATTCCAACGAACGATGGTGATAGGAACAAACGGTTGGTTAAAATACAATGACAAAAAAATCGAAATAAATCAGATTTGTTTGGAAGAAGACTCTGCTGCACGAGTAAATACGGGGAAAAACAAAACTATTTACAGGCTTAATCGATTAGGAATACCGTTGGTAGAAATCACGACTGGAACACTAACTGGATTACTACCCGAAGAAATACAAGAAATAGCATATATGATAGGATTAACCTGCAGGAGTACAGGAAAAGTCAAACACGGGATTGGCAGTATAAGACAGGATGTAAATGTCAGTATTAAGAATGATAACAGGGTTGAAATCAAGGGGGTACAAAATCTGAAAATGCTTTCAAAGGTTGTAAAACTTGAAGTTGAAAGACAACTCAAACTGGATAAAGTCAAAGAAGAGACGAGATCTACAAATGAGGACGGTAGTACAGATTTCAGCCGACCATTACCGGGCGCAGCTAGAATGTACCCAGAAACGGATATATTGCCGATATGTATAGATAAAAAATGGATCAAGGATATTGAACAAAGGTTACCGGAATCGTTAACAGATAAATTGGAAAAACTCAAGGATGAATTTAAGCTCCCGGAAGATATTGCCAACCAACTCATAAGTTCGGATTATCTTGAACTATTCGAAAAAATAACCGAAAAATATCCGAAAGTAGACAACACGGTAGTTGCGAATACATTCACTTCATCTCTTGTTGAATTACGCAGGGGAGGTGTGGAAATAGATAATCTTAAAGAAGGACACTTTATGGATGTTTTCAAGTTCTTAAATAAAAATAGAATTGTAAAGGAAAGTATAATAGAAATCCTAACTCACTTATCTAAAAATCCGAATCACTCTATGTCAAATACTATCAAAGAATTGGGCATAGAACTGTTATCAAAAAAAGAGATCGAAAAAATAGTGAAAGACGTATTCGATGAAAATCCGGACTTATCCGAAAATAAATTATATGGGATAACGATGAGCAAGGTCCGTGGAAAATCAAATCCACAGGAAGTAAAAAAAATAGTCAAGAGTGTTCTCAAAGAGAAGAAATAACGTGATACAAATCCCGACTCCTCCTATTGATTATATCTTCACCGAGCTGGTTCATTTCTTCGGATTTTGTACCTGGTCTGGGGCCGAATTTTGACACATTAACATTATCCGGTTTTATTTCAGTAATCAATTCTATCGTTTTTCGGAAATCGTCCTCTGTTTCAGTGGGGAACCCGACTATGATATCCGTGCTCAGGAATATATCCGGTATTTCTTTTCTAAATCTTTTGACAATATTTTTAAAATCTCCGACACTGTACCCTCTTTTCATTGATTTCAAGACACTGTTAGAACCACTTTGTACGGGTATATGCAAAAATTTCTTAATTTTTTTGTTATTGTAAACATGCAACAAATTATCCAACATCTTATCATCTTTAAGATACGTTGGATTCATCATACCTACCCTAATTATAAAATCACCTGGTACTTCACATACCATACCAAGAAACTCGGGTAATCTGATACCATCATAATTATAAGACGCGTTATCTTGGGATGTAATCCATATTTCATCACAGCCATCATTCACAGCAGTTTTCACATCATCAATGACGTCTTCTGGAGGGTAACAATATAGCTCGCCTCTTGCAAACTTCACACAACAATATGTACATTTCTGATTGCATCCAATTGAAATCGGTATTATCCCAACATCATCATATTTTCTCAATCTATCGAACTCCATCTTGGACTTACGTAAATTTTCTATAAATATCACTCTTTCCCCGTCCAAAACCATATTAACAACATCGACAACTTTTTCTATGGAATCTGGTCCCAACATACTTGCATCTGGCGCCAACATATTTATCTTATCTTGGTATATCCTGGGCATACACCCAGCCACTAGAAGCGGTGTATCCAATTTTACCATGTTACCGATAACATATTCCATCCTTTTTGAAGTCGGTTCTTTCACTACACATGTAAAAATTATATTGATGTCTGATTCTTTCGGGGAATCGACGAATTCGAACCCTGCTTTATTCAAGAGTCCCAAAGAGATCTCATAATCGGCTATATTTGATGGACAACCATAAACTTCTGCATAAACCTTGGTCATTTTATATCACGAATGTATTTCAACTGTATCTAAATCAGAAAGAACATATTCCAATCCAACCTGCCTCCCACTATATTTTGTATCATTAAATATTCTTGCAAAGCGGAAATTCTTTAGCAGTGTTTTATGAACCGATTTTGTAACATCTTTTACCGTGGATCCTTTTTCTAGCGTTAGGGGTTTTTTCGATTTTGGTGTATTAGGTGATTTTGTATAAACTCTAATTAGATTTAAACTACCCCATATCGCATCCGTCAATTCTTCAAACCCATCTCCGCTTTTAGCAGAAATTTCCAGAACATGTTCATTTTTTTTCTTGTCTGACTTATTAGAAACTATTAAAATGTTCTTATCATCTATTCCATGCTCGTCTAATATATCGATTATTTCACTCAACTGGGATTCCAAATCATTAGTCCCATTCAACAATATCAAAAGTAAATCACATGTTCTAACAATAGACATCACATCAGCCGAAAATGTTGATGGGATTTCGACCAATTGTATCTTAACGCCGGTGTAATCCAACATTCCAACTGTCGGTTTGGCTGTTGTATATGAATAATTTCCTATTTCAACATTAGCATTTGTCAATTGTTTCAATAATGTGCTCTTACCACTATTTGTAAATCCGAATATACAGACCTGTGCAGCACCATCCTTGCTTATAGAAAACTTCGGCTTGGCCTTTGCCTGCACCGTTTTTTCCTTTTTTAATTTCGACAGTCTCTTCTTCAGACTAGCCAATAGATTCTCGCTAGATTTATGTTTGGGAAGCGTTCGAATCATTTCTTCCAATGCCTTTACCTTATCTTCCTTGGTCTTAGCATCTGCATATTTCTTCTCTGCATTGTAATATTCAGGTCCTGCGTTAACTGGCATAAATAGAATAAAATCTTTTAACCTTTTAATGGTTACCCAATCATTCACCGTTCATGTTATAATAAGCCGTGAATGAAAACAACACATATAACATCGCTGACAGAAAGAATAGTGTATGGAATCCTAATCTAGTTATCACGAATCCCGAAAGGGCCTGAGTTATAGTTATCCCAGCGTGTGTACCTATCATAAGAGTTCCTATATCTTTGGCAACGGTCTTCTCATTAGATATATTTACAAATATTGTCTCTATCCCAGCATCTGCAATTCCACTGATTGTGCCCCACAAAACTATTAAGATTGGCAATGTCGAATAATTGGAATATGGGAAAAGTACCAATATCAACGAATATAATATCCCACCAACAAGTATTTTCTTTTTACCCTCCCACATTAAACTGAACACATAAACTGATATCCCATTCAAGAGAATCCGTACACCCAATAACAGCCCTATATTCTCTGTGGCCACACCACTCAATTTAAGGTATAATGGCAATATATAACCAGTTATAAGTCCCCACGAAAGTCCTATCAAGAAAAATATACCTATGAAATTTTTGAACTTCTCAGATTTATGCCTGAAATCTAGGGATAAGAGAGCGACCTTTAGATTAAGTATCCTTGTTTTAATATCGTTCAGCATCCTGATATTCGGGAATAGGAAAACTGAAAGTGCCATCAACAATATGAGAGTTTTATCATAAAATAGAAATGTTAAAAGGAATCCCGAAAGCAACATACCCAAGGCCTGGAACACGCTGTTGATACCCTTTAGTTTTATCAGAGCTTCTTCTTGTTCATCTATGTGATCTATAAGATATGCCCTATTAACGGCCCAGAGGGAAGCGCTTCTCACCCCTTCACCTATCTTACCAATAAGGAATCCAACAGCGGTTGTGGCAAAATAATAGGACCCCAAAAAGACCAGGTTAAGTATCCCGTTGAGAAAGTAAAACTTTTTACGACCAACATAATCCGATACTGTCCCAAAAAATAATCTGCTCGTTTGCGTAATTATGGGAAGTACCGCAAAAATCAGCCCCATATATTCGACCGTGACACCCCGATCGACCATGAGCAATGGCACAATTATAAATATCACTCCATAAATGAAAGCATTTATAGCTTGTATTATGAATGCGTTTTTAACACCGTTATTCAATCTTAACACCCCACAAAGGAGAAACCACGTTCTTCACTAATTAGTAAGCATTATTTATTATCTTTTGGTTTAATCAACTTATCGAAAGTCTTCACTATTCTATCCAAAAATTTTTTTTCTGAATTGTAAGATTCCATCTCATTATCAGGCATATCATTATCTGGTTTTGATTTTTTAGAATCAGATTTCTTAGACATCCTTTTCTGAATTATATTATAATATTTATCAGGATCATGTATGCCATTCATGGATATTTCATTCCTGAATCCAACAATTCTTATATCACCGAATCTCATCAATCTGCCAATCACCCCTTTATAGACATCTATGTTAGATACCGAATGGTATGGTATCACAATCCTACTCCTTCTGAATATCCCTTCTGACCTTACAATCTCATCATCGGTTATTATAAATTTTCTAAACTTACGCTCTATCGCAGGTTCCTTGAATAGATATAATAACACGCCGAAAAAGGCGAATACGACCAATACCCCCAAAACATCCCCCAATGTTTTGGGAGGGATCACCAAACTTAATTCATAATTGTTCCATAAAAGATAGAAAAAAACTAACATCAACCCTATCAACAAATAATTATAGAGATAGGAACGCATCGTTCTTTTCAAAACTATCTTAGGTCTTCTGGTAAATTTTTTATTATTGTTATCTGTGGAAGGTGTTTTTTTACCATCAACTCCCTTTCTAACTTTTTTCTCTTTACCAGTCTTAGAACCAGGATTATTAGAATCGATTTCTTCGGTCTGTTCATACTTAATCTCGGGCAAATCGGATACCCATTTACTTCTAGGCATACTATAATTTTGTAATTTAAAGAAAATAAATTGGTGAGTCAAAAGAAAAAAATGACTCAATCACTCACATCAATTTAGTTATTCTTCTGTATTTTCTTCAGCGTCTTCTTCGCTTGTTTCTTCAACGGATTCTTCTTCAGCTTCTTCAGGCGTCTCTTCCGATTCTTCAGTTTCTTCAGCAGATTCTTCTGCTTCCTCAACTGCTTCCTCTTCAACTTCCGCTGCTTCTTCAACTGTTTCTGCTTCTTCTGTAGCTTCTTCAGTTTCTTCAGATTCCTCAGATCCTTCGACTTCACCAGTCGCTTCTCCGATTTTCTCTGCAACAGCAAACCTGTTCATTACATCAGTTATCTTGATCCTGACTTTTTCGCCTTTATTGGCTCCGCTTACGAATATGATGAAATTTTTGATCCTGGCTATACCATCGCCCTTAGATCCAATTTCTGTGATTTCAACATCGTACTCTTCCCCAACATCTACTGGTTTGGGCAAGTTGTATCTTTTCTTGCGGAAACCTCCGCTTCGTCCGAATCCTCTTTTATCGTATCTCATTTAAGTTAACCTCCTTTATAGTTTAATCAAAGTTAAAAATAGAACGTACTTTTATTAATTCCGTCCAGTTCAACTTCTATACTGCTATTTTATACGCTACATTTATAAATATAAGGGCGTAAAACGCCGAGGCTGGGATTTGAACCCAGATGTCCAAAGGACGCCAGCTTTCGAGGCTGGTGCACTACCTGATTATGCGACCTCGGCAGATATTATCTAATCTTTATGTGTCAGATTTATCAATAAATCTATTCCAGAAATAATTAAAGCTGGTTGTATCCCGAGTGAAATGAAAGATGTTAGAAACACGGCGGATGGTTTTATCAATATACGGTAAGGACGTTCCAATTGCAAAATTGACAATATCAGCTCCGACATGAAAAGGAATATCAGAGTCCATGAGAAGCTACCTAGTCTGTCACCGAATCTTGGGAAAATAACACTTAACCCGAATATCGCTGTCTTGGGCAATACTCCCATCATGTCAAACCCCAAGATAAATAACGATATTTGAAGCATTTGGTCAAATCCAATCGGATTGAACCATGAAAAAAGCGATAGTATGATCCCGACCAGATTAATTAGAATGCCCATGTCGACACCATTTGTCATAACACCGAAAAGAATGCAAGTACTGCGATAACTGCTATGAACGCTATGACCAGGGATATCAGCGTCTTTGCGCTCTTGAATACAAATCCTGTTAGGAATATGAAAACTCCCGCACCTGCAAGGACCGCTACCACGAACCCGGTCGTACTTAAAACAGATATTGACAACAGGCTTATTATCAATTCTATAAATTTGGATAGAACAAATATCACGGAATCTATGAGGCCCATTATCAATCCCGATATCAATTCAGCGACTATCAGTAATGGAGATTTCATTATATCACCTTATCTAATAATTTAGCTTTTTTACAAATTATATACCCACTGCCGGTCTCATTGTCCCATTTTTTCTCAAAATCTTCAATCAATATATTCTTGCTAAAGAATGGAGCGTCCTTTACGAAAGTCTCATACTCTCCACCCTCTCCAGCAATATTTATGCCATATTTGTCATGGATTCTTTCCAAATCACCCAAAGCCCGATCATCCAATTTACGAAACAACCATGTTTCATCCAGCCCAGCAGAAGATACCCCAGAAAATATGATATCCAACCCATATTCAATCTGATCTTTGACAAGTTCGGACTGATCCAACCCCCATAGAGGAGTAACGCTCTCTATATCGTTATCCGCGCAGATTGTATCTATCCTATCTTTCTGATAATTACTTGAAATTGCACCGGACACCAGCGCATCTATATCATCTCTGATACCGGCTAATACTTCATTGAGGTCTTCTAGTTCGCTTTCCTTGTTTCCGCTTGTATTTTTGACCAAATGTTTTATTCCTATCGATTCCGACTGTAATCTTGTCAATTCTATGCAGGGATGGTGGAACATCCATGAATCATCTTTCTCGGGTATCAATGTAATCATATATCCGACATCCCAACCACTATCAAATGCTTTTTTCAACGCATAGGTAGAATCTTTCCCTCCTGAAAATAAAACAGCAACTTTCATGAAATAACCTCAACATTAATTTGATATCAATTAAAAATAATAAAGTTAAATAATTGTTGTAGTAGGTGGTTAATTGTCTATTCTAGACGAGGATAAATTTGAAAGGAGAGAATATCAGATAAACATATCAAAAACTGCCACTGATAACAATACACTAGTCGTATTGCCAACAGGACTGGGTAAAACACTGATATCGGTCTTAGTTGGTGCCAAGAGGCTCAAATCTATACCAGGAAGCAAAATATTGATAACAGCGCCAAGCAGACCACTGAACGCACAACATATGAAAAGTTTTGAAGAATTCACCAATATAGATCCTGATGATATACTACTAATAACAGGAAATGTTAGACCCAAAAAGAGAGAGAAATTATACAAGAGAGGCAGGATATTCGCGGCAACTCCCCAATGCATTAGAAACGACCTGGAAAGTGGAAAGCTGAATTTTAAAGAATTCTCATTCATGACCATAGACGAGGCCCATCGCGCTGTCGGGAATTATGCATATACATACATAGCGAAGAAATTCATGTTGCAATCCGAAAATCCGGTGATACTTGGTCTTACGGCATCTCCGGGTGGAAATACAGAAAAAATTGCAGAAGTTATAGACAATCTGTTCATCAAAAAAGTAGAAATCAGGAGCGAAGAAGATGAAGACGTAAAACCATATGTGAAAGGTATTGAGAAGGATTGGATATATGTTGATTTTCCTGAAAAATACAAGAGGATAAAGTCACTGTTAAAGGAGTGTTTTCAAGACGATGTGGACTGGTTGAAGAAAAAACACTACATATTCACTGACAAACCCAGTAAAAAAATGCTGCTGGGTGTTCAAAGGAAATTGGGAGCCAGATATTCCAAGGGATCAAAAAATTATGGAAACATGTGGGCAATGATACGGACTGCCGAGGCAATAAAACTAGACCATGCCATGGGTCTGCTCGAAACCCAAGGAGTGACGTTTCTGAAAAACTACTTAGACAAACTGAAAAAAAGCGATAAGAAAACTGACAAAAGACTCATGAAAAATAGGAGAATGGAAGAGATATTGGAAATAATAGAGGAGTGCTACGAGAATGAAGAACATCCTAAGATGGACAAAATAAAAGAACTTGTAAAGAACCTCATCAATGATAGAAAAAGCGACAGAATAATAATCTTCGCTAATTACAGGGCAACAGTTGACAAGATAAAAGAGATATTGGAAAATGAGGGAATATCCGTTCATGAATTCATCGGACAAGCGACCAAGAAAGGAAAGGGGATGAAACAGGATGAGCAAATCCAGATATTGAAAGATTTTAAAAATAAAAAATTCAATGTACTAGTTGCTACAAGTGTTGGTGAAGAAGGGTTAGACGTACCATCGGTCGATTATGCAATATTTTATGAACCTGTGGCAAGCGCTATAAGAACTATCCAGAGACGCGGAAGAGTAGGACGTCAAGTGACCGGTAAGGTGATATTCCTAATCACCAAAGATACAAGAGATGAAGCTTACTATTGGTCGGCCGTCAACAAAGAGAAAAAAATGAAAAAGGTACTGTACGACTTAAAGAACGGTAAGGGGATAAAAAGGAAAAAATCTCTGCTCGATTGGACAAAATGATAGATTTTTATGAAAACCCAAAAAATCATTAAAACAGATGGTAAAATAATCGTGGCGTGTGATTACAGGGAAAAGAAAGTTATAAACGCGTTGAAAACATTCGGTGCGCATATCAGTGAATCCCCGCTATCCGTGGGGGACTTCATTGTTTCCGATCAAGTTGTCATTGAAAGAAAAGACCACCCAGACTTTGTATCATCTATAATTGATGGTAGATTGTTCGATCAAGCCAGGATAATGAAGAAAGAGTTCGAGAAGCCCGTATTCATAATCGAAGGTTCGTCTAATAGAAACATATCAATAAATGCACTTAAAGCGGCTATGTCAACGCTAATCATAAACTACGGTGCATCCGTGATATCAACAAAGAATCCCAAGGACACCGCATTGACAATTTATTGGATAGCCAACAAGGAACAGATTGGGAGAAACAGACCGGTTTCGATTAAGATTGGTAAAAAATCCAAAGATTTGAAAAAATTGAAGGAACAAATAATATCCGGAATACCTGGCATAAATTCTGTTATCAGCAAACGCTTATTGGATAAATTTGGGAGCATCGAGGGAGTATTTAGCGCAAGTGAGGACGAATTGAAAAAGGTGAGGGGAATCGGTGAGAAAATGGCACACAATATGAGGAATATTCTGAGCTCCGTTAATAAAGGTGATGAATAGATCAAAGCTACAATAGTGGGTGTAGACCCTGGAACCAATACGGGAATAGCAATTATAGATTTAGAAGGTAATCTCGTACATTTATCCAGCAGAAGGAACACTGGTCCAGAAAAAATAATAAGGATCATCACAAGACACGGTACCCCGTTGATTGTTGCAACTGACGTGTCCCCCGCACCCAGTAATGTGGAAAAAATAGCAAGTTCTATGGGTAGCGTACTCTTCGTACCAGAGGAATCGATGAATGTATCTGAAAAACATAAACTAGTAAAGAAATTCCAAGCATTATTGAAAAAATCCGAACCAGGAATCGAAATAAAGGGAAAGCACGAGAAAGATGCACTAGCAGCGGCTATAAAGGCTTGGAAAAGCAACAGATTCCTTTTCAGAAAGGTGAAATCGGCATTGGACAGGACTGGATTAAACAGCATATTCGACAAGGTTGTCTCAAGAATCTTGAAGGGAAAAAACGAAAACATAACAACCGCCATAAGAAACACGATAAAAAAGAGAAGGAGGAAAAATGATGATAAAACTAAATGATTCTAATCTCGAAAAAATTGAAATACTTGTCGACTTTTTGATAAAATTTAATCTTTTGTCAATACCATTATACGTGATTATTTTATCAGGAATGGAATTCACACAAATTCAGCTAATTGTGTCGAATATAGTATATCAAATTTTCAATATAATAGGATATTCTGTTAGAAGGGAGGGCATCAATCTAATCTTCGATCAAGCCCCGCTCGTACTGAGCATCACCATAAATACCGACTGTACCGGATGGAAAAGTATGTACACATTATTTGCTCTCATGTTGGCATCTCCTGTACCACACAAATTCCGAAAAATACGAAACATCTTAATTGCAATATCTCTTGTGTTTTTGGCAAACATATTGAGAATTTCCAGTATATTGTTATTAACGGCGAAATTCGGTACCCAATACATAAACTGGCTTCACAGTGTAATTTGGCAGCCCCTAATGATAATAACGATATTATTTGTTTGGTTGATATGGCTTAAAAGGCAAAGAATATTATTCAAAAAAGAACAAACTATTCTTAGGAGTGTACAGGATAAATTAAAAAATAAGGGATGGATTTGACTGATAAAGAAAAAGAGAACAAATTCGATGTAGAGGATGATGTAACCCCTGACAGACTAAAGATGAGTCTAATCAGCATGCAGAAAAGATTTATTGATTTAGAGTTCGCTGTTTCTGAAATATCATCCAAATTAAAAGAAGTCGATGTAAAAGAACTGGAATTGGACAAAGAAAGAATGGAAGAATTGGAAGATTTAATCCTTATAGAGCAAGCAGGTATCATAGAACTAAAGAAGATACTGCAAAATCTGAATAAAGAATTCAAATCATCCGTGAGCAAGGAAGACGTATCGATTATCAAAAGTAGGGTAAAGAGAATTGAAAATCTGGCCAGAGCAGCTGCCCAGATGGTTGACATAACTGCCGAATTACCAGAAGAGGGTAAAATAAGATTGAAAAAATTGGAAAAGGTGGTTGCCGAACTAAAATCAAGGCCGACGCTTGAAATAGATTCGATGGAACTAGCGGACATACAAAGAGATATGAATGTTCTTGGGAGAAATTTCGAGTCCATGCAGAAGACTATAACGGAGCTCGAGAGCAACATAGATACAAAAATTAGGGGACATATCAAAGGTTCACAGATACAAACAGCGGATTTTGATTATGTTAATTCTAAATTGAAATCAATTAGATCAGCAATCGAAACAATGGACGATAAGCACAACAAAACAAACCTGAAAATATCTTCACTGGAACAAAAAATAGATTCGATGGAAAAAACAGGTGGTGGAAAAGTACCGAAGAAGTTATTGGAAGTTGTTAAGGACAGCAGGAAAGGTCTTGAGGTTATGAAAACTCGGGTTGATTCTGTAGAAAGAGTGGTATCGGAGCTGAGCAAAGACGTAAACGAAGTTGAAAGAGTAGCGAAGAGATTCGAAGGATTTGAAAAATTAACTGCACTGGAAGATGAGGTTGACAAAAAACTTCAACAATTCAGATTCATGAAGGATGAAATAAAAAGTCTTTCCAATAGGGTAGAAATTATATATGATGATCTCGACGGTAGATTGAACAAGATAAAGGGTATCGAGCGAGAGGTCAAACACCTTGACGAAATAGTGAAGGATGTTAAAACTGACATGAATCAAATGGCGTTTTCTGTCAAGAAGGCGAGGAAAACTGAAGATGACGTAGAATCGTTGAGGAATGAGATAGATAAGCTAGGAGAAAAAGTTAATAGAATCCCTGTGAAAAGAGATACTGGTACCAAATCGCCCGGTATGGCAAAGGAAATGACAAGTATAAACGATAGGCTAACAAAACTAGAAAGGGTTATAAAGAAAATGGGAGAATCAGTCGATAACATCCCAAAGGAAAACGATATCCAGGATTATGACAACAGAATCGCTGAAATGATTGACAAACTGGTATATCTAGAAACGAGAATATCCGCTATGGAATCAATGCTACAAACTAGTTCTGAAACACAGGCAGTAGTGTTAGAATAAAATCCGGAACAATTATATATATTCCCTTATTATATAGGTAATTTATAGGATGTGAAATGCAGACAAATATTTTAATAACAGAAAAACCCAGCGCTTCAACAAAGATAGCCGAAGCACTAGCAGGTAAAAAGGTTAGAAAAAAGAAAAAGCGTGGATCGTATTGGTACGAATTCGTGAAAGACGGGGATGAATTCATAGTCCTACCCGCAGTCGGACATATATTCGCATTGGATACTGTAAAGGATGGTTCCGGTTGGACTTATCCCACATTCAAAACCGAATGGATACCTAGTTTTGAGAAAAAGGGATCAGAATTCTCTAAAAAATATTTTAAGAACATAAAAGAAGTTATAGAAAAGAAATCTAAAGACAAGTCCAAAACTAATTTTATAATAGCGACCGATTACGATACAGAAGGTTCCGTAATAGGGTACAACATAATACGCTTCATGTCAGGAGAGAAAAACGCACATCGAATGAAATTCTCAACCCTGACAAAAGACGAACTAAATGACTCGTTTGAAAATAGGATGGAAAAACTGGATTTCAATCAAATAGAATCTGGATTGACCAGACATTATCTAGATTTTTATTGGGGCATAAATCTGACTAGAGCATTAACAATAGCTATGAAAAAATCAGCTGATAAAGGCTTTGCGATACTATCTACTGGAAGAGTCCAAGGACCGACCCTGGATATTTTACTTGAAAAGGAACTCAAGATAAGAAAATTCAAGCCAAAACCATATTGGCAGATAGAAGCAGATGTAAAAAAGAATGACAAAAAATTAACCGCATCGTACAAAAAGAAAAGAATGTGGAACAAGAAAGATGCGAAAAATGTCAAAAAGGATTGTAAGAAAAAAGGGGCAAAGGCTGTTGTAAAAAAGATAAGAAAGAGGAAATACAGCCAAAATCCACCGGTTCCATTCAATACAACCGACCTCCAATCTGAGGCATATTCTCAATTCAAATATTCTCCTAAATATACACTGAGAATAGTGGAAAGTTTATACCAAGCAGGTGCTGTTTCATACCCGAGATCTTCGTCACAAAAGCTCCCGCCAAGTATTGATTATAAAAAAATAATAAAATCTTTGTCTAAATTAAAAACTTATTCGGGTCCATCACAAGAGCTACTGACAAAATCCAAACTGGAACCAAATGAAGGTAAAAAGAAAGATCCTGCCCACCCTGCAATATATCCAACATCGGAAACACCGAAATTATCCAAGCTTAGCAACAGACAAAGAAAAATGTATGACCTCATTGTTAGAAGATTCCTGTCGGTTTTTTCCGAAAAGACTGTACGGGAGAGCGTTACAGTCGAATTGGATGTTAACGGTCACAAATTCAAACTCAAGGGCAAGAAAACACTGGAACCCGGGTGGACAAGATACTACAAAAAATTCTTGTCATTCGAAGATCAAGAACTCCCAGACATGAAAAAAGACGATGAATTAGAAATTAGCAAAATCCGATTGGGTGAGAAAGAAACCAACCCGCCAGGAAGATACAGCCAGGGATCTATACTAAAAAAGATGGAGTCCAAGGGGTTGGGTACAAGAGCGACTAGAGCCGAAATACTTCAAACACTCTATAACAGAAAATACATAAATGGAAAAAGCATCAAAGTCACTAAACTGGGGGAGACTGTTACCAAAGTCCTAAAGGGGTACTGTCCTAGGATACTCAGTGAAGAAATGACCAAAAAATTCGAAAAAGAAATGGAAGATGTGGCAAAAGGGGAGAAAAAAAGGGAGAAAATTGTACAGGAAGCCAAAGAATTATTAACAGACACCCTGAAAGACTTCAAGAAAAAGGAGAAAAAAATAGGTAAAAAATTATTGAAAGGATTGATAGAAGCTAGGAAAGAAGAAAACGATATGGGTGACTGCCCCAACTGCGACAATAGATTAAAAGTCATCGTATCCAAGAGGACCAAGAAGCGCTTTGTAGGATGTGGAGGATATCCCAAATGCAAAACAGGATTTCCCCTGCCTCAAAATGGATATATAACGAAATTAAACAGACCCTGCAAAGAATGTGGTATGATGATGATAAAAGTAAATAGAAAAGGCAAGCGACCATACACGATGTGTATCAACCATAAATGCAAGACAAAGGAAAGTTGGGTCAAAGACAAGGTGAAAAAGAAGAAGAAAAAATCCAGGAAAAGAATAGAGATAACTGACATAAAGGGCATCGGTGAAAAGGGTGCCGAAATACTGAAAAAGAGCAGAGTGACAACTGCCAAGAGTTTATTGAGACTGAGGCCCGAAACAATAGCGGACAAATTAGACGTGTCTGTATCAACCGCAAAAAAATATCAAAAAAGAGCGGAAAAGAAATTGGAAGGAATTAAAGGAAAATAAAAAGATATTTTATTCAAAGAGTAATCTTAATTATGGCCAAAAAAAGGAAGGATGATGTGGAAGAATTTAAAATCATTGGATTATTCCCACTTTTCATATTGACAGTGTGTATAGTATTCTCATTTGTATTCACTGTATTGACGGTACCATTGGGTTCACTCGCATCTGATTTGAAATTCGTGTTTATCGTATTGCTGGTGGTCAGCACAACAGTCGCATCCGCTGTGTCATTATTGTTCTACATATTCTTCATGAACAAAAACGGAAAGTAGTAACTTCAATGCAATCTATAATGAACCAAAATATTTAAAAAGTTTAATTTACATAAACACTAACTATATGGGAACTCGTGCGATATTGATATGTTACAATGTAAAAAGCGACAAGTTCGATAGCAATTATGAGAGGAATAAGTTTTTCAGAGGATTGTATGGGTGGAAACAGATAATACGAAAAAAGACGAAAGATGGTAAGAAAAAATATGTTTATGAAAGAAAAGGGCTCTTGGATCAAATTCCGCACAAAAAAGTAGATCAGAGTTCATTTTTTATAAACACAGAAGATGCAGACCACTTGTTCAATTTTTTGGATGAATGGTCCGAGAAGGTGATTTGGAAAACGTTCAATGTATTGTTGGAAGAAGATATTTTTTGAATAATGACAAAATATTAATTAAAGAAAAGGTATGTTTAAAAATCGGTGAAGGGAATGGTCGAGGAAATAAAGATAAAAGTCGGTGAACTAACGGAAAGAGCAGAAGCTGGAAGAGGTATAGTTAGATTAGGATCAGAATTTATGCAAAAACTCAATATAAAAGAAGGTACGGTTGTTGAAATAGAAGGTTCCAGGAAAACAGCTGCTATAGCGGTCCGTTCTTATCCATCTGATGTAGGATTGAACATAATCAGAATGGATGGTATAATGAGAAGGAACTGCGGAAGCGCTGTTGGCGAACGGGTGAAAATAAGAAAAGCGGATGTCAAAGAAGCCAAAGAAGTGACATTAGCGCCAGCCGAAAAGGGTTTAGTAATCCAGATATCACCAGATTTGGTAAGGCAAAATATATACAAACGACCTGTTATGAAGGGCGATATAATAGTTCCGTCACCAGTTGTCAGGAAAAGGGGCGGTGAAACAACCAATTTCTTCGAGGACTTCTTCGGATCCGATTTTATGGAGATGTTCTTCACACCATTCACTCAAAGTACGAGATTCATAGTTACGGACGTAGCACCACAAGGACCTGTTGTTATCACAGATGCTACAAACCTGAAAATACAACCCAGAGCACCAAAAGACTTGAATCTTGATCAACGCGCTGTACCAACTGTGACATACGAAGACATAGGTGGATTGAAGGGAGTTATAGAGAAAGTAAGAGAAATGATAGAGTTACCGCTGAGACATCCAGAAATATTCGAAAGGCTTGGTGTAGAAGCACCGAAGGGAGTGTTGTTATATGGTCCTCCTGGAACAGGTAAGACATTATTGGCGAAGGCTGTAGCAAATGAATCCGGTGCTAACTTCATTTCTATAAGTGGTCCAGAGGTCATGTCCAAATGGTACGGACAGAGTGAGGAAAACCTGAGAAAGATATTCGAAGATGCGGAAAAGAATTCGCCGTCGATCATATTCATAGATGAGATAGACTCTATTGCACCCAAGAGGGAGGAAGCAAAGGGCGAGGTTGAAAGACGAGTTGTATCACAGCTTCTTACACTAATGGACGGTCTAAAATCCAGGGGTAAAGTAATAGTTATAGCTGCGACTAACAGACCCAACGCAGTTGACCCCGCATTGAGACGGGGTGGTAGGTTTGATAGAGAAATTGAAATCCCTGTACCAGACAGAAAGGGTCGCTTGGAAATATTGAAGATACATACGAGAAATATGCCATTAGCAAAGGGATTGGATTTAAGCAAATTGGCAGACATGACATATGGTTATGTAGGAGCTGATGTTGCTGCTTTGGTCAAAGAGGCCGCGATGTCAGCACTGAGAAGGGTTCTACCCGAGATAAAATGGAAGGACGAAGAACAATTGCCCAGAGAAATAATGGAAAAACTCATCGTTGATTGGACTGATTTTGAGAATGCGCTGAGAGTAGTTGAACCTAGTGCCATGCGTGAAGTATTGGTAGAAGTTCCTAAAGTTCAATGGGAAGATGTCGGTGGTCTGAAAAACGTTAAACAAAACTTAAAGGAAATGGTCGAATGGCCACTCGATAGTCCTGAAAGCTTTGACCGAATCGGGATTAAACCACCGAAAGGCATTCTATTATATGGTCCTCCGGGGTGTGGTAAAACATTGTTAGCAAGGGCAGTTGCCACAGAATCCGGTGCTAACTTCATTTCTATAAAAGGACCACAAGTATACAGCAAATGGGTAGGAGAATCGGAAAAAGCGATTAGGGATATATTCAGAAGGGCTAGACAGGTGGCACCGACAATAATATTCTTTGATGAGATAGATGCGTTGGCACCCAGGAGAGGAGGAAGTGACAAATCGTCACACGTTACTGAAAGTGTGGTGTCTCAGCTGCTTTCCGAGATGTCTGGATTGGAGGATTTGCAAGGAGTTGTGGTAATAGCTGCAACTAATAGGCCCGATATCATTGATCCTGCATTGTTGAGACCTGGTAGGTTTGATAGGTTCATATTGGTATCGTCTCCTGATGAAGAGGCCAGATTGAAGATATTGCAGATACACACAAAGAACATGCCGTTAAAAGGAGTTGACCTTAAGGACATTGCCAAAAGAACTGCCGGATTTTCAGGTGCGGACATCGAGGCACTTGTTAGAGAAGCGGGACTGAACGCGCTGCGTGAAAACATAGACACAGAAGAAATCACGTCAAAACATTTCGAAGAGGCATTGAAGAAGGCTGTACCAACTCTCTCTAAGGACCTCAAAGAGCATTACAACAAATTCGAAGAGAGAAGACATATGATGCACGAAGAAAGAGTCAAATCCAACGAACCGGATTACTACGGATGATTACCTTTTGTCGGCGATTTTGAACAAATCCGCCTTGGATATTATACCCACAGTTTTACCTTTTCGGGTTACCAGAACTGCTGGATTGTTTCTTAGGAGAGTCGATATTACATCTATGTTCTCATCCTCGGTTATCCTGGGCAGACAAGAGGTCATCACAGATTCCGATTTTTTATTCAATATATCGGACAACGCTTTTCCAGTCGATATTATCTCTAGTATGGTCTTTTCAGATATGGTACCGACAACATATCCTTTATCAACTACTGGCAACTGTGAATAGTTGTGCTTCTTCATAAGATCAATCGCCTTTTCCACTTTCTCGCCCCTGTTAATGGAAACGACCGGTTTGCTCAATATATCGCTAGCACGAATATTCATATCTTTCTCTATACTGGAAAAAACCTGAAATATCCGCTTTACGATATCGTAACTCGGATTTACATTCCCGGACTCGATCTTGGCAATCAACGATTGACTAACGTTTGAACGGAGCGCCAAATCCTTCTGGGTGAGGTTAAGTGCCTTGCGCTTTCTACCGATTTCAGAAATCTTTGGTAACATAATTATTCCTATAGGAATATTTCTTTCACTCAGATATTAATAACTTAATTACAAAGATTTGTTATTAGGGAAATATTTGAGTGATTAAAATGAATGTCGTTGATGAAAACCACGTTGTTAGAAATATTGTTGTAGAGAAATTGAAAAACGAGTCTGTAGAGAACCAGAGAGTGGAAATAGTTGAAAGGAAGGGATTGGGACATCCTGATACAATATGTGATAAGCTCATGAATCAAATATCGATTAACTTGAGCCAGGAGTACTTGAAAGAAGTTGGGGCTGTTCTTCATCACAACACGGATAAATCATTATTGGCAGCCGGAGAGGTTAATTACAAATTCGGTGGTGGAGAGATAATTAAACCCATGCTATTGGTCATGGGGGACAGGGCAACATACAGAGCAGGCGACAAAGAGATACCAGTTGATGAGATTGCACTGAAAACCGCGAAAGATTGGTTCAAGAATAACATGAGATTCGTAGACCCAGATAAAGATGTTAAATTCCAAAATGAATTGAAGAGTGGATCAGCTGCACTCACTGATATATTCAAGAGGAAGGATAAAAACAAGGTATTGGGTGCGAATGATACATCAGCCGCGATTGGGTTTGCACCATATACTTCTACGGAGAAAACTGTACTCGATTTGGAGAAATATCTCAATTCCAAGAGTTTCAAATCGGAATTCCCTGTTTCCGGAGAAGATATTAAAGTAATGGGATTGAGACAGGGCCGAGACATACACCTAACCATATCAATGGCATTCGTTGACAGATTCGTCGAATCTGAAAAGGAGTATTTCAGGAAAAAAGAGGAGATAAAAGACAACATACGTGAATTTTTGAAAGAGGTAAACGGTGAATTCGAGGAAGTCGCGTTCTACTTAAACACACTGGATGAAAAAGGACGTGGTGTTGGTGGGGTGTATCTGACAGTCGGTGGGACCAGTGCGGATGGTGCGGATTGTGGACAAGTTGGAAGAGGCAACCGTGGAAACGGGCTGATATCATTGAACAGACCGCAATCAGCAGAAGCAGCTGCCGGTAAAAATCCCGTAAGCCATGTTGGTAAAATTTACAATATATTATCGTATAAAATAGCGAACGAAATTTACCAGAATGTTAATGGGATAGAAGAGGTATACATATGGTTGCTAAGCCAGATAGGTAGAAAGATAGACCACCCAAAAATTGCAGCAGCACAGATAATAATGGAAAATGGGTCAATTGACGAGGTCAGGAGCGAGGTGCAGGAAGTGATAGACCAGGAACTGGAGAATATAAACAACTTCTGCGAAGATCTGGCAAAGGGTAAAGTATCGGTTTGCTAAAAAATTCCCTTTATTTTTTCTTTATTTTTGATTTTACTTCTATCAATAAAAGAAGCAATAATACAACAGAGAACGCTGTTATCAAGATTAACCGTATATCCAAATTTAGTGAGACCAATATTTTTGTACCTAAAACAGAAAATAATGCAACAAATCCCAAAAGTATGACAGTACCAAGTATCTTATTCTTGTGTTTTTTAAAACCCAATCCACCCAATTTTTTTCTAAAACTTTTAATCAAGGATTTTTTCTTGGACATTACTTAATGTAAGTCTAAGCTAGTTTAAAAATCTAACACGTTATTTTAAACTTTATTTCTATTACTAGCCATATAGAATTTATGGGTTATGACCGAACTGTCATTATTGTAACAATTACGCTATTGGTGCTTGTGCTAACCCCGCAACTGTCAATGGCGGATGATATATGGACTTGCGATTCCAACGGGAATCCAAAAAGGGAATATTACGATAACGAGACCGTGTATGTCACAAGCAATGATATAACCGATGGAACATCCCAATCAATCAGACTTTATATAATAAATGATAACAACGATTGGGATGATGGCGATGTATTGGAAGATGACTCGTCTGGATATATGGTAATAAACACCAACTCCAGCGGCCAAATAAACTCGACCGACTACATAGGATATCCTAGATGGGATAACCCTGAGATAGGGAGTTACGATATAGTGGCCGACATCGATAAAGACGGTATCTACAATGAAAGCGGTGATTTCATCAATAGTCTGACATCATCGGGATTCAATATAACAGAATCGCCTAAACCAAAACTTATACTGGAAATCGGTTCCGAAACCCCGGGCAACGGACAAGTCAATATATCAGATAGTATGAAAAAAACCATGATACAATTCAACGCAACATCCGGTGCTGTGGAAGACGTCAAAATATATTCGATGACTTTGAGGGCATCTGGTACGGGAAACGAGAGCTCCGATGTAAAGTATGCGGGTCTGATACATGATGCAAACAACAATGGCATAGGCGAAGAAAACGAAACGATGGTGGGGTATTGTGAATATACCAGGGATGATGGTTTGTGTTCATTTGAACTGGAAGATGGATTCAAAATTGATAAGAATACGAGCACATCTTTCACAATAATATACGAATTTAAAGATGGGGAGAACGGCAAGGACTTTAAATTCGACATTGCAATAGTGAGTGCGCGTGGGGCGGATTCAAACGAAGATGCAATAATAGAAGGAACGCCGATTGGTTCATCAATCCAAACAATTGAGAAAAGTTCTGAAAGTATAACGACTCCTTTGGTGGATGAGTGCCAAGAAGATGAAGATTGTGGCGGAACCAAATGTCTGGACAAGAAAAAGGAAGTGTTCACGTGCGAATATGATTCCAGCAGGGGGATAAATCTCTGCACGTCTTCCATAGAATACGTGGAATGTTGTACAGCAGAGGACTGTGTAAGTGGCTATTATTGCTCTGATTACGAATGTAAGAAAGAAGGGATGTCATTTTCGATTTCTTCGATATTCAAAAACCGAATAACGACACTGCTGTCAACAATAGTGGTATTCGGGATTGCAGGCGCTGCATTCTTGTTCATAAAAAACAGGGGAGACAAAAAATGGCTCAAAAAGAGCAGGGCTAGAGACGACTGGGAAAGACTAAGGGAAAAATGGAAAGAAAGTAATAAAAAAGCTCAAAATAAAGACTAACTAAGGTGAACATGGATGGGATGCAAATCCAAGAAGAAAAAGAAGAAATCGAAGAAGAAAAAATGCTAAATTTGATTTGTCCCATTTTTTCATTATAAGGTGATTTTATGAAAGAACATTGGAAAAATTACGAGCCTAAGAAAAAGAAGAAAAAGAAGTACAAATCTTACAAAAAGGGCTTCAAACGGAGCAAGTACGCCAAAAGCAAGAAAAAGAAGTCTGAATAGTTTCTTTAGAATTAAATCTATATCATGTTTCCCAAAAGAACACAAGCTTATTCCTTTCTCTCTTGACGTAGAGACCATATAACATGCCAATTATTAGTCCTGCCAGGTGGGCTTCGTGGGATATATTCGACGGCACGAACATTCCTGTGAATTCCATGAGACCCCAGATAGCTGCAGCGAATATCATCGGCATCGGGGCTATTCCGAAAAAATATACGACTAGTCCTGGATATAGAACAGCGAGCGTACCCATAACACCATATATTGCCCCGCTCGCACCAACAGCTGGTATGATACTCGAAGGTGAAACAAGGAGATACGCCAGATTACCCAATATACCTGCAAGGAAGAATATTAACAAGAATTGTTCCTCCTTAACCCGTGACTCCAGATATAAACCGAAAATGAACAATGCGAACATGTTGAAAAATAGGTGATCTATATCAGCGTGTAAAAAAACGGAAGTGATTAAGGTCCATGGTTCTTCCAAAACACGGGATGGTACAAATGCAAAATATGACGACAGTGGTAAAAATAAATCTAAGAAGAACATAGAAACACAAAACCCGATAAATAAGATTGTCCATCTAGGTTTTTTCCGTCTGCGCTTCTTGACTACCATGGGTTGGTAGAAGAAAAAGCTATTTTTCCTCGCCATCGATCATCAACTAAAACAAAAACTAATCTATCATTTGAATTTTGTTAATTATATTCTTAATCAAAAAGCTTATTTAAAGCAAAACCTAAATTAAAGTTTAACCGGGGTTAGGTACGGTAAAATCTATTTAAAAAGGGGGTTAAAAATAGTGCGGATGATATAGCGAGAATCGATTTATCTGGCTATTGACAAGGTGATAATTTGACTAGAATAATAGGTATATCTTCAGGCAAAGGTGGCGTTGGTAAAAGTACTGTTTCTGCGAACTTGGCAATCGCGTTAAACAAACTAGATGAAAAAGTTCTACTGGTAGACTGCAATCTCTCAACTCCACATCTGAGCTATTATCTCGGTGTGAACAACTACCAATACACCCTTAACGATATAATCGCTGACCGGGTAGAACCAGAAGATGCAATTTACAATTATGATGGCGTGAGATTCATCCCATCATCCTTGAAACTCCAGGATTTAATCGGGGTCGATTTAAGACTTTTCAAAAAGACGATTCAAAAAACAATCAATCCGGATGAATATGATTATATAATATTGGACTCCGCCCCTGGTCTAGGGAGGGAAGCAATATGCGTCCTGCATTCTGCAAATGAATTATTGTTCGTGACAACGCCATTCGTGCCAGTTGTCAATGATGTTATAAGGTCCGTAAATGTATTAAAACAGATGGGCGATAAGAAAGCTGGTGTGATACTGAATATGGTGACTGGTGATAGCCATGAACTTTTCAATAACGCCATACAGGATGTTATGAATATCCCGATAGTGGGTGAAATACCGTTCGATGATAGACTCGACAAAAGCATTGTTATGAACACGCCGATAGTCAACTACAGTCCGGTTTCTCCGGCGACAATAGGGTTCATGAAATTAGCGGCGAACCTAAGTGGAGAAAAATATGAACCGCCCAACAGGTTTGAACAGACATTCTACAGGATAAAAAATAAAATATTTGAATCAACTAGTAGCAGGATACAAATGCCCCAAACAAAGAAATTAATCGAGAGAGAAATGATATTACAAGAAGGGCAAAATACAGAGAAATTGAAAAAGCTTGTTTAAGAATAATTATTAAGGAAAATTCTCTAAGAATATATATGAGTATACTAAGATCATTTGGCAAAGCATTGGGGGTCATACTCTTTACTACATTATTGACTGCGTCACTTATGTCAACCGGTTTTATAGAATTCACAAAATACAACAACATGAAATCTATTTTTATCAACATTCTAGGTCCACAAATGGAAAACACGGACATAACATCCCAAATAGATCCCACACAGGGATATGAAATTCTGTTGATGATGTGCGAGGGCAAAGATTGGATAACCCTACCAATAAGTGAAGACGAGAGCGACACTATAACCATCAAATGTGATGATGTGAGATCAATAAATGCAGACAACAACACCCAGATGAAAACCGATGTCAAAAATATGTTGATTGCATCGTTCTTCGACGAAACATACTACAAGGAATACGACTGTTCGTTCCTTGGATGCATACTAACGGGAAAGCCATCAATAATAATGTCTGCGAAAGGACATGACTTCTTTGTAAATATACAAAAATATCTTTTCATCGGTACAGCACTCGGTGGTATACTGATAATAACGTCTGCGAAAAAAATAGAATCTAAACTAAAGTCGCTGGGATTTTCGATGTTATTCGTTGGCTCATCATATTTCATACTAACGTTCTCTAGGGATTATATGATATCAAAAATCTCACCAGATACACAACAAACCATGTCCGAACTGGGCATAGATTTCACACCCATAATCGGAAATATACTTAATCCGATTATGGACAACCTATTATTAGTATTCTCAATAGGAGCACTATTAACAATAACTGGTTATGGCCTACAATTCTATAAGAATAAAGAAGAGAAAGGCGATCATTTGTCTAACGACAAGAGCGAAGATTGAACATAGTTTACCTTAACTTCCTCCAATAATTCTATGTTCACACCAGCATTGAGCGTCTTTATCTTACCTGATATGCTTAACTTCTTAAGACATTCTGAAACCGATTTACTGGAATCACATATACCTTCGTCTATAAGAGATTTGAATATTTTTTGAAGCGACAGTGGCCCGTCGTTTCTTTTTTTCATGTCCCGCAGGACGCCCAAAACATCATCGATTTGACCCATTAAAAACTCCCACCGTTCCTGTACCTTAATATTTGTTATACTGAGTTAAATTAATTTCTCTATAATACTAGACATTTTCGGGATGCTTAGATTTAATAGTATGAAATAATAAAATTATTTTTAATGTTAGTAAAAGATGTTATGAATAAGAATGTTGTAGTAGCGAAATCGGGAGCGACAATAAAGGAAGCATCCGAGGTAATGAGTAAATATAAAATAGGGAGTCTTGTTGTTCTAGAAGGGACTGAAATAGCAGGTATAATCACTGAGAGGAATGTCCTAGAATCTGTTGCAAAAGGCATGGCCCCAGAAGATACCAAAATAAGCGATATAATGACTAGGAAGGTTGTAACGATTAAACCGGACGAGAATATAGAAAACGCAGTTAATCTGATGATAGAGAACAAAATAAAGAAACTGCCCGTAGTGGAGGATGGAAAACTCAAAGGCATAGTAACGGCAAGTGACATTGTAGTCGTGGAACCCAAACTAGTGGCAAGTATTGCAAACTTGATTTCAATGAAGATCCCAGGGCATACTGGTGGATAGTTGAATCCGCATAATTTCTAAATTTTAAGGAGATTTACGATATGAAAGCAAAATGCTATTGTCCAAAACATGGAAGATTGAAATTCGATAATATAATGATAAGAGACGGACTGCCAACTTGTAAAAAATGTAAATCTGTCCTAGAATTTGGCGATGTCAAACCTAGGAAAATTGAAACCATAAAAAAGAATGCCAAAAAGAAGAAATCCGAAAAATAGCCTAACAGATGCCCGATGATTTAACCCATTCGTCGTTTGAAAATTCGCTTTTATCACAATAAATATCCAATATCTCCCCATGACCGTTGTCTAGAAGATATTCATTTAGATTGATCATTTTTTCCCCACAATAGACAACAGCCACTATCCTCCTATGACTTCTGGATATCTGCAGATCGTCTTCGTCGACCAAAACTTCGCTTCCCACCGGACAGACAGATTCAACAAATCTTATTGATTCGTTGTACCCGATATCAGATTTCTCCGGTGTGTTCACTAAAGAAAGCCTTATCAATTCACCACCGATCATTATGGTGTCGCCGTCTATTATTTTATCCAATTGTCCACTGAAACATTTCGCCGACCCAGAACAATTCGATTGTTTATCATCTGGATAATAAATGAATACTCCAACACCCAACAAGACAACAAATAGGGCAAAAAAGATTTTTTCCATATTTCAATTTTGATAAATGGTATACAATCATTTAATATAGGACTAGAGGTAGTAAATAAAACTAAAAAAAAGAGGTCCACCGACTAAAATTCTTCTGGCACAATGGGTGGTCTCTCATCGGTACCCAAATTAAGATAAGTCCTTACCCTGAAAACGTAGATTAGATATGTCGATATCAGATTGTGCAATGATTTGTGCCTCTCACCCAATAACAGTATGTGGAACCATTGTACAAAGAGCACCACACCCATTACCAACGAAAATATCCAAATCACTACGGCAATTGGTATAGCATATATTAATCTAACTAAGAGCTCCCATCTAGAAGCATCCTTCTTGTATTTTATCTTGGAGTTGATGGTTTTCATAAAAATAAAGTTGTTTTCAATATATTAAATAGTTGGCTTAAGGAATTGCCTTATCCTAGTCTGTTCGCGCAGGTTCTTCAATAATTTGCTCTTAGATACCCATTTATCCCCTATATTCAATCTGGAGCATACCCTATTTATCGCATCGCCGAGTGTATAGAATTTCTCGAACGGTTTGTTAAAAGCATCTCTCACGGATTCCCTCAATTGCCATATACCGACCGGTGCATAATATTCTGGTAGGACTTCACGGACTATCAATGCCATCGATTGTCTTTTTATCTTATCCAGGTATTCACCAACAGCTAATCTACCACTGTAAAAAGCACCATGCGTACTACTCGCATATTTTTTCCTGAAACCATATTTCTCATAGTCCGCTCCGAACTTGGGCCATGGAGAATCAACATTCCATGATTCAACAAGTTCGTATTCATACGATCCAGGTATAAGAATCACTTCATAATGATTACCAAGATATTCATTGTGGAATAATCGGAATTCGTCCAATTGTCTGTATTTTTTAACATTGTTAATTATAGATTTGCTCAGAGTATCGTCAACGGCCGTTATAGACCATCTCGTAGGGACCAACTTCCTCTGAACCCTAACACCCAATAAACCAGAAGAAAATATTTTCTGTATCCTACTCACTGGAACGCCATAATCATATAAACGGACTATCGCATTGTTTGCCTTAAGATCAGTATCAGAAACGAGGTAATCGACCTTTCTCTCGATATTGACATTTTCGGTCAGTCTTATCTTATCGATTGGAGCAGGATTGCTTATTGGTTTTGACCAGTGGTTGAAATCCATGTTGAATCTTGGACGTTTTTTCAACTCTATCTCAACATCTGCCGGTCTCTTGGACATCGCAATTTCCTGTGTTATATCGACCAACTTACTCGATGGTCTTTTGACAGGTGAAACAAATCTCGAATATACCATCTGACCCCGAAAGTTGAGTATATCGTCTATGGATGCGCCCGACTCGTACCATTTTTCCGGGGAATCGAGTATCTCCGCTTGATTCGATTCCTTGTGAGTGGTTGGTGAAAGAACACCCAGATAGACCTTCGGATACCCATAACTGCCACAAAAAACGGATGGCGGACTCGTGCCAGTGAAATCCTTAACGTTTTCCACAACGTCCTTCCAAAATTTTACCTTGTCCAGGGTCTTACTATAATCTACTTTCACGAAATCATATTATGCAATGAAAAATATAACAATTGAGTATGCTCATTTCCGCTATTACTAATCGTCTTTCTTCTTTAATTTATCCATCTCTTCCTGCAATTTCTCTATACCCTTGATTTTCATCCCGCTGTCTTTGAATATGTCTTCATTTATCTTACCATGTTTTTCAATTACGTCAGATGTTTTCATGTCACCCAACGAATTCACGCAATCCTTGCACAAAGTAACGACCTTCTTACTATCCTCGTCTCCTGCAGTAAAAACAGACTTCTCTTTGCCGCATATATCACAGACTCCTTCGTAAGTCGCGGATATTCTAATATTCATAAGAATTATTGGTATTCGGGGGATAAAACTTTTCAAAGACAGTTAAACTTAAGTTTGTAGTTTACATAAAAATATAACACTGTGATATAATGAGTGCAGAGGTTTATTCTGGGAAAAGTGGGGGAAAGTCCATACTTCTAGGCAACGAGGCAATAGTTAGGGGTGCGTTGGAATCGGGTGTACAATATGCATCAACATATCCTGGGACCCCTGCAAGCGAAATAGGAGACACGTTTTCTAAGATAGCGAAAGACGCTGGTGTTTATTTTGAATACAGTACGAATGAGAAAGTTGCGTTCGAATCCGCTGCTGGCGCGGCATTCTCCGGAATCAGATCAATGGTGGCTTTCAAACATTTCGGATTAAATGTAGCAGCCGACTCCGTAGCACCGGTGAGTTACGTTGGTGTGGAAGGTGGATTTGTAATAGCGTTCTCAGATGACCCGAATGGATGGAGCAGTGCACAGAGCGAGCAGGACAGTAGATGTTACTCAAGATTGACTTATATCCCCATGCTGGAACCGTCCAATTCTCAAGAATGTATAGATTTTGTTAAAATCGCGTTTGATTTATCCGAGAAATTCAAGACACCCGTTTTTATAAGATTGACTACTAGAGTGAGCCATACAAGGGGAATAGTCGAATTTGACGATATCGAAAAAGGTGATAGGAAGGCGGAATTCGTAAAAGATATTGACAAATACAATAACCTTCCACCAAAAGTAATCCAAATGCACAAAGATGTTATCAAAAGAACCGACGATATTAGGAAGATGTTCGAAGAACACGAAATTAACAGGATAGTAAATGAGGGTGCCAACGATAAGTTCGGTGTAATAACATCCGGTGTATCATTCAATTACATAATGGATGCGATGAATGACTTGGATATAGAACTACCTGTTCTCAAACTGGGAATGACGTTCCCATTACCTGAAAACAGAATAAAGGAATTCATAAAGGATTTGGAAACCCTGATGGTTGTTGAAGAACTGGAACCTGTTATGGAAAAGGAAATAAACATCCTGGCAAGAGAAGTAAATCCAGACTTAAAGATAATCGGCAAAAGGAATCCAGACGAGAAGTACTTCCCAACCGCAGGCGAATATACAACAGAAATCGTATTGAAGGCACTCGGCAAAGCATTGGAAAAAGAATTGGATTTCGATTATGATTCACACATGGACAAATACTCTAAAATCGAGATGCCTAGAAGATTCCCGGTATTTTGTCCGGGATGTCCGCATAGAGCAACGTTCTACGCTGTCAAAAAAGCAGCAGGTGAAGACGCCGTATTCGGAGGGGACATAGGGTGTTACATACTGGGGATTTTCCCACCGTTCGAAACACAAGATTACATAATCTCCATGGGTGCGAGCGAAGGAATCGGCCACGGTATTAAGAAGGCCGTAAATGAAACAGGCAACGAACAAAAGGTTATAACATTTTTAGGAGATTCGACATTCTTCCATGCGGGAATACCACCACTGATAAATATGGTCGTCAATAAATCGAATGCGTTGGTCGTTGTAATGGACAACAGGATAACGGCTATGACTGGACATCAGCCACATCCGGGAACAGGGGTTACTGGAAGGGGTGACCCGACAAAGGAGATAAAAATTGAAGATATAGTGAAGGCATGTGGTGTGGAGCATGTGAAGGTGGTTGATCCATTCGATATGGAAGAGATGGAAAAAACGGTGAAAGAGTTCTTGGATAATGACACAGTTTCTGTAATAGTTGCTAAAAGGCAGTGTTATTTGTTAGATTATCGTGATAGGAGAAAAAAGGGTATAAAAATACCAAAATTCGAAATCGCTGAAAAATTGACTGATGATGAAAAAGAAATAGCCAAGGAATATGCGTGCCCGGCATATAGAACCGATGAAAAAGATAACTACGAAATAGACAGTACGATGTGCTGGGGATGTGCTTCATGTGTTAAATTGTTTGAAAAGGGTAAAATAAAACCAAAGAAGGATTAGGTGTTAGAATGACAAGGGATTGTAAAGAATTTAATGTTGTAGTTGTGGGAGTCGGTGGTCAAGGTATATTGACATTGGGCGGAATCATATCAGAAGCTGCACTAAAGGAGGGTTACGATGTTAAGATGTCGGAACTTCACGGGTTATCCCAAAGGGGTGGGAGTGTACCATGTCAGATAAGATTCGGTGAAAAGATATATTCTTCATTAATAAAACCTGGACATGCTGATTTAGTAATTTCCTTGGAGCCACTTGAGGCTTTAAGATCCGCTAAATTCGGATCAAAAGAAAAAACGAACTTCATAGTAAACACGCACAAAATCATTCCTGTTTCTGTGACAAGTCTGAATGAAAAATACCCTGATATAAAGGATATCAAAGAAAGTCTCAAAGAATTCTCGAAAGAGATAATAGATGTTAATGCGACTGAAGTTGCAGAAAAAGAGACGGGAAATAGCGTTGTATCAAATATATACATGCTGGGAATAGCATGGTCAAAAGGCATGATACCGCTGAAGAAAGATAGTCTTCTGGGAGCAATCGAGAATAGGGTGCCGGAAAAGTACTTCGATATCAACAAACAAATTTTTGAATTCGCGGAATCACACGCATAATCAAAAGCTATCTATCAACAAATGCAAGTCATAACTGGTCAATATAACAAAAAACCATACGAGTGTTTTCACTTCTGAACTGTGTACTCCTGGAATAAAAACCATGTAAAGATATGTTAAAAGGACTGAAAAGACTATCGAAAACTCGTATCTATGCGTTATCCCCCTATGTTTCATCGGGATGTATTTCAGAATAAAATATATCAGAAAAAAATAAAACGGTGCGTAAAACCACGTTGAAGTAAAATTGATTATATATATCAAAGAAACGACCGCCGATACTGACAAGGACACAAAATCCCGTATCTTGGACCTCTTCATATCTATATCTGGAAAAAGGGACGAGAATGTCGAAAATGTGACCAATGTTAGAACATTCCGGATATTCGTCGATATTCCCATGAAATGGAAAACAGTAATCCACGCTATCACAATAAATAGGGAGAAAATAAAGTGTGTTTTCCAATCTGGCATAAAGTCCACTTCTATCCTATCACTATTCTGGCATCAACAACAACTAAACCATCCTCAAGAACCATGGTGGGGTTCAAATCAAGTTCTGACAAAATATCGTTCCCATCTATAATATCTGAGATGTCCACCAAAAGGTCGACAATTGATTCTATATCATATTTCGTCCCCCGAAGACCATTCAAAATTTTATATATATCTGTCTCCTTTATCATCTCGATCGAATCTTTCTTTGTGATAGGAGTTACCCTTAAAGAAATATCATCAAATGCCTCTACGTATATGCCACCAGCACCGAACAAAACCGTTTGGCCGAATTGTGGATCTTTCTTACTACCTATGATAACTGGAACACCGCCGCTGATCATCTTCTGAACGAGTACACCGTCTATATCAACGTCTTCCTCTTCTAGATTCTTCATAATCGCGTCGTATGCTTCTTCCATCTCGGTATCGGATCTTATATCTGTTCTAACACCGCCTATGTCGCTCTTATGTGAGACTTCTTTGGAAACTATTTTTATAACAACCGGATAACCAATTTCGTTTGCAGCAGAAATGGCATCATCAACACCATCGGCTAATTCGTATTCGGCTATCGGTACACCACACTTCTCCAATATATCGAAAGATTCCACAATAGTGAGGTTCTTCCTACCGTCCCTTTTGAAATCATCCAGTTCCTTGAGCTTCATTTATCGTCACCCCGGGTTATCCTACCCATTATCGATTTTTCGAAATTCCTAATATATCCTCTTTTCTCCAAATACGCTAAAACAAAGAACCCTATAACACCCAATGTAAACAGCAACTCTATACCTGTGCCTAAATACAACAAAATGCCACCTGCGACACTACCTGCGTATGCCAAGAACAGACATCTTGGTATCGCGCCTATAACCGTAGCAGCCAGATAGTCCTTGAATTTGATCGGGGTGACACCGCTTATGTAACTTACCAAATCGAATGGAACAACAGGAATAATTCTCGTTAATAGAACCGCACCCGTACCGTTCTTTGACACCCACGAATCTATATCATCTATTCTATCATGACCAATCATCTTAACTACTATGGGTCTGCCCCCATATCTGGCTAAAAAGAATGCTATAATTGACCCCAATACAAGACCTAACCCACCGAACAATACAACATCCCACAACGGCAATAGAGCACCTGCAAACATGATCAAAGCCTCCGAAGGTATAGGGGCTATCAATGTCTGTAGAATCATCACTGATGTGAGGCCCAATCTACCGTATAGGTCTATCAGAGTAAGCAGGGATGTTTCAAACAATCGAATCACTTCTCAAAGAATAGCCCCGAGCGGATTCGAACCGCTGTCTCAAGGTATCTCCTATTCGCCTTAGACGAAATACCCAAAGCCTCGCATCCTTGGCCACTAGACTACGGGGCTATTATTGTATATATTTCTATTAGAGATAATAAATTAATTATTTAAAAATTCTGGAACTATACCACTAAGTTCATTTCATGTGTCTTAGCAGTCTCCTCATCCAATAGATATTCGACAATCGACAAAGCGAATTCTATCGCTGTTCCTGGTCCTTGGGATGTGATTATATTATTGTCAACGACCACTCTATCACCCCTAGGATATGCCAATTCCCGTTCCATTCCCGGGTAGATAGTTGCTTTCCTGTTGTCGAGTATTCCTGTTTTTGCAATCACCTTTGGGGCAGCGCATATACCCGCAACCAACTTCCCCTCGCGGTTAAACTTCTTTATAGCATCAAGTATAATTTTGGATTTGTTTAGATTCTCACACCCACGCGTACCCCCTGGGATGACTATGCCGTCATAATCGTCTAATTCGAGCGAATTGAGTCTCTTATCCACCATTGTTCTCACACCATGCCCGCCCTTTATCACACTTCCCACAACCCCGACGGTCTCTATAGGTATCCCGGCCCCTCTCAACACACTGATAACTGAAAATGCTTCTATCTCCTCAAATCCGTCTGCCAAAGGCATCATCAACTTCATAAACATCCTCTATACCATTTGTATGTCGATATATTAATTTTTGGCCAAAAATTGATTTATAGTATAAACCACAAATCTAAATATGGTTTTTGAAGGACTGAATGCTAAACTGAGTTCTTGGGCCTATTATATGATATACTCTCTGGGGTATATTGGGATATTCATTGTAAATCTCGTTTGTTCATCAAGTATAATCTTTCCACTGCCCGCATTCGCAGCAGTGCCGGTTGCAGCAGCAATACCCGGTATGAATCCGTGGTTGGTGGGAATATCCGCGGGATTGGGTGCAGCAATGGGTGAAGCCACTGGTTATGGACTGGGGCGGGGAGGTATAAAAGTGATCAATAAGAAATACGAGAACAAGGTTAAAAAATATAAGAAATTCTTCACCAGGGATAACTTA
>CAYNTH010000002.1:0-74246 GCA_964400475.1 uncultured archaeon | reverse complement strand
TGTATATTGGAATTGATATGTGCTGTACCTTTTTTGGAGAGGAACTACACTGTACAAGCGGAGCAAGCCCTCGGCAAGGACAATCTTATATGCGACTTGTATGCCACCAAAAACAATCACAAAACAATAATAGAAATAGAGACCGGTTTTACCATAGACGGGGATGACAACGGAACTAGGAATCACATACTCGATTGTGATGATTACCTGAGATCGAGGATAGCAGCGAAGATAGTTAGGTATAGCCCGCACGCTGATGTTTTCTGTTTGGCTACCAGGAAGGTATACAATATGGAAATATCAGAACTTTTTCTAGAAGATATGACACAAAACGGCGTGAGCGAGATAAGGGAACTGTGTGCCCCATATTATAAAGTCGATGATAGGGATATATGGAGATCGCATCTGGATTACATAATGACCATAGATTTGGACAAGACCAACATCAAGATGACCACACCCGAAAAATATATTGAATGGGTTAATGATATGGACGATATAATCAGTGGTCCGTCGGAATATTTCATATGAAAATATTCATTAACATTATACTGAAATTATAAGTTATTAGCAGGTTAGCTAAATGGTAGTGCGAATGAATTAACAAATCCTTTTCCCCAATCTATCATATAATTCAGAATTTAGCTTCCTCATGTCCTCTCTTATCGATGTGGAAGACACAGTTTCAAGAGCTCTTGGTACAAAAACAACTTCGGTCCTATCCATCTCCTCAAGGTACTTTATTTTATTATCTATATGATTTTTTTTCTCATTTGATATTATCAATAAATCGGGGTTCATCCTCTTCACTATTTCAGACGAATATGTAGAATATGGATGTATGAAAGAATAGTCCACTGAAGGTTCTTTAGCAACCAATAATGCCCTATATACCTCAGGTATAATTGGAATTTTGTTTTTCAGTTTTTTTGAATCCTTGTCAGTATTTATGTGGACAATTAACACATCACACATCCCTTTGCATCTTTCGAAATGTTTCATGTGTCCTTCATGAAGTAAATCATAATATCCACCAGTGAGCCCCCACTTGCGTTCATCTGTTACTCTAAGCTTTTCTAACTCGTTTATAGTGTATACGTTTCCCATAAACGCAAATTGAAAATGAAAACTTTTAAATGTGTTTTTTATACAAGCTATTTATGAAATTGAGAAAAGCCGCCGGGGCATTCATAAAAACCAGAGAAGGTAAATTCATAATCATAAAGAAGATAGGAAGAAAATCGGATTTTTGGGATCTACCAAAAGGTGGAATAGAAAAGAAGGAAACGGCGGAAGAAACAGTAGTAAGGGAAATGAAAGAAGAACTAGGAATAGATGTTACTGATGTCAAAGACATTTTTCAAGAATATACATACGAGATGCCCGAAGAGTATATAGATGAAATAGGATTCACACACCAGAATGTGAAAATATTCTCAGCGGTGTTCAATGGTTCTGAAAAAGATATAAAAATTGATAAAAATGAACTTAGCGGATTCAAGATAGTTGACGAGAACGAATATACGAATCTATTGGCATACGATATAGTTAAAAATCACTTCAGGAAATTCATTGAAAAGGAAATGGATGTTATTTAAATGTCTATAAATAGTCAGATTTTATGGACATGTTAGATATCGACGAATTTTATGTAAAACACAATCCCAATTTCTGTACAGAGGAAAATGCGAACACGATTAATCAATGGACTGAAAAATTATTTGAGGAAGACGGTTTCTTGGGGAATTATACAAATTCCAGCATCGGAAAAACGTCTGAGAGGTTAATAGAATTAACTAAGTCCAACCTATTTCACACAACTGTTGACTCCGCATTATATGCAGATAACCCAAATGTAAAAGTACATAAAGTGCTTCAAAATGAATTAAAAAAATATAAAGAGATTGGACATGGTCATTGGCATGAAAGCTTCTCAGACATGATAGAAATGCTCAAAACGAAGAACTACAAAGGTTCTATATACGAGATGGGCAATGAATTGTGTTATGGGAAGGATTGTAAAAACGACAATATCTTGATGGAAAAAAGAGATATACACGAAAAACTGCATTCCCAATGTATGACAGAGAGCGGACTCGCGATGATGGTTTTGCGTTCCGCAGATATACCATCGAGAATGAGAACGGGCATGTTGAAGATGTCAATAGAGGACATTGAGAAGAACCTGGAAACAACTAGATATTATCATCACCACATATTGGAATATTTTGATGGGAATGAATGGGTACAGAAAGATATAACAGATAACCAAAGACAAGTGGGTGTTATTTATGAACGAAAAGGGAAATTATTGAAAACGATTGATGTGGAAATTCTGAAATCTCACGAAATTATAGATGATGTCTCGAGAAGGCATCAATATAACACAAATGAATATCTAAATATCTACAGATCGGGCAGTGGTAGACATAAAGGATATTCACCTATATGCGAAATGATCACGGACGATGTTCTTTGTCTTTCAAATTCACCTAACATGTTCCCATGGGTATACAATAGCAAATTCAGTAAATACGATTTCAAATCACATGATTTTGACCTGGTTGGGGCAGATTGTCTGGATGAGCAGATTCATGCATTCTATAATTTCCTCAAATATGCTGAAAAAGTAAAACCAGGTTCCAAACAAGATAAAATATCTCTGGTTTTGTCCGAACTGGACGAGAAATCTAACTTGGTGGATATTGTCAAAATAATATAACTAAATATAATTACCACACCCGACAAATACATCGAATGTGTCAACGGAATTTTTTCCCAATCTATCACATAATTCAGAATACACACGCATTTAATCACATTACCATAATCTAACAAATTAATCTGTTAGGTACAATACTCTTTTTATGTCAGAAGAGGAGAAATTCGACCTATCGGAGAGCAGGTGGGACCTGATAGAGAGCAGGATAATCGAACTGGAAAAGAAAGTGAACTCCCTGAAGAAGGATGAAAAGAAAGTAGAACGTGGTCATGATTTTTATGAAACACCCATTTGCAAGGTCAGGGACATATCACTGGCCGAGCATGGAAAATTAAAGATAGGATGGGCGGAGAGGCACATGCCCGTGCTCATGAAGATAAGAAGAGAATTCGAACGCGACAAACCACTAGAGAACACCAGAATCGCTGCATGTCTGCATGTGACAAAAGAGACAGCTGTTTTAATAAGGACATTAAGGGCAGGCGGGGCGGACATTGTACTGTGCGGGTCCAATCCATTGAGTACACAGGACGATGTTGCTGCAGCACTGGCGAAGGAAGGAACAAGGATATTCGCATGGAGGGGATTGAACAACGACGAATACTATTGGTGTGTAGACCGAGCACTTGATATAAAACCGAATATCACGTTGGATGATGGAGCGGATGTGATATCGGCCATACACTCAAGGAGACAAGACTTGCTTGAACACGTGATAGCCGGACAGGAAGAAACGACCACCGGTGTCATAAGACTCAGGGCAATGGCCGAGGACGGTGCATTGAGATATCCTGTAATAGCTGTTAATGATACTCCCACGAAAAACATGTTCGACAACTATTACGGAACTGGCCAGAGCACGATAGACGGTATCATACGTGCCACAAGTGTAATGTTGGCTGGCAAGAAATTCGTGGTCTGCGGATACGGTCACTGTAGCAGCGGGATAGCCGCACGCGCAAAGGGAATGGGAGCGGATGTCATTGTAACAGAAATCGATCCGACAAAGGCATTGAAGGCAACAATGGATGGATTCAAGGTGATGCCGATAAAAAAGGCTGCGGAGATAGGGGATATATTTGTCACAGCCACCGGAAACAAGAACGTGATAAACGGGAAACATATGGGAATTATGAAGGATGGTGCGATACTCGCCAATTCAGGACATTTCAATGTGGAGATATCCATACATGATCTGGAAATGCTGTCACTGTCAAAGAGGAGAATCAGAGATAATGTAGAGGAGTATACACTGAACAACGGAAGGAAAGTCTATTTGTTGGGTGAGGGCAGGCTTGTCAATCTGGCGGCCGCGGAAGGGCATCCACCAGAGGTAATGGATATGTCATTCTCGAACCAGGCATTGGTGAGCAGGTATATCGTGGAACACGGAACTACACTAGACAATAATGTATACAATGTACCGGAAAATATAGACAAACGTGTGGCCAGGCTTAAACTGGAATCCATGGACATTGAAATAGACCAACTCACAGAGGAACAGAAGAAATACCTGAAATCTTGGCGGGAAGGAACATGATGAATTTTTCTAAAAGCGCCCGGGATGAGAACATACCACTAATCACATCACCCGGCTAGAAAGATTATAATAAATAAAATTACATATTGCAAATAACCCGTGATGAAAATGAGGATTTTAAATATTGGTTGTGGTGAGGACAGATTTGGAACAGATTTTATAGATTTATACCCATCAAGAGCAGATGTCTTAAAGGTCGATGTGAATAAACAGAAATTACCATATCCAAATAACAGTTTTAACGAAGTTTATATGAAAAACCTATTTGAACATCTCACAAATAAATTATTTGTACTAAAAGAATGTTTCAGAGTGCTTAAAGTGAATGGTAGAGTTGTTTTAATAACCGACTCAGCTGGATTTTTTGGATTGTTGGGAAAGGCGCACTCTGGAAAATATAAGAAAAAGGGGGAGGAAGACAAACATTATGCACTTTTCACTCCACACCATATAGAAAACTGGCTAAAAAAAGCCGGTTTCAGAGAAGTGAAGGCGAGGTATTATGTTAAGAAGAACTGGAAAAGATCAAAAAGATATAGAATCTTTATTAGAATTCTGTCTTTCTTATATAAGCGAATTTCCCCAAACATATTTGCAACTGGAATAAAAGACGCCCAGAGTGGGATTTGAACCCACATGTCCTAATGGACACAGGATATCTGGCATAACATTCCAGTCCTGCGCAATACCAGATTATGCGATCTGGGCATTTAATATCTACCATAATAAATGGTAATCACTACTTTTAATTAATAATCAGAAACATTAAATAGAATGTTGATAAATTCACTAAATCAGAACAAATTCGTGGTCTGATTTGAGTGTATAATCAGAGAATAATTGATACGTGAAACCAACGTCGGGGTACTCGATATCATCATTTTTAAACTTCTGCACAGCCAACGCGCTTCTACTTTATTAAATGATCTAACAAATTTAAATGGTGATTTAATCATTCGTCCTTATCAAATTTCAAATAGGGGAATCTCTCGTTCAAATCCCTGTTAGAATAAATACAATATTCTATTGACATCAGTTCTTTGCTTTCATCTATTCGTTCGACACGGAACGGCATCTCCACCTCATCGAACTTACGGATACGCGAGTTATACTTGAATCCCTGCCGGACCGTTTTACCAAGATCAACATATGCCCTGATATAATCACCCACATCCAATTCCAATTTCTCAGGGATTACCAGATAACTGACCGGTAATTCCTTGTCCAAATCCATGATGGAAAATTCCTGCGCATATGAACCACTCCTCCTTCTACCAGAGTGTTTTAATTCATGGTGCCTGATATCATATAGTTCAGACTCCAATATTCCTACCTGGATTATTACATCAGAATCACTAAATACCATCAAAATTTATAACGTATAAAGACTTAAATAAGGTTCACATCGAATCCAATTCATACATGTACAATACAGTACCCGGTATTTTTCTGATATTAGAAAACCTCCAATCGTCTATCGGAAAATCCTTTGATATTAACCTACACCCATCTTCCAATTCCCTTAATTTATCTCTCAACTCGTGGATGCCGTACGGGTGCATGTATATGTAAACAGAAGTCGCATCGCTGATGTCATAATCGAACACATTTCCCTCTAAAATCCTGACCCTGTCATCCAGACGGCTATCCTCTACCGAATACCGGGTTATGTGCGCCAGATCTCGCCTTATTTCTATACCAACACACTGCATATTATTGTTGACAGATGCTGCTTCTATCAACAATCTTCCATCACCGCAACCTATGTCGTAGAACACATCGTCTGGACGGAAATCGAACATATCTATGACATGCTCCACAACGTCATAATCTGTCGGCACGTATTCGCATATAGTCATAATGAACTAAAGCGACTCAAACAGATTAAAATGTTTCCATCAAAATGTGGCATTATTGAAAATAGAAGAACAGTGGAATATACAGTCACTTACCGAAAAATTTCAACACTTCTCTGTGAGACATGGTGTTAATCACATCGCCCTTGGTGGCCCAACCACGCCTAGCATTTGCTATCCCAAGTTCTATGAATCTCAGATGGTTCTTGCTGTGTGAATCGGTATTTATGACGGTATTGCACCCGTGTTCTATAGCAGCTCTTACGGTGTTCGCATCTATGTCCATGCGCTCGGGATATGAATTTATCTCCAGCAATGTATTGGTCCTCTTGGAAACCTTAAATAACTTTTCAATATCGACATCGTACCCTCTCCTCTTCTGTATCTTCCTACCAGTGGGATGCGCGATTATGTCAACGTGTTCGTTCTCCATTGCTGTTACAAGTCTCTTCATTATTTTTTCTTTTTTCTGTCTGAACCCACTGTGTATAGATGCTATGACTATATCCATATCCTCGAGGTATCTGTCATCAACGCCCAACTTCGCATCCGACATAATATCAACCTCAACACCCCTCAATATCCTTATACCAACATTCTCCTCTACCTTTTCTATATCTTTGAAATAATCATCCAAATCCTCAGGGTCCATCCCACCAGCCACCTTCAGATTACCGAAGTGGTCTGTTATACATATATAGTCGTGTCCGATATCCTTCGCGGTCTCGGCCATCTCCTCTATACTATGCGCACCATCACTCCACGTGGTATGCATCTGCAAATCGCCTCTCAAATCCCCATACCCAATCAATTCAGGAAGGTTGTTTTCAAGCGCCAATTCTATTTCTCCTGTATTCTCCCTAATTTCGGGTGGGATGTATTGCATGCCCAATTTGTCATATATTTCCTTTTCGGTCCTACCGGCTATCCGCTTATCCCCATCGAACAAGCCGTATTCGCTCAACTTCCAGTTATTCTTGATCGCTATTTTTCTCAAAGCAATATTGTGCGCCTTGGATCCGGTGAAATACATCAACGCGCTGCCGAATGATTTCTTGTCTATGACACGCAGATCCGAATCCATACCGTCTGTTAGGACAACTGTACTTTTGGATTCACCCTGCGAAACAACCTTGGCAACGTTCTCCATATCCGTGAATCTGTCCATCACATCTTTCTGATTCTTTGTCACAACCAGCACGTCTATATCACCAATCGTTTCCCTGCGTCTCCTTATGGAACCCGCCACCTCCACATCTTCCACAACATCCGATTCGGACATGTATTCCCTGATGCGATTCGCTATCGGTAATATGTACCCGAGAAGTGCACGATCGCCCTTCTTCTTAGCGAACTTCACGTTGTCCAATATCTGCTGCTCTGATTTCAATCCCATTCCTTCGAGTTCGCGCAGTTTGCCCTCCTTGGCTGCCTTTTCGAGCTGCTTCAGATTCTCTATACCCAATTCATCATAGAATAGCTTAACCCTCTTCGGGCCTACACCCTCCACGCTCAACAACTCCTCAACCTCTATCGGGAATTTTTCCTTCAATTCATTATAATAATCCAATTCACCGGTTTCTATTATCTCATCTATCTTCTTAGATATACTCTTGCCAACACCTGGTATGTTCTCTAACTCACCCTTTTTCGCGATATCCTCTATGGGCATGGATAACGATTCTATGGAACGCGCTGCTTTTCTATATGCACGGGATTTGAATTCAGATCCCCGTATCTCGAGCATATCGGCTATCTCGTAGAACATGTTGGCTATCATCCGATTCTTCATATCTATCGATTAAATATTAGGTTTTTATTTCTCAAATTTGTTAAATCAATTGATGGAAAACATCGATTTCGACCTCCTCGACATATTGCAGGAAGCGTCCAAGAACAAAAAGAAAACGGCGATCATAGTAATAGCAGTGTTGGGACTTATCGCAATAGCGTCCGGAGCTTTCGGAGAGTTCATAATGGTGCTTTTGATATTGGCGGAGATAGTCGTATCGTTCTTTGTCGGTGAATTCGGATTGAAGAAATTCGGCATCGAACTGGCGACATTCGTCACAGTGATTACAGGGTTCGTCTACGGTCCATGGACCGGCGCGTCTATGGGGGTATTGATGATGATAATACATTTCGTGTTGTCAATGAGCCTTGGACCATATGTCGTATACTGCACACCAATTATGGGATTGATAGGTTATGCAGCAGGATATGTTGGATTGAACACGTGGTTGGGCGGGAATATAACTATGTTAGGGATATTGCTCTCGATATCTTACAACCTGATAACCGGAAGCATCGGCACGTTCCTGTTCAACGATTTCTTTGAGGAACTCACGTGGAGTGGATCGAACGTTATGATAAATTGCATACTCTTTTCAAGGTTCGCACCACTAATATTAACAGCTATGGGTGTTTAAATGGCAGGTCTGGGAAGTTGGGCACGTTTCATAATAGGGATACTGCTTGCATTGGAAGTTGTAAAACAATGGATATTTGGTAATCCTCTTTCAAAATTCGGCAACACAATGGCTGTATTGTTCTTGTCGATGACCGTACTGTACTTTGTCACAAAAATCTAGGAATCCTGTACTCTTGGCGCCAGTATGTATGTCAGCTTGACCTTGTCTTCCTTTTTCCCTGATGAAAAATCTATCTTCATTGGATAGTCTGTGCCGTATTGCAATGTCACAAAATCATTCATCTTAGACGCCTTCATCATCTTATTCAGGTAATCGATGGCATATCTGGACCTCTGTTCACCGTCGGCCTCCAACTCTATCAATGCCTCGCTGCCCTTCCTTATCTCCAATTCGGTCCGCTTGATATTATCATCTGCTTTCATACCGAATTTCTCGGAATCAGTTGTAATAACAACGGAATCCCCGATTATCTCTGCATCGGCTATACCGTTCTTCAACACATCGGTCTTCAGCTTTATCTTGCTCTTGAAACTGAGTTGGTCTATCGGTGGTATCTCATCGTCCCTCAATTCCAAAATAGGTACGTGGAATTTCCTCTTGCTGTCCCCTTCTATGGTTATCTGGAGTTTTGCGTCTTGTGCTTCAAAAGAAATAGTGTCACCAGAACCCGCACGTTTCAAAACTGATAATAAATTTATGATATTAAGTCCCAACTTCTGATCAGCGTCTATCTCGTACTCGTCAAACGCGGAAGATGATAAATTGAAATCCACGACTGACACCATGGCCCTGTCAGCTGCCAAGAAACTTATACCTTCCTTAGTGATATTAAAAATTCCTTCATCTATCAATTCCCCTATAGATGACATAGGCTCCTGCAATAATTTTATATCTGAGATAATCGCTTTGAACATTCAAACACCAGCCTTAGAATATAATTCATCAACAGTCTTTAATAAATTTAAGTCTATTCCGTCCATGAGTTGCAATACATCCAACATGAGCCTATCACCATCCAATACACAATACGCCCGCACTGTCTTACCATCGTATCCGGGCAGTTCCCTTATCAAATCGTAGCTGCTCTCCTTCAAGAATATCTCTATCTTGCCCGTATCATCTTCCAATATCACTGAATTCTCTTTTACATCAACAACATTACCGACTATCGACACTTTGTTGCTGTTATTATCTACCTCAGAAATCCTCTTCGGTACGTATCTCTCAGCTCTCATATGAACACTAATTAACTCATGTCCTTCATAATTTAAATAATACAATCCATCAGATCTGTCAACTTGAATATCTTATAATTAGGATGACCGCATCTATCCAATTTTGACAGCGTGTTGTCCAAGACTTCTTCGTTCACATATCCGCCGACCTTTCCTATAGCTATCACACCTGCATCCATTGCACTGTGAATATCCTTGTTGGTATCACCTATGTAACATATCCTGTCCAATGATACACGTTCTTTTTCTGATAACTCGACTATGTGCCTCCGTTTGTCTTCCACACCACCCAGAACAAATGAGAAATAATCGTAATAACCGAATTGTTTCAATTCGGAGACGAGTGCATCATGGGGATGAGCACTTATTACAGCCAATTTTTTCCCACTGCTCTTCAAATACGACAAGGTCTCCAACACACCATCATTAGGCACAGGCGGGAATCTCTTGCGCGTCTGCTCATAGAACCTGGAATAATTGCTGACCATCTCGTCCAAATCTTCATCTATATCCATATTGGCATAAACATCTTTCGCGCCAACACATCTGGGGGCAATCGATATCCAGTCATCGAACGCAACCTTAGGCAATCCGTACATATCCATCACAAGATTGTGGGCCTCATGTACGGGCTTTCTATCATCCACAAGCATACCACTATAATCACATACAACATAATCAACATCGAACGGTGCATCAATTCTCTTTGACGAAATGATATTGAATGAAAATATACTGGACATACTAGAAACTACCTATATTCAAAAATTTAAGTATTATCCAAAGAATCATGGTGGGGTATACTTCCAACGAAATAACAGATGACTGATTTGCGATGTAGCGAATTCATCGAAACAAGAAATCGACAATGATCAGGAGAACCAATACTGCAAGTATATATCGGGTGAAGCAAATCATTTTGTGGAAGTTGACACTCATTGTAGTCTGATAAGATCAGTATAAAACTCTAACCGTAGCTCCTCCAACTATGGCCGCACTTAGTACATTTATAAAATATCGTTGGCGGCTCGTCCGCAGACCTGGTCTGCTGCATCCACCAATAAGCCTCCCTGTGATCGCATTCGGGGCACATTGCCTTAGTCTTAGGCAGATCTATTGCCTCGTCCCCCTTCTTCAAAACAACTATATCCTTTTTCTTCTCGGGTAACGACCCGGAAATGGTGACCTTGCCCTTCTTCAATACCTTCCTCTTCCCGCAGGAAGGACATACGAAATAAGTCAACTTGGTCTTCTTCTCGACTTTCATCAATGTACCGCACTTCGGACAAAATTTCATTTTACACCCACCATCATATTCTAACGCGATTTTTAAGGCGTTATATTGCCAAACATAGCGTAGTTTTAATTTATAAATTTATCGATTAGACCATGCCTAACGATTTCGCCATAAAGACCTTGAAATACCCCATCTTGGGTATCACCAAAAGCACTTTACCATGTATCTGTTGCTCGGAAACATTGAATTCATACGGCAACTGATTTATGTTGTTGTCACCCTTTGTCTGATAAGTGCCGTCCTCGTTTACCTTTATTATCCTGTGTATTATGGGTACATCGCAATTGCTGGGATATCGATTGCATGGGATCGTATATACTATTACATCGCCCACATTGTACTCGCTGTCACCAGTTATTATGGGCATATCCCCAACAGCGAACCCAGTAGGAACCGGCCAAGACTCTATCGTATCCTTATCGTAACCTAGTTCACTACCCAACCATCCGTAATGAGTATGCTCTGGGTTTTCGTGCTGCATGGATGTACTCAACACTGCGACAACCGGCATATCACTAGAAAGACCGAACGCGAGTGTCTGTTTGACCAACAATGCAAGTCCAAAACCAATAAATACATACAACAACGAGGACAAGATGTTCTCTCTGAATTTTTCCCCCTTTTTCGCCATATCAACTAACCTTTTATTATGCAATATGAGGATTTAAATAATTCTAATCCACACAACACTAAATCAGTATCCAATAATATTTAAATTTGCTTAAGTTATTCTTATAAGATACTAAAACTAACACATGTTATACGGTGTGATTTATGGCAAAACAATTCAAGGAGGCGCAACGGAGATTATTCCATAACATATACGTTTGCAAGGTATGCAAGAGGAAGATACGCGCTGACCCCAGAGACGTACAGCTAGGAAAAGTAAAGTGCAGGAAATGTGGTAGCAGGGAATTGAGACCTAAGAAGAAAACACTCCAAAAACCAGGCACTGAGTAAAATTAATAACCGAGTATGAGAAATTCTATTAGGTGTCTAAATGGCAATCGAATTCATTACAACAAGAGAACTGAAGAACAATAATGGCGAATACAAGGGTCGGATTAGAATTCTCAAAAAGAAGGACGAATTGAAAGCCATGGTGGATTATACCTGTCCTGAATGCGATAATTCTTTCAAGGATGAAAAGAAATGGGAAGAACCGTTCGTGACAGGCAAGGGAGTTAAGAAGAAGTTCAACATAATCTGTCCAGAATGCGGACATGAGATGACCGTTCTCAAGCTGAAGAAACAGATAAAAAAGGAGAAGAAGGCCGCTAAACGGAAATCCAAGAAGAAAAAGGCCAAATGACATCGATATTATGCCAATAATTTAAATACCTTAGTGATAATTCTAAGAAATGATGACAGACCCAGAAGAGACTAAAACATCAATAGAGTATCCCACTTGGAACCATTCCGAATTGAAAATATTGGAACTTCTATACGAATATAACAGACCGATGTTTTCTAGGGAAATAGAAGAAGAGCTGGAGATGCCGGAATCAACTGTTTACAGAGTAATAAAAAGTCTTGTAAAAATGGGTGCCATAACTAAGAGGTATCCCAGAAAGGGAGACATTAATGGATCGGAAATATTCGATAGTTATATGATGAACAGGAAGGGTGGGCCGGTGCCTGATGTGAATATGCTCACAGATGAATACAGGTCCATAATAGAAAGATACATGGAGATAAGCGAGCTTGCCAGCACTGCCCTGGAATTGTACGGCGAAGAATGATTTAAATATCAAACTATACTAATTATCGATAGGTGAAATGAATGGGTGAACGTTTTTGCTGTTCATGCTCTAGATAAACATTATCATCTAATCCCATTTCTAAAAATCTTTAAAACGAATGACAACGTTATTTATATCAATGCTGAGGTGGCAGAATCTGGTCAATGCGTTCGCCTGCAGAGCGAAAGAGTGAGGGTTCAAATCCCTCCCTCAGCTTTATTTTGTGGTGGATATGGAAAAGGGAAATATTAGATTATACAACACACCCGATAGAAAGAAGGTGGAATTCGTACCTATCGAAGAAGGTAAAGTGAAAATGTACAGCTGCGGACCCACTGTGTACGATTACGCTCATCTTGGACACTTCCGGGCCTACGTGTTCGTGGACGTCTTAAAAAGGGTGTTGAAATTCAATGGATTCGATTTGAAGACTGTTATGAATATAACCGATGTCGGGCATCTAACATCAGATGCTGACACAGGTGAAGACAAGATAGAGAAGGCGGCGCGGGAGGAGGAGAAGGATGCATGGGAGATATCCGAATATTATACAAAGGATTTCTTCGAATCGATGGGCAAATTGAACGTAGAGAAGGCAGATATAATCTGCAAAGCTACCGAACATATAGAACAGATGATAGAACTTATAAAGAAGCTGGAAGAGAACGGATACACCTATCGAACATCCGACGGAATATATTACGACACATCCAAATTCGAGAAGTACGCAGATTTCGCGAATCTAAACTTGGATGAATTGAAAGAGGGAGTGAGAATAGACGCAAATCCCGAAAAGAGGAATCCATCGGATTTCGCTCTATGGAAATTCTCACCCGATGATAAGGAAAGACAGATGGAGTGGGATTCGCCTTGGGGGAAGGGATTCCCAGGATGGCACATAGAATGTTCTGCCATGAGCATGCACTATCTTGGAAATACGTTCGATATACACACGGGTGGGGTTGAACATATACCCATACATCACACCAACGAAATAGCACAGGCCGAAGGAGCAACCGGTGAGAAGTTTGTAAATTATTGGTTGCATAACGAACATCTTCTTATCGATGGCAAGAAAATGAGCAAGAGTAAGAAAAATTTCTACAACATGGAAGATATAGAGGCAAAGGGATTCGATCCAATGGCCATAAGATATCTATTTCTGACAGCACATTACAGGTCAAGGGTGAATTTCTCATGGGACAGCCTGGAAACTGCTGAAAAAACGCTGAACAAACTCAGGGACCACGTTTTGGAATGGAAAAATGAGGTAGACAGTGAGAGCGATGACGAATTGTTGGAGAGATATGAACAAGAGTTCATAGATGCAATTAACGATGACTTGAATACAACGATAGCACTCAGTACTGTGTGGAAATTGACCAGGGATGAGGATGTATCTGAAAAGGACAAATTGGAACTTATACTTAAATTCGACCAAGTTCTTGGATTGGGATTGAAAGAATTCGAACCGGGTGAAATGAAGAAGCTAAGCGATGAAGTAAAGGAACTAATAGAAAAAAGAGATGAATTCAGGGAAAGGGGTAAATACTATGAAGCGGACGAGATAAGGAAGATGCTCGACAGAAAATTCGGCGTGATAATAGAAGACACAGAAAACGGCACTAAATGGAAGAGAAAATAGCAGTTTAATAAGTGATATCGGAAACTTTCTATTTTTAAGTCTTTCCGTCGGAAATACGGCTGTGATAAAGATTTTAAAGGTTGTGTAAAAGTTTAATTGTGAACGATAATATGAAAATAGCGATAGTCGCGGATCCGAGAAGGAAGAAAAAAGATCAACCCCTGATAGACGAGGCTGAATCTAAATTCGACGAGGTTCTGTACGCACCGATAACCCAGATCAGGTTCGATATACTAAGGGATTCGAAAAACGATGGGATAAGGGTCAAATTTGAAGACCAAAATCTGTCAAAATTCGATTGCGTGCTGCCAGTACCGACAATAACTCATTCTGAAATATTCTACACAGCTATATGGATGCTCGATGACACGTTCATGCCATTCGATTCAAAACAGTATATGATGTATATGAACAAAGAACTGTTGAGAAATCACTTAAGATCTAAGGGTATACCAATAAGGGATTCCATAACGGTTGCATCCGATATTTCAGTTGACAAAATACTCGACAGTGTTGACCTGCCGTTGATAGTCAGACCGCCTAAGAAAAGAGTCAAAGTAACGAGCAAGAGCACATTGAAAGACGTTTTATCATTATACAAGTATGGAACGCCTATAAGAATCGAGACCCCGATAAGGGCTGAAAGAGACACATGGTGTTTCGTTGTCGGGGACGAGATGATAGCATCGTATGTAGGATATCAGAGGAAGAAGAATGGCAAGAATATCCCGACGAGCGGTGGAAGTGATGTAGAGAAAATGGCTGTCAAAATCAGGAAAGAACTGGGATGGGACTATGCCACCATAAGGATGTTGAAGACAAAGGATGACTGGATAGTGGACAGGATAGTAATGACCCCAAACTTCAACAGGTTCCAAGAGATAACTGGCTCGAATATAGCCAGACACATAATGAGCAGGATGTCGGATGAATCGAAGAGAAGGGAGAAAATGTGGGGCAAACATGTTAAAAAGATATTCAAATTCAAATTACCGGGGCTGTAATATATGGAAGGATGTTTAATTGGTCCAAGGAAGAGAAGCGATTGTGAATTATGGATACTGGAAGAAGGTAAAAAGATATTCGATAAATTTTTCTATGTGCCTATGCCGTCGGTAGTCATAAACGATGACAAAGTATTTTTCAAGGGCACGGACTTGAGCGAACTAGATTTCGTCATACCGAGAATACCCAGAACGTATGCGGAATATGGATATAAAGTATTGAGGATATTAGAAGACGATGTATATATGCCCATAGATCCACTTTCCGTGATAGTATCGCACAACAAATTTTTCACTTTATTGGCGCTAAAAAAGGCGGGAATACCTGTACCAACAACATCAATGACCATGTCCAGAGGGACAGTAGAGACCCTATTGGATGAGATGAAATACCCAGTTGTTATGAAACTGCTTTACGGTAGTCTGGGGAAAGGAGTCATGTTCGCTGACTCCAAACAATCGGCGATGAGTTTCATGGATGCTTTGGAAAGATTCAAGGAACCTCTTTTCCTCGAGGAATTCATACCCAACCCCGGGGAGGACATAAGGATATTCGTACTTGGTGGAGAGGTATTGGGTGCGGAGAAACGAATTGCAAAAACCGATGAACACAGGACAAATATAGGTATAGGTGGTTCAGGAGAACCTGTGAAAATTAGCACCAAAATAAAGGATATATCTATAAAGGCATCTCATGCTCTGGGAATGGATATAACCGGAGTAGATGTTATAAGAGGGCCGAAGGGTCCCATAATGATAGAGGCGAATGTAAATGTACACTTCGAGGGATTGACCAAGGTACTGGGAATAAATGTTGCGAGGAAGATAGTGGAATACGTCAAATCAGAGGTCGAGATGCAACACTTCCCGAGAATAGAGAAAATCGTGGCAGATTGGTTCAAGAAACCCAAGATAAGATTTTGATGATAATTTTCAAATACATCCATCACCAATTACTATAAACAGACAGAAATAGTGGTTAAATTGAAAGATAGAAAAAATTATCTACTGTTCGCTTCTTATGACGCCTTTCAGAGATTCCTTAGTAGGAAGATGACACCGGAAATCGAGGGTGCTGTGGAATACTGCATAATGCGCAAATATCCTGGAAGGAGGATATTATTCACAGCCGAACATGCCCAAACAACCAGAATACCGTTGAAGGATCATGGTGAAGATGCATATGCCGGTGTGGGTGACTGGAATACCGATGTGCTGACAAAGATGGGATCTTATTATCTCGATTCCGCTTATTTAATACCTAAATTCGTAAGAACCAAAGCCGATGCGTCGAGACCTCCAGAGGAACTGGGGAATGGGTTGAGATTATTTGTTAAACCAAAAAATTCGGATAGCAAATCGGCTTATGTACCAATACATAAGGACAAATCTTTTCTCGATAAATTAAAGAGGTATCACGAAGTGATAAGTGAAATCGAACCGAAGGGAGTGATATCTGTACACGGCATAAACCGCAAAAGGAAATTCGACATGTTGTTCGGATTCGGAGAAGATTACGGTGGAATAGGCTCGAAGAAAAGGGCGTTCCAATTCAAGAACAGATTCATAGATTACTTGGACAGTGTATTCAGTGACTTCGGTGTCAAGGCTGATTTGAAAATAGGAGTTTCTACATGGAGATTCACTGGTTCGCAAAATCATGTTCTGACAACGCATGTCATAAATCACAACAAAAAAGCAGGAAAAGATGATAAACGAATAGGGATGCAGGTAGAGATGAATCTCCGTGGTAGAGCGTCCAAACACGACGACAGGATACCCACGATACCATACCAATTAATGATACAAGCATTGGGTGATTTCACATTCAAATGGATGTGTAACCACAGAAATTAGCAGAAATTATTCACAAATTTTTTCAAGATCTCAGTACCCTTATCACTGTGTATCTCGCTGAAGAATGTACTGACCTCGACTTCCAATACTTTTCGCCCATTCAAACCCTCTTTGGTGCCTAGTGCAAGACTACCTGTGAAATTTTTCATATATGTTATTCTTGGTTTAACCGATCCGGCTATTTTTTCTATTGCATCTGTATGTATATCAAACGTATAATCGTTTCTTAACTCATTGTATATATCATCGAATCCCATATCTTTCACACGATCCAACATCTTTTCATAATTTCTATCGGAAGATCCGGAAAAGTTGGAGGGAACGATGGAACCAAACTTGTGTATGAGAGTCGATTTATAATGGTGATTGTGATAACACTTTATAAAATTCTTAAAATCGTGTTGTATTGATTCGAAACACTCGGAACATTCCTCATTGACTTTATCAACTACACGTTTAACATTATCTTCGTCGAATCCATATATGGGTATGACGTCCACCAAACTCGGGAAGTTCCTCAATTCTGGGTCCTGGACATGTATCAAAACAAAACATGTTTCATCCGATCCATAACCACGCGCGGTATCCCAGAAATCTTTATATATTTTCTTCCTAGAGTCATGATCGCTATTATCACTCGCCACCCATGCATATTTTTTGGAATATTCACTAGTTTTGTCGAATTCGTTGTTTATGAAACCATCAAAATTGTCTATTGCGGTATCTTCATCTGGAGGCAGCCTGTTCAGGTCCATACCAAACTCCTGGTTTCTCGGCATAGTTGTTATGATTGCCCTAGTATTCATCTCTCTCGCAAGTTGTACACAGAGCAGATCGGCCCCTATATCGTTTCTCGGTATGAATTCCAAATCAGTTGTTGGGTGCACGCCCACAAAAACGAAATCCTCAGCTGAATCTTTACATCTGAAATCATACTCTATAAATCCCCTATGGATATTAACCTTCATTGAATTTTTCATAATATAATTTGTTGTTTGATATAAAAGTTGTTCGGGTTCCCAAAATAATAAATCTACCAACTGTAAATTAACGATTATGGGTATAAATCTTATCTATGCCAAGAAATTGGAAAAAATAGAGAACTACAAACATCTTTTCGAAAAGACGATGTTAATCGGTGATATTAATAAAAGAAACGGGATATTGAACTCGCTACTAAACGAATATCGGGCAGACGATGATGTTAAAGATGTTGTAACTGGTAAATCTATGAGAGGCGATGTGGAGGGCGTGGATGAAATCGAAGATTTGGAATATGAAATGGCCAGGCAGATAAAATTGCATGAGATGGGATACAGCGACAAAGATATGGGAGTAATAGATGTCATAAAATTCATCACATCCATAAGAGAAGAAAGTACATTCGCACCTTATCAGCGGGAAGCTTTCAAAAATAAGTACGGCATATTATCACCAGATGAACTGAACATAAGGATCATGTGAATGAACATCGGAAACGAGGGCTCTAACTGTTTTTAAATCACACCGTCAATATAATTTTGAGGGCATTTCATTAGGAATATTTTTCGCCACTCAATAAAGGTGTGAAAATGGTAGACTTCAAGAAGATACAATCTTATTATTCTCAAGACTATGTCAAAAAGTCGATATTGGATGTAACAAAAGATCGTGAAGTCGCAGGTATATACAAAGACGGAAGATTCGGTAAAAGACCTGATATACTTCAATACCCGGCGGATATAGAACAAGCTGTTCGAGATGGTGTAATATCGTTCCACGGATCTGTAGAAAGATGGAAACATCCAATGAAATTGAAAAGTGGAATGACCAAAAATCAACTGGATGAAATCCGCAAGGGATGGGACGTGTTGATAGACGTTGATGTACCTGATTTTGAAATCGCGAAGATATTTGTAAAACAGACAATAGTTGCCGTAACCGACCACGGTGTTAGTAATTATGGACTAAAATACACTGGAGGAAAATCATTCCACATAATAATACCGTTCGAATCACTACCGTCAAAGATAAACATGGAACCCATTAGAACACAATATCCGGAAGCAATGGAAAAGATAATAGAGTACATACAATGGTATACTAAAGAGCCACTTATAGACGAACTCATAAGTTTCGGAACACCCAGCGAGATAGCTGAACGTGTCGGAAAGGATTTTGCAGATATAGCAGGAGAAGACGGAATAGACCCATACAAGGTAGTCGACATGGATATATTCGGATCGAGACACCTATTCAGGCTACCATACGCCATCCACGAGAAGAGTCTAAGAATCAGCATGCCGTTGAAAGTGCGCGAACTAGACAAATTCGAAAAGAAGGACGCAGATATAGAGAACGCCAAAAAAGGGGCAAACTTCATAAGCAAACCGAAGATAAACGATGCAGAAGGGTTGGTTGTGGAAGCGTTCGACTGGGCGTCCAAACACAAAAAGAGAAAAATAGAATTCACTTCAAAACCGAAGAAAAGAAGGAAAAAAGTCAAGAAGATATTGGAAGATGATTTTCCACCGTGCGTAAAAGACATTCTCAATGGGATATCGGATGGCAGAAAAAGAAGCGTGTTTATATTGATAAATTTTCTTCGCAATATGGGATGGAAAGAAGAGGAAATAGAAAAAAGGCTCCACAAATGGAACGAGAACAACTACCCTCCACTTGGGAGAAATTACATAAGATCACAGATGAGATGGCATTCCAACCAGAATAGAAACCTATTACCACCTAGTTGCGATAACGACAATTTCTACAAATCGTTCGATGTGTGCAAACCAGATGAAATATGCAAAGGTAACACAGGCAAAATAACGGTCAAGAACCCGATAAATTATGCATTCCGTAAGATGAAGAGAGAGGGCAGGATAAAGTCCAGTAAAAAATCTAAATCAAAAAAGAGAAGGAAGAAGTATTATAGGTAGCAGAACCGACATACTTAAGGTAAATGTCGTTTATTAACTAATCAGTTGGAAGATGAATTATGGATGCTCCTAAATGATTTCAATAAGGAGTGTGTTTGACATCGAATCCGTCGAAGATTTTGAATTAAACGAAAGGAAATTGTTCGAATCGGGATGTAAATGTAAAGGAGAGGAGCTGTGCTCGCCTGAAGATGCAAGTGATATATGGGAAAAGAAGAGATATTCAATCTGCAGCAAATGCCCGTGTTACAAGGAATTAACTAAAAAAGTCAGATGGGACAAATCTTATATGCCTGACAGAATGGATTTCATGATAGAAATGCAGAGATCGTTCACACAGGTGTGCCTTAACCCAAAATATAAATTTCACAATCACATAGATTTTTACCGAGGACTGGAAGAGAATAGATTACATATTAAGAAATAAGGCGAGTTGGAACCAACCCAACATCAGTCTTAGGAACCGTCAATTGATTACATTTTTTATCCTTTGAGGTATAATAGTTAATAAAGGGGGTCCCAGTGGAAGAAGATGAAAAAAACGATGAAACAATAACATTTGAACTTATCAGAAGAATACAACGCGAAGAACAGAGAACACAGAAATTATCCAGATTACCTGAAAATTTCTACGAGAACGTGAACAAATATCTGGAAAGAAAGAAAAACATGAGCAACAGAAAAGTCGCGTTGGAAGTAAAGAACGTCGAAAGGCTCGTTGAGGACATATTCAATCGGAGGGAAAGGAAAATATTCAATCTGGTGATTATATCTGCACGTACGAATATACCCCCTGAAAACCTCACAGACGAGGAGAGGTTGTTCTTTGACAACTTGCTTAAAACTGTCAAGGAGAGGAGGGCGAACGTACTTGCCAGTCTCGAAGCTGATAAACCCAGGGAAAAAACGGGATTAGTGGTGTTCAACAAGAAGGTACCGGCATTTGTGGGCAGTGATATGAAAAACTACGGACCATTCGAGAAGGGCGACATAGCCAAACTCCCTGAAGAAAATAAAAAGGCACTATTAGACCAGGACGCTGTGGAAGAATTCGAGATTACCAAATAGCTAATCGTCCCAACCAAATTCGAACCTGTCGATTATTTTTTTCTCACTGTCGCCGGTTTCAACTATTATCGAAACGTGTTCCTTCAAGGGATTGTTTTCCAATTTACCTTTCAACAATTCATCTATCTGGAATATCCCAGCGGAATTGGACATGTCTATTTTGACATCAACCGGTCTCCGTTTGCCTTCCTCAATCGAGACAGATTCTATAGCCAATGCGGAAACAGAGTGTATGTTGACCTTACCTATGTTGAAAGGTATCCTTGCACGCCCCTTTTCCATGTCCAGCGCATCGGCCAACCTAACAATACCGCCTTCCAATGTATAAGGAATGATATCTCGTGAATGTGCGACTATCGCGTGTAAAACCTCGGATTTTATTATAGTCCTGGTTTCATCATCTTCATACACCTCTGGTAGTATCTTGTCAAGAAACCTTCCCGCAAGGAATAGACTATATTCTTCATGAACGTCCCTGTGAATCGATATGCCCAAATCGTGCATGAGCGCTGCCAGGACGACTATAACCTCGGAATCATCCTTATCCAATGAATGATAAGCGACAGAACTCGGTGTTACATTACTCTTCAATAGCAAACGGAGTGTCTTAAGTGCGAAATTGGTCACAATCTTCATATGTATGGGACCGTGATCGGACATCCCAAGCCTGTCGATAGCGTTTATATTGGAACACTTCCAAGTAGTCTCCAATTCTTTATCAGAATTGACAACTTTCATTATATTTTTCAATTTCTGGTTATTCTCAGAATTTATTTTTATCATAACTATCACCGAATTTAAGTTGTTGATTATTGTAGTATTTAAGCGTTGTTATTGTATTGGTGAAGTATTAAATAAAAGCACTAACATATTTAAAACCAAAATAGTTTAATAAGTTATCAAGTAACTTAATAAAAGAGGATTTTTATGGAATATCCGAAAACGATGAGAACGTATTGCCCTTATTGCAATAAACACACTAAACACAAAGTCGAGAGGGCCAAGAGGAAACCCAGGAGAAAGATGTCTCAAGGCCAGAGAAGATTCTTGAGAAAGATGAAGGGTTACCACAGTTTCCCGAAGGAAAATCCGAGGGGACGTCAAAAACCTACAAGGAGAACAGACCTCAGGTTCGTTTGTGAAGAATGCGACAAAAAACACTCCAGAGGAGATGGCATAAGATCCAAGAGATTTCAATTGAGGAGGAAGGGATGATTATATGAGAAAATCTAAACCAGGTATACCAAGACCAGACAGCGTATTTTTGGAAATAGAATGCAAGAGATGTGGAAAGAAATCAGTGGTTTTTAGCAAATCAGCTACCGAAGTAGAATGCGAATGCGGTGAAAGCTTGGTTTCACCAACAGGCGGAGAATCAAGGATAAAAGGAAGGATATTGCGAGTATTGGAATAAGATTATTTTCTTTTCTTGGATTTCAAAGTTTTGATTTTCTTCTTAACAAGGGCCATACTTATACTTGTCAAAATTATGCTCATAAAAATCACACTAGCTGTTATATTAGTATAGAGGTGTGCGTAAGAAAGTCCATACATAAGTGGCAATTGTGTTAATACGGCCGCTGCCAATCCCCTGGGAATTAATATGCCCATCACCATTTTCTCGTCTGCCAACACTCCGGCTTTGAAAGTTGATACAGCGACTGTAACGAATCTCATTATCAACAACAATACTGTAAGACCACCGCCCAACAAAATCGTTGATGAACTATCGAAATTCACTATTAGTCCAAGATACAGGAAAAAGAATGTCTTGACTAGGAACGATACCTCCCTATGGAATCTACCAACCTCCCTGTGCATGCTGTTCTTTTTACCCAATTTCAGCATTTTCGCTATTTCCTTGCTGTTGCCTAACACCACACCAAACACGAATGCCGCAATTGCACCGCTACCATCTATACTCTCCACAAAAGAATACAACAACAAGAGTATAGAAAGTATGAGCATATATTCAAAATCTTTCCCCCTTATTTTCGATAATGATCCTATCCATATTATACCAGCCATAGCACCCATCACAGCTCCTATCGAAAAATTGCTCAATATGTTGTTCGCAACATCAGCAGTCGAGTAACTGCCAAGAACCATTACCTGGACTATCACAAGGGCGGATATTATACACAATGCATCGGTCAAAGTGGATTCTATGTTCAATATCGTTTTGATATCATCCTTCAGCGGCAATTTATCCATCAAAGATATTATGATAGGTGAACTCGATCCACCCAGTATAGCACCCAGTAAGAGACCATTTATTACAGACCATCCCAAGAAATGGTACATAAATGCGGCAGAGGCTACCATTGATAAGGATATATTCATAACCGCCAACAGCAGTGATCTAGGTGATTGCTTTATGAGTGCGTATATATTTGTTTGCAGGCCTCCCTGAAACAGGATTATCATAACGGCTATTGACGCGAAGAACGGGGCGTATTCTATATAGAAACTGGGATCAGTTATATTGAAAACATGACCAAGCAAAAACCCCAATATTATCAACCATAGAATATCGGGTATCATAGTTTTTTTGAAGAAATAGTTGCCTACGAATCCAACAAGTATTATAAGCCCAACAGATGCGAATAACAATTCAACTCCCATTTACAAAACACCGGATACATTAATTAGGTGATGTAAGATATAATTATTTTAGGCTATATCATTTTCTCTTCTATTCTGAGTAGCTCGTTTATCTTCACAACACGCTCCCCGCTTGTACCGAATTTTACGTAATCGCAGTCCATCCCAACCGCCAGATGGGATATCAGATTATCGTCTGTTTCCCCTGAACGATGAGACATGATTGTTTTCATCCCATTCTTCTTGGCAAGTTCAACGAACTTCATTGTATCGGTTATCGTACCGACCTGATTAGGTTTCACTATCACCGCATTCGTGGATTTATTTTCAATACCAACTTGCAACCGACCAACGTTTGTGGCGTATAAATCATCACCACATATCATCAAGTTATTCTTAGTAGTATGTTGCAACAAGATTGCGTGAGATACATAATCACCCTGTTCAAACGGATCTTCGATGTATTCTATCGGATACCTCATGGACAAATCCTCTATGAAATTCAACTGTTCCGTTCGTATCAGCTTCTCCTGTACGATGTTGCCCACACCATTCCTCCTGTTATAAACGTAATGTCTACCGTCCCATATATCGGACGCGGCCACATCCAATCCTATCTTGAACAGATTCTTCCCGGCCACTCTAGACAATATGTCCAGTATCTCATCTATACTTAGTTGAGTTGTCCAAGCAGATTCCAAGTTTTTGCCATACATGAAATTCTCATCTTCGTTCGCCAACTGTTTACCGATTATCATGTAGGATTCCATCATTCTATTCATGGAAGAGGAAAATGATTTCTGATGCACGGGCAACAAAAGGAATTCCTGTATATTCGATTGCGCTGATGCGGATTTACCATGCCAACCACCGATCATATTACATATCGGCATCGGCATATCGGGTTTCCCAAGTTTGCCATCATGTTTCTGTATGACCTTCTTATAGATGTTGTAAACGTATTCAAAGACTTCCAAATCAGCATCCATAGCAAATGCTTTAAGGAATACTGAAGAAACCGCAAGTGCTAGATTACCACCTATATTCCTGAAATTATCAGTATCATCGATGCTGTGCAACGTTGCATCAACATCTTCCATATCGGTAAAGCTATTTGTCCTGAAATATCTCCCGACCATCGAGAATTTACGTATCGCATCATCTACGGGAAGTGAAACGGCCTCATGTTTACCGGTGCTTGTGCCCATAGGAACCGCACTCTTGACAGTACCATCTTTAGTAGTCAACTCCACCTCTAAAGTGGGTATAGAATTAGTAGCGAATACCTTCCTTATTTTCAGATTTCTGGCAATCATAAAATCTATCTTAATTTTGCTTTATTAACAAATATCCAATACATCACTTGTAGATTATGTGTTTGATTAATTGCTTACCACTCATGACACCTAGTGAGCCATCCTTGACCGATTTCTCATCGAATTTTTTCACACTGTCTCTTGATTTTCCATATACCAACACAGGAACATCACCGTGTTCGTGCCTTCCCGTATAACTGGATGTGATGTGGTCACAAGTCAATACTAGTATACCGTCGAAATCCTTGAATTCGTCCATTCTTTTGTCTATTTTCTCTATGACTCTCTTCTTCCTAACAGGGTCCATATCATGTGCTGCTTCATCTGCACCCTTGATATGTGCATAAACGAAATCATTCTTCTTCAGTGTGGACTTTACAGAATCGAATATGAAATCTATATCATCGTATTTGCCATTGAATTCGGGTACATTCACTGTATGGAACCCGGCTATCGAGCACGTTCCTTTCATAACACCGTTTTCCGATATACACACGGCCCTTTTCAACTTCCATTTTCTAACAAAGGACCCAATCTTCGGTATTCTGTTGCCGGCCTCTCTGACAAGCACTGAATTGGCTGGCTCCAATCCCTTATCGATTCTATCAGAATTAATACTGTGGTATTGTATAACGTTTCTGGTATTCTTTACGAATTTGTCCACTAATTCGGCTGTCCTCTTGGCCGCCTTGCTAAGTGCCTTTATATCATCCGTATGTTCGCCAACTTCGTTATCGTTCCCTGTTATCTGATCGGACAGTCTTTCTTTTATGACAAACACAGCCCTATGTCCATAGGTTCTCATAAAAATATATTTCGCGCCTATATCGACCCTAGTGTTGATATATCTAGTCAATTCATCCAGCCTGTAGAAATCACGGCCGGCGCGTCTATCAACTATGATATGATCCCTATCAACTGTCGCAAAATTACATCTCATCGCCACCTCACCGTTTGTATATGGTATCTTTGATCCAACGGCTTCCAAAGGTCCTCTTTTTAGGTAATACCTGGAATAATCATATCCAAGCAAGCTCACATTTGCCAAATGACTAGCCACAGCAGAATCTTCGTCCAACAAATGCAATTGACCGCATTCTCCATTCTTCACAAACCAATCTATTGCAGGCTTCTTGGCCTTTTCCAATGGAGTTTTGTCATTTTCCAACATATCTGCAAGTCCATCAACGACAATAAAAATTATCTTCTTACCAATTCTCTTGGCACGTCTTTTTCTCTTCTTTTCCTTTATCTTTTTCTTCCTCTTCTTTTTCGCCAATTTACGTTCTTTATTGGCCCTATCCTGGTATTTTTTAGCGGTCTCAACAGAAACCCCTATTTTATCGGCCAATGTTTCCGGCTTCAGCCTCAAAATTCCCTTTGCCGTTTTTATTCTATTTTTGGCCAGCTTCTTAGCTGTCTTCTTTCCGATTCCCTTTATATCTGTAACAGGAATCATTATTCTTCTCCTTGCCATATACTACTAAATATAGATTTGCAATAACATATGTTTTTTGAATCAGAAAAAGAAGTCATTTCCAATCGATTTCTTCCAGTGTCTCGTTGGCATAATCTGCCAATCTTCTGGACAATTTACTCTTAGCAGTAATCAATTGTCTCTTGACCATAGGGTCGGATCCCTTCGTGTTCTCGATGTTCCATAATGCCATGAACGCTGTTTGCAGTTCCAGCCAAAAAAGAGCCCTACCAAGACATTCCTTTATCTCGGGCACAGTGTGTGCTTTCATTGTCAAATCTCTCCACTTGGTATATTGTTCAGAGCATCTGGTAATCTGTCGTTGTATCGCCATTTTCACACCATGTAACAGTTGTTACTTTACAATAGTTACTTTTGTGTGAAGAAGTATATAAATGTTACTATTAAGTAGTTACATTTAAGATCATACCCCAAAAACCCGGTTATCCTTTACAGGCGCAACTGCATCATATCCCCTTTTCTTCAGCTCATCGGCAAATCTAGGGGTGTTGTCACCATGTACACAAAATACCTTTTGCGGGTCCAACTTTTTGATGAATGAGAAAAGTTTCTCCCGACCAGTATGTGAACTGAATTCAAGTCTTTTATAATCTATATTCAACTTCAAATCAGTTTCATCCAATATGAATCTACCAGTGTTCAACAGAGTATGCCCTGCAGTACCTTCAACCTGATAACCGGTAAGGGTCAGATTGTTTTTCTTGTTATTGTGCAATTTCTTGAGATACCAAACCACTGGACCACCGTTGAGCATACCACTTGTCGTGAGTATGACTGATGGATCTTTTATCGCCTTCTTTCGCTGCCTGTTGTTGTTAACATATTTGACCTTCCTCAACGCCTTGTCTATGGAAGTTGCTTCCCGGAGGAATCTGGGATGAGAATTTAATATCGTAGTTGCCTTCTTTGACATACCATCCATGTAAAGAGGATAATCTATCCCGTATTTATCGAGTACCAACAACATCTCCTGTGTTCGTCCTAACGCGAAACTGGATATTATAGCAGTGCCCCCGTTTTCAACAGCCTGCCTAACCCGGTCTATCAATATCTTCTCTTGCTTCAACCTGTCAGGATGGTCCCTTTCGGCATAAGTGCTCTCGGTAATGAGTACATCCACTTTGGGCAGTCGTGTATCCGCGCCTTTCAACAACTCGGTGTCATCAACGTTGAAATCACCGGTATACAGTATCTTCTTGCCGTCCTTGGTCTCTATGAGCGGCATAGTACTGCCCGGTATATGGCCGGCGTCATAAACAGTCACGTTCATATAATTCTTCTTTCCTATAGTTTCAACTCTTCTATAATCGATGTGCTTGAAATTCTTTATGGCCTTCCTTACATGCTTCTTATCGAATGGCAACCGAGTCTGTTCCCTTCTGGATATCTTTAGAGAATCGTTCAGCAACATCTGTACCAGCGGCTTGTTGACAGCGGGCGCATATATTGGACATCTCCCTTTGTTGAACAATATGGGAATTCCACCAGTATGATCTAGGTGTGCATGACTAAGGAAAGTTGCATCAATTTTACCTCTTACGGAATATGGAAAAGTCGGTGGATCATTCTGTATATTTGTACCATAATCCATCACTATCCTGGTCTTGCTCTTCCTACCATACTCCACCATAATCCCAGATGCGCCAACTTCATTCATCGCTCCTAAGAACGTAATTTTTGTATCACTCATACAATCATCTATAGTTTTTATACAATATGTTTGTATATTCGACATCATAAGCTTTTTTAAATGTAACTGTGAACGAAGAGTACACAAGACTTAAAAATGATGATTTCTATAATAGAGAAAGATAGAAAATGTCAGCTAATAACTCTAATATGCCGAACGAACTAATCACATGGTTTGTCTACGATTATTTCTATAGACAAAACAGGTTCGGCTCTTATTGTTGCTGACTTCTGAGGTCTTCTCCTTAGTTCCTTGCGCAATGCCGAATTTCACAACATTAGACTAGGCTATGTGTAGGGGAGGACAAGACCTCCAGATGATTTTCACGATATTAAAAATTAATGAATAAAGGAGGTATAGAACATGATTGAAATAGAAAGATGTAAAGGACTGGAAGAAGTAAAAGAAACTCTAAGCGAATTGAAGAGAGACAAGTATGTGGGAATGCTAGAAGTCGCTTACCTGACAAATGACAACAGAACAGAAAAAATCGAAGGGTACGCTGTCCACATAGGAACGGACATCAACATAATCAACATAGACAAGGGTCCATACAAAATCAATCAGAACGATGTAATAGGTCTCAAGACATTGAAACTGTGAATGGGTGAATATGATGAATAAAAAATGTCGATTAATAATGGAATGTACCGGAAAGGAAAAACGATTGGTCGATGAGGAACAGGTTGTAGAAACCATAAAAGAATTGATTGGTAACAAGAGGCGTTCACTTGATATGCTGTATCGGATGGTATCGCCAGATGAGATGGATATGATATATGTATCGCCTGAAAATGACCTAAGAATCACGACAATGGATGGATTGAACATAGAAAGTAGACACCCGTATAGAGAGGTGTCTGTAAAATACCCAAGCAAGATTAACAACATGGGATCTAAAATAGATGGGAAAAATGAATCCTATTATTTTTACGATCCATTCAGATAGAGGTGAATAAAATGGGAGAGATAAAACTGATAGAGGGAAAGTCATATACGACCGAAACACTTGAAAATATGGGCATGAAATTGGTGGCATTCGACAGAGATGATATGGTCGAATTTTACCAAGGGGACAGCAACGTATATAAATTCTCCATGGAGTCCGATTCGTTGAAATACGTAGAAGACGTGGGATTTTGTTACAGATAGTGGGAATGAATTTAAAGCAATCAAAACAAAATTAAAATAAGCGGTGTACAAATGGATATCGAAAAAAGAATGGAATTAATCGAAGGTGTCGGGGAGGAAATAATTACTAGGAAAGAATTGAGAGAACTGTTGGAAACGAAAGAACACCCGATAGCGTACGATGGATTCGAACCGAGCGGTCTCGCACACATCGCGTTCGGAGTTCTGCGAGCTATAAACGTACAGGACATGATAGATGCTGGGATACACTTCAAACTATATGTAGCGGATTGGTTCGCCTGGCTCAACAACAAGCTCGGAGGCGACCTTGAAAAGATAAAAGAATGTGGAAAGTATTTCGTAGAAGTCTGGAAGGCCGCGGGAATACCGATGGACAAAGTAACCGTAGAATGGACGAGTAATGCAATCGAAGACCCAGAATATTGGAAGAAAGTAATATTGATTGCAAAGAATACGACATTGTCAAGATCCACAAGATGCTTGTCGATAGCGGGCCGTAAACAAGGAGAGAGCAAAGACACTGCACTACTTTTTTACCCAATGATGCAGACAGCTGATATATTCTGGCTAAAAGCAGATATATGTCAACTTGGTTTGGACCAAAGAAGAGCAAATATGCTCGCAAGAGAAGTAGGACCGAAGTTGGGGTGGTGGAAACCTGTAGTTGTCAGCCATCACATGCTAATGGGATTGGAAGGGGAAAAACGACCTGATGGACTCGATGATAAAAAGGAATACGACGTTCAGATAAGTTCAAAGATGAGCAAGAGTAGACCATCAACATCCATATTCGTACACGACAGCAAAGAACAGATAAAAGAGAAGTTAAAGAATGCTTTCTGTCCGGCCAAGGTAATAAAAAACAACCCAATAATGGAGTATAATAAATACATAGTGTTCAAGAAAATGAACACTCTCGAAATCAAGAGACCGTCCAAGTTCGGCGGTGACTTAGAAGTACAATCATATGACGAACTATCTAAATTATACAGAAAGGGAGATCTACACCCATTGGATTTAAAGAACGCAACAGCAGAAGCAATAGATGAAGTGATAGAACCTATAAGAACACACTTCGAGAAGGATAAAAAAGCCAATAAATTATACGAGACCGTCAAGAATGCCAAGATAACAAGATAATCATATGAACTCCTTGTGAAATCTAATCTACTCAAATCAGAATCAGTATATACTAAGCCATTTTCTTCGAACTTTCTAAGCGATGGCATAAACTCGTAAATCCCTAGATTAGATATATCGTCTAGACGAATATCTACGACCAATTGTACCTGTATAAGCTTCCATAGAAAAACAAAGTCCACTTCAATGATTTAAAATATTTGGTGTCAATTGTGCCATACGAAATACAATACAAACCCGGCCAATGCCACACCCAAACCAATCATTATCGACTCCATATTCAGATGTGATACCAGTATCAACGAGGATATCAGACCGAAGAACGGTATCAATGGAAACTTGCCTATATTCAATGGTGTCTTGAACCTCCTCTTCTTTCTCGGGTGTTTGTACCTGAGAGCTATGGCGGACAAGTTGACGAATATGAATATATAGAAGGTTCCCAAATCCGTTATGCTCGCAACTGTCCTTATATGGCCCAAGAAAACAAACGCCATCGAAAGTAACATGGTTAAGAAAACTGACACCCACGGTGTCCTTCTCGTTTTATGTATCATCGATAATGCCTTAGGTATCGTACCATCCTTGCTCATTCCGTACATCTCCCTTGAACCGACTATGAGCCCAATCAGAACTGTGTTGGCTGTTGCGAAAAGTGCTATCATGGACATAACCCAAAACGCCGTTTCACCCAATACCATAGAAGCGGCATATGCTAGCGGGGCTGTGGAAGTCGCAAGCAATTGCCAATCCGCCAGACTAACAACAGCCAATCCAACAAGGACGTATATAACTGTAGTTATTGCAACAGATGCCAGTAGTGCTTTCGGTACATTCTCCCTAGGATTTTTGACTTCTTCAGCGATATTTGCCAGATCCTCAAATCCTATATAGGCAAAGAATATCAAAGCAGCCGCACCCAACGTGCCCGTTATACCATACGGCATCTCCAAGTAATCAACAGTGCCGAATTTCCCGTAGTATGCTGCTATACTTACTATGAAAAACAAGCCGAGTATTTCTATAATGGAAAAAACCGCGTTCAACTTGGCGGATTGTTCTATCCCCCAGAAATTGACCAAAGACATCACGAACAATAATCCCAATGCAGAAGGCACAATCGCGACCCCGAACAATGCGTGGAAATACCCTGCAAATCCCAACGATACAGCGGATGTTGCAACTATATCTGCAAAAATTTCTATCCAACCAACATTGAATGCCAATAATTTGTTACCGAATGCATTCTTGACATAATAATATTCTGCTGCCGATTGGGGGAACATCGATATGAGCTCCATGTAGCTAAGCCCAGTGAAAGAGGCGACAAGCGCTGCCAACAGGAATGACAACCACAGAGAATTGCCCGAAAGTGCAGCAGCCTCGCCGACCAATGCATAAACACCTGCGCCCAGAATTATACCAACGCCATAAAGTATAGCAGTCGCCAGCGTAACTTCCCGCTTCAAAGCGATTTTCATAAATATATTTATATGTTCTACTTAAATTAAAAGTTTAGAGGAATGGTGGAACATATGAAAAGCAGATTTGAATCAATATATTCGAGCGACTCTTCATCCAGTTCCAGCTCTAGTTCATCTAGTGTGTCTAGTCTGTTCTAGACCATTAGAAAATTTCTAACCTTATTTTTCATTTTAACATGGTTAGTATCAAATATAAAGGGGGTAAGAATAATGGAGAAATTTCCAATAGTTAATGAATCAATAGATACAATGATATCAGTTCCAAACGGACGTTGGGGTATTTATTCAGAAGAATGGATGCTTTTCCACGAGGAACTAAGACCATTGGGCGCGAGAGAATTCATACACACTGATGAGAAAATACTTTACAGAGTATGTGCAGCGAACCAAGAAGAATTATACAAAAGATTAAAAGATATCGAGAATTATCTTGAAAATATTGGTAGGGAATGTTATTTAACAAATGACACTTTCTACATGGTTAGAATACGTTGAAATAAAACCAAGAATAAAATAATATTAAGGCAATGGTTATGTTGGATATAGATTTAATCCGTGAAGATTCGGAAAAGGTTAAAAAGAATATTGAAAGAAGACACGATAAGGAAAAAATGAAGCTTTTGAAAAAAGTAATGAAACTTGACAAGAAGTGGAGGGAATATGTTGACAAAGTCAATAAACTACGTGCAAAGAGAAATGAAATCAGTGAAACTATATCCGAATTGAAGAAAGAGGAAAAAGAGGAGAAGGCCGAAGAAAAAATAAAAGAGGCATCCAAGCTAGCAAATAAAATCGAAAAAGCCGAGGACAAGATGGAAGAATACGATATAGAATTGAAGAAAGGGTTGATGAATCTACCCAACATGTTGCATGAAAGCGTGCCTTATGGTGAAGATGAACACAACAATGTTGAAATAAGGAAATGGGGGAGTCCACCAGAATTCGATTTCGAACCAAAAAGCCATGTTGAGATACTTGAGGATTTGGGACTGGCTGATTTCGAACGTGCTGGAAAGATATCAGGATCTGGTTTCGTTTATCTAAAGGGAAAGATGGTTATGTTGGATATGGCTATCCAGAGATTTGCTATAGATTTCCTAAGAGAAAAAGGATTCACACTGATAGAACCACCGTTCATGATAAGAAGGAAGGCATACGAAGGGGTCACGGATTTAGGCGATTTTGAAAGCGTGATGTATAAGATAAATGGAGATGATTTATATCTGATAGCGACCAGCGAACACCCGATGGGCGCAATGTTTATGAACGAAATATTGGACAAAAGCGTCCTCCCGATAAAATTGGCGGGTGTGAGTCCTTGTTTCAGACGCGAAGTTGGTACGCATGGCAAATATACTAAAGGACTTTATAGAATGCATCAATTCAACAAGATAGAACAGTTCATCTTCTGCTTACCTGAACAATCATGGGAACTCCACGAAAAGATACAGGAAAATAGTGAAAAGTTGTACCAATCCATTGGACTACATTACAGGGTTGTGAACGTATGTACCGGGGATATAGGTTCAATAGCGTCCAAAAAATACGACACAGAAGTATGGATGGCTGATGGAAATTTCAGGGAAATAGGTTCTAACTCAAATTGCACTGGTTACCAAGCGCGCAGATTAAAAACCAGGTATAGGGAAGGTGAAGGAAAACCGGTTAAAGGAGTTGTACATACACTTAACAATACGGCGCTCGCAACAAGTAGGACAATGATGGCCATATTGGAACAATTTCAACAGAAAGACGGCACTGTAATCGTACCAGAAGTTCTACGCCCATATATGAATGGTATAGAAATACTTGATTGAACACATCACAAAAATCTCATGAAAAAGAAGATGGCGTCTCCGAAATACGCGGTGAACAACAGGGCCAGTGGAAACGATGGACAAAACCTTACACCCGACTTTACATAAACGTATTTCCTGCCAGATTTCTTCAATTTCTCTATATCACTATTGGTTATACCGTTCCATACCTTGGATTTCATCAAAACATCGCCTGGTTTAAGATCTTTTATTGTTACTCGCTTCTTGAATCCTTTGTTTTCAACAACCAATGCAAATCTCCATATTATGTACAATATAGATGTACCCACGACCGGAACAAATGAATTGAAAATTATTTGATGTGGACTATATTCGAGATTATAACGATTATAGAAAAACCAGTTTATAGATACGAGAGAAATAAAAAGTACGGTCGATGTGAACAAGAAAAATTTACTACTGGCCCTTACATCCTTCACAAACACTCTCAATATTTTTTTGTCCTTTAAACTAACTATAAGGGCATACACAAGCATGTAAATTGAACCCACGAGAAATAAATTAGACACATAACTAACAGGAAAAGGAAATACCATTCTAGCACCAGAAAAAATGGATATGTTTGGTGTGTTTGGCAATAAAAACCCAACCGCAGACAACAATTTTGCATCTGCCCCTCCCCATTGTCCAAAATAATATAGCACGAACCCAAATACGAAGAGCGATATACCAACAATCAAACTTTTAATGATGTACCATGGATTGGATGTTGTCAATGACAGGTAACTATTTAGCAGTACTGCTATTAAAATCATCGAATACGGTATTTTGTCGGGAACTTCGGTGGTGTTCAAATCCCATATACCGGCCAAAGAAGATCCTACCAACGCAACTGCAAAGGAAAGAACTTGTAACATAATTATTATATGTGAATTCAACTATATTTCTTAAACCCTATCTTCTTGGCAATCTCCCTAAAACATCGCCTACAATAATTCAAACCATACTTCCTTATCAGCCCGTGCGTGGAATTGCACCTTCTGCAGGCTCTAGTACCTATGCCATATTTCTTCTTTTTGATTTTCTTGTCCTTTCCTGCCATATTAACCAACTAACTATCCACCGGCCTCACCGAATATCTCAAGGAAGTTCTCATGGTCTATCTCCTCCTTGAAATCATAGAACTGGAATTCGACCAGCTTCTTGATTGCTTGTGAATATACTTTATTGAAATTATTTTCTAACTCGGCTTTTTTAAATACGATGCCCGAAAACTTATTCGTTGCATTCATGAATTCCATGAATCTTTTTATATCACTACCATTCAATACGAAATCTATTTCAAAAATGTCATTCTCTATGTTATCATTATTTGAATTGCCCAATTTTGCCTACCTCTTTATATAAAATTCTTCCTCATATATTTAACCTGTAATTTCGATGTTATCGAAATTGTCCTTGACCCAAGCCATCGATTCTCCGCTCGTTATTTTATGTCTACCGGGAATCTTTCTCCTTTGAATTTTTCTCTTGCTTATTCTGAACCCAGGCCTCTTCAATGTGACAGCAACATCAAACCCGAACATACCTATATCGTGTTGATATTTTATCCCAGGAAGTTCGATATATTCCTTAACGCCAAAACTAAAATTCCCCTCATCGTCAAATTGGGACTCATTTATTTCATCAACGCCACCAAAGGACAACTTCAAAAAATCCATTGCGTCCTGTCCTCTCAAAGTCAATTTGACACCCACGGGGTTGCCTGTAGAAACGCCAAAAGTGCTTCTCGTCTTCGAGAGAGTGACAACAGGTGTTTTATCGTTCGTTAGCATGCGTATGAGATTTATCGCCCTCTCTATATCATCCTCGTCTCCACCGCAGCCGATATTTACGGTGACTTTATCCAGTTCGATTCTTCGCATCACGTTTCCCATATTTCCTGCCATCTAGAACACCTTAGACATTTATAGCGCTTTCTTTCTCACCTATTACAAAAATATAGTCCTTGATAACTTCCAACATTTCACCATCAACATCACAGATTACCTTTGTCGGTTCTTTTGTTTTCGTGATAACAACATCATCTATCTTACCCCATACACCGATGTTCTTACCCCTTGTGATAACTATCATGTTGCCTTTTTTCAACTTCAAGTGTTTCTCTATCTCTTTTTTATCGAGATCCATCAAAACAGAATCGCCTGTCTTATATTTGTTCCCGTCTTTCTCGTCCAACAATATATTGGTATTATCGTGAAGATTCAACTGTATTTTTTTATTCTTCACGTAGACTTTGTTTTCAACCTTGTAAATTTTCTTTTTAGATTCGTCTGCATCTATTTCAACCAATTCCAATCCATGATTAGTTGGAAATATCCTATATCTCATCTTCAGTTCAGGTACAGTTATCACATCCATCAGTCCAACAGGATATTTTATGTCTTTCCTGGCTTTGCCATCGACCAAGATATTTCCCATCTTTATAATGGATTTGGCTTCCTTGGATGTATCAGCTATACCCAAAATATCCCTTACAATAATCACCAATGGTATTGACTCGAATGCTTTGTGTGGGCCTGGACTTGGTTTTGGTGCCCACTTATACACCTTCTTCGGTATTTTCCAAAATTTCGGAACCCTCAGTCTTTTTAGATGTCTTTTCATTTCTTTTCACCCGATTCTTTCTTAGTTCTCTCAAGAGCAGATACCCGCTTCTTGTCTTCCAAATTTAATTTTGTGATTTTTAAGTTTGATGTATGTATTGCCGCCTGCCTCTCTGTACCATCGCTCTTCCTAACAGTTAAACCTTCTATATAAACTCTATAACTGTCCAAATCTAATTTGGTTATCTTCCCGTCTTTACCCTTGAAGCCTCCCCGCATTACAACAACTTCATCACCTTGTCTGACAGGGAAACTGCGCCTACCATACTTAGACCTTAGTTCATCGGACAAATGAGACGCCATCATTTTTCTACGTATGTGCAGTGGTGCATCTCTCTGGAAATTTCTCTGCTTCTTTGGTTTTTTCGATTTAGGTCTTCTCATAATTAACAACTCATACTATTATATTGGATATCTTTCCTATTGTCGAGAATCTCTCGACTGCCTCCCGTGCAACAGGCCCCTTTATCTGTGTCCCCCTTGCCTCGCCATTTTCATTTATCAATACAGCGGCATTATCCTCAAACTCTACTCTCATCCCATCGTTTCTCCTATATGAAGCTTTTTGTCTTATGATAACAGCATCAACGACTTGTTTTCTAATCTTCACGTTACCCTTAATAACGCTGCATTTAACCCAATCAGCGATTCCCCCTCTAGGTTTACGTCTTTTAACACCTTTATAGCCCTTGAATGATATTACTCTCAACAACTTCGCCCCTGTATTATCTGCACATTTTACGATACTTCCCTGCGAAAGTCCTCGTCTAACACTTGAACTAATAGGTTTCATGACAAACACATTTATTCCAATAATTCGACAACAACGAAATGTTTGGTCTTACTCAAGGGTCTGCATTCAGCAATCTTAACCTTGTCACCGACTTCTAGAGGTATACACGGTGTATTATGGACATTGAATCTGCTGTGCCTCCTCTCATATCTTTCATATTTCGGGAAGAAGTGGGCATAGGTTCTTTCCACTACGACCGTTCCTTGGGCTTTTGTTGAAACTACCTTGCCTTCCATTACTTTACCTCGTACAGGCAATGTACCGTGGAAGGGACAAAAATCATCATTACATGTCTCCTTTGGGGGGCTAACGTCTATCCCTATGTCCCTCGCTTCTGCAATTTTCTTTGCCATTCTTGTTCACCTTACATCTTTTCTCTTGTTTTAACAGTTATAATTTTTACCATTTTTTAAATTTTTTCTTTATCCTATCTTCTGGCCTGCTGACCAAAACATCGCCATTTACTTTGACTTTATCACCATTTGGTAGGCTAAATATAAATATACTATTCTTTTTGGGCAAAGACAATTCCCTCATATCATCTGTCTCTATTTTCAACATATTATAACTCTCGTCAACGACTTTTCCGCTCACGTCTTCAAGTGTTTTGTCAGTACTATCGACTATATCCACTTCGAGCCCGATTAATTCGTGCCTCATTATGTTATCCACTGTTATTGGCATACAGTTAATTTTGCGAAGCATATATTAAATTTTTACCTAGGATCCAAATGAAGTCTATAACTAACTCTGTTCATTTGTAACTTCAACGTTTTTGAACCGCGAAACTATCGTATCTCTATCCTATTCTCATCGAACCCGAGATTTACCAATATATCCTTCAGTCTATTTCGATGGTCGCCTTGTAATTCTATATTACCGTTTTTGAAGGTCCCACCACACGCTAGCTTGGACTTTAGCTTCTTAGAAAGGCTTTTACCATCGTCCTCTATACCACTTATCAATGTGGTCTTTTTTCCAAATCTTCTGGTCTCCAAGAATACTTTTATTTTCTGTTCTTCGCGTTCCCTAACTCCGCAAGTACACAATTCTTCTGGTAATCCACACTTGGGACAAATTTCTGCCATTTTTACTTTTTACCTCTTTTTTCAGCTAATTCGTTCTCTCTTTTAACAGTTAGAATTCGTGATATAGTTTTCCTCAATTGTCTAATTTTCCCGGGGTTTTTTGTAGCTCTCCCCATTTTCACGGTCCCGTACTCCTTACTAAGTTCCAAACGCAACTCAGAAAGTTTCTTGTCCAAATCTTCGGGACCCAATTCTCTTATTTCATTCATCTTCACAACAATTCTACCGTCCTAATTCTTAATTTAACATAAGTTATAAAAACTATTTCTCTTTTTTACTATCTTCATTTTCCGATTTTTGGTCTTTATTTTCTTTTTTGTCTTCATCTACCTTATCAGACTTCTTCTTTTTCTTGGATTTCTTCTTCTTTGTTTTCTTTTTGGGTTTTTTAGTTTTTTCTTCTTCATCTTCAAGTGGAGGTTTGTCTTCAATCTTATCGATCAACTCCTCAACCATTACCTCCTGCGACTTTTCCTTCATTATCTTAACCCGTATCCCGCCTATACCCGGCCTCAGTACAGCCTGAGCATAACCAACATCAACTAGTTTCTCAGCATAGTCACCCGAATGAGCTATAAACCCAGCCCTGAACTTCTTAAACCTGGACCTGGAAACCCCGGCAACTTTACCAGCAACTCTTATCTGAATTCCAACAGCACCGACTTCCATGACTTTATGTAGATAATAATTACAAACCCTCTTATAGTGTATTCCACGTTCGAGTGAATTCGCTATTCTTTTCGCAACTATCGTTGCATCCAAGAATGGGTTCTCTATCTCACGAACATCGACGAGTGGATTCTCATAATCGAATTTTTCTTTTATTTCTTCAGTTATCCTCCTCACTCTACTGCCAGACCTACCTATAATCAAACCAGGTTTATTCGCATATACGACTATCCTCGTTCCAACAGGAGTTCGCTCTATTTTAGAATGACTATATCCCGCCCGATCGAATTTTTCATTTAGAAATGTCTCTATCTGGGCTTCCTTTATGCCCTCCTTGATGAATTTCCTCTCTATTGCCATCTAATCACTTCTCACCCACAATCACTTCCAGATGCGTCATTTTCGCTCTCTCACCACGTCTATTATTCTTCGATCGCGGTCTATAAAAAGTTCTGCCTTTGTCGGACTTTATACTGTAAATGAAAAGCCGCTCGTTATCTAATCCATTATAAAATGAATTGGCTTCAACGTTAGTGAGCAATTCCAATATCTTCTCTGCGGCCTTGGTATGATATTTGCCGTCGATGTTTTTTTTCTCATCCAATAAATCCTGTAAGAAGTCCTTGGCCTTTGATAATTTCCAATTCTTGATTTTTCTACATATTATCTTCGAGTCCTTGAAAGATATCCTAGCATTCTCTATTCTCGCACTGGCCTTATTTTTCTTCGGTTTCGGACGAGGTTCATCAACTTCGTCTTTCTTCTCCTTGGTTCTTGTTTCACTTTTGTCAGCTTTTTCGCCTGTCTTTTTTTCGGATTTTTGTACATCTTCTTTCTTATTCGACTTACCATCCTTTTTCCCATCAACAGATTCGTCTTTCTTACTTTCTTTATCTGCTATTTTTTTCTTCTCTTTACTTGTCCCACTCTTCACATTTTTTCCAGATGTTTTCTTATCTGTATTTTTTTCCATGTGATCAGTGGATTCAACATCTTTTTTTGGTTTCTCCTTTTGTTTCTTAGCCAACTAACTCACCTTACTTGATTGAAACAAATTTTGTTGATCTAGAAGCACCGACTCCTGGGGCTGAGTGCTGCACGCGTTCACGCGTCATAACAAATTCTCCCAACCTATATCCCAATTTTTCGGGGGTAATGTCTATCGTTATCCAATCCTTACCGTTATGTATTCCCATTCTGACTCCCAGCATCTGGGGTATAATCACCAAATCTCTCTCATGCGTCTTATGGAATTTCTCGGGCTTTTCTTTTATATTCTTCAATAATTTCTTCTGTGCTTTAGTGAACCCTCTTTTCAGCGTCCTTCTCTCTTTTGACCTGCACAATTCACTAAACTCAGAAATGCTCATGTCCTTCAATTCTTCTACGCCATATCCCCTGAATTTAAAATCCTTTGCCATATAACCACACTCATTTTCTTTTCTTTCCTTTTCTTTTACCCATCCTTCTAGCAGCGATGCTTCCAACTTTAGCGCCTGGAGGAGCATTTCTACCAACTGTCCCAGATGGTCTTGGAGCTTTCCTCTGACCACCATATGGGTGATCCGTGGCGGTCATTGCGACTCCAGATGTTCTTGGGTACAGCTTACCGCGAGCTCTAAGCGCATGGTGTTTCTTACCTGCTTTTACCCATGGTTTCTCCAACCTACCACCGCCCGCAGGCACACCAATGGTTGCCCTGCAAGAATCATTCAGAGATTTTGATTTACCTGACGGGAATTTGACAACGACCTTACCTTCCGATTTACTTGTGACTGTTGCGAAGCTACCCGAACTCCTGCACATTTTCGGTCCTGAATTGGGCCTATTCTCTATTGCGGAAATCTTGGTACCGATTGGGACATCCTTCAACTTAAGAACATTTCCGATATCGGAATCGCCGTCATAAATAATATCCTGTCCGACATAAAGACCCTTGGGAGCAACTTGAAAAGTCTCCTCCTTCAAACCGTCGAACTTTATAATTGCTAAAGGTGCATTCCTCGCTGGGTCGTGGATTATGTCCTTCACTACGCCCTTGGAAGTCTTGTCTATGAATTGACTTGATACATAACCGACCTTGCCAACATATCTATGACTAGGAGCACGATACTGTGATCCTCCCTTACCACGGGCCCTTGCGATTATTCGTTTACCCATTTACATCACCTATTAGACAACACCCAACTTGACTGCGACATCAGCAGCATTATATTCCTTTTCAAGTTTTATATAAGCCTTTTTCTTGGCTTCAGGTGTGATTTCTGTGTTGACCTTCGCTATCTTGACATCGAAGACCTCCTCGAATTCTCTCTTTATCTCTCTCTTGTTAGAATTCAAATCCACTATAAACACAATAACATTCGAATTATCCACTAGCATCATCGACTTCTCTGTTAGATGCGGATATTTCAAATATTTCCATTTAGCCATTATTCTCACCCAATTCTTCAATCGCGCTCTTACTGAATACAACAATCCTACCTGACATCGCGCCTGGCGCCAGATATTCAACCGATAAATTCTTAACATTGGACACATGAACACCAGGAATGTTCCTCGCTGCCCTGGATATCCCGTTATCGTTGGAAACAACTATCAACGGCCCTATCTTCTGTTTATACTTTCTCCCCCTACTGGGTCCTTTACCCGATCGTATCTTTCTTTTTTTGACCCTGTCCAATTCCTTCTCTAGACCGATTAATTCCAAAACATCATAAATTTCAGAAGTCTTTTTGATACTTTCAATCGCGTCCTCAACGATTATTGGGACCGACTTCACATCATCCACGATATGTCCCCGTTCAATTATCAAGTCTTTGTCGGATGTAGCAGCAATAGCGGATATTATGGCCAATTTCCTTTCCTTTTTATTCATCTTTTCTGTCCATATCTTCTCTGTCTTCGGTGGATGAGCTGTCCTACCCTTGACAGATTGTGGAACAGTTCTAGCTCTGTACATAAGATAGCCGGGTATTTTACCATGTAACCTCGGCATCCTCGCCATTTCCCGTCCCATCATGGACCATCTTATACCTCTTCTGCGTCCTCTATAACTTGCGGAGCTCTTTTGACCGGCACGTTTGTCAGTACCATGTGGCTGTCTTTTCTTGCTCATCGTACTCAAAAATGAACGAATAATCAAATCGTGTCTGACTCTTGTAGAAAAGATACTAGGCAATTCCATGCTATCGATCCCTTTTCCATTCAAGTCATATATTTCCGCTTTCATAAAACTCACTTTACGATTTCTTTGATTTCTGGTTTAAGGAATTTATGTGTGGCCACTCTTATCGGAGTCCTGAATATGACCAACCTCTTTCGAGTTCCGGGCACAGACCCCTTTACCAATAAATAAGAACCGTTTATCTTCCCATAATGTTTGAACCCGCTACTAGGAGTGATATCGTCTCCGGCGTTCTCGGATTCATTTATCTGCAATATTCTCTTGTTGTATTCCGTTCTCCTGTGCAACCCTGTTTGACCAGCCTGTGGAACACTCCATCTGACCTTACCAGGACTTTCCTGACCCAAAGAACCAACATGCCGTCTCTTGCCCTTTGCACCAGGACCCTGTATGACAATGCCAAATCTCTTAACAGGACCCTGCGTTCCATAACCCTTTGTCACAGCAATTGTATCGACCAACTCTCCTTCCCGTAGTACATCGCTTGGAGAAACGGTATTGCCCAAAATATCTTCACTGAATTTCAATTTATCCTCAACCGATTTTCCGATAACTTCTATTTCGAATATATCAGATTTCTTCTTGCCGAATCCTGCCAATTTTGGTTGGGTCGCAACTACCAATCTAATGTTAGATATGTCATCTATATTTTTCCTCATCTTGGCGAACTGGGTACTGGAATTGTTCTTATTCGACTTCTTGGGTTTAGATATTTTACCAAGTACAAGTCCTTTCGGTCTTTTGTCGACCCAAGCTTCAGTTATAACAGACAACCCATAAGGAGAATTTTTATAAACACGAACAGCGACAACGAACAATGGAGGACAATCAAACACCGTCACAGGAACACTGATGTCCTGGCCGAATGTTGGAGAACCCTTGATCGTGTCTTTCATGATAATATGAAGCATTCCTGCTTTGTAACCAGCGAAACCAAGGAGTTTTGGCCTGTCCAATTCTATCTCGTCTATAGAAGGATACTTACTAATACGCGGATACATCCGCTTGGCCCTCTTCCTTGGCCAAAATTGCAAAGATCCTGATCTTGGTTTTCGTCTTGTGGGCATGCCATCGCCTCTTTGAATATAGCAATTTTATATTTAATGCTTTTATTTATTGTCATTTTACCAACTTCCGCCGGATAATGTTGGCAGTGTGCCTTATGTAACTATTAAGGCAGGGAATTAATTAAAATTCTTAAACTTATTAACTTTTCTTCTTTTATAAAGGTCACTCCATAAATTAATTCTATGAATGAATGCATATTCTGCAAGATTTCCAAAAAGGAGATACCAGCGAACATCATTTACGAAAACGACAAATTTATCGCGTTCCTTGACATAAACCCGTTAACCAAAGGACACACACTTGTCATACCGAAGAAACATGAAAGATGGACTTATGAAGTGGAGGATTTTGGAGAATATGCCGAAGTTGCGAAATCGGTCGCACTGACAGCTGTCGCTTCTTTAGGTGCGAAATTCGTGAATATAATCACGGCTGGCCTCGGAGTCCCACATGCCCATATACACGTTGTACCGAGATTCGAAGACGACGGGCATCCTGAAATACCTGTAATAGGTAAAGTCAAAGAAATGTCCAAAGAGGAAATCAGGGATATCGCTAAAAAATTGAAAGCGGGTATGAACAAAAATCCACCAAAGAAGAAAGAAGAGACTGTTGAAGAAGTTGAAAAAGAAGAGATCGAGAACAAGAAACCCCAGAAAAAATTGAGCGATGAAGAAACGGATTACGTTAAGAATAGAATGAAAATAGGATAACGAATTTTAACACGGGGTTCATATATTATATAGGGAATTTTAATGGAAGAAAAGATTGCATATTTTAAAAAAGGCGGGAAAGGTTGCACGGATGACGCACTCATGATTGCCAAGGAATATTGTGAAACTCATAACACTGATAGCATTGTTGTTGCTTCTACTACTGGATACACTGCGGAAAAGGCGGCAGATATTTTTGAAAACAAAAATCTGGTTATAGTGACACATGTGTATGGATTCAGAAAGTCTAATTCCGTGGAGTTTCCAGAAGATTTGAGGAAAGCCCTCAGAGACCGTGGGGTGAAAATGATAACAGCGGCACATGCAATGGGTGGTGTCAATAATCTGGCAGATAGTTCCATTGGTAGTATAATAGCCAACACCCTCAGAACCTTTTCACAGGGAACGAAAGTCTGTTTGGAAATAGCCGCGGAAGCTGCTGACAGCGGCCATGTCAACACAAAAGACGAAATAATCGCTATAGGAGGAACTGGGCGGGGAGCGGACACTGTGATGGTTATAAAACCAGAAATTTCCAGAAGATTCTTCGACATGGAAGTAAAGAAGATATTGGCATTGCCATTGGACCAATAACCCAATACCGAAAATAAGATGATTTTTTAAATAGAACCACCATTATACACATAGTTGGAAAAAGCGACTGTGATCCAGCCTGGTTAAGATTCGAGCCTTCCAAGCTCGCCACGCGGGTTCAAATCCCGCCGGTCGCACTTTAAACTTTAATTTGTTAAATCCTCTATTCTAAAATATGTCTAACGAACTGGACTACATGATGAATGGCAAGAAAGCAATAATAAGCGATCTGGAAAAGACACAAGTGTCCAGATTATCTTACGCCCGCTCCGGAATACCTGAAGCGATTGGTCATTTCATAGACCAGGGAATAAAATACAGTGCAAAGATGATATACGATATCACGAAAACCTACATCAACAGCGATATAGAAGAATCAGCGATTAGCTCTATAGAGATGAGCCTCGAACTTTTCAAATTCATCCACAACGAGCGCATACACAAATGGGGCAAGAAGGTATCTGAGAGGATAGAACCCGCGTTCATAGATTTTTTGAGAGCATATCCGGACAAGAAGAGGGCTTTATTGACAAGGGATGTTAGCCAGGTAGCGAACTACGTTATCGGGGCAATGAAGAAAAGCAGCGTACCATACGACGAATACATATTCAACCACGCTGTCATAAACGAATTGGGCATCTTTACCGGGGAATTGAGATGTTGTACTTCCATGGGCATACTTGAGAAGAACGGGACAGCTAAAAAATGGAATGGCAAACCGGTGATAGGTCCTCAGCAGAAACTGGAAGCGTACAAATACTTGTTATACACTCTGGACATTGAGCCGGGAGAATGTTTGTATGTGCAGGACAACGACGGACATGAGAAATATATAAACGAATTCAACGAAGAAAACGGCGGAACCTCGATGACAATCGATGATTTGAAGGAATACAAATCCAGTGGATATATTTAAGCCAGAAATCAGTCAAACTTTTAAAGTTTTTAAATTAAAATAACTCTTTACATATAGAAACATAGTATTATATGTTTGAATTTGTAAGGTGTATAAATGTTACATGACCCGTTGGCAGATATGATGTCAACCATAAAGAATGCTGAAAAGATTGGTAAGAATACCTGTACTGTCAGATCGTCTAATTTGATTAAAGCTATTTTAGAGATCATGCAGAAACATGATTATATCGGGGCTTTTGAGTTTATAGACGACGGTCGCGGTGGCAAATTCCACATCGAATTGAAGGGAAAAATAGTTGATTGTAATGCTATAAAACCCAGATTTTCGCTGTCTGCAAAGGAATTCGAAGAATGGGAAAAGAGATATTTACCTGCCCGTGATTTCGGCTTACTAGTTCTTTCCACATCTAAAGGTGTCATGGAACACAATAGTGCAAAAGAGATGAAAATGGGTGGAAAACTGATAGCGTATGTTTATTAAAGTATTTCATACTCTAAATAGTTTATAATTACAGGAAACTGGACCAATACCACCTACACTAAGGTGTATAATATGTACAAAAAAGAGACGGAAGTGCCTGATGGCGTCGAAGTAGAAATAGACGGGTATAAAGTGACCGTTAGTGGAGAAAATGGAAAAATCACAAGGACGTTCCGCCACATATATGGCGTTGACATCGAAAAAAACGGAAATGTCGTAACTGTGTCGAGCGAGTCCGAAAAAAGACGAAAGAAGGCAATTGTCGGCAGCATACTCGCACATATCAAAAACATGATTACTGGTGTAACAGAGGGGTTCACGGCCGAGCTGAAGGTCATATACAGCCACTTCCCAGTCACGGTCAAAGTGGATGATAAGAAAAATGAGGTAATTATACAAAATTTCCTCGGTGAAAAGGAACCCAGAAAATCGGATATAATGGGCGAAACTACGAAAATCGAGGTTAAAGGTTCTGATATAATTGTAAAGGGACCTAACATAGAAGCGGTGGGACAAACAGCCGCCAATATGGAAAGGGCTACTAACATAAAAGACCATGATAGAAGGATATTCCAAGATGGAATATTTATAGTGAAGAAGCCCAAAGGTGAAGTTTGATTTAATATGAGGTGTTATTAATGGCTAAGAAGAAGTACAAAAGGCAGAAAGTTCACACTCATAAGAGATTGAAAGAAAAATGGAAAAAACCGAGAGGATCCCAAAGCAAGATGAGAAAGGGTAAGAAGGGTAAGCCGGAAATGCCAAAGGTGGGTAGACGTGGACCAATCGCATGGAGAGGTAAACACCCATCCGGAAAAAATGAATTTTTTGTTAGGAATCTTCATGATCTTAAAAGAGTGAATGAGAAAACAGAAGCTATAAGGATATCAGCTGCTATTGGTAAGAAAAAGAAGGAAGATATTATTAAAAAGGCTGAAAAGAAAGGTTTGAAAATATTGAACCCATAAAATAATAGTGATATTATGACTGATTTGAAACTCCAGAAGAGGCTCGCAGCCGATATATTGAAAGTGGGAAAATCCAAAGTTTGGATTAGTCCGAACAAGGAGGACCAGAAAGAAGTAGAATCAGCCATAACAAGGGCGGATGTCAAGATGTTGATCAATAATGGGAAGATAAAGGCTAAGCCCGAAAAAATCAAAAAACCCAAGAAAAAGAAAAGGAGAAGGGGACCGGGTAGTAGAAAAGGTAAGAAATATGCGAGACTATCCAGAAAAGACAGGTGGATAAAAACTGTGAGACCGCTGAGGAGATTGCTCAAAAAAATGAAATCCGAGGATAAGATAAACAATGCAACTTATAGAAAGGTTTACTCACTAATCAAAGGAGGTCAATTCAGGAGTAGATCTCATATGAAAATATACATGACACAACATGATATGATAAAAGAGGAAGAGTGACATGGTGGCCAAGATCAAACCGACTAGAAAAAGACATTTCAAGAGAAGAAGGGAAGGTAAAACCAATTATCACAAGAGATTGAAATTATTGAAATCTGATAAACCCAGATTAGTGATGAGGAGGAGCTTGAATTATATACGAACACAAATCATCGAATACGATGAAAAAGGTGACAAAACAATAGCAGCTGTCAACTCGATTAAATTAAAAGACATGGGGTGGGATTTCGCCTGCGACAATACTCCAGCAGCGTATCTGACAGGACTCATGATTGGAAAACTCGCATTGGAAAATGGAATCGAAGAGGCCGTACTAGACACAGGATTATATACATCCACCAAAGGATCGAGGATATATGCCGTTGTCAAGGGTGCGGTAGACTCTGGATTGAAAGTACCACACAACGAGGAAATGTTCCCATCAAAGGAAAGAATTACTGGAGGACACATAGAATCATATAAAAATAAATTCAAGGGAATCACATCAAAATTTGAAGAAGTTAAGAAAAATATCGAAGGTAATTGATATGCCAGAAGAGAAAGAAAAACAGGAAAGGGCAAAGAAGCTGGAAAAAGACGAGGAAGAAAAGGAGGAGAAATTGAAAGAAGAGGTCACTCCTGAAAAGGCCCCAGATGAGATAAAAAAATCCGAAAAGAAAGCGATGGAAGAAGAGGGAAAGGTTGAAAAACCCGAAGAAGAGGAATCCGAAAAAGAACGTGAACAAGCTGAAGACGAAGCGAAACAACCAACTGAAGATAAAAAAGATATTGGCAGGGATGTGAATGCGGACATATCCGGCTGGACACCCAAAACTAAATTAGGTAAGGACGTATTAGCTGGCAAAATAACCGATATAGACAAACTCCTGGATTCTGGGCAAAAGATAATAGAGCCCGAAATTGTGGACAAATTGATACCCAATTTGAAAAGCGAATTGATACTTATAGGGGGAAGAAGAGGAAAGGGCGGTGGAATTAAGCGTATTCCAATAAGAATAACGGCTACTATGAACAGATCTGGTAGAAGGTTCATGTATAACTCTTTTGCAGTTGTTGGAAACGGAGATGGGATTGTTGGATTAAGCAAGGGTAGGGCAACCGAAACCAGAGAAGCAATTCAAAAGGCCATCAACAAGGCCAAAACAAATATAATCAAAGTTAAAAGAGGTTGTGGTAGTTGGGAATGCGGTTGTGGTGGAAACCATAGCATACCATACAAAACCGAAGGCAAATCTGGTAGTGTTAGAGTTGTCCTCATACCAGCGCCAAAGGGACTGGGACTAGTAGCAGATGATGAATCCAAGAAAATTCTGAAACTTGCTGGCATACAAGATGTTTGGATAAAAACATTCGGGAATACTGCAATGAGAATAAACCTTATATCTGCTCTTTTCGATGCTTTGAAGAATCTGTACCAATATGATAGGTGAAAAATATGATAGCGATTATAAGGATAAAGGGAACGGTTAATAGAAATGTGAAGGTGGAGAGAGCGCTGGAAGTATTGAGATTGAAAAAACCAAACCACTGTATTGTAGTAGATGACACCCCAACAAATAGAGGAATTGTCAAAAAGGTAAAAGATCAAGTGGCATTCGGGAAAATTGATTTGGACACATTATCCAAAATGTTGAAAAAGAGGGGGCGATTGGAAGGGAATGTCAGATTGAACGAAGAAACTGTTAAAGAAACTGGTTACGAAACCATAGAGAAGTTGGCGAAGGACGTATTAGACGGAAATGTCAAAATTAAGGACGTCCCAAAATTGAAGCCATATTTCAGATTGACACCACCATCTAAGGGATTCAAATCAACCAAGAAGAACTATCCAAAGGGCAATCTCGGGAACAACGAAGATAAAATCAATGAACTGATAGAAAAGATGATATGAAGGTTTTTATTTATGGTAATAAGAAAAAAGAAGAAATACAAGAAATTCCGCGGCAAGCGGAGTTACGGATACGGTTCGCACAAGAAACATAGGGGCGGAGGTAGCCGCGGTGGTAGAGGAAATGCGGGCCTACACAAACACAAATGGAGCCATACTGTAAAATACAACAAAGATCATTTCGGTAAACGGGGGTTCAAACCTGTAAGGCGAAAAGAAGATGTAATTATCAATGTGAAAAAATTGCAAGATATTGCAAAGAGCAACAAAATTAATCTGACGGAATTAGGATATGATAAGGTCCTGGGCAGTGGTAAAATAGAGAGTGCGCTGGAAGTTACCGCGAAATCGTTCTCTAAGAGAGCGAAAGAAAAGATAGAAGCGGCTGGTGGAACGGTCATAATCGATGGCGATGAAAAGACCGGAATAGATGATAAAAAAGTGGAAAAAACCGATATAAAGGAAAGGGCGGCTTAATCGATATTTAACGGACGATAAAAATGGATTTAGGAATAGACATCAATAAAATCGTTGAATACATTCCCTCAGTCAAAAAACCCAAATTCCAACAGACAGTGAACACCAGATTAAAATGGACAGGAATCGCATTGACATTATATTTCGTATTGTCTTCTATAACAGCTTACGGTGTACAAACAGCGGATTTTGAACAATTCAGATTCTTCGAAGTAGTACTGGGGTCGAAATTTGGAAGCTTGATGACACTCGGTATAGGGCCACTAGTAACATCGGGTATATTATTACAGTTATTGGTGGGGTCACAGATACTTGATTGGGACACGAACAGCCCAGAAGGTAGGGAAAAATTCCAATCGTGGAACAAATTCTTGGCAGTACTACTGTGTTTTGTGGAAGCAGCGGCTTTCGTGTTATTCGGTGCGTTGCCTGTATTCGGTGGGATGTTGTTGAAACTATTCGTCATAATACAACTAGCATCAGGAGCCATAATAGTCATACTGCTAGACGAGATAGTCAGTAAATGGGGATTTGGTTCGGGTATAAGCTTATTTATAGCAGCTGGTGTTGGTAGCCAAATACTAATCAAAGTATTGTCTCCATTCGTCGCAACTTGCGTACCTGGTAATATAGGAACTTGTTTACCAAGCGCGGGTAATCCGCCAACAGGACTGCTGTGGAACTTCATAATAGCAGTTTTCCAAGGGAATCCTGTGACAGCATTCGAATCAGGATGGCCGATGTTCGCGACATTAACGATATTGATATTGGTTGTTTACATACAGAATGTGAGAGTGGAAATACCATTATCTTTCTCTTCCCTAAGAGGATTTGGGAGGAGTTGGCCGTTGAAGCTATTATATACAAGCAACATACCTGTTATACTGACAGCCGCACTAGTAGCTAACTTACAACTCATGGGCAGAATGTCGGCAACACCTACAAACGGCCTATCATGTAGTATACTCGGATGTTTCGACAAACAGGGAACCCCAACAGAGGGATTGGTATATTATCTGACATCGTCCAAAACAATTGTCCACGATATTGTCAAAAACTTACTATTTGGATCATCAACTAATCCAGATATATTGAGAATGGTAACATATACTATTTTTATGGCAACGCTGGCAACGATTTTCTCCATATTTTGGGTTACGACCTCTGGAATGGACGCCGAATCAGTGGCAGAACAGATAAGCTCCATAGGAATGCAGATACCTGGATATAGGAGTAATCAGAGAGTAATCAAGAACGTATTAAGTAAATACATACCGGCTCTAGCAGCTATAGGGGGAATAACAGTAGGACTATTGGCATCATTAGCAGATTTTATGGGCGCGTTAGGAACTGGTACAGGAATGCTTTTAACTGTTATGATAGTGTATAATTATTATGAAGAGCTCGGTAGGGAGAGACTGGACGAGGCTCACCCGTTGGTAAGGAAAATATTCGAATAATAAGGTGATAAAATGATGGAAGGATTGACGAGCATGCTGATTGGTCCTATGAATAGTTTATTCTCCCCAATATTGGCACTCAACCCGATGATAGCTTTGTTCTTGTTATCATCCATCATAACAATATCGATAATAGTTCTTACAAAAAAATTCACGGACGTGGAAACGATGAAGGAACTTAGAGAGGGGATACAAAATATAAGAGAAGATCTGACAGATGCTCAAAAGAAAGGAGACAAGGACAATACTGACAAACTGCTCAACCAAATGATGGAAATGAACGCAGAATTCATGAAGCATAGTTATAAATCTTTATTAATATCATTGATTGTAATATCAATATTCCTACCGTGGTTGAAGTATCAATACAGTGGTATGGTAGTAGCAAACCTTCCATTCGAAGCACCTATCATAGGTAAACGGTTGAATTGGATTGGATGGTATGTACTAGTGTCATTCACCATGGGGTGGGTAATAAGAAAAATACTCGGGATGCAATGATGTGATAAAATGGCTAGAAAACATAAGAAAGTTCAAAAGAAAACACCATCTGGAAGACATGTTGTAAGAAGGAAGAGGGGACAACCTAGTCACGCCAAATGCGCAGAGTGTGGTGCCAAATTACACGGTGTACCAAAAAGAAGACCAGGCAAATTAAGAAAATTACCAAAAACTAAAAGGAGGCCTAACAGGCCTTACGGTGGTAATCTTTGCAGCAGATGCCTAAGACAGAAAATGAAAAATAAGGTAGAGATAAAATAAATTTAAAATTATACGGTAAACTAATGAAAAGGTGAATTCGATGGTAGTATATGATGTCGGAAGAGTATGTATGAAAGTGGCTGGTAGGGAAGCAGGTAAATATTGTGTGGTTGTTGAACCAACCAAAGGCAAGAAAGGAGATTCTAGTTTTGTTGTAGTTACAGGACCTAAACCGCTCACGGAGGTCAAGAGAAGGAGATGTAACATAGATCATTTGAAAGCAACCGAATACAAGGTCGATATTAAAGAAGGCGACGGTGACGAAAAGGTCATAGCAGCTTATGAAAAGGCCGGATTGGTCAAAAAATTGAATCTCAAAAAACCATCAGCGGCCGAACTAAAAGCGCATGCAGAAAAACAGAAACCCGATCAAAAATATCCCAAAAAGGGGAAAGGAAAGAACAAAAAGAAAAAATCTGAGAAACCTGAAAAGAAGAAATAGTTTATAATTGACAGTTGTCACACATTTCTTTAAACTCACAGAACTTACACTTCCATTTATTTCTGGAACTCACAGGTTTCGCATTCCGTTTGCCCAACCAAAATTCCTCTACAAAATTACAAGTTTTCTGAAATTTGAATGGATCAAACGTGAACTTATCCACACCTATAATTTCCTTAGACTTCTGATATTCGTATCTAACGTGCAAATCATTCGATAACTCTGGTAGCTCCCCTATTGAAGCGAACGTATCTTTAGCCAACTTCAACAAATTTGGTTCAATATTTTCCCCAACTTTATTCACCTGCTTAATCAGACTGTTAGTGATTTTGCTATTTGAATCAAAACCATAATTTCTCAATAGCTCCCTAGCTGAAAACTCATTTTTCTTAATCAATCTCAGTAGATGATGATATATCATCAATTGGAACTGGGTGGTTCTTTTCTGGGCCATTGTCGGCATCCTATTCGATCTCCTAGTCTTGTTGTCCAAAATCTTGAGATTGTTGTTTTCGAAATTTATTTCATCGATGACCCCCACAACGAATAAAGAATTGACCTTCCCCCAGACCGGGATTTCCCTAGTTATATTCTCAGCTAACAAATTTTTAAGACCAGTATAACAATCACGAAGCTTAATCGCCAATCTATCCTCGTATGATCTCGGAATCAACTCGACTAATTCCACAATTTCCTCGTGTAGTTCTTCGTGCCTGTCTTTTCCTTTTTTCATCCCTTTTGTTATCCTTCTACCGTGTTCAAGTGAGAATTCGAACTGTTTTTCACACCACAACTGAGAACATAGATTTGTTACAGGAATACCGTAGGGTCTGTATTTTTTAATTAAATTCATAGCTTCCACTCGTTTAATCTAAATGGTAGTAATATCTTCTTAGCAATAGATTAATAAATTGTATTGACCTCGCTTCCGCAGTATCATCAAATGTAGATAAATAACAATAGACAAATTGCCAATATCGTCTCAATACCAAATTACTTTGATTTCATCAACAATCCTTTTAGGAATATCAGAACGCCTACTACGATTATCGCCATCTCCCAGGAATATCCGAGATATTTTATCGCACCGAATATTACGGTCAACGCTCCTGTGAACATCTTCTTCATGCTAACGTCGTATTCAGCCTTCTTTTTTCTTTTAGCCATAAATTATCTTTCTAAAAACCGACTTATGAATGTTTCCAATCATCAGAATTCAAGCAAATAACGAAATCATCATACATAAATCTCGAAATCAAATGATTTGAGAAGTTCCTTATAGCGATTTCTTATTGTAACGGTTGTCACATCAGCCGCTTCGGCTAAATCATCTTGAATAGTATTTTCTCCCGAAAGTTTAGATGCTATATACAATGTCGATGCGGCAAGTCCAGACGGCATCCTACCCCCAGTGAGCTTATATTTTTTAGCTGTTTCCAAAATATCCATTGCCAAATGTTGTGTTCTAAGACTGATTCCAACACCATCACCGACCTTAGGGATATACGCAAGCAGTTTAGGAGCGCTCATATCAATATCCAATTCATTGACTAATGCCCTATATGCACCAGCTATTTCTTTTTTGGAATACCGCGTCGCTTCAACAAATTCGTCAATCATCCTTGGCGTGTCGTCGAGTCTGCATTGAATATAAAGACAAGCGGTCACTAACTGGTCTATCTCTCTACCTCTGGTAATTCCCTTATCCACTGCATTCCGATATATCATGGCGGCGGATTCCCTATTGGGTATGCTCAATTTATCAGCAATGCGTGCCAATTCCGGAAGTGCTTTGGATAAATTCCTCTTCTTTGAATCACCCATAGAACGCCTATTCCATTTCCTCATCCTCCTCAATTGACTTTCGGCTTCGCCGTTTTTTACTTTCCTAGAACGGGAAATAACTGTGCCCGTGTTCAAGTATAATGGTGAATTTGGCAATCCTACCCGTGTTCTCTCTTCGCGCTCCTTTTCGTTGAAAGCCCTCCAATCAGGACCCCTGTCAATATAAATATCTTCTACAACATAACCACAAGAAGTGCAAACCAGTTCTCCAGAATCGTTATCATGGAATAAATCACCACCACAAATACTACAACAATCTTCTTCAGAATACATGCTTTCTTCGTGTATTTTATCAACTTCTCTTTGCATATCGTCCATAAAATCGCCTTACGAGCATATCTTATTCAATTTATCACATTCTTAAATGTTGTGTTTGAGACTGAAAATGAGAATAAAAGCTATACATATATAGAAGATCTTGATTTTTGGAGTTCATCTATCTGTTTTTTCATAAAAGAGCTTACATTGTACACAACAGGATTACCGAAATTCCCCAGAGCATGGACGGAATTTTCCTCCAGACCCATATTAAATACATCCTCCAAATTATCCAATACACACATTGTATCTCCTCTCCTCGATTCGTAATCCTCCTCACTCTTATGTTTTTTATAAAATTCCAACGCGTTCTCTTCTTCTTCCAACACCAATAGAATCTTCTCCAAGAACTCATTATAGGATATCGGGATTATTCTATATTTGAAGGTCGAATCGGGTTTAATCATAATTACACAATTTTTCAATATCATCGAGACTTAAATCTCTTTTTGTTCCATTATATCGTCGTAACAGTCCTTACAGACCACCATTACATTCCTGCGCCTGTCGTGTAATGGCCTCTTTCTACCGTCGCTGTAATACTTATTGAACTTCTTTAACGCCATACCTTCTGTGTCCTTCTTCGGTATAGATCTCATCAGGTTCTCCTTATGGTGTATTACCAATATATCCCTATCAAATCTGCGTTTACATTTCTCGCAAAGGCGTTTTTTTCTCCTGCGTTTTTTCTTTTTACTTGATTTCTTCTTCCATCTTTTTTTGACTGCGTATTTCTTCCTAGCAGTATGTTTTATTCTAGAACGCGACATAAGAATAATTCTTCTCGTATAGCTATAAGAGTGTTTATCAGACTTCCCTTAATGTCACTCCTTCTATATCCTCGGATGTATTATTGAGCATGGATCTTACGTCCCTAATTATACTCACAGCGAGCCATATTATTATCAGAGATAATAGGGTACCTATACTGAATATCGCAGGTCTTCTGTAGTCACCATATGACCCCCCAATTTCACCTAAATCTGGAATAGATATCACATCTCGGATTCTGTATATGAAATTACCTATAATGCCCGAATATCCGTCATTATCATCAACATCTACCGGCACAAGATATGGTCCTTCCTTTGTGAAATTCACAACATTATCCTTGAACGGATATTTTATGTTCAGTGAGAGCTCACCTGATTCGTTGCTAGGGATTATATTGAATGAACCTGACTCGTTTGATTTACCTTCAACTGTATACATCTTCGAGAGATCGTCGGCTTTCCAAGTATCTGGTATATTCAACGAAACCTCGACTTTGCGTGCTCTGTCCACCTTGTTTTCCAGTTTGAAGTTTATGTTGAACAATTCAGATTCCTTGATCTTTTCAGGAACCTCTATATCAGTCATATCAATCTGATGTTCGTCCTCCTCGCCACCTATAATCAACAAGAACGATGTCTCGTTAGAAACCTCTCTCCATGAATGATGTTCTTGGCCAGTTATTGTCACCAGATGAACTCCAGATGCATTTTCGGGTATATCTATTGAAATCTCGAAGTCCTCTGGAATTCTATGCACACCCTGTTCAGAATTCCATTCCCTCAATATCTTAACGTGTCTCCATTCAGTGGGGTTCAATTCATAATCGTATTCCAGTCCATCAACGGTCAATTCAAAATTATGTAACCAATAATGCCCAGTCACCAATATACTGCCATTTACGATAACGTCTTCCCCAGGGATTGTTCTAACATGATCTGGGACATCCATATTAAAGCTGTAATATGCCATTCTGGAGTCGGCTGAATCTAAAAACACCAAACTGAGTAATGCAAGAGACAGTGCCGTAGTTATCAATATTTTTTCCTTCGAAACCATGTTTATCTATGATAATTAAAGACACCTAAAGCTTTTATTTTAATAAGGTCGTATTGTTGAAAATATATGCCTACAGTACACAAACTTTATAAATTTTGTCACAATTTCACGGTAATCGCTGGTTCGTTTTAAAGAAAAACGGACAAATAACAATTAAAACATTGACAAACGATTTATTTTATGTAAGTCCGGACATGGTGTGAAAATGGTTAAATGGTTGATAAGATCAGAGCAGGAATCCAACGAAGAATACGGCGAATCACCGGAAAACAGGGATATCGAGAGTATATTGCAATCATGTTTGGTAATTGTAGACAAACACAATGGACCAACATCCCACCAGATAACTGCATGGGTCAAAAAAATACTGGGTGCAGATAATGCCGGGCATGCTGGAACGCTAGATCCGGCTGTTTCAGGTGTATTGCCAATAGCTGTAAATGATGCAACCAAATCCATGCCAGTGTTAATGGGACTGGACAAAGAATATATCGGGATAATGCATGTTCATAGGGATTTCGATGAAAATATGTTGAGGACTGTTATAAAAAATGAATTCCTGGGTGAAATTGAGCAGACGCCTCCGGTGAAATCCGCTGTTGCGAGGAGAAAACGTACAAGAAAAATACATTTCTTGGATATCTTGGAAATCGATGACAGGAATATATTATTCCACGTTGGATGCGAAGCAGGCACATATATCAGAAAGTTATGTCACGATATCGGAGAATCGATGGGAACGGGAGCACATATGATAGAACTTAGGAGAATCAGAGTAGGGCCGTTCAATGAGGACGAATCTCATACACTAATGGATATAAAGGACTCATATCAATTTTGGAAGGACGGTATAGATGCAGACGAAATTAAAGACATATTGATACCCATCGAACACGCACTCCTACATGTAAAAAGAGTGTTCATTAAGGATTCCGCGGTTGGTCCCATATGCAATGGTGCCCCACTATATGTAGCAGGAATAACCCGCATCCAACCAGATATAATAAGAGGAGAAAAGGTGTTGATATATACAGATAAGGGAGAATTGGTCGCACTGGGCATTGCTAAGATGACCAGCAAAGAGATGATGCAATCCAAGAGGGGAACGGCTGTGAGAACCGATAGGGTCTTTATGGAAAGGGGAACTTACCCCACTGAATAAATAATAAATGAAAAAGAAAAGAAATTTAATAGATAAAAGTTAAATTTGAAGAAAAGTAGTTGATTTAATGAAAATATCCGAAATACAAAAAGGAATGAGTAACGTTTCCGTAAAAGGAGAAGTTCTTGATGTTTCTGATCAAAGGGAAGTTAATACGAGATATGGTAAGAAGAAAGTAGCAAGTGCTGTTATAGAAGATGACAGCGGTGAAATAAAATTAACTCTTTGGGAAGATCAAATCAACGATGTAAAAGTCGGTGACAATATCTCCATAACAGGAGCTTATGTCACAGAATTCAAGAATGTCTTACAGTTGAACATTCCCAGATCAGGTAAGATGGAAATCGAAGAGAAATAAAGCTAATTAGCGGATTACTTCTCTGAAGGAAGTCTAACCTTTAAATTTATTTAGAGATTTCTTTAATCTGATTAATATAGAAGTTGTGCCGGGGTCGCATAACCAGGTAGTGCGCCGGTCTTGAGAACCGGTGTCCTTCGGACATGTGGGTTCAAATCCCACTCCCGGCGCTTCTGATATCTGTTTAAATTTGTTATTATCGTTAAATATTATGGTATTCGCATGAACAATATTATCGACAATGATACTGTATCGGAAACCGATTACAACAAAAAACAGGAAGCCATTATCAAGAATGGGGATAAAATATTGGGCATTTCAAACAGATTGTTCCCCAGAGACAAGGGTAAGTTATATAGTGGATTCCTCAAAAATAGGCTGAAGACTCATGGAAATCATATATCCGAGAGGGAAAAGAAAATAGATATCGTGACCGTTTTTGATGCAATTTTCAACGAAGGAAAATACAGGATAGAGAGGGAAATTGACGCGAGACCATATTTACCGTTGTCAAGGTCTCCAATGAAATCTGAACGGGAATATAGTGCTGTAGCGAATCTGGAAATGTATCTGGAGAAGAACAGTCTGAAAGGCATGTTGGATATACAGATAGACCAACTGACATTCGAAAATAAGGCGGTCGTCCATATAGGGAAAATAATAAAAGATGGCACAGAATATGACATACGGAAAGATATCCTAACTGTAAGGGATTTAGAATCCGATACAATTCTAGAAAATATAGGAAGTACGACAAAATACAGTTTAAGCGATAAATATTCGACACAAGATGCATTAGAATACCTTCGTGATAAATTATACGTCTGACCCAGAATGACGGGAAGGATTACATTTAAAGGGAGAGAACCAAATTCTATATCAGGTAAGATTCATATGAATGAGTTAATTCAACCATTGACACAACCTCTAGAATCTTTCCTAAGTTCAGTGATACTATTCGTACCGAACCTAATCGCAGCGGCATTGTTGTTAATAATAGGTTGGATAATAGGCGCAGTAATTTCGAGGATTACCAAGGAAATAATGATCAAATTCAAGATTGATCATTACATAGGCAAGAAAACACCGATGTTCAAACTTAGCGACATATTTCCACTCATATTCGAGTGGACGGTATATCTGGTGTTCATACAAGCATCCGTAGAGACGCTCGGCGTTGTTGCCTTGGAAGAATTCGTAAGAATGATAATAAGCTTCATCCCTGGATTAGTACAAGCAGTGATAATAGTAATATTGGGCTACATATTCGCCGAATATCTAAAAGACCAAATAGAAAAGGGAAAAGCTGTTTACTCAAATATAATGGGTAAAGCTGTATTCTGGTTAGTACAGTACATAGCCGTCGCACTTGCTCTGCCTCTAGTAGGCATTAACGCAATGTTGGTCAACAGCATACTACTCATAATAGTTGGTGCGCTCGGTGCAGGAATAGCTATAGCTGTGGGACTAGGACTTAAGGACGTTGTCAGTGACATAGCTAAGAAAAAAGCCAAGAAATTCAAGTGAAATCTAGAGGTAAAATAGGAAATCTTTTCTTTCTTTTTTTATATTTTTAAAATATATTTAGATGATCAAAGCGGCTGTGATCCAGCCTGGTCTAAGATTCGAGCTTCCCAAGCTCGTCACGCGGGTTCAAATCCCGCCGGCCGCATTGCAACGTATTTAAAAGTTTTAGACGCGTGTTCTTTTTAGTGGTTGAATGATAGTAGATGGTGAACACTACAGAACTATATGGCCGGATGATCGTGACGGTGATCATGAAGGAAATATGATAAAGATAATAGACCAGAGGTATCTACCGCACAAATTCGTGATAGAGGACTTGAAAAGTGTGGAAGATGCGGCAAATGCCATCAAAGAGATGCATGTACGTGGTGCAGGGCTGATAGGCGCTACAGCTGGATATGGGATGCATCTGGCAACAAAAGAAGCAATCGAGAATAATTATGATTTCGAGAAGTTTTTATACGAGTCTGCAAATTTGTTGAAAGACGCGAGACCAACTGCGGTGAACCTAGAATGGGCTGTCGATAGACAAATGGATGAGATATTCCGGGCAGATAGTCTCGAAGAACGGGCATATAACGCATTGGAAACTGCCAATGATATCGCTGATGAAGATGCAGAATATTGCATGAAAATAGGGGAACATGGCGTCAGATTAATAGAAGAAATCGCCGAGTACAAAGAATACAGTCCTGTAAATATATTAACACACTGCAATGCTGGTTGGTTGGCATTCGTCGATTATGGTTCAGCCACATCACCGATATACAAGGCACACGAAATGGGGATCGATGTGAATGTAATCGTGGATGAGACCAGACCCAGGAATCAGGGTGCGCGATTGACTGCGTGGGAACTTGGCCAGCAAGGAGTCCCATACAAAATAGTGGTAGATAATGTTGGTGGGCATCTCATGCAACGTGGCAATATCGATATGGTACTTGTGGGCACCGACAGAACGACCCGCACAGGCGATGTTTGCAACAAAATAGGCACTTATCTTAAGGCTTTGGCAGCATACGACAATGATATACCGTTTTATGTTGCACTGCCGTCATCCTCGTTCGATTGGAATGTACGTGATGGATTCGATATAACGATTGAAGAACGTGGTGCAGAGGAGGTGAAATACATACAAGGACTACACGGCGACTCAATAGAGAATATTCTACTGACACCAGAGGATGCAGAAGTTCTCAATTACGGATTCGACGTAACACCGTCCAAATATGTTACATCTTTGATAACCGAACGGGGCGTATGCGATGCTCTTGAAGAGAATATATTGGAACTGTTCCCCGAGTACAGTTTTTGAATTAAATTTAAAAGGCTATAAACACTACATTTCTTAATATTTATTACAAAAACAGGTGAATATATGACTAAGAAAACAGGCCCGAGCAACGTATACATGCGGAACATCATAAACACTCTCAAGAAGAGTAAAGTTCCCATATGGGAAGACGTTGCAGAAAAGTTGGAAAATGCTAGGAGAAACAGGGTCGAAGTAAACATTAAAAAAATCGGCAAGTATGCAAATGAAAACGAATCGATTGTTGTCCCAGGCGTGGTACTGGCGAACGGAGATATAGGAAAACCAGTCGAGGTATGTGCATGGAAATTCAGCAAAAATGCTAAAGAGAAAATAGAAGCAGCTGGTGGAAAGGCAGTGTCGATAAAGCAAATGATAAAAGAAAATCCGAAAGGATCTAATATTAGGATAATGGTGTAATTATGGAGATATACGACGCAGAAGGGCAAATACTTGGGCGGATGGCATCCGTCATAGCCAAAAAAATTATCAGAGAGGAACGAATCGAAGTTGTAAATGTGGAAAAGAGTGTATTATCTGGTAGAAAAAATTCGATCGTCAATAACTACAAGGATAGGATGAATAGGGGTGACCCATTCAAAGGGCCGTTTTTTCCAAGAACCCCTGTAGGCATATTCAAACGAACTGTTAGGGGCATGTTGCCAATGGAGAAGGCTAAAGGTAAAGATGCATTTAGAAGGTTGAAAGCCCATGTAAGTGTACCCGAAGATTTTAAAAACAAATCGGTGTCATTCAAAAAAATCAAGGCAGCTGATGCTGGTAGATTAAAAACAAGTTTCATAACGCTAGGTGAACTTTCTATCGCATTAGGGGCAAAAAAGAGATGGTAGTGATTATAAATGGCAAGTAAAAATGAGAAAACTAGAAAAAACGTGAACAAATCAAAGAAGAATAAGGATTATACTTATGAAACTGGCAAGAGGAAGGAAGCCGTTGCCAGAGCAAAGGTTGAACACGGAAACGGAAGAATTCTGATAAATTCTAAACCTCTTAGACTATGGGGCAGTGAAATGTTGAGATTGTGGATAAAAGAGCCGTTGGAATTGGCTGGTGACTTTTCCAAAAAGATTGATATAGATATAAATGTAAAAGGTGGTGGAAAAATAGCACAGACAGAAGCTGCGAGAATAGCGATATCTAGAGGAATAGTAGAATTATCGGGCGACGAGAAGATGAAACAAAAATTCATGGATTACGATAGGAATTTACTGGTTTTTGATCCTAGAAGAAATGAACCTCATAAACCATCCAGAAGTAGAAAAGGTGCTAGGAGACATAAACAAAGATCTAAGAGATAAACTTTAAATTTAACTAAACTACAAATTAGACTACATAATAGATATAGGTAATCGAAATGATGGTACCAGTAAGATGCTTGACATGCGGCAAAGTTATTGCACATAAATGGGAAGAATACATATCGCGCGTCAGGAAAGGTGAGGACGCGGGAGAAGTGATGACCGATCTCGATTTAACGAGATATTGCTGCAGACAATCGTTCTTGGGTACAGTAGATGTTATAAAGGATATAAACGAATTCAAACCTTAAGTGTGATTTTTGATGAATTGGCCAAAAAATGAATTTACTAGATTTGAAGTTTCGAGGATTGTGAGTTCTAGGGCGCTACAAATATCCCTAGGGGCACCAAAACTAGTAGACACCAAACATAGTGATCCGGTGGAAATCGCTAAGGACGAGTTCAAACAGAAAAAAATTCCGATAACTATTAGAAGGGAACTACCGAGCAAGGAAAAGATTGCGATTAATTCCAAAAAAGCAATAGAAAATTGGCTGAAAAGGAATAACGGAGAAATTTAGATTTTAAAGTTCTCCATATAATTTTTCTAATTCTTCATGTGGCGAAGAACTCTTAGTAAGTTTTATAAGAGGATCAAACATCCTATGTGCATAATCCTGCAATGCCCAGTTTATTCTATATATAGGCCAGGATTTTTTCATCCCCAGCTTTTTCATTCTTTCAATCGCCTCTTTTTCTATCTGGACAACGTTTTTCGACAGGTCGAACAGCCCCATTGAAAAAGCACCTAACCGTATGCTCGAATAATTCATCGCTATTGATGCGTGAGGGCAAAATGGAACAACGTAAGGGCTGGGTATACTTGTCCTATCGCGATTGTCATCGAAAACTGCCTTCCTCTGAATATACGGTGCTCTACACGTTTTCTGGTAATTATCCCTAATACAGTCACAATTAATATCAATATGATCAATTGTCAGGATTTTCTCCTCAGGTGTATCGTCCTCTTTACAAATATCCAAAATCCGCACATTATAATATTGGTCGGGAGAAACAGATTCCGTGCCTTTTCTCATTTCACTTATTTTTCTAACAGGGACAATTATCTCCCTATCTTCGTAACAGGCGTTTTTAATATCAACAAGTTTTTGATCTTTTGTGTCAGGGATATCCATTCTATCCATAAAATTCTCCAGCATTTTCTCACTGATGTCTGGCTTACCGCCCTCGTATAAAAACTCTAATCCTTCCCATCGAGCATAAAGTAAATCCGCCCTTAATTTTGTGAATAAGTCAAAGGATCCATATTTCTGTGAGCCCTCTTGAAGATATGTTAAAGAAGAATCTGTTATCTTCCTCGGTGGCGACGCATCTTTCCAATAATTACCGTTTTTTGAATCCTTCATATCTTATACCTAATCTAAAAAACTTTAAATAACCCACTATTCCAAAAACTCGACATCATCTATCCTACCATCGGAATCCTTATCGACACCTCTAACTATTCTAGCTATGCCACCATTAACTTTATTCCCATTTTCTAAATCACTCATGCGTTTTATCAATGCCACAACAGCGGCCCTAGTACCCTTGAATCTAATACCGGACAATACCATAACATATTTTTCCCCATTTTCATCCAACGGGTTCTTCATCTTTATGACAACCCCCAAATCATCACCGCTATAAACCGATTTTGTGAAACTGGAAACTATATTGAAATTGTGTTTGACGTCGAAATATACCGGAAAATCCTTGTTGAACTTGTCTATTATTATATTTGCCTTTGGACCGCCAATCAATATCAGATTGCCCTTCAAATCTTTTTCCGTGACCTGTGTATCCAGTTTATAATTAGTTTCAACATTGTTTAGAAAAGTACCTATGAATAGTGCCAGATCTATTCCAACACTTGCATCAAGTGCCTGTGCACCATATTTACCATGTGGATCAGGTGAGCCAACAACTATGGTTGCATCCAGATCACCGTTCTTGATGAATGGTTTAAAAAATTCTATTTCCCTCGCACGTGTCTTAATATCTGACAAGTGTTCGCCGTCGAAAAGCTTTACTGCCAGATATGGATGTTGTACTGAATATATTTTGGCGGTTGCACCAACCCGCTCTTCCGTACGATCAAGTGTTATTATACCAGACTTTTCCAACTTCCTGAGATGATAATATATCTTTTGTTCATGTTCATCCAATTTCCTAGCTATATCCATAGCGCAGCTCGGTTTCTCCGAAAGCTCCTTCAATATATCCCTGGCCAATTCACTATTCAGAACACTGAAATTGTCTGCACCCAATTCAAGGGCCTTGTAAGCCCTTTGGCCGTTCTTCGTTTCTTCTATGAAATATACCATCCAACCACTTTTAATTACAAAATGAATTATACTATTATAAATAAATTTTTAATGGTTGGACCATTTAAGGCCTTCTTTTGAACCGAAACCGAGAATATTATAGTAAATTTTTTAGATTTCTTTTATATCGCTCGGGAGCGTAATTGTATGAGTGAGGGATGGGAGGAAAGGGTAAACCTCGCAGTGGAACTGTTGAAGATTTGGCCGCCACTTTCGCTCTTCCTTCACACTTTTTCCCAAGGAGATAATGATATGTCGAACGTCGTATGTCCAAAGTGCAAATCAGAATACGTGAAGATTACAGGTACTAGCTACCCAAACTCATATGAATGCAAGGATTGTAATTATTCTTTTATAAAAGGAAAACAGGCTTTAATAGACGAGTAAATGACATTTGATGGATGCTCAGAGTGATAATATGTGTGGTATTATTGGATACGTTGGCGAAAAGGATGCTGCTCCTGTTATTCTGAATGGCCTAAAGAGATTGGAATACAGGGGATACGATTCTGCTGGGATAGCCATTTCAAACAATGAGAACATAAATATTAAAAAGGACGTTGGAAGGGTTGACAAAATAAACGAGAAATTGGATTTTCTGGGCATGAGTGGAAACGCGGGTATCGGACATACTAGATGGGCGACTCACGGCGGGGTTACAAAGAAAAATGCGCATCCACACATATCGAACAATGAAAAAATAATTGTTATACATAACGGGATCGTTGAGAATTATCAAGAACTTAAGAAGGAATTGGAAAAAGAGGGTTTCAAATTCTCTAGCGAAACTGACACAGAAGTCATACCAAATATGATAGAACTCGAGATGAAAAAGGGGAAGACTTTCGAAGATGCCACGATGGATACGATTAAAAGACTGGACGGTTATTATGCAATCCTTGCCATGATTGAAGGAAAGGAAAAAATCGTGGCTGCCAGAAACGGGTCACCACTGGTCGTTGGTGTAGGAAATGATGGCAACTTTATAGCAAGCGATATCCCGGCATTCCTCGAACACACGAAACGTGTTATGTACATATATGACAAGGATTTCGTAACAATCGACAAGAACGATATCGGATTCAAACTATTGAAAAACGGGGAAAAAGTCGAGCGGCCAATACACAGAGTTGATTGGGATTTAGAACAGGCGCAAAAAGGAAATTTTGACCACTTCATGATGAAAGAGATTTCTGAACAAGTCGAGACTGTAAAACGCGCGACGAACCAAGACAAGAAAACACTATTTGAGATCGCTGATGAGATAAAGGATTCCAAGGACGTGTTCCTCGTAGCATGCGGCAGTTCGTATCACGCCTGCTTAACAGCGAGCTATATGTTTTCTAAAATAGCGAAAAAACACGTCCATGTCATACTGGGTTCGGAATTCTCAAATTATGAACATTTCCTAACACCAGAAACGCTCGTAGTTGCTGTGTCACAGAGCGGGGAGACAATTGATGTATTGGATGCTGTTAAAACAGCCAGGAAAAGGGGTTGTAAAATAATGTCTGTCGTAAATGTCGTAGGTTCGTCACTACACAGGACATCGGACAAATCATTGATGCTGAATGCGGGACCGGAGATATGTGTCCTATCAACCAAAACATATACGGCACAATTGACAGTTCTATCACTCTTGGCATATACAATTGCTGGAAAATATGATGAAGGAAAAAAGAAATTGGAGTATTTGTGGAACACAACATACAATTTAACATCTGCAAACACTAGGAAATACATAAAGAAACTGGCTGAAAAACTTAAGGATAAAAATCACATATTCACAATCGGACGTAGTTTACAATTCCCAACAGCATTAGAAGCTGCTCTGAAAATTAAAGAAGTTTCATACATACATGCAGAGGGGTTCAGTGGGGGTGAATTGAAACATGGTACCATAGCACTTATCGAGGAAGGTACACCATGCATTGTGTTTTCTTCACATGAAAACGAAAAGGAGATACTCTCGAACGCCATGGAAATAAAAGCAAGGGGTGGATACATAATAGGAATAAATTCTAAAAATAATGAAGTATTCGACTTCTTCATAAAGGTCCCAGATGTTGAACTACTAAACCCAATAACACAAATAATACCCATACAAGTGCTTTCATATCAACTGGCAATATTGAGAGGCTGTGATCCGGATAAGCCAAGAAATCTTGCGAAGAGTGTGACAGTAAAGTGATATTATGAAATTAGATAATTCTATATTTCGCGCTTATGACATCAGAGGTATTTATGGAGAAACATTGACAGAAGACATCATGGAAAAAATAGGAATGGCCTTAGGGACGATGATGATAAGACAAAACATGGGAAAAGATATGCTTGTAGGGAACGACATAAGAAAATCAAGTCCATCATTATCAAAATCCTTTATAAAAGGAATGAGGTCCATGGGAATAAATGTCGTGGATGTTGGGACAACATCTTTCGGAGTAACATTGTATAGCGGATGGGTGCTGAAGAAAGATGTTACAGCATATATAACCGCGTCTCATAATCCTCCTCAATGGAATGGTATAAAATTCTTCGACAAAGATTCCATTGGATTTTTTGAAGAAAACAACAAGGAAATCGGCAGGATAATAAGCGAGGGGGATTATATCGAATACGATGGCAAACTGGGGGGTTTGAAGAAAGTTGACAAAAGCGGGGATTATATCGAATTTCTGATGGAGAAATTCCATTTTGAAAATCCTGTAAAAGTCATAGTTGATTGTGGAAACGGTAGCACCAGTGTCATAGCAAAAGAATTATTCAATTCTTTCGAGAATATCGATGTTGAAATCATATTCGACGAGATTGACCCATCATTCAGTGACAGAGGAGCAGATGTCAAGAAAAAAAATCTGGAAAAATTGAGTCAAACGGTTATTAGTAAGAATGCGGATATCGGTGTGGGATTTGATGGAGATGGTGATAGAGTCGGTGTCGTGGACAATGTGGGAAACGTGTTACCATCAGAAAAAGTAATGGTAATTATAAGCGAACATATGAAGAAAGATGGGAAAAATGATGTAGTTGTGAATGTCGAAGCGTCCATGACAATAGAGAAGATGTTGGGAGATGATGTAAATGTACACAGAATCCCAGTAGGACACACATATATGATGCAAAATGTCATGAAATACGGCGCAATCTTTGGGGGAGAACCGTCCTCACATTATGTTATACCTGATTATCTCCCATTCGATGATGCTGTTGTAGCAGCACTAAAATTAATAGAGATTGTATCAGAGAATGAGCTATCCATTTCTGAAATTGGGAAAAATATTCCAAATTATCCAAAAACCAGGGAAGCTGTTAAATGCGAAGATAAATTGAAGTTCACGGTAATTGAAAATCTCAAAGACAAATTATCCAAAAAATTCGAAAACGTAAACACGTTAGATGGTATAAGGATTGATATGGATAATGGCTGGGCATTGATAAGGGCGTCCAACACAAGTCCTGTTATCAGATTGACCGTAGAAGCGGATAACGAACAAACATTGGAAAAAATGAAACTAGAGTTTTTAAACGAATTGGAACTAGAGATAGATAGAATTAAAACAATGAAATAGTGGTATTAATTATGAAAGCCGTTATATTAGCAGCTGGTAAAGGCACGAGGCTTAGACCGATAACATATACAAAACCAAAAGTACTAATTCCGTTGGCGAATAAACCGATAATCCAATATATCGTAGAAGACCTGTCAAAATTAGAATATGCTGATAAAAAGATAGATGAAATATTTGTAGTCACTAATTATCTAGAATATCAACTATCCGATTTTTTTCGAAATTTTAGAAATCCTGACATAAAGATAACTCTGGTACATCAAAAAGAATTATCCGGAACCGGGGACGCGTTGAAAACCGTTTCGGATGTGATAAAAGATGACTTCATGATGGTCAACGGAGACGAAGTATTTTCTTCTGATGTTTTCTCAGATGTATTGGAAACCTTTGTAAAAGAAAGTGCACTCGGAGTGATAGGAGCAACGGAATCTAAAACTCCTGAAAGATACGGGGTCGTTGTGACTGATAAATCCAAGATATTGAAAAATATAATAGAAAAATCGAACAACCCTCCAGGCAATCTTGTCAACACCGGTGTTTATGCGTTCTCCCCAAAAATATTCGAATATCTGGAAAAAATCGAAAAATCTGAAAGGGGCGAATACGAACTAACCGATGCTATAATGAAAATGACTGTAGAAACCTGTAAGGTATTTGTAGCAAAGGTATCTGGATGGTGCGGTGTCTCTATGCCGTGGGACTTGATAAGTGCAAACTCCGTGCAATTGAAAAAGAGAATAGATTCAGAAGTCAGTGATGGAAAAACAGTTATAATTGGAGACAATGTGGATATCAAACCGGGTGTACATATTGAAGGCAATGTTATAATAGGGGAAAATTCAGTCATAGGACCAAATTGTTATATCAGAGGGAACACATCAATCGGTCGTAATTGTAGAATAGGGAATGCTGTGGAAATTAAGAACTCCATAATAATGGACAATTCTAATGTACCACATCTGTCATACATAGGAGATACAATAATAGGAGAAAATTGCAACATGGGTGCTGGAACGATAACGGCTAATTTAAGACATGACAGAAAAAATGTAAAAGTACTAATCAAGGATAATGTGATAGAATCAACAACGCATAAGATGGGAGTCATTATAGCCGACCACACCAAAACTGGAATAGGTACAACAATATACCCTGGGATGAAGATGGGTCCGATGAGCTGGACAACACCAAATGCGGTTGTAGATTGTAATGTAGAACCATTCACGTTGTTGGGGCCCAATGGAAAGAAAAGGATACCGAAAAATAAGATAAAACCCGCTATAAAGGATGGGAAAAAGGCAGAAATCCTAATGGAAAACTATGAGAATTTGACAAAAATAAAATATTAATTACATTTTCTCCAAAGCATCTATCCCCAAGATTTGTAGAGAATTTTTAAGTGTTATCTTGACCGCATTCACCAGTAAAATTCTAAATTTCCTTTTATCAGCAGTGTCTGCAGTGATAACGGGACATGAGTTGTAGAATGTATTAAAGCATGTTGCCAGTTCAAATGCATAGTTGCAAATATCGTTAATTCTCATTTCATCCGCCGATTGCTTAACTGTTTTAGGAAATTTCAATAATATCTTCAATAGTTCTATCTCCTTATCATCTAAATCAACAATCTCCGGCATGTCTTCGATATCATCGACCTTTTCAAGTATGGAAGAACATCTTGTATGCGCATACTGGAGATATGGCCCAGTGTTTCCCTCGAAATTCAGCATTTTTTCAAAATCGAATGTAATACCCTTATTGGGTTCGACCTTCTCTATTGAATATTTCAGTGCGCCTACACCTATCGACTTAGCTATCTTCATTTTATCCTCTTCGGAATCATCCGGCGTCCTCTTATTTATTTCCTTCAATGCCATCTCAGTGAGTTTATCTACGACTTCGTCCAACAACACTGCAATGCCTTTCCTTGAAGACATTTTACCCTCTGATAACCTGACCAAATCAAATGAAAAATGTATCGCATTCTCAACCCAATTATACCCCAAAAGTCCGAGCATTTTCTTAATCTGCTTGAAATATAATTCCTGCGCAGATGCCACAACCCATATGGCTTTATCAACATTATAGTGTTCAAATTTATACACAGTCATACCCAAATCACTTGTCTGGTACAATCCTGTACCATCAGATCTGAGTATAACGAGCCCAGGCAAACCATAATCTTCTAAGTCCGCTACAATGGTCCCTTCATCACTTTCAAATGCGAGTGGTTTTCCATTTATTTTCTTATCCATTGCCTTATTGACAATCTCCTTACCTTTCTCCCTAAAATCACTTTCGTGTAGATACATATCGAAATCCACACCTACCTTTTCGTAAGTTTCCTCGAATCCTTCTATACACCAATTAACAATCTTATCCCTGAGTTCGATCATTTCCTTGTCCTTTTCAACATCTATTAACCTGAGCATCTCCCTGGCTTTATCTTCTATTGATGGATCTTTCTCGGCTTCTTCGTGATATTTCACATAATATTTCCAAAGCCATTTATCTTTCTTCCCTTTGGGTTTCTCATCATTCGCCCAGAGATTGATAGCCGTTACCAATTTAGCAACCTGCAGCCCACAATCATTCATATAATTGGCACGTATCACATTATGACCTAAAAATTCGAATATATTGCACAACGCGTCCCCCAGAAAAGTTCCTCTAGCATGACCTATATGCATTGCCTTGGCTGGGTTTGGTTGTGAATATTCTACCATGATTTTTTGCTTGTCAATATCAGTCGATTTTCCATAGTCGTTACCTTCTTTCAAAATCCTATTTACTATCCGAGAAGATGCCTTAGACCAATCTATGAAAAAATTAACATATCCGCCGTTGACTTCTGATCTATCTATCACACCCTTCGGAAGGTGCTTTTCAATTTTATTGTGTATATCATTAGCCACTTCATTCGGACTTTTTTTCTCGACTTTTGCAAAGGAAAAACACGGCAAAGCTATATCACCGAACTCCGAGTTCGGTGGTTCTTCAAGAATAGCGTCATCTATGCCTATCCCTTTCAACAATTCTAAGATTTCACTTTCCATAAATATCCTAACTATTTCTTAGTTTTTTCGTATTTTTCAAACTTTGCGTTGTTCAAGAAATCTACTATCAATCTCACACCAAATCCTGTACCACCTTTACGCATGTAATGTTTAGTCTCATCATACATACCTGTACCTGCTATATCTAGATGTATCCAAGGCGTGTTTTTAACAAAATGACCTATGAACAATCCACCTGTTATTGTACCAGCATATCCCTTGTCAAATCCCAAATTCTTTATATCAGCTATCTTACTTTTCAACGATTCTTTGGCTTCATCATAAACAGGCAATCTCCAGGTTCTCTCATAAATTACAGGATTGTGAGAAAATTCCTGTAGTTTATCCGCCATATCATCATTGCTTATTATTGCAGCAGCCATTTCACCTAGACATACAAGACACGCTCCTGTAAGAGTCGCAAAATCTATCATGAAATCTGGCTTGTATTTCTTGACAGTATATGCGCAAGCATCTGCCAATATCAACCTGCCCTCAGCATCAGTATTTTTGATCTCAACGGTGGTACCATCGTATGCTTTGAATATATCGCCGGGTTTATAAGATTTAGAGTCCACTGAATTTTCCGCTAGCGGCATAACACCAACGACATTCTTTTTAATATCCAATTCGGAAATACTTTTCATTATACCAAGAACTGTAGCTGCACCAGCCATATCCATTCTCATTGTCTCTATATTTCCACTAGGTTTCAAGTTTAACCCACCCGAATCAAAGGTTATCCCCTTGCCGACCAATGCTACCAATGGGTCTTTTTTCTTACCATTAATATGTTCCAATATGATTAGTCTGGGAGGCACATCCGATCCTCGGCTAACTGCCGTAATGAGGCCCATATTGTTCTTCTTGATTTCCTTTTCATCAAGTACCTTAATTTTCAATTTAGTTTTTTTGGCAACTTTTTTTGCAATTTTTTCAAAACCGACAGGACTAATCTTGTCACTCGTCTCATTAACCAAATCCCTGACCATCAAAACATTATCCAACACTTTAACCGCTTTTCGTAGTTCAACTTCTTTCTCCTTGGAAGAATCGGATTTGAAAAATATCTTCTTAATATTAACTTCCTTCTTAGCCTCTTTTTCCTTGTATTTCAAGAAAGAATACTGCCCAAGAACTATACCGTCCATAACAGCACGTTCTATATAATCGCTTTTGAATTTGAAACCGTTGGTTAAATCGACCTGAACGTCGTCCAATTTCATCTCTTTTGCTTTTGAGGCGAACGAATTCGATGCCCGCCTGAAAACTTCCAAATCCACATTTTTCTCATTATCCAAACCGACAATGACCAATCTCTTGAAATCTCCAAAACCATATACGACCGAAACGCTAACATCGCCTACCGTATTCTTGGCCGAAAAGTCGTCACCCACTATCTTCTTTATCTTACCTTTTTCCTTTTTCCATTCTTCTTTGGAATAGAACATCAAACAATTCTTACTCTTATTTTTCTTAACAAATTCGAATTTCATCCAATCACCTCAAATGCCTAATTAAGATTAGGTATCGTACGATAAATTAATTCTATTTTTGGAATTTGAATATATTCAACCCACAGTCATCATTAAATTCCCTGTCAACTTCACCATCTATTTCCTCTATAACACCCTCGAATGTCCCGCTAATCACTGCTGAACTTAGATGTCCCCCAAAGGATTTGTTTTCCGAGTCGGCAATGTTCGCATGTAGATGTAAATAAATCTCTCCATCCATCGTACTTATGTTTCCCAAAATAGGAACCAATTCAAAATCACCTATAAATTCATTGGAGTGATATTCCTTGTTCTCTGTATCGAAAAGTCCTATTTCCAGCCTATTGCTCGCGCCGATTCCATGTACTGTACCCAACGTGATATCATTGTCCTTACAGAATTTTTCCAAAACTGATACCAACTCTTCGCCCCTATCAATACGTATTATATACTTATTCCCAAATTTTTTGAAATCCATAACTATAACTAATCCCCAGCGAATTAAAGTTTCTACATGTTTTAAATATTAATAGAACTGGTTTATTTCTATGAAACTGGATAGCGAGCCTGTAAAAGACATAGACATAAATGGAAAAACAACGGTCAACGAATTGATAGAGAAATTCAAAGGCTCGGGCGGATTCACTGCAAAAAAACTGGCAGTTGGAGTTGACATCATAGAAAATATGATGAAAGATGATGAATGTTTGAAATTTTTCTCATTCCCAGCATGCATAAATTCCACGGGAACAAGGGGAGTAATCAAAGATATAATAAAAGACGGGTTATTCGATGTTGTCATGGCAACTTGCGGTACGCTCGATCATGACATCGCTAGAATCTACAAGGAATATTACCATGGATCATTCATGATGGATGATAAGGAGCTCAGGAACAAAGGCGTCAATAGGTTGGGGAATGTTCTTGTACCCAACGATTCCTACGGAACTATTCTCGAAGATAAGTTCAAAGGGTTCCTGGAAAATATATACGAGAACTTGTCGGAAGAACAAAAAAAGAAGGGGATAACGACGCACGAACTTATATGGAAATTAGGCGAGTTGATAGATAAGGATCCGGATGCACAGGATACCAAAGAGGAGTCGATTGTTTATTGGTGTTGGAAAAATGAAATACCAATGATAATCCCTGGACCAACCGATGGATCAGTCGGATATCAGATATGGCAATTCGCACAGGACCATGACTTGAGACTACATCTACTGGGAGACGAACAATTGCTGAGCGATATCACATGGGACGCCAAAAAGAGCGGCGCATTGATAATCGGTGGTGGTATAAGCAAACACCACGTCATCTGGTGGAACCAGTTCAAAAAAGGTGGATTGGATTATGCTGTTTACGTGAGTACTGCTGTAGAATGGGATGGTAGCCTTTCGGGTGCCAGGCCCAGAGAAGCGGTATCGTGGGGTAAAATTGGACAAGGAGCGAAATTCGTCAATATAGAAGAAGATGCAACTATAGCACTCCCGATAATATACGCAGCATTGAAAGAAAG
>CAYNTH010000001.1:0-164124 GCA_964400475.1 uncultured archaeon | reverse complement strand
AGCTCACTGTCTCAATTTTTGGGTAAGTTCCCGCACATTTTGTTTGGTTTGATGTGGAGGATTCAACACTTTCAGTTGTTGTTGTTGCATATCCCGTTAACCATAGACTTAAAATCCCACCTACAGCCACTGTGAATGCCACAAGCAATACAACAGCTATCATCGGGCTAATACCTTTTGAATTCATAAAAATCCTTATTTATTAATTAATATTCTCTTTTAAATATATTTATCAATACAAACTATTTCTCCGACTTTTCTTCTTCATCAGATTTTTTGTCTTTACTCTCTTCGGTCTTGTTTTCGGATTCCTTTTTCTTCCAAATAGTCATCCCACATTTTCCACAATACCATCTATTGTCGTGTTCGGCCATGAAGGTGCCATCACCACACCTATCACAAACTTTTTTAACCCTCTTGATTTTACCATTGTCAACTTTGTAGTATTCGTTCACTTTCTGCTTTTTATGCTTCATCGTTACTCTCCTCTTTATCGTCTTTTTCATCCGGTTTCTCTTCCGACTTATCGGATTTCTCCTCACTGGGTTCATCTTTCTTATCTTCTTCCCCAGCTTCTTTCTCCGCCTTCTCCTTTTCCTGTTTCTCCCCGGTTTCCTCGGATGACTCCTCTGACTTTTCAGGTATCTCATTCAATATCTTGACTTTGGCATTAGATTCGCTCAATCCTGTTTTTGTGAAAATGAATTCTACAACAACCTGACTCTTGTCAACATTGAACTGAGTTGCAACTTCCTTTATGACATCATCTGTTTTAGGAGTAGGATCTGAATCGTGTAAAATCTTTATAGTAACATCCCTGCGATTAAAGAACGGGTTCTCCTTTTCTTTTATTATCTTTACTTCCATTAACAAACACCTTTATCCAACATAAAGAGCATATTTACCAGGCTGTTCTATCTCAAGGGCTTTGGCTATCTCGCTCTCAGTATTTAAAATTATCACAACTCCTTTCCAAATATTTGTAAGATTCGTGGATTGGCAACTCGGACAAACCTTTTCTGTGGTAAACTTTCTACAGTTTCTACAAGCCTGAACCCTTTTTGCCATATTTCCACCATTACATTATCCCAATTATTTGTCGTCAGATTTATTATCCTTTTTCTTTGATTTCTTCTTTCTCTTCTCTTCCTCTATCCAGCTCAATGTGCCCAGACCCTTCTGTCTCATGGTTAATCCAATCTTATTCTCAGTTCGACCAAAACTTATTGAAATGACTCGAGCCCTAACCAAATCCCCCTCCTTCAATGTCCGTTTTGTCTCTTTCCCAAGGAATATGGAATTCTTTTCATCGAAACTGACGAAATCGTCCATAATCTGGGATATGTGGACAAGCCCATCCATTGGACCCATCCTTATGAAACATCCGAACTCTGTATTGTCTATAACCTCTCCCTGCACTATCTCGTGATTCTCAGGTTTGTATGCGAGTATCTTAAATTCACAATTATAATAAACTCCTGCATCGTTTGGTTGTATTCTCCCCTCGCCTATATTTTCTATGTCAGTAACACACAATATAGTCCCCAACCTAGAGTTAATAACGCCTTCCAACTGTTCAGATATGGCCGACTTCAATGCATTCTTGACATTATTCCCCAATTTCTCTGGAGGCACTCTTATCTTATCCTCAATAGTAGCTATCCTATACATAATCAAACCTCTTTATCACTTCTTTTTAACATTTTTATAAAGTTCCATCGACTCTTCGATGATTCTCTTAGCATCTTTCTCATCTTCCCATGATTTCATCTTTACCCATTTATGTGGTTCCAATCGTTTATATGTTTTGAAGAACTCACTTATCTCATTTAATTTATGTTCTTCCACATCATTAATACTTTTCACATTACTGTATCTCGGATCATCGTTGGGCACCCCGAGTATCTTTGGATCCTTGCCATTCTCGTCTTCCAATATCAAAACTCCTATCGGCCTGACCCTGACAACACATCCAACCTCAAGTGGTTCATAAGTCATGACCATAACATCCAACGGATCATTGTCATCACACCATGTCCTTGGAATAAACCCATAATCTATAGGAAATACGGCCGGAGAATAAATCACCCTGTCAAGAAAGAACGCACCATACTCTTCCCTGTATTCGTATTTATCCCTGCTTCTGGTCTCCACTTCAATAACGACATTTATCAATTCCGGGGGGTTGTCACCGCTTGGTATGTCATAAAACAAATTCATACAATCACTTCAATTCCTCACTTCTAACTGTTTTCTCGCTCTTAAATAAATTATTTTTGCTCCCATGTTTTTTAACTTTGCCCTCAGCTTGGAATCATTAGTCCCAACAGCATATTCTTTTATTCTATCGCTCTTTTTCGCGGCTGAGAGAATTTTGACAATGGCGTCGTCCACAGTGCTCCCAGATACTTCCACAATACTCACCCTATCACTATTGATAAGCTTAACCCCAAGCTTCGAATATTTATCGTCTATTTCATCCAATTCATCCAACGACTGTTTAGCAACTAAAAAATCACAACTCCTACCAAACTCGTCTTCAACATCGTTCAAACCCAATCTAAATTTGAATAAATCCACAATGAAATTTGTATCCAATACTACACTAAACTTTTTAACCATAGCAATCAATTTTATACATACAAAGTGTAAATATTTATACTGGATTATTAAAAAATAAAGTAAGGTGTAAGTTTAAATGAAAGGAATTTCAGCGGTAATAGCAACGATTTTGATGTTGATGATTACGGTCGCTATGGTAGGACTGGCTTATATGTACATTTCAGGTATATTTACCTCGAGAACAGCACAATCATTATCTCTATCTAGCATAGATTGCGCAGGCGGAGATATACATGTGATGCTGAAAAATGATGGAACTGAGGATATCGAGGAAAGCGACATAAAAATATATGTCGACGAGCCAGGACCAACTGAAACAGCTGATTGTGGTACAGGTACCTTAGGAGCTGGTAATACGACTTTGTGTAGTGCGGATTTAAGTGCTGAATCCACTCAAGGATCACATACTGTAAGAATAATAGGACCAGCAAATTCTATAACAGGAAATGTTTATTGCGCATCTTAAAATCGAGATTTAAGAAACAATACCATACCCTATTAATCGCCAACGACCGGCAATTCGTCTAGATATGACAACTCTTTCTTTTTTTTCTACACATACTGGTATCTTTAATTCCAGTTTCACTGTTTTACTGATTTCTTTTACGGTGCCAACGGAACGCGAAGGACCAACATTAATCATTATCATCTCATTCGGTTTTATCGGATTAACTTTATCCATATCTTCTGACCCAACAACTCTGTCCAAAAGTTCTACCTCTATATTTATCTCATCAACAGCTTCGGGCAATTCTCCAGGCAACCCAACAAGATTACCTACCAATATATCCGACTTTGTTATGGACGGATCCAGTTCGGTCATCAATCCCAAAAGTCCACCTGGACCGGCTTTCTCCAAATTAAAACCGGCCTTTTGAAGACCATTTACCTTTGTTTTAAGAATCTGATAAGAACCATCCGATTTTCTGACTCCTGGCTTAATCTCGATATCATCACCGATATTCAATTCGCCTTGGATTATACTGCCCCCCAATATCCCCCCAGACAATTTCTTTGGCGGGGTCCCGGGTTTGTTGATATCGAAGCTTCTAGCGACCAACATCTTCGGTGTTTTTTTAGACAATTTCTCTTTATCATAATCTGGTATTATTTCCTGTATATGCTCCAATAACACATCCACGTTTATGTTCTCCTTTGCTGAAACCGGTATTATCGGAGCGTTTTCTATCAAAGTCCCTTTCACAAATTCTTTGATATCTTCATAATTTTTCAGGGCCTCTTTCTCATCGACCAAATCTATCTTATTCTGTACGATTATCACATTATCTATATCAGCGACCTTCAATGCAGTAAGGTGTTCGCGTGTTTGTGGCTGTGGACATTTCTCATTAGCGGCTATTATTAACAACGCACCATCCATTAAACTGGTACCGGTCAATACAGTGGCCATCAAAGTTTCGTGTCCGGGCGCATCTACAAAACTAACAGTTCGCTGAAGTTCAGCATCCTCAAAACAATAAATACACTTCTCAGAATTGGAATATTTGCCACACTTGCTGCATTTGTATATATGTGCATCAGCATAGCCCAAACGTATAGTGATACCTCGTTTTAGCTCTTCGGAATGCTCTAGAGTAAGTTTCCCTGTTAAGGCTTCAGTAAGTGTTGTTTTACCATGTGCTACATGACCAACCATCCCTATATTGGATGATGGTATGAGCTTTGGATCTATCTTGTCCTTACCTTTCTTCTTTTTTGATGCTAAGTTATTCACCTTTTTTATTCTTCTTTATCGTCTTTTTCATCCGGTTTCTCTTCCGACTTATCGGATTTCTCCTCACTGGGTTCATCTTTCTTATCTTCTTCCCCAGCTTCTTTCTCCGCCTTCTCCTTTTCCTGTTTCTCCCCGGTTTCCTCGGATGACTCCTCTGACTTATCTGTAGATTCTTCTCCAACACCACCTTTGGTTATCTTTTCGAAATCTTCCTTACCGTATTCAACAACCTTAGTATTTATCTGAACGATGTCCTCGCTAATCGTATTACCGCGTACCATCTTCCTCCTCCTAACGCCTTTATCCTTTGGGTTATATCCGATAGAATCTTTCAACAACAGCTTCTTCCTACCACTGCTGTTCAACTTATTATGCATCGGGAAACCGTCCTTATCAGTTCCGCCGGTTATCAACAACATATACCCCTTCATCCCCAGTATATCTCCATTGAACTTGTCCCCTATTTTCTTGCCTATCAATCCAACTGCCTTGGACTGGTCTATCTCTTTTTGGAAAGTCTTCCTTGTTTTCGGGTCGTTTATGACCATTTTAAATATCGCCATTGTATCACCATATCATTAACTTTTTTGAATATTGACTTTAAATAAATCTTAGGCTATATTTATATTTTTATTACTTCTTATAAGCCAAAAAAACAAAATGATAAATTAAGTGATTTGATGTCAAAAAAGGGAAAAAATGGGTTCAAAGTAACGCCGTGGGAAGTCAGCGGTCAGGTGGATTACACCAAACTTATCAAGAAATTCGGTACAAAGAAAATAAATGACGATATTTTAGAGAGGATCAAGAAACACACAGGAGAACTACACTTCATGCTGAGGCGGGGCATATTTTTCTCTCACAGGGACTTCGATTGGATTCTGGACAAATACGAGAAAGGAGAAAAATTTTTCTTATACACCGGCAGAGGCCCTAGTGGAAAAACACATTTAGGCCACCTGGTACCGTGGTTATTCACAGCATGGCTCCAGGAAAAATTCGATGTAGAATTATATTTTCAGATGACGAACGATGAAAAACATCTTGTCAAAGATTTGTCATTAAAAGAAACCACAGACTTTGCATACGATAATGCACTTGATGTATTGGCGTGTGGTATGGATCCTGAGAAAACCCACATATTCACTGATACAGGATATGGAAAAACATTGTACAAAGAGGCTGTCAAAATATCCAAACATGTAACTTTTTCAACAGCCAAGGCTGTATTCGGGTTCAAAAACAGCTCCAATATAGGAATAATATTCTTTCCATCAATACAGGCAGTACCGTGTTTTCTGCCATCTGTACTCAAAAACAAGAACATCCCGTGCTTGATACCGGCTGCAATCGACCAAGATCCATACTGGAGAATATCCAGGGATGTTGCACCGAAGATGGGATATTACAAACCAGCACAAATACACTCAAAATTCATACCAGGATTGGGCCCAGGCGGTAAAATGAGCGCCAGTGACCCGAGCTCGGCAATATTCACAACGGATACACCTGAACAGATAGAAAAAAAGATAGCGAGCGCGTTCACAGGGCAACAACACACAGCAAAATTACAGAAAGAGAAAGGGGGCAATCCTGAAATATGCAGCATCTGCCAATACTATTACTTCTTGTTCGAACAAGATGACGAAAAACTCAGGGAAATATTCGAAGCGGAGAGAAACGGTACGCTTTTGGCAGGAGAGCATAAAGCAGATTTGGCCAAGAAGGTGAAAAAATTCATAGCGAACCACCAGAAGAAACGTAAGAAAGCTGAAAAATATCTGGATAAAGTAATGTTGGAGGATTAAAATGGATAAAAAATATACATTAACTAAAGAGGGGAAAAAATATCTCAAAGAGGGGTTCCCAGAGGAAAAACTTATTAAAGAATTGGAGAATGGTGGGCTTTCATTCGAAGAACTTAAGAAAAGAATAGACAATTTTGACATAGCACTTCAATGGGCAAAGAAGAACGATTGGATCAAAATAGAACGGAATAAAATATATCTAAAGGGTGAAAAGCCCAAAAAAGTCAATGAATACGAATCTCTCAAAAAAATATCGGAAGGGGGAAACATAGACAACACAATTTTAGAAAAACTGATATTCCGTAAACTTGTCAATATAGAAGGAAAGGATTTGCAAAAAGCCAAGAAGATGATTGGGAAAGAAATATCGGAACTCACCCCAGAACTCATCAAAACAGGAATTTGGAAAAAAATCAAATTCAAAAAATATAATGTGAAAGCAATCGGTAAAAAGAAGTACCCAGGCAAATTGCACATACTCAGCATTTTTGAAGATAAAGTAAGAAGGATTTATCTGGACTTGGGGTTCACTGAGCGCGAAGGCCCGTTCGTAGAATCCAACTTCTGGAATTTCGATGCACTTTTTCAACCACAAGACCACCCTGCAAGGGATTTAGCAGATACATTCTATATGAAGACCCCAAGAAGTGCAAAATTACCCAAAAAATATGTCAAAAAGGTTAAGGAGGTACACGAGAACGGCGGGGATATTGAATCACTCGGATGGCAATATGAATGGTCAGAAGAATTCTCCAAAAAAAATGTGATGAGGACCCACGCTACTGCAGTATCCGTTAGATCATTATCGGAGATTGAACCACCTGCAAAAAGCTTTTGTATCGGTAGGGTCTACAGGAATGAAACAATAGATTATAAACATCTACCAGAATTCGTTCAAGTGGATGGTATAGTCGTTGATGAAAATGTTTGTTTCAGGGATTTATTGGGGTACTTAGAGGAATTCTACAAAAGATTAGGATTCGAAAAAATCAGGTTCAGACCGTCTTATTTCCCATACACAGAGATGAGTACGGAAATCGAGGTTTATTTTGAAGACAAAAAAGAATGGCTGGAACTGGGCGGAGCTGGCATGTTCAGACCAGAAGTAACTGTACCTTTGGGAATAGAAGATCCTGTACTTGCATGGGGATTGGGATTCGAGAGACCGATTATGTTAAAATTGGGGTGGAACGACATAAGGAATTTCTATTATAGAAACAATCTCAAAAAATTGAGGGAAGTTGACATATTACAATAAGTGATTATATGGCTGTAATACAATTCAAAAAGGGAAATCTGGAAGAGATGATGGGTAAAAAATTGAAGAAGGAAATTTATAATTATAAAATTCCCATGTTTGGGTGCCCACTAGAAAAGATAGAAGGCGATACACTACATTTCGAAATATCCCCAAACCGACCCGACATATTGAGTATAGAGGGGTTTTCGAGAGCCATCAAAAATTTCACATCCAAAAAGACCAAGTTGAGTAAATACAAAGTACATAAAGGAAGCTATGAATTGAAAATTGACAAGAGCGTAAAGGACGTTAGGCCCGAGATAGTGTGTGCCGTTATAGAAGATGTTAAAATAACAGATAATCTGGTAAAATCCCTTATGCAGGTCCAGGAAAAATTACATAAGACTTTGGGCAGGGATAGAAAAAAAGTTGCGATCGGAATACACGACACTAAAAATATAGAACAGCCGTTTACATATAAAGCGGTCCGCCCAGATGAAATATCGTTCATCCCATTGGAAATGGAAAATGAGATGACATTGAACGAAATCTGCGATAAACACCCGAAGGGAATCGAATATGGTGAAATATTGGAAAAACACGACAAATGGCCAATCATAGTTGACAAGAATGAAAATGTCCTTAGCTTTCCACCCATAATTAACGGGAAATTGACAAAGATCACGAAAAAGACGGGAAATCTCTTTATCGACGTTACAGGAACAGATGGGATTGCAGTAGAACAAGCATTGAACATACTAGTGACATCATTCGCTGACCGGGGGTTCAAGGTAGTCGGAGTTAAACTGAAAGGGGGTGAAAAAAAGGTCACACCAGACCTTAATCGCTGGGATATGAAATTGGATTTAGATTATGTTAACAAAACTTTGGGATTGGAATTGAGCAAAAAAAACACAAGCGAACTGCTCAAAAAAATGGACATAGGTTTCAAGAAAAACACTGCGTCCATACCAGCATATAGAACGGATATAATGCACCAGATGGATCTAGTCGAGGATATCGCGATAGCATATGGGTATGACAAATTTGAAACTAGGGTGGCAAAGGTACCCACATTGGGGAAGCCATTGGAGAAAAACAAGTTCTATAACACTGTCAAACAAATAATGATCGGGATTGGGTTCCAAGAAGTCGTAAATCTGACATTGTCTAATAAAGAAGACGAATTTGAAAAAATGAACCGGGAAACGATAGAAGTAGCAGAGACGCTCAACGCGGTTACACCGGAATGCAACATATGCAGAAGAGACATACTGCCGTCTTTAATGGATGTTTTGTCACAGAATCAACACTACGAATACCCTCAAAGAATATTTGAAGTGGGTGATGTCGTGATACTGAATAAGAAATCAGAAACCGGTGCTAAAAATGTCAAAAAAATCGGATGTGCAGTCGCGGATAACAGAATTAGTTACGAAAACATATCATCATTATTGGACAGCCTTATGGAAAATATGGGGATTAAATACGAATTGAAAGAAACTAAAGATCCCACATTCATAGAAGGACGAGTTGCGAATATATTCGTAAAGGACACACTAGTAGGAATTGTGGGAGAAATACATCCAATCGTATTGGAAAATTGGAACATGAACATGCCTGTATCAGGATTAGAAATGGACTTAGACAAAATACGATCTATTTTGTAAACCAACTGAAGACCCTGTCAAAAATACCATCCCCAGAACTCCTAGAAGCAAATTTACGGCCAGCTAATTTATGGGCCAATTTCTCTATCTCAATGGCCGATTTACAATTAGGTGAATAATCTATTATGGGCTGCTTGGCAGATACGCTCTCTTGTATGCTGTTATCTTCTGGTATCTCGGCTATGACAGGTAATTCCAACAATTCTCGAATTTCACCATTACCCAACTCATATTTGTTGTTTTTCCTCCTGTTAACTACAACCCCGATAACGTTTTTATCGAGTTTTTCTGCTATATCAGCTGTCTTGAGCGCGTCGGCCACACTGGGTAAATCTGGATTTGTGACAAGCAATATCTCATCAACGGCATTTATGGCACTGATCGCTTCTCTACCCAATCCCGCAGCACAGTCCATCAAAATATAATCAGCAGCCCCCATCAAATTAAAGGTCACTTTCGATAATTTACTAACATCCACGCCACTCAAAGCATCGGTCGATATGCTGGAAGGTATGAACTTGAATCCGTAAGGATGTGAATACATAACTTTGTCCAAATTGACATTTCCCTTCAACACGTCGTGTAGACTATTCTTAGGCAGATGCATTCCGAAATGTATACCGAGATTCGGAGTCGTCATATTTGCATCTATTGCTATGACATCCTCTCCTATCTTGGTCAAAGCATATGCCAAATTAGATGTAATGGTGGTCTTACCAACACCACCTTTACCACCGATTACAGCAATAATTCTGGTCATCAAACCACAATAATAGTTTGTTTTACATCTTAAAAATAAATTACTAGCGCCCCAGCAGGGATTTGAACCCTGGGCCTTGTGGTTAGAAGCCACCTGCTCTGTCCAAGCTGAGCTACTGGGGCATATTTTCTAAAATAATTACGAAAGCAGCTTAAATAACTTTAATTAAAGAGGTCTTATAAAACATTTAAATCATTAATTCTCCAATTTTATAAAGTCAGGTGCAAGAAGATGAATGGTGAATCAGTTCTACAATCAGAATAAATCCTCTAATTTTGAAACTTCTATAACTTATCCAAATATATCCCGTGTTCTGGAAAAGATTATCAATATATCATTATTACATATTATTAACAATCCAAATATTGAGAGATGTTTCCAATGGGTAAAAGAATAGACCACAAAAAAATAGAGAAGAAGTGGCAGAAAAAATGGGAGAAGGAGAAGATATTCCAAGCGGACATCGACAATGAAAAAGAGAAGTTCTTTATCACAATACCTTATCCATATCTCAATGGTGGACCACATATAGGAGCTGGATTTACTTTTATGAGGGGGGATACTTATGCTAGATTCAAAAGAATGCAAGGATTCAATGTCCTATTCCCCCAAGGATTCCACGCAACTGGAGAACCGATAGTCGGAGCTGTCAAAAGACTCAAAAAAGGGGACGAATCCCAAAGAGAAGCATTCAAGATATATGATGTCACTGATAAAACATTGAAAAGATTCGTTGAAAAAGGACCAGAATATGTTGCAAAATTCTGGAAAAGAAGATGGACCAGGGCATTAAAAAGGGCCGGATTTTCTATTGATTGGAGAAGAACGTTCATAACAACGCCCATGACACCAACATATTCGAGATTTATAGAATGGCAATACAACACGCTGAAAAAGAGGGGATATGTTGTACAAGGGACGCACCCGGTTGTATGGTGTCCAAATTGTGAAAGTCCAACAGGAGATCACGATAGGTTGGACGGTGTTGGAGAATCACCGATAAGATATATCATAATCAAGTTTGAACTTTCTTCTGGGGAAATAATACCATGTGCAACACTGAGACCGGAAACTATTTACGGGGTAACCAATATCTGGATCGATCCGAAAATAGAATACGTTAAAGCCAAGATAAACGGGGAAACGTGGATACTAAGCGAGGAGTCTACTAAAAAGATAGACGATCAATTGAAAGATGTTGAAATAGTCGGCAAAATAAGTGGGTCCGAAATAATCGGCAAGGCTTGTACAAATCCAATCACGGGCGGACATATACCGATATTACCAGCTGATTTCTGCGATACAGGCATGGGAACTGGAATCGTTATGTCAGTACCATCACATGCGCCATACGACTGGATAGGATTGATGGACTTGAAATCTTCTGAAGAGATTCTAGATAAATATAACATCAAAAAAATAGTGGAGTCTGTAAACCCCATTAAAATAATAGATGTGGGTGGATTTGAGAAACATCCGGCAGAAGAAATGTGCGAAAGATTTGATATCAAAAACCAAAAATCGACCAAAAAATTGGAAAAGGCTACAGAAGAACTGTACAAAAAAGAATTCCACAACGGAAAATGCAATGAAAAGTGTGGCAAATACTCTGGCATGAAAATATCGGAAGCTAAAGATGTAATTATAGAAGACCTAATTGACAAAAATATTGGAGAAGAATTATGGGAAACGACTGGGGATGTGGTGTGCAGATGCAAATCGAAATGCCATATTAAAATTCTAGAGAACCAGTGGTTCCTTAAATATTCCGATAAAGAATGGAAGGCAGAGGTTCACGATTGGATTGATAAAATGACGTTTCATCCTGAAAAGTCGATACAACAGTTCAAAAATACAGTGGATTGGCTCAAAGATAAAGCATGTACGAGAAAATCGGGCATGGGTACCAAACTTCCATGGGACGAATCATGGATAATAGAGACATTAAGCGACTCGACTATATATATGGCTTATTACACGTTATCGAGAATAATTAAAAAATATGATTTAAAGGCGGATGACTTGACGGACGAAGTGTTTGATTACATATTTTTCGGTGAAGGGGATGTTAAAGATTTATCAAGTGACGAACTGAAGGAGGAAATAATAGAAAAAATGAGGGAAGAATTTGATTATTTCTATCCAGTTGATCTGAGAACTTCTGGAAAGGATCTGGTACAAAATCATCTCACATTTTATATATTCCATCATCTCGGGATTTGGAATGATTCAAAGTATGAAAAATATTACCCGAGAGCGATGGGCGTTAACGGGTATGTAAATGTTGGTGGAGAGAAGATGAGTAAAAGCAAGGGCAATTTCATCCCATTAAAGGATTTACTCAATAAATATGGGGCGGATTTAACGAGGATGAACATAATCGCATCTAACGAGAATATGGACGATGCTGACTGGAGAGAAGACACATTGCCGACCTACAAGTCGAGAATTGAAAATCTATTCCAATTCGTGTCAAGAATCAAAAAGGCCAAAAGAAGTGATAAGAAAACAATAGACGTATATTTGGAAAGTATACTGAACAAGACAATAATAGAATCGACGGATAACTATGAAAAGATGAAATTCAGGAGTGCCATACAATCATCATTATTTTACCTTATGAATGAGGTTAAATGGTACATAGACCGTGTTGGTGGCATTGAAAATTGTAATAAAGAAATTGTGGAAAAATCTATACAAACAATAATAAAATTGATAGCGCCTGTAACACCACACACATCAGAAGAATTGTGGAAAATGATGGGGAATGATTCATTCATATCAACAAGTGAATGGCCGACAGCTGATAAAGCTAAAATTGATAAAAATGCAATCCACCTGGAAAATATATACAAAAAAACATTGGATGATATAAGACAAGTTAAAAAATTAGCGTCTTCAAATAAAAAAAGTCCTAAAAAACTATATTTATATTTTTCAACAGCCAGAGAATTGAACTATTTTGAAGAGTCCAAAAAACACATTGAAAAAACAGGATTTAAGGATATATCATTGTTCATGGCCACCGACGGTGAAAGATACGATCCTCAAGATAAAGCGGCCAGGGCCAAATATGGTAAACCTGGTATATATCTAGAATAATTTCACAACTGTATCGATTCCACTATAGCTGCGAGTATCAAAAGAATGAATCCTACAACTAGAAGTTTTAAACTATCCCTAATAATAGTCCAGAAATATTTTGATTTTCTTTTTGTAACAGTAACAGATACCAATCCACCACCAATAGCACCGAAAAAATAAGCCAATATTTCTAAACTACCATGGGGGAAAAATACCAAAACAGCGGATGGCAACCCGTATATACCACCAATAGACTTAGCGACCAGCCCTATTGCCGCTGATAAAACAGACGCGTTCCAAGCCAATATAAATATCGCACCAGATCCGAATAAAAAGGAAAATAAAAAGGATATCAAAAGAACTCCTATATTGTTTATCAAGATTATTTCAAACATAGCTAATGATAAGAAAGACCCTTGTATTCTCTCTATTTCGCTAATTTGGTCTGAAAATACATCTTCCACTAGAGTACCAGGGAGAAGTATGAAAACTATCGAAAGTGATAATACCATCCCAAGGAACAGGGCAACGTAAACTGAGATTATATCATAATGTCTTTCCAAAAAACTAGTTCCTTTAGCAATATCATTTTCTGTATCTTCCGTTTCATGATAAATAAGATTTACCATAAACGGGGTCATGGCCATAGTAATCAAAACAGTTGTGAACATGCCCACAGATTCTGGAAAAACTATAAAGGCGATTGTCAGGCAACATAAAGATACCATTCCTCCGACAATAAACATAGTCAAAGGATTATTAAGAGCTGTTCTCAAATCTACTAGTTTATCCAATACCATTGCGAATACCTAAAATTAAAATTACCAAAACAGAAATAAATTTATGATTATTTTACTTAAAAAGGGTATGTCGAAAAAACACACTTCACTTTTCTTACTCATATTAATGCTTGGGTCTACATTTGCATATAGTTTACTACAATCATATGGATACACGAAATTCGAAGAAAAAGAAGTTGAATTACCCGAAAAAAACATTATAGATTACGAATTAGATGTGGAGCAAAAAAATTATCTAATCAAGCGTGGCTATACCATACTTGAATACAAATATCCATTGGGGTGCAATAACTGTAATAACGATATGTTATATATGGAATCACTCGTTAACGAATTTCCAAAACAACTTTTCTTAGAAGAAATTGTTGAAAATAATATAACAACTTCGGAATTGGAAATTCTAAGTTATTACGGATCATCCAGTATAGAAAATCCCAATCAGAATGAAATAATGGATGGGATATGCCAATACATGATAAATGCGCCTGTAAGATGTGCAACAAGAAATATCTGACTATGATTTTAGCTTATCAATTTCATTTCTCATCTCATCGAGTTCTTTTTTAAATCTGGCAACTACTTTAGGTAAATGTTTCTCTTGTACCCTTATGGCTTCTGAAGCTTTTTTTACCATTTTTTCCTTCTCCTTGAGTTCTTTCCATCTATCCAAATCAACTACCATCTAAATCAACTCCTACTCAACTTCTTTATCTCTTTTCTCGCATCTTTCCAATCACTGAATAACTTCTCAACATTCTTAGGAACATTTTTCTCATCAACACCCAATATTTCAGATGTATCTTTCAATAATCTTTCTTTTTCTTCCAAATAGTCCAAAGCAGCGCCGCCACACAAATAATCTATTCTTACAACACCATCCTGTACCCTCTTGGTCTTTGTAATTGTTATGTACTTGACATCTTCTGTATTTTTACAATGTAATCCACCACAAGCCGAATGATCCAAATCATCAATCGAAATTATTCTAATCTTTTTGCTGGGCACGCCCTGACTTCCCTGATAAATTCTAAAACCGTACTTCTGTTCAGCTTCGCCCCTTGGGAGAACTTCAATATCAACCGGAATGGACTTTCTAATAACATTATTTGCGCGGTCTTCAATTTTTTTTGTATCATCATCACTCAATGACTCATAATGCGTTATCTCCAATTTGGCACTATCAATATCCTTATACGCAGAATGCTGCCAAACGTGAGAACCGAGTAGTTCCCTACATGATAAGTTAAGTATATGATTACCGGTATGGTGCTGTCTAAGAATATCACGCCTGTCCTTATCTACAGAACATTTGACAGTATCTCCTTCTGTCAATTCATCAACGTTTTTCAATTTATGAATTATGACTCCCCCGTAATCATTCACATCGACCACATCTATTCCTGATATAGTTCCTGTGTCGTTTACCTGCCCACCCCCGGTGGGATAAAAAGCAGTTTTCTCAAGTACTACATTGTTTCCATCCAAAATCTTGATTATTTTTGTAGTGAAATTGATTATCTCCGGCTCTTCGTAATATAACTTTTCAGTCTTCGGCATATCAGATATATCAAATGGGTACCTAGTTCCATGTATTTCATCTTCATTGTGCTCTTCAGTTATCTTAACATAAAAATCATCTGGAATCTCTATATCTAATCCATTTTTGATAAGCATCTCGGGTGTGATACCTTCGGATTCGTATAACTTTATCATGTTCTCTTCATCCAGTTCATCACCAGATTTGATTATCTTTTTTACCTTCTTCCTTGTTCTCTTTTTAGTATCCCTATATCTTTTCTCTTCAACATCCAAAATTTTTTCTATCTCGTCCATGTGATCGGACAATTCGGGCGCCATCTTTTCCAACTGTTTAGCATGTAACCTACATATTGAAGACAACTCCATATCCCAATTGAATTTATCAATGAAACTTAATGCCCTTCTAAGAATAACACGAAGGTTATACCCACCCCCGACATTACTCGGAAGCGCACCATCTGAAATTGCAAACGCCAATGCCCTCGTGTGGTCACATATAGCATACAACGCCTGTAAAGGCTCTATTTTATTTTCAAGTGATTTCACATCAATGCCCAATTTTTCAGCTATTTTCTTCTTTTTTTGTTTAATATCAATAACTTCTTCGAAATTCAAAGAACCAGACAATTTTGAATATTTCAAGAATAATTCCTCATCGTAATCAAGAGATATTTGATTCTTTAAAACTTCCAATACTGGTTTGAATGTGACATCATAACTTGTTGGGGTACCTTGTGTAATCCATGATAGACGCTCCAGCCCAGCACCCATGTCTATCACTTTCTCCTTCATTTCCTTAACACCGCTATCTGTTATGAGAAATTCGGTAAAAACTTCATTACCCAATTCCAATCCGCGGACAAAGTATTCCAGGGTCGAACCGAACGCACCAGGACCCATCCAAACATCTTCTACAAAAACTATCTCTTCTTCGGGTATACCCATACTCTTCAAAAGTTCGAAATCAAGTTCAGTGCATCTGTCTTTCCAGTATCCTTTATCCTTATCTGGATTATACAGACTATGTTGGCCCACCATCACAAAACAACCATAATGACGTCCGGTAACACCTATATTCGGTATATCATTGAATCTTAAGCAAAATTGTGGAACTATTAGTGGATTTGCCGGGAAATCAAAAACAACATTTCCATTTTCTGTCCTATAAAAATTGACGATGGATGCGTTGTTGAAAAAGAGTGTGGGAAACCATCTGCAAACAACAGGGTATCGTCGTATACTTTCGTGGTCATTCTTTACAAAGAAATCCTCTATATGTTTCCATGTTTCAACATATTCCAACTTTTTGGGTGTGGGGGGATTATTCAAAAATTCATAATCCTGGCAAGGCTGATCAGGACAATGAGTTCTATTTTCGTCCAATGTCCAAAACCCCTTTCCGCATTTTGGGCAGATTTTTCGATTAAATCCATTATTAATCAAAAATTCCAGTTTATAATATTTCTCCCAATTTTTGGAAAAATCTTCCCTTAAGGACTTTTTATCAATACCCATACTTATTACTAAATGTTTAGAATTGAAATAATTATAGGGTCCAATTCCAAGAAAAATAACAAAACAGATACCAACAATACACCCATACAATGACTTCTCCTAATCTTAAGTTGAACACACAATACGCCTATTGAAGCAGACGTTAGTGCTACCAACAACCCACTGAAACCCGTTAGAACCAGTATTAAGAAAATCATCAATATTATGACAACGATATTAAGACTCCTATAATCGATTTTATGAAGTAATTTAGGCACCAATTTACCAAGATACAGCGTCAATACAGCTGATATCCCGGCTGTAAGGAATGTCACACCTATCAAGAGCAAAACATCAAAGGAACTAAGTTCAAACAATATTTTTTCTATCGCAACCGATACACCTGACCGGGGATTTGATACAAGCCACAAGCTTATAAAAGAAAAAATGTCATTTGCGACGTTAATCCCCGAAGCTGTCACTAGAAAAGTTCTAGAAGTATTCGAACCGATTATATACTGCATCATCACAGCTGCCTCTGAGATGCCTATTGCAGGCAAAAAACCAGTAATTATTCCTGCAAGTGATGAAAATACTACGGATTTCACTAAACTACTATTTGATATCAACAACTTATTGTCCATATTCTGAATAGGGATTTTTGAATTTTCGTTTATACTCATCAACAAACCGCTTAATCCAAACATTCCCGTGAATATTGGAAACAATACATCTTCCCCTGGTACCAGGGAAGAATTCAATGTTAAAATCCCCAAAAATCCAGATAGGATTATTATCAACAAAGCTGATAAAATCTTGCTCAGTTCTTTTTCAGATATGATCATAAAAGATATTACACCCAGAAGCAACAGATGCATATACGGTCGGATTAAAGTGTATAAAAGTTCGAACCAATTTGCAATCAAAAAAATAAAAACACTTCCAATTATCAATGACCCGATACCACCGATTACAGACAATAGTATTGCTTCATATCCGCGCCCCTCAAAAAGTAGATTGTGTCCAGGTAAGACGGATAATGCAGTATCGGCATCCGGTGCTCCAAAATATATGCTCGGTATAAAATCCAAGAACATTTCTGTACATGAAACAGAAACTATCATAACCGCGAGATAATATGGATTATCTATAAAAATAGACAATGATAAAATCAAAGGTATTGTCGTATTTACGTGTATACCTGGACAAAGTCCGGCAAAGATTCCTATAATAATTCCGAATAAGATAAACAAGACAATCCATATCAACATTTCAATGACCTCACAACAAATTCAACGAATATAGCTAATCATATAAAATCATCAAATCATTAGGATCGTTAGGAACGATTTGCAGTTTTCCATTATATTCGCCGACTATTCCCTCAACTTCAACCAGGGAACCAGATTTCAAATCTCGCTTTTTAGCTTTCTGTTCGCTATATTTTTCAAAAGAATTTACAAAACTCTTGAATAGGGGTATTTCTATTCTCGAATTAGTTTCATCTTCTATTGTCAAAAAGACATGACCATCTCTATGGTTGTACCTATTTACAATAAATCCGGTAACTTTGACCTTACTACCAATCATATTTTCAGTTATTTCATTAATTCGGATGTCTTGTGGTTTGATGTTGATGGAAGATACGTATATCAAAATAATGCCAAAAATAGAGCAGAAAAAAGATAATTTAATTATCAAATCAGATTTCATAAATAAATTTCAATTTAAGACGAGTCATATGACTTTACCACTACTGAACGTAGTTAATCACCGGTGACTTGGAAATCGAACTTAACATTGACAGATTTGAAATTCAATTCGCCCTCATCTTCACTTGAAAATTCTGATATATTTATTTCATCAGCACCGACTTCTCTCTCAAGTTCGTCTTTTTTGTCATTTAGTAAAGAATTTGTATTTTCATCGGACATTAGATATAATGAGATTTTATCACTCACTTTCAATCCCCTCTTCTTTCTCTTCCGCTGTATTTTTCTCACCAATTCTCTAATCAAGGATTCGTCCATCAAATCTTTTGTCATTTCTGTGTTTACTAGGACGTCACCTATATCAGTTTCCGCCTTAGAATACTCCCCTTTCGGCTCATTATCCATAACTGTAATTTGCTTTGAATTGCACATCTTCTTCAATACACCATCTAACTTTTTGACCGCTCTCGGTATTTTATCTTCGTCTGAAATAACCACAACGGAACCGACTGGCCATCTTAATTTTATACCAGCATCATGTCTGGCCTTATGACATGCCTCTACTATATCTTTAACAACGCTCATATCTTCTTCCAACTCATCATCTAAATATTTTTCATTCATAGTAGGCCAATCTTCCATGTGAATAGATTCCTTTCTATCGCCATTCGATAATGGTTTAATTATATCTTGGTACACATTCTCGCTCAAATACGGACAAAATGGTGCTAAGAGTTTAGTCAATATATCAACGGTTTTATAGAATGTGTAATAAGCTGATAACTTGTCATCGCCGTCGTACTCAGGCCATACCCTATCTCTGACTATCTTGATATACCAACGAGAGAAATCATTGAGTATAAAATCAAGTATTTCATTGGCTGCTTTGTGAGAGACGAAATTTTTGGAATTTTCAGTAGCAACATCTATGACAGAATTTAATCTAGAAAACAACCATTTATCCTCTTTGTTCAACTTATCTGGAACCTCTTTTGGAACATCACTAACATATGTTTTAACAAAATTGAAAGTATTCCTAACAACCATAAAGGATTTTGCTAATTCATCCATATCATCTGGCTTGAAATACATGTCATTCCAAACCGGACGAGATAGATAATAAAATCTCAAAACATCCCTTCCATATTTGTCAATTGCCTCTTCTGTTGTGACTATATTGCCTTTACTCTTGCTCATCTTGTTTCCGTGCGCATCCAAAACAAACCCGTGGAAAAGAATATTATTGAATGGCCTTCTATTAAAAGTCATTATACTCGTTATCATCGAGGAATTCCACCATCCTCTTATTTGATCAGGTCCTTCCAAAACAAAATCAACTGGCCACCATTCCTCAAAAAGATCTTTATTCTCAGGATATCCCATAGACGCCCACGCAGCTACGCCAGAATCGAACCAAACATCCAAAACGTCTGGAACTCGCTCCATCTTTCCACCACATTCACAATCAAAAAATATCATATCAATGTATGGTTTATGAAAATCTTTGGGTACTTTAGGAAGTTCGTCCCTAGAACCAACTACCTTTATTTTATCGCATTCATCACAAACCCATATGGGCAATGGTATACCCCAATACCTCTGTCTGGATATCGGCCAATCCCCCAAATTCTCTAACCAGTCTTTGAATCTCTGACCAGCCCATTCAGGCACCCAATTTATCTTCTTATTGGCTTCCAATAATTTTTTCCTTATCTCAGTAACTTTAAAGAACCATTGAGGCACAGCCATCATCAATAAAGGTGATCCACATCTCCAACACATTGGATAATCGTGTCTAACATCCTTTTCACCCAACAATATTTTTCTGCTCCGCAATTCGTCAACTATCATAGAATCCGCTTTTTTAGCAAAAATGCCCTCGTATTTACCGGATCCATTTCCAAAAGTACCATCCATGTTTAGAGGATTCACAACAGGAAGTCCCTCGTCTACACCAACTTTATAATCTTCTTGTCCATGACCAGGTGCTGTATGAACTAACCCGGTTCCTTCTGTCATAGTGACATATTGGTCCGATAATACCACCCTATGAGCGTTCTTTAAGTTTTTCTGAAATTCAAATATGTCAGACAAAGGATGATTATATTCAATCCCGGCCAAATCCTTACCATTGAGGGTTTCAACTACATTATACTTTTCAAAACCGAATATGTCCATCAAATTCTCTAAGAGCGGTTTACCCACAATCAAAATATCTTTCCCAACATCGACCCTTACATATTCCTCATTAGGATTTACCATTACACCTGTATTGGACGGGATGGTCCATGGTGTAGTTGTCCATATAACCAAATATTCATTTTTCTTATCATTTATTTTGAACTTTACATAGATGGATTTTTCATCAATTTCTTTGTACTCTATCTCATTGTAAGCAACAGCTGTCTCGCATCTAGGGCAGACGTGAACAGAATATTCACCTCGATACAACAATCCGCTTTCGTACGCTTTCTTGAATGTGAACCACGCACCTTCTATGTAATCGTTGTTGAGAGTCATGTACGGATTGTCCCAATCCATCCAAACACCCAAATCTATGAATTGCTCGCCCATTACGTCAACAAATTTAGTAGCAAATTCTTCGCATTTCTTCACAAAATTTTCTACTCCAAATTTTTCTATGTCCTGTTTGGATTTGAACCCCATCATTTTTTCCACTTTGTTCTCAATTGGTACTCCGTGTGTGTCATACCCGGGTTGAGACCATGCATTGAAACCAAACATTCTATAGAATCTGAGATAGAAATCTTTCAAGACCTTGTTCATCGCAGTTCCGACATGTATGCTGCCCGTAGCATATGGTGGCCCATCGAGCCAATACCATTTTTTGGCATCTTTTCTGTTCAGTTTTGCCTTATTATAAATATCATTATCTCCCCAAAAATCGGAAATCTTGTCCTCCATTTCTTTAACTTTCATGCAATGACCTACAATTATTTTAGTTTTTTATTTTAACAACTTTTAAAATAATCTATTTCAAAGTTAAAAACTTAAGGGGATTGAAAAGAAACACAAAAATCTTAAATCTCCTAAATCAGATAGAATTTGTATTGAATAAATGGTTATATCCATGAAAGAATGTACGTTATGTGGCAAAGAGTCCAGGAAACTTGTTAAAATCAGATTAGAAGGGACTACGGTAGATGTCTGTGACAAGTGCTCTGAATTTGGAGATGTTATAGAACCCAAACGTAGCAAACCAAAACCGAAACCGATTTTGGATAATTTCGACAAAAATCAAAAAATATTGATAAGGGACTACGGTAGAATTGTCAAAAATGCCAGAGAGTCCAGGAAACTTTCCAGAGAGGATTTTGCTAAAAAAATAAAGGAAAGAGAGAGCATAATAAGGAGAATCGAAAACCAGGATATGGAACCTGACAACAAACTGATAAATAAGCTCGAAAAATCATTAAAAATTGATTTAATGGAAGAATATTGAATTGGAGAAGGGTTCTAAGGTATATTATTGTTTTGTTTCTTTAACTATTTTTCTACAGCTAAAGATGTTTTATCAAATAGAAATTGATTTTAATTACGATCACATATTAATGATGGGTCTTTTTCTAAGCTCCTCTGGAGGTATAAAAATGGAATACTATAATGGATTGAAATATGGAGTAAAATTCGATTTGGGTAATTTGGAAAAAATCATCGATGATAGCGAAGGTGACATTACTAAAATAACAGATGATCCGGAATCGTCAATTGGCCTAAGAAAATACGAAATGGACATAGCATTATATGCATTGGGATATCGAAAGATCTACGGTAAATGGGAGAAGAAAGAAGAGCCGTACTACTTAAATAAACAGTCAAAGTAATAAGAAATATGAATTTCCAACCGCCTAAAGGAACACGGGATATAATAGAGGAAGATGCAGAAAACCTAGAAAGCGTGATTTCTGTAGTGAGAACTGTATTCAAGAAGTACGGGTTTTCACCATTCTTCACACCGGCATTCGAAGATTTTGATTTGTTGTCGATCAAAGGTGGATTAGGAGAATCCGTAAAAGATGACATATATTTCTTTAAAGATAAATCCGAGCGAGAACTGGGATTGAGATTTGACTTAACTATGCCAATGGTCAGGGTGGTTGCAACCAATGCACAACTTAAACAGCCATTTAAGAGATATGCAATTGGGAAAGTGTGGAGATACGACAACCCCCAAGCATTGAGATATAGGGAATTTTGGCAGGCTGATATAGATATAATAGGAAGCGATAGTATCATTTCTGATGTAGAATGTCTTACCGCAACATGCGAATGTCTTGACAAATTGGGATTCAATGACTACTTTATCAGATTTAATGACAGGAAACTCCTAGACTATATCTTCAAAGAATCGATCGGTATCAAAGACGATAACAAAGTAAAAGAAATATTCAGATCGATTGACAAAATGGACAAAATCGGGGAAAATGGGGTAATCGAAGAACTTGAGGAAAAGGGAGTTGAAAACGAAAAAATCCAAAAAATATTAGATTTTCTAAAAATCAATGGAACCAATTCTGAAATTATTCAAAAAATTGAAAAGCGATATTTAATGGATGAAAATACGGGGATAAATGAACTGTTGAAATATGCTGATTGTTTTGGAATCGATGACAAAATCAAACTGGATACGTCATTAGTAAGGGGGCTAGACTATTATACCGGTCATGTATTCGAAGTCTATTTAGGAGAAGATGTTAGCTGCGGTGGTGGAGGCAGATACGATAAATTAATAGAAATGATTGGTGGGACGAGCATCCCTTCAACGGGGATATCATTGGGAATTAGTAGGATAGTTGAGATAATGAAGTCCAGAGATATGATAGAAAATGTCAAGGAAAAAAAGTTGAAAATATTTGTCGCAAATGTAAATGAAAATACACTAGCAGAAGCGATTAAAATAACAAAGAAGTTAAGGGAGAATGAGATTGAAAGTGAAATGGATTTGATGGGGAGAAATCTTAGCGCCCAACTTGAATACGCTAACAGTTCTGATGCAGATTACTCTATCATAATAGGCGAGGATGAGATAAAATCCAAAAAGTTTACACTCAAAAATATGAGCAAAAACTCCGAGGAAAAAATGGAGATAAATGAAATTATTAAAAAAATGGTATCAAGTGGTAATGACTAATTAGACTAATAAAATATTTCCACTGTAATATCCGTCATCTACTACTAAACCACATTTACCACAAATCCTGCCATCGTTATGATGTTCTAATGGAGCACTACATTCTGGACACATATTTGCCTTAAACATATTATCTGAACTAAAAAACTCTTTTAAATAAAAAGAATTTTTCTATAATCAAATCATTATAACACAATGTCGATTCTTAAAAACTATGTACAAAATATCTGTTTTACAAAGTATCTTATCAACCAAAGAAAACATTATTTTTAAATAACAATAACAAATTAATTTTAAAGAAGCAAGAGCTATTTTTAAAACTACTATAAAATTAAGTTTAAAACTTGATTTTATTGTTTAAAAAGGTGATTAAATTGAAAAAAGAAATGAAAAAGATAGTACCAGATACGTCTGTACTTATAGATAGAATTTTGTCTGAACTAATTGAAAAAGGAGAGATGAAGAACGTAGAGATGATAATACCGGCAGCTGTGTTAGATGAACTGCAATCACAGGCATCGCGGGGCAAGGAGCATGGATTTATTGGGCTGGAAGAATTGAAGAGTCTGAGAGAGCTTGCCAAAGAAGAAGATAGAAATATAAAACTAAGATTCACTGGAAAAAGACCCAGTCTGGAAGACATAAAATTAGCCAAATCGGGCAGGATGGATGCAATAATAAGAGATGTTGCTAAACAGGAAGATGCTGAATTCTATACAGCGGACTACGTTCAGGGATTAGTCGGGGAAGCAGAGGGCATCAACACTCATTACATACCAAAAGAGGAAATAAGTGAATTGAGGTTCAAAGACTATTTCACGGACGACACAATCAGCGTTCACCTAAAAGAAGGCGCAACACCCATGGCTAAACGGGGAAATCCTGGAGAATTTAAATTACTGGAAATAGGTGAAGACGTGTTAACACGTGACGATATGGAAAATATAATAAAAGAAATAAACGACGCGTCTTACAAAAATGATCAGAGTTCGATTGAAATCAACAGAAGAGGAGCGATGGTAATACAATTAGAGGACTATCGAATCGCAATAGCAAGACCTCCTTTCTCGGATGGATTAGAAGTAACGATAGTTAGGCCAATTGTTAAATTGAGTTTAGAAGATTACAGATTATCTGAAAAATTAATGGATAGGTTGAAAAACAGAGCAGAGGGTGTACTCATCGCTGGCCCACCTGGAAGTGGAAAAACTACTCTTGCAAGTGGTATAGCGGAATTCTACATGAATGAAGGAAAAATCGTTAAAACGCTCGAATCCCCGAGAGATCTACAGGTAGGACCAAAAATAACACAATATGGTCCACTAGAAGGGAGTTTCGAAAAAACAGCAGATATTCTATTGCTCGTGAGACCGGATTATTCTATCTTTGATGAAGTAAGAAAGCCAAATGAATTCAGGGTCTTTTCTGATATGCGTCTAGCAGGGGTTGGTATGATTGGAGTTGTTCATGCCAGCAAGGCAATAGATGCTATACAAAGATTCATCGGAAAAATAGAACTTGGTATGATACCACATGTCATAGATACTATAATATTCGTAAAAGCAGGTGAAGTTAAAAAAGTCTATGATGTCTCAATGATTGTTAAAGTCCCCACAGGCATGTCCGAATCCGATTTATCCAGGCCAATAGTAGAGGTTAAAAATTTTGAGACTGGAAAACCAGAATACGAGATTTATACATTTGGCGAAGAAAACGTTGTAATAGAAATAGACAAACAGATTAAAGAGGAATCAGGGATAAAAAAACTGGCAAAGGAGACGATAGAGAGGGAGATTAAGAGATTCGATCCCAATCCTAAAATCGAAATACTTGATGAAAACAATGCTAAGATATATGTAGACAATGAAAAAATACCAAGAATAATAGGCAAGAGCGGGTCAATGGTAAACAAACTCCAGGAAAAGTTGGGTATACACTTAGATATAGAACCCAAAGTTCCTGCATTGGGTAAGGAGATAGATTACGAAATCGAAGAAATTGGAAATAGTATTGAGCTTAAATTTAAGAAGAAGTTTTCAGGCAAATCAGTGAATATATATCTAGAAGATGAATTCCTATTATCTGGTATAATAGGAAAGAATAACAGAATCAAAATATCGAAAAATTCTGATATAGGAAAGAAATTTGTGAAAGCTGTATCGAACGGAAAATCGCCTAAAATATTCGTTTAATCTACAAAAAATCAACATCAAGTGTATTCAGTAAAAACTTGAAATTCTTGGCAGCCCTCATCATCAAATCCATCCGTCTATTCGAGCCTGACATCAATCTTCTCATTATTAATCCTCGCATTATTGGTGGTTTTAAGTGAGATTTCCATTTTTTATCGTAGTTATCTCTCAGAAACTTTTCATTGAATATTTTTCTATCAAGGGATTTTATACAGGCATTGGCGCAATATCCTGCACCAATCAGACCGTATATTATTCCTCCTCCTGAAAATGGTTTGACTTGGCAAGCGGCATCTCCGACTAACATGACTCTATCAGAAGATGTATTTTTCATAACACCAAAGTTTATCCTCCCAGCTACGTCAGGTTTAATTTCTATTTCCCGATCTCCGACATATCTCTTTACCATTTTTTCCAGCCCCTCTATGGCGTTCTTTTTAGCTGCCAATCCTATTCTGGCTTTACGTGAATTTATCGGTATCATCCACCCAAAAAAATCAGAACTTATATCCGAATCAAAGACGAGATTAACTTCGTCTGGATCAAACTTCCCTTCAACCGTTGTCTGAAGACCAGTAATTATGTTTGATGGACGTATCAATTTTGATTTAGATGCCACATTAGATATGGGGCCGTCGGCACCGACTAAAATCTTAGTCCTGAATTCATCACCCAGAACAGAGACCTTGAGAAATATATTATCATCATTATCCCTTCTGAACGAATAATCCTCAAATGCGGTTGATTTAAAGGTTTCAACGCCTTCTTTCCTGGCCTTTAGAAACAAAAATTTATCCAACTTCGCCCGATCAATAACGTGGAATGGTCGTTTTGAACTTAACGTGAATTCGGTGGATTTAGAGATGAATCTGGCTCTTCTAATATCATTTAAAATAACATTATCCGGCAAATCCGTTATCACTGTTCTAATCCTATGACTAACGAGTCCAGCGCATTGAACCGGTTCTCCTATATCATCTCTCTTTTCAATTAACCCAACATCATAACCCTTTTTAGCAACCAATTGAGCTATCCTACACCCGGATGGACCGGCACCAACAACTAAAACATCATACATCTATAACACCAAGCTAAAGATCACTTGCCAAAGTTTCTCTTGATAGAATCAAACCACTTGAGAGCTCTAATAAATTCATCTTTATCAAAATCCGGCCAAAGGGTATCAGTAACATACAACTCAGCATAAGCAGATTGCCATAGAAGAAGATTCGATAATCTGTGTCTACCACCCGTTCGTATTATTAGATCAACCGGAGAACTGACCATGAGATTATCGTCAATATCCTTTGGCGTAATCTCTACCTTACCTTTATCAAGTACACTCTGCGCTATTTTTTTCACTGTCTCAGTCAATTCGAACTTACTGCTATAGGCTATCAGCAGATTCAATGCTTTCTTCTGGTGTTTCGCTGTCTTAGCCATTATTTTTCCCATTAATTTTCTCATCTTGGGTGGAAGTTTTTCCAAATCACCGATGAATTTAATTTTAACCTCATATTTATTCAGCAATTTGGAAACCTTTGACTCGTCGTTTTCGATATCTTCTAAATACTTATAAAAAAGATTAAAGAGTTCTTCTACTTCTCTATCAGGCCTATTAAGATTCTCGGTTGAAAGAGCGTATACGGAAACTTTCGGAACACCTGCTTCTAAACACCATTTAAGGAAATCATTTATATTTTTGACACCCACCCTATGTCCGAGCCATGGATATTTTCTTTTGTTTTTCTGTGCCCATCGTCTATTGCCATCAACTATAACAGCTAAGTGATTTGGTATTGTGATATCGTCGGGCAATTGGGTTAATTCGGTCATATAATCACTGTATCAAGTTTTTACGTAAATTTATGTTTTAACATTATACCTTAAGTTTTTAATTGTTATCCAGTTACTTCCAAAAGTCTAGAGTTGGTAATAATTTCGCCGTTCTTTTCACCCATTATAACAACATTTTCTACCCTGCATCCGCCAACCCCTTTAACATATAACCCAGGTTCTACTGTAAACACCATATTCTTCTCAAATTTAATATTCTTAACACGGTTCCACCATTCTTTTTTCTTGGGACTAAGTGCTTTAAAATTTCGTGGCAATGATAATAAAGGTAATTCATGAGCGTCCAATCCAATGCCGTGACCGAGTGAGTGAATAATATCATACCCCATATCTGCTAGCAAGTCTTCATACAATTCATGGGCTTTCCAGCAATACACACCATTTTTGATGATTTTCATAACTTTATTATAAACATCGAATGTATCTTCTATGATTTTCTTTTCTTCATCTGAGACACATCCTTTGATGAAGGGAACTGTCATATCACTGCAGTATTTTTCATACTTTGCACCATAGTCTATATATCCTATACCACTTATCTTCTTGGTGGTCGGAATTGGATGGACGAATCTGGATCTCTTACCACAACAAACTATGGTCGGAAAAGACAAATCACAATTATTTTCCCTTATCTTGCTATCCACAGCATCTGCAAGCATTTTTTCGGTGATATCACTCTTGGCCAATTTTTCCTGGATGAGATTTACGCAAGAATTACTTACATCCGATGCTTTCCTAATTAGCCCAATTTCTTCTGGACTTTTAATTATACGTTTGAACTGCTCGTCAAATCTTGATTTTCTCATTATATTTATTTGAAATTGTTCAAATAAGCCATTTTCCATCCTTCATTAAAATTTCATCATCGCCCTTTATCATACTGGATTTTCCCATTCTTTTGAAGAAATCCCAATGTATCGTAGATTCGTTATTACCGCCGTACAACTTGTTCTCACCTATCGCTATATGAATTGTGCCCAATATTTTCTCATCAACGATGATCATACCACCCGTTGACTTCGCGTTGGGATTGGTACCTATTCCAAACTCAGCTATAGTTGTTTTTTTACCAGAAGAGTTCTCTATCACTTCCTCGAAATTCTTAGAACCCTTTCGTATATTATATTCGACAATATCACCATCTTTAAAACGAAACCATACTCCCTCAACTCGTCTACCATAATGGAACATACACGGAAGATCGAAATAAATCTCACCATTAGCAGAATTTTCGGCGGGTGCTATAAATATTTCACCTGCTGGTAAATTCATATATCCCGTTCGTCCTTCATCAACAATCCCGCAATCGTTCATGAATTCCCTATTCTCAATAGAAAACTTCAAATCAGTCCTATCACCAACTATTCTCACCTTTTCAACATTATCGAATTTCTTAATTAATTTTTTATTGAAATGTGCAATTTTCTCAAAATCAACATCTATTGTGGACCAGAATATTTTCTCCAATTTCTCAAACGATATCCCGAGGGATTTTGCATCTTCTTTAGTTGGAAACCCAATCAAGGCCATTTTCAAATCTTTATTGCCAAGTTTCTTTTCCTTCAATTTCTTCAACGGTTTTATCGATTTTCGTCTGAGTTCTATTTTCCATTGAGGTATCTTCTTCTCTAAAAATGGATTGGAATCGTTTATTTTCATCTCAGCGTTGACAACATCCAAATGAGAATATGCCAATTTGGGTTTTTTGGTAAGTAGTGTGGAATCTATGTCTCTATAAGTATTCAAGAATAAATCTGAACTAGAATAGGTTATCAAAGGTTGTGCACCTGACATAGAGCAATAATAGGATAACATTTCGGCAAATTCCAGAGATTTTGGCCCAGCATGTATAACAACAACATCACCCGATTTTATATCAAAATTCAGATTAACTGTGTTCTCGGCGATACGTTCCATTGTTTTTTTAGATACCATATACTTAATAAATTAGCATTCCCACAATAAATTAATCTTAATGGACCCGTAGCTCAGCTTGGATAGAGCAGCAACCTCCTAAACATACATGGAGATAGTTGAAGGTCGTGGGTTCAAATCCCACCGGGTTCGCCTATTCATTATCAATCTAAATTTTATTTGGTTAAAAAGACTATACTATATAAGATATTGGAGATTGTATGAATAGAAAATTGCTTTTATTAACTATCGTGGTTTTTAGTTTATTTACTATAAACTCTGTCGGAGCTGCCAGTTTCGATTCTAGTATAGATAATTCAACATTGAACGCGGGTAGCAATATTCTAGTCAATTTCACCGTCAACAACACAGATGCCAATATAGTACAAATCAACATAACACTGCCATCAAATTTTTCATATTATGGGAGCGTTGGAACAACTAGTGATGGATCATTTTTACCAACCCCAACTCCCAGATGGTATAACGATACAACATCTTATATCATAGCGTCTGGAGGAGATGAAAAATTTTGGTTCAAAGTGACAACACCTTCATCAGACGACTTCCCGAGTGATTATGATTTTCAAATTTCCACAAAGGATGTAAATAATGTGTACAATTCCAACAATGTCACCGTAACAGTGAGTGATCAAACCGCCCCGACATGGTCTGGAAATACGACAACGCCGTCATCGCCCACACAATACGTTTTCAATAAGAGCTACACATTCAATATCACATGGAACGATAACATAGATATCGACCGACCGATTTTTGAATGGAATGGTGCCACAAATTATACGAATTCCACCACACCTGAGGTGAATGATTTAGGATCGGGCAGTTATGGAATTGTGATTACGGATCTCCAACAAGATAATTATACATACAGGTGGTTTGCAAATGATACAAGCGGACAAGAAAACGTAACTGATTCATTTGAATTTAATGTGACAAAAGCGGACAACCCGATGAATATATACATCAACGGCAATCTAAATCAAAATGTTAATGTAAACGATGGCCAAATCGTCAATGTAACTGCTGATGGTGGGAATCCTCAACTATTCAAGGACGGCTCAGCTGTTTCCGAACAATACATAGACATCCTCCCCATAGGATCATATGATTTCAAGGTAAATTCCAGTGGGAACAGGAATTACAGCATAAACTCAACTGGTATCACAAAAACATTGAATGTTATATACCCCCCTCCCAGATATTCCTTGTCCACGGATATACCATCCACATGGTCTAACAACACATATGCTATATTCAATGCGACGTGGAGTGATGACTACGATTCGAACGGATACGACACCGCATTTATAGAGCTGAATCATACCGGAACATTGATGAATTATACTATGTCCAGAATAAGTGGAACAAATACATCAACATACCAACTCAATATAACACAACCGATGACGCTAAGATGGAAAATATATGCTAATAATTCCCAAAACACGTGGAATTCGACATCTAGAACGAACTCAACCATAAACAAAATAACACCCACAATAACACTAACTGTCTCACCGGGATCTAATATCAACAAAGGAACCAAAACTACAGTTTTGTGCTCGTCTGATCAGGTATCCGTAACGTTATATCGGGCAGGAAGTTCGGTTTCAAATCCTGAGATAACCACACTAAGCGCGGGTTCCCATATATACAAATGCAATAACAGTATCACATCATATTATTCATCAGTATCTGCAACCGAGCTTGTGACCGTTTACAGATACTCCGGCAATATATCGTTCTACGATGTAGAGGAAAAAATCGATATTATTAGAAATTCGACAAATCAAACAACGGTAATTATAGAGAACACTGGAAATACATCCCAAAACGTGAACTTCACAATCGAAAACTTAAAATCAATATGGTATAGTATAAACTCTACTAACGATACAATAGCAGCTGGTGGGAAATCCGCTTTTCTAGTGAATTTCACATCAAACATAACCAATGCTATAAAGGAATATCCGGGCACATACAAAGTATCAATACCAAACAATACATTGGAAAATAATTTCACTATAAGAATATTGCCAGATGAAGATTTACAGACGCCCATTCAGAACAATATCACACTATATCGGCTCAATTTAACTGAGATTTGGACTGAAATAAACAAAACCAAGAAATCTGGGGGAGATGTAACAGAAGCCGAACAATTTATAATAGAAGCCAATGAAAAAATAGAAACTGCACAAAGTCACATCGACGACGGGGATTATTTTAGCGCATATCAATTATTGAATGATATTGATTCACTATTAAAATCATCAAAGGAAAAATTCAGTGATGGGGGCACCCATATAAATGTAACCGAAAACATCACCAACATGTCCCCCGTATTGAAATGGACTATTATCGGTGTATCAGTAACAGTCCTGATTATACTAGGATATCTATTATGGCCCCAACCCGGATACGATCCAAAAAAAGGAGAATACAGACATAGAACACCCAAAGAAAAAGGGATTGAAAAAATATCAGATGCCAAGAAGACTATAAAGAGCAAGATAAATGGAAAATCCTACAAACCTAAAATACCAAAATTGCCGACAGTTGGTAAAAAAGAAGAAGTTGACATAACATCCCAAAAATCAATAGACAATGCTAAACAATCTACAAATTTGTTCGAAAAAGTTGGTAAACAGATAAGAAATATAATATCGAAGATCAAGTCCAAGATGAAGAAAAAACCTAAAGAAGAGGAGAAAGAATACATAGAAATAAAATAATTCACTCGGAGCATAAATTACAATTATCTAAAAGAGGATTATAATCAGAATGGATTTTACATAGAAGCTTCTCTTTACGGGCCGTTCTACATATTTCACAAACCTTTTTATGTATAAATTTACAATCAACGTCTCCCATAGCTATATCCTTTGACAACTCCGATATAAGGTTACTAACAGCATTGTTAGATGATATTGCCCTAACTTTGTGACCCCTCAATTCACGCTTATACTGAGATATTGCTGGCTGCGTTATACCAAGCTTCTCCGATATTTGAGTTTGTGTCAAATCGTATTTGTTAGACAAATCATTGGCGATTATTGCCCTGACTGATGGCAGAAAATCAGACACAACTATTTCGCAAAAGGGTTTCATAAATAAGAGTTGTTAATTCTAGATATAAATTTATAACATTGTTATAAAAGAAAACTATTTTTCAGTAAAAAACAGATTAAAATTAGGGAATTTACATGAATGGACCTATGGATCTAATCACTGGATTGGCGAATGGGGATATGTCAATAATAGAAGTACCCACTTGGGCCAACCCCAAATTATGGATAATATTATCCATTTTAATCATAATCCTAACAATCATAGGGATATATTCCAAAGTGTTGTTAGGCGATAAGAAACCGTAGCTTCTTGAACAGTTCATTTGCTGAGTTAAATGGAATTTGAAATAAACCGGATGGAAGAAGAACTATTTAAAAAAATTGTTTATACCACATTGGAATACGACTTTATACCGATGTCAGATTATAATATCAAGCTTTATGGAAAATATGATGTGCTGGGCTATTATATTGACAATAACTCAGATGGTAAAATATTGTGGTCCGACGTGGATGGTGTAGTAAACACGGGTAAGCCAATATTCGTAAACTATATCAAGGATTTATGCAAATACAACAAAAATATCGGAAACTTCACAGATATAATTTTTAAAAAAATGGCGAAAATGAACTCCAACAACTTCAACCAAATCGTAAACGAAATAAATGGAATATTCAAGAAATGTGACATTCAATACGAAGAGCACAGAAAAGCATGTATAGATTCGATTGAAGATATCCCACTGGCTCCAAATTTGTTGGAATGTATATCAACCCTAAAAAGGATGAAATATGATATATTCTTCATTAGTGGGTCTCCTGATGAAAGTATTAAAAATCTGATTTCGAGAAGATTGGGATTACCAACGGAAAATGGGTTTGGATCACAGTACATATTCAAACATGGCGAATTCCAAACGATATATCCAATTTTGTATGAAAATAAGAAAAAATTAATACAAAATTTAACAAAGGAATTAAACATACCTATTAGAAATTTGAGCACTGTCATATCTGATGAAATGGGTGATATAGAAATGGCGAGATCGATAATTAACCCATTTCTTTTAACAGAACCTGAAGAGAAAATATTTGATGATAAGAATAACATAATTTTCAAAATACCAAGTTTTAAAGAAGATTCTAGAATTTTGACTAAATCTATTCTCAAAATTGAGAGGGCGTTTTGTCTCTTTTTCGGATATAGTGAAAAGGAAAGGGATGAAATATTCAAATCAGCAATAAAATCCAACAAAAGATACGATGAACTATTAGAAAAGCACGATAATCAAAGAATAAGAAATGTGAAAAATCTATTCGTCAAAGAAATCAAAAAATATTTTGAAAATGCCAGAGAAATTTTTCCCATATTTTTGTCGGATATCGAAAATGACATTTATATGCTAGAAAAGGCGCAATCCGTTGATGATATTCGAAAATACTCTACCAATGTTTGGGATAAATTTACGAAATATTCACCCGACCCAACCATAGCAGAAAATTTAGATACTTAATAAGTATAATTTTATCTAATAATTAGAAGTGTGAATATGGAAAAAGAAATAATAAAAAAGTACAATAAGTCCAAATCTATATCGGACAGTACTGTATTATATATCAAACCAATGCTGAAAGAAGGGGTGGGTATTGTAGAAATAGGTGAAAAAATAGAGAACAAAATTAAAGAATTGGGTGGGGGGATAGCATTCCCGGTCAACATATCGATAAATGAAAATGCTGCTCATTATACACCCGATATACGAGATTCTACAAAATTGAATGAGGGTGATTTAGTCAAAATAGATATTGGAACACATGTCGATGGTTATATATGGGATAGGGCATTTACAGTATGTATTGGAAAAAATTCACATCCGTTGATAGATGCATCTAAAGAAGCACTGGAAAAAGCTAAAAAACTCATCAAACCTGGCACTGAGATATGTGAAATTTCAGAAGTCGTTGAAGATACGTTATCTGAACATGGATTCAATCCAATAAGAAATTTATGTGGACATGGTCTAGACAGATACAAACCACATTCCAGATTCTCTATTCCAAATGGTAAGAATAATATAAAAGATGAATTAGAATCTGATCAAGCATTGGCAATGGAAGTATTCGCAACTGATGGAGTCGGGTGGGTGAAAGACTCCCAGCCAACATTGATATTCGCTTATAAAGAAGACAAAGCAGTTAGAATGAAGGAAGCCAGAAAAATACTGGACGCTGCCAAAAATGACTTCCATTCGCTCCCATTCGCTAAAAGATGGATTCCTAAACTTGGTGTCCCGGAATTAAAAGTAAATATGGCAATCGACCAGCTGTTGCAGTCGGGTGCAATCAAAGAATATCCGATATTAAAGGAGGATAGTAATGGACTCGTGGCCCAACACGAAGAGACTTTCTTAATATGAGAGGACCTTAAACCTAAATAAAAGAAAACACAATTATTATTTAATGCAGAAATTTTGTGATAATTGTAAGAAACACGTAAAAGACGTGGGAAAACTTTTCAAAGTAAAATTCATGATGTTATGTAAAGATTGTAGGAAGAAATTGAAAAAAACCAGGAAAATCAAAAAACTTTGTAACAGATAATCAATCGCGTACAATGTCTTCATTATACCAAATGAGTCTACTTCTACCGACTTTCTTCTCGCTTATTTCGATTAGATTAATATCTTCTAAATGTCTAACGAAATCCCTCAAAGATCTATCTGTAACCGGTGAATTGTCAGTATCTTTAAATTTTTTCCTTGCCCTTTTTCTATATTCATCGTATAAATCACCCGAACTCAATTTTTCACCGTCCTTAAGTATATCCAAAAGTATTTTTTCATGTTCGTTAATTTTGTCCTCCAATATTTTTGGTTTAATTTTTTTGACGGTATCGAGCACCTCCTTAACGTGTTCAACAACCACCTTCTCCGCCCCAGATTCTTCGGCCTTTCGACCGGCCTTTAATAAACATTGTAATCCAACACGAACATCCCCACCATTATTAACAGCGTGATTAGCACACAGCGTTACTATTGCCGGATTATATGATTGGAATGCCTTTTCCGCCCGTTCGTCCAGGATTTCCTTCATCTCGTTCAAGGTATATGCCTTAAACTCTATTTCGTCAGCACCCAGACTACTCCTTATTCTAGGCTCTGCTTTTGAAAATACATAAGAATCATTGGAAATAAAAACCAGTCCTACAGGGGTCTCGACATATTGATTTATCCTCAACAAATCATACAAAGCAGACATTTCTAACTGATCCACTTCATCCAAACATACTGCAACTCCCTTGGCGCCTTTACTCAACGCTTCCTTTAACTTGTCTATTATTTCGTCCCTACTCCACCCACGTCGTTGCACAAAAAAACCGAGAGAGATTATAATTTGTGTTAAAAGCGCGGTGGGTGTACGATAATCCCAACAATTTATATAGACTGTCTCCACTTGTTCACTATAATCATCTAATTCACTAAAAACATATTTAGTTACAGCTGTTTTTCCTATACCAGGGGAACCGAAAATAAACGTGTTCGTAGGGGATTTCCCCTTTGACAATGGTGATAAATTTCTGGCAATTTCCTTTATTTCATTCTCCCTGTGTGGCAAAAGCTTAGGCAGATATTCAGTGGACAAAACTTCCTCATCCTTGAATATTCTAGATTCATTCATATCCGAAAATAAACTCATAAATAATCTATTCTAATAGAAATATTTCAATCATTGCATCTTTTATTATTTTTCCAGTTTAAATCTATCCACAATAAAATCGGTGTCCATTGTTTGTATGAATGGGACTAATCTCGGCCCATATCTTTGGCCTAGTAATGCAATATATGTTGCCTGAAAAACCTTTTTCGCCGATATCCCATTTGACTTGGCAATTTTCCTGATTTTATCCCAGATGTCATCATTCGTTCTATCTTTAGACAAATATTCACCCAATTCAATTAAGGAACTCCTCTGTTCATCCGAAAGCTCATCTACCTTATCAGGTATCTCCTTGGAAATTGTGATCTTGTCACGTGATGTGCCGTATTTCTCAACCCAAGAACCCGCTTGTTTTATCCTGCGAGCAATATTTTTTCTGGCAACATCACTTAGTTCATCTACATCCTTTATGTGATTAGTTCTCTCTGCCAAGGACAGTACTTTATCAAAATTGGATTTCGTCGCATCTGGTATGATTTGGGCTATCATAGAAGCGAACCCAAACGGTATATTTGATATGTATCCTTTATCTTCTTTAGTCAGCGACATCTCGTACAGTCTTTTGAGATTCATCAATTCTCGATTGTTGTCAACACTTTCCTTCCCATAATACACATATCTCAATCTATCGAATTCATCAACTAAAACTGGAATCTTTGAATATGAAAATTCCCTTTGCATATTCGGCCTTTTAAGCAATATCAATCTCAATATTTCAGGAGGTGCAAATTCAGGCCACTCCCATGTAGCAACTACATTACCCTTCGATGCCGACATTTTTTCACCATTAATCATGATATATTCATAAGGTTGTATCTCATTGCGACCAGGATAAGGTTCTGGCCAATCGTATACACGTTCAGCTATTTCACCCGCATTCCAAAAGGACGCCCCCGGCATAAAATGCTCTTTACCGGCTGGTTCAAAATGGATATTCCATAAAGGCCATTCAGCTGCCCATTCAATTTTCCACAATAACTTACCTCTGCCTTCTTTTATGTCACTTTCACCAACATGTCCACACCCTTCAACCTTATTGTATGCCTTCTTACCAAATTCCTTAAAGGAGTAGTCTCCACATTTATACTTGACAATATCTCCATTAACATCAATTACTTTGGTTGTTATGATTTTACCGCAATTATCACATACTGGCTTCCAAGGACTCCAAATTTTGGACAATGGAGTTGTCCTATGCTTATTAAGTACTTCTTTTATAACATCTATTTTTTCTATCGCTTTTTTGACATAGGGATAAAACTCTCCAGATTTGTAAGCATCAGTTGTTGTCAACATCTTTGGTTCTGTTCCAAAATATTCATGCAAACTCTCAATAAATAATCTAACGAAATGTTTCACATAACTCTCGCAGCACCCAACAGGACACGGCAAATCAGACACGGGCATGCCTAGATATTTTTCGAACTTATCAGGTATCCCCGCGGGTACCTTACGGAGAGGGTCCATGTCTTCTGCTACCCAAATGAATTTTACATTCTCACCAAGGTCTCTCAGCGAACGGACAACTGAATCACTCCTAATTACATCAGATGCATTTCCTATATGCGGAACACCTGAAATAGACGTACTACTTTTTATACCGTAAACTTCGGGCTTCTCTATCTTCTTATCAATATAATTATATCCATCTCTTTCAGTCACCAATTGTGCTATTCTATCCGACCAAAACATCTGGTCCGAATCACTCTTCTCATTTTCTTCAGTCATTTTTTATAACCTCAAATTATCCATAGAAATTAAGAGTAGTTGATAAAATTTATTTTTTCTTGTATTTTTCCAAAATACTGATCTGATTGTCTATCCTGCCTATTTCCTGTTTCAAGAGTTCCTTATCGTCGAATCCTATAATAGTATTCATCCTATTTGTCAACTCTATTTTCTTCACTTTCAATTTATCTATTTCATCATCAACGTTGTTGATAATCATACACTACCCCTGATTGAATCTCTCTTTCGATTCTTTAATAAATAACTCATAAATCGGGAGAGTTATCTGACTCTTAAATGCGGGCCCCAATCTCTCTATATCGTCAAAATTTTCAGCTTTCATAACTTTTTTTATCAAATCCTTACCATCGAATATGATTTTTTCAACAGTCGCCAAATTCACTCGTGTAAATCTGTCGACAAGACCCAGTATTTTGTCTATATTATTTACAATTACCATCTTGTGGCCATCTATGTATTTCTTCTCATTCATCCCAGAGTTCATTTCTCTTTTAATCTTCAATAATTTCGGCTCTAAATCAGGGTCCCTATCCCTCAATATTAAGTTGTCCCCAAAGCTAGATCTAAATCTTCTATCCATGAGTTTTTGGGTTGTTATGCACAGCCCCAACGGCTCGACTTCTCCCATTGTCAACATTTTGCCACCATTCACCACTAATTAGTTTATTGTATTTAAATGAATATTTTATATGATTGAATTAAAAATAATGAAAATATTATAATAACAATAAGTACAAAGGATTATTAAAAGGTGAGGGCATTGACCAACAAAAAAATACGACAGCCAATAGTAGCGGTGCTCGGACATTGATTTTTGTATAGGCAATATCAACCGAAAATGTCGACCACGGCAAAACACTGCTTTTGGATAGTATAAGAAGGACACAAGTACAGCATGGAGAGGCTGGAGGTATTACCCAGCATATAGGAGCTAGCTTTATCCCTATAGAAACTATAAAAAAAACGTGCGGTCAATTACTTGACAAATTAAAAATAGACATAACTATCCCAGGATTATTGTTTATAGATACACCAGGGCACGAAGCATTCATAACTTTAAGAAAAAGAGGAGGTAGTGTAGCAGATATAGGCATACTTGTAATAGACATAAACAAAGGGTTTCAACCCCAAACCATTGAAAGCCTGACCTTTCTTAAGGAATTCAAAACACCATTCATCGTTGCTGCAACAAAAGTTGACAGAATAACTGGATGGTTCCCGCATGACGACGAATGTGTATTGGATAGTTTAAAGGAACAAAGAGAAGATGTTAAACAAGAATTGGATAAAAAAATATACGAATTAATAATACAATTATCTGAAAATGGATTTGAGGCCGATAGATTTGATAGGATAAACGATTTTGCCAAAAAGGTGGCAATAGTACCGTGTTCAGGTATGACTGGTGAAGGTGTATCTGAATTATTGATGGTTCTTACAGGTCTTGCGCAGCAGTTTCTAAAAAATAAACTAACTGTTTCTAATAAAGGACGTGGTGTAGTATTGGAAATAAAAGAATTGAAGGGTCTTGGAACAACGATAGATGTAATTCTATACGACGGAATCATAAAAAAGGATGATTTTGTAGTAATAGGTGGCAAAGAGCCCAAAGTCACGAAAATAAAGGCACTATTAAGACCTAAACCACTCAAAGAACTTAGAATTGAAAAGCAATTCGAATCTATTGATCATGTCCAGGCGGCATCTGGTATCAAAATAGCTGCACCCGAATTAGACAATGTGATACCTGGGTCCCCACTAATTTCCGTTAAAAGCGAAGATGAGATTGAGGGTGCCAAAAATGAAGTGCAGAAGAGCGTAGAAGAAGTCGAATTTTCCAAAGATGTTGATGGAGTTCTGATAAAAGCGGATACATTGGGTGGACTAGAAGCACTGATCAAAATGCTCAAAGATGCTGATATGCCAATAAGAAAAGCAGAAGTCGGTCATGTGAACAAATTAGATGTAATAGAAGCACAAAACGTTAAAGACGATATTAAGAAAGTAATATTCGCTTTTAATGTACCAGTTCTAACGGAAGCCAAGGAATTATCTGAAGATTTGAAAATCAAAATTTTCAAGAACGATATCATTTATAAGATATTGGAAGATTACAAAGAATGGACCTACAATAGAAAAGAAAGGGAAATTCAGGAGAAACTCGAAAAGACTAGCAGACCTGTAAAATTAAAGTTACTTAAAGGATGCATTTTCAGAGCGAGTAAACCCTGTATAGTAGGTATTGAAATAATATCTGGATATCTTAAAAAGGGCACATTGTTGAAAAATAAGGAAAATGAGATAATAGGAGAAATTAAGGAAATTCAAAAAGAAGGGAGAAATATAGATTATGCTAAAAAAGGAGACAGAGTAGCGATAAAAATGAGAGAACCGGTTGCGGGAAGGACCATATTTGAAAACCAAATTCTGATATCACACCTAACTAAAAAGGACAAAAAAATACTGAGAGATGTTTTTAGTAAATTGACCGAAAGTGAAAAAGAATTACTACAGGAACTTTAAATATTTGCCAATTTGCCTAGCGATGTACCATCGAGCATATATATTTCTAAAGAGTCTGCATCGATTATCTTGTTCCTCAATAACGGCCCTATGTATCTGTCGTTTCCACTTCTATTCAAAGGGTAACCGCTAATAATTGGATTAAATACTGGAAAGAATATAGTCTCTAAATTACCGAATCTAAAACCGCCTTCTATTTTATATTTTTCACGCAATTTGTCTTTGTTGACGTCTCCTTTTGCCCATATTTTCTCTACGATTCTAAACCCAAGGTCATCTACGAACTCGATAATAGGGTGTATGTGAGCAGTTAAGAGATGATCCGCTTTCAATACATTTTTATTGGGCCAAGCGTGTCCATGCAGAAATCCATATTTTCCCAACTTAAATCCACCTGATTCATGAATTTCAACGTTGTCTGGTATCAGATTTTTTAACTCAGTATCGTGATTGCCCTTAACGAGTATTATATCAACCTTCTCAGATAATGGGGAGACCAGTTTAGGTATTTCAGTCATTTCCCTAAAGCTAATACCGGGGATTTTATGTTTGAGGTCTCCTAAAATAACAAGAGTATCTGAATTTGTAGAATCTATCAGATTTACTATCATTTTGTATAATTTTTCAGATTGGGGTGCTATAACGATTCCATCGTGATATAATTCGCTTTCGAATCCTAAATGAAGATCAGCTATTACCAGAATATTACCAAGCTCGGAATCTTCTATTGCTAGAGCTGGTTCGTCTTTGATAAATCTAACCGACATCTAAATCACAAATATTATGAAAAGATTAAAATTAAAGAATTAATTCAAAGATATTATCTTCGTTGCTTCATCCTTACTTTTATCCCTCTCTAAGCGATATAAATTACCCGTTATCGCTGTTTCCAAATTTTCGTCGTGAGTAATAACGAAAACCTGATCAACTATATCATTTATTCTTTCTCTTAAAGTCTGCGAAAGATCTTCAACAGATTTACTGTCCAAATTATGGGTGGGTTCGTCCAACACCAACCACCTCAACTGTGGGGCCAATACCATCGCGAATGACATCCTCAATGCCAAACAAGCTATACTACGTTCTCCTCCAGAAGCGGCTCCCTCAACATCCACCCACTTGGTTGTACGCTCTTGGAGTTGTAATACATAATCCCCCTTCTCTATGTTTAATCGTATACCGATAAAATCTTGATAGGGATATAGCGTTTCCCATAACTTATTCATCGTATAATTGACCGCCTCAATGAATTCTTTTCTGAGCTCTTGTTGAGTCTGTTTAAGAGCCTTTGTGAATATTTTTAAATCCTTTATTATCCTATCCAAAGATTCTATTATTTCTCGTTCTCTCTCAGCTAAATTCAACGACTTCTTGTACTCAGACAATCTGACCGTTTTTTCATTTAGAACATCGTTAGATCCAGACAATCTCATTTCAAGTTCTTTTTCTCTGGAAATTAAATCCTTCAAAAGATTATCATTCTTGACCAACCTATCAGAATCCAATTCATCCGCAATATTATTCAACTTGGAATCTATTTTTTCTTTCTCTGATTTCAGACTGGAAATCCTTTCTTTCTTATTTTTGTAACTATCGACTTGAGACTTCAACAAACTTAGACGCTGTTTTTTACTAGTAGCGCAATCTAACTTTTCGTTCAAATCGGAAACATCTTTACTCAACTCTTCCATCAAGGATTTGAACTCATATTTTTTAGAGGAATAATCCGATAAAAGAGATTTGGTCTTTTTAAATTCATTTTTTACATCGTCCAAATCAGATATTTCTCGAATCAAATCGTTCAATAAATCACACTTCTTTTCCAATTCCTTAATATTATCCTCTTTCAGGATCCTGTCCCTTTTAGCTTTCGCTATTTTTTCTCTTAATTCATTTACCAACTCCTTTTTCTCATTTAACAGCTCTGATTTCTTTTCATCAGATAATTTGGTACCGCAAACGGGACATTCGCCTTTAACAGAATCTATTTTCTCAATTTGTTCCTGCAGGTTCTCAACCTTGGCCCTGACAGACTCCATATGAGCTATCAATTCATGTAGTTGGGATTTTTTATCAGATATTACTTCATCCAAATTGCCAGGATTGTCGTCCTTTATCGATTTAACCCTGCGGTTTATCTCAATTTTTTTTTCGATATCCGATTTTAACTTATCGATTTTATCGTTCTTCATAAATTCAATTTTTGTAGAAATCTCTGTAAACTCTTCCCTAATTTTATCATATTCTGACCTCTTTTCCTTCAATAAATTGTTAAAATTCTTAACATTTTTTTCGTATTTAGAGAGTTGATTTTCGATATCGGATCCATCAAGTTCCATATCACTTAACTTATTTTCAATCTCGGAAATATCTGCCATCAAAGTTTCTATACTAGCCGATAATCCATTCTCACTTCTTTTTAATTTTTCGAACTTTTCTTTGAATCTCTTTAACTTGTTAACTTCATTTTCAGTCTGTTTTCTTTTTTCCGATATACTGCTCAATTCGTTCTTATATCTAACCTGCTCATCCTTTAAATTAGAAATCGATTTTTTAATGTCATCTATCTGTTTTCTGATCTCATCAATGTTCAATTTATCTAACACATCCTGCTTGGCCACTTTACGCTCTATCAATTTATTGGTTAACTTAACACTATTCGAACGGGTTTTTTCAAATCGGTTTATCATTAAAAGCTCGTCGATTTTTTTCATTCGTTCTCCTTTGCCAAGTCTCAAGAAATAATCAACAGAATTCTGCTCAGAATATATTGCTTTGCTGAAGAGTTCATAATTCACCTTAAGCTTATTTTCAACTATATTTGTGACATTGGTCGTGCTTGGTGATTCCAACATTTTACCATTTTCTTTAATTTCCGAATAGGATGTCCCCCTTCCCCGCTCTATTATCCTTTTAACGGAATATTCATTACCATTCATCACAAAAAATATTTCGACCTCAGCATAATCTTTCATCTCCGGTTTTTTCATTATCACATCGTCTAATTTTATCTTACGATATTGTAATTTAGGGAATGTTCCGAACAATGAGAAACAAATGGCGTCCAACACGCTGGTTTTTCCACTACCGACTATCCCTATGAGTCCGTTGGTGCCAGGAGAGAATTCTAACTCCGATTCTTCATGTGATTTCCAATTATTCATTATCAGCTTACTTATCAACAACATCACCTGCTATATCTTTATTGGAAATTTTTTCAAGAGTATCGTCCAATCTACCTTCCATCAAAAGAGAAAATACATCGTCCACTCTAAAAGTTGAATTAAACCCCAATTCGTCCAAATTTTTATGCAATAATTTCAATCCCATTTCCTGGGCTGACAATTTTTGATCTCTCATATTCCTTAAAAATTCAACCTTTTCCTTCATCTTTTCAGACTCAAGTTCTTTAACAAATCTAAGTATTGCACGATTTTCATATTTTTGTTCAATCGCCTTTATTTCTTTTTCCAGATATTCGCTGTCCTTGCCTTTAATCTTCAATTTAACCAGAGGATTCTTACCATTGTCGGATTCATCGAGAACTTCGTCTAACTTTGTTTCAATGTTTTCCCTCAAATCTCCATTAATATCAACGTCCTCAAAGAAGAATGGACGGGTCGTCTCAAGGGGTACGAAATTTATATCAAACTTCCCATCATCTTCAATTATAATTTCATAAAAACCTTTCTTATTCCTAGATTCTGCCTTGTCGAATTGTGTTATTACAGTACTTCCTGGGAACAGTAGCGGAATTCCACCGATGTTCTCTTTCCCAGGATTATGAAGATGTCCATCTATAATTATATCGAATCCATTGGGAAGATCTTGTTCAGACAAACTCGGTGCTTCCAGAGGAGAATATACAAAAGGACTTATGCTCTGATGGAACATTATTAAATTCACGCATCCTGGAACTGGACTGGGATTCCATTCTTTGAGCTCCTTTTTTGCATATCTGTCAGGTACCCACGACATTCCATGAATTGCTATCTTAGTACCGTCCTTTTCAAAAACTACACTATCTTTATGCAAATGTATCAATAATCCAGCATTCTCCAGAGTTTCCAATGTGTTAGTCGTCCTGCCTCGAAATTCATGATTCCCATGAAGGGCAACAATTGGTACGTGGTTTAAAGTTCTCTTGGATATCTCCGACAATTCCTTACTACAGCTGATTAATTTAACCCCGCTGTTCTCCTGTATCATCGGTTTGACTAGAAGTCTAATCGCACTTGACCATATGGGAGTTTTTGGAAACTTGGTGTCAAAAATATCGCCAGCTATCAAAATCAAATCGGAATCGAGTGCCTTCTCTATGGCTTCTTTAAAATTGTCAAAACTGTCATTCTCCAACACGGTGTTATAACCATATCCAAAATGAAAGTCCGATAGAACAGCTATTTTCATTAAAATCACTTCTTCTATAACTATCAATAATCAAAAATAAAGGTCTTTTCTAATAATCAATTCCGTTGGATTTGAATATAAAGAAATCAATATATTAATATAAAATTTATTATTTGTATGGTGCGTAGATGTCAGAACAGGAAGGATTAACAGTAAAGAAGTCCGAAGATTTCTCGGAGTGGTATACACAAGTTATAAACAAAGCCGAATTATCGGACATAAGGTACAATGTAAAGGGATTCATTGTATTTAGACCTTGGTCTGTGTTGTCCATGGAACTCATGTATGATTTTTTAGAAGATGAGTTACAAGAAAAGGGACATTCGCCTGTATGGCTACCAGCGGTCATACCCGAATCTAACTTCAAGAAGGAATCTGAACACATCGAAGGATTTTCTGCTGAAGTATTCTGGATAACCGAAGCGGGAAGCGATTCTAAGAAATTAGAGGAAAAATTGGCACTCCGGCCGACAAGTGAAACGGCTATATATAGTGTTTTTCCGTTATGGATAAGAAGTTGGCGAGATTTGCCTCTAAAATTGTATCAAAGATGTCAAGTTTGGAGATATGAAGGAAAATCCACCAGGCCTTTCATAAGAAGCAGGGAATTTCATTGGATAGAATCGCACAACGCATTTGAAACTAAAGAAGATGCGGAAAAACAAGTTAGAGAAGACATGGTTATAACTGAAAACGTACTGCATGGAAAATTCGGAATACCGTTCCTATTTTTCGAGAGACCCGATCACGACAAATTTCCGGGTGCATTTAGCACATTTGCCGCAGACACCATAATGCCTGATGGAAAGGCACTACAATTGCCATCAACCCACCTATTGAAGCAGGAATTTCCAAAGGCTTTTGATATAAAGTACACAGATCGAAATGGAGATGAAAAGTATGTTTGGACAACGTGTTACGGTCCAGCTGTATCAAGAATATACGCAGCGGTAATTAGTATACACGGTGATGATAAAGGATTGATATTGCCCCCAGAAATTGCACCAGTACAAGCAATCATAATCCCAATATACAACGAAAAAAATAGAGAAAAGATACTAAAAGAAGCTGAAAAAGTTAAAAATAAACTAAATGGCATCAGAATCAGGATTGATGATAGAGACGAATATACACCTGGGTGGAAGTTCAATGAATGGGAACTGAAAGGGGTCCCATTAAGAATAGAAATTGGTCCAAAAGACATCAAGAATGACCAAGTAATTTTTGTTAGGAGGGATACGGAAAAAAAAGAAAAAGTCAAACAGAGTAAATTGAAAAATGAAGTTAATACAACATTAGATAAAATCCAATCAAATCTGATCAAAAGGGCGGATAAATTCTTTGATGAAAATATAGATGATGCGAGTAATATCAAAGAATTAAAAAAAATCCTGGATGGTAAAGGAGGATTTGTAAGAATCAACTGGTGTGGTGACAAAGAATGCTCAGATCATATACAGGCAAAGACCGATGGAGGGGTCATAAGAGGTAAATTATTCGGCAAGGATGAAAATAGAAAGGGTAAATGCGTCCATTGCCAAAAAGACACTGAAAAAATAGTATATATATCAAAACAATATTGAATACAATAAAAAAGTATTTAAAAGTCGCAACATAATTTAATTTATCATCCAAATATTCTATCTGATTCTGGATGAAAAAAGAATAATAACAAAGGAGATTAATTTGGGAAAAATCGAAAAACCGGAAATAAAAAAAACTGGAACAACTACTATTGGAATTGTATGTAAAGATGGCGTAGTTTTAGCAGCTGAAAAGAAAGCCACCATGGGATATCTTGTAGCTAGTAAAGAAACTGAAAAAATACATGAATTGGACGGACATATAGCAATGACAATTGCTGGTGCAAGCGGAGATGCTCAGACACTAGTAAGATATATGAAAGCGGAGCTGAAGCTATTTTCCATTCAAAATCAAAGAAAGATATCCGTAAAGGGTGCCACAACTTTACTGGCGAATATATTACATAACGGGAGATGGACATTCATGCCATATATGGTACAATTGATAATAGCGGGTCAAGATAAAAAGGGTGGACATATCTACAGTTTAGATGCTATAGGAGCAATAGAAGAAGAAAAGAAATTTTTCTCAACAGGATCTGGATCACCGTTTGCACTAGGTGTGCTAGAAGACAAATATAGTGAAGGATTATCAATATCCGATGGCGAGAATCTGGCTGTAAGAGCAATAAGAGCAGCAGTTGAGAGAGATATAGCATCTGGTGGGAAAGGCATAGATATAATCAAAATAACCGAAGATGGGTTGGAAAGGAAAGAATACCCAATGAAACCTGAGTGAAAGTAATCGAAGCATAGATAATGATACATTATCGAATATCATTTTTACAATTAACAGGAAAGTGCTTAGTAAATAACATGTGAATATTATGGAAATATTAGAGAAAGTTAAGAATTTTTTACCTAAGGAAGTAATAAGTAGGATTGAGCTAGAAGGCTCTGAAATAATAGTTTATACCAAAAGCGAAGAATTTTTCAAAAATCACGAAAATATAATCAAACAGATAGTAAGTGAAATGAAGAAAAGGATAGAAGTAAGACCCGAAGGATCGTTGACTGTTGACGAAGACGCAGCGGAAAAAATCATAATGGACATTGTACCGAAAGATGCAAAAATTAAAAATATTTATTTTGAATCTGAACGGAGTTTGGTAGTAATCGCTGCGGAAAAACCAGGACTGGTCATAGGTCGTGGTGGGGAAACATTCAAAAAAATACGGAAAGAAACACTATGGGTCCCCCGAATAGAACGCGTGCCATCAATCAAATCGGAAATAATAGAGGGTATTAGAAAAGTCCTACATACTGAAGTAAAATTCCGAAAGAAATTTCTAAATAGGATAGGAGAGAACATATTCGAAAAGAAAGAAACCAACAGAGACTGGATTCGAGTAATAGCGCTGGGCGGATTCAGAGAAGTTGGAAGATCATGTATGTTAGTCGAAACACCGAAATCAAAGGTGTTAGTAGACTGTGGAATCAATTTAGGTGGTCAAGATATGGATAGATATCCATATCTCCATGCAAAGGAATTTGACCCTAACGAATTGGATGCTGTAGTAATTTCACACGCACATCTAGATCACTGTGGAATGGTACCTTATTTGTACGAATATGGTTATGATGGTCCATTATACTGTACAACACCTACCGTAGATTTGTTTGCGTTATTGTGTCTGGACTACATCGATGTATGTCAACGAAATGGAACAGACCCATTATACACGGCAAAAAGCGTAAAAGAGGCTGTAAAACATTCCATATCCTTAGATTATGGTGAAGTTTCTGATATAGCACCTGATGTAAGATTAACTTTACAAAATGCTGGACACATTTTGGGATCCTCATTAATACATCTCCATATCGGAGAAGGAATGCACAATATAGTGTGGGCGTGTGATATGAAACATGCAAGAACAACTTTGTTTGAACCAGCATTCACAAATTTCCAAAGATTAGAAACCTTAATATTGGAATCAACATATGGTGGTTCTAAAAATATAATGCCACATAGAAGAGAAGCAGAAACAGAACTAATGCAGATAATCAACAAAACTATGAACAGAGGTGGGCGTGTAGTGATACCAACGTTTTCTGTAGAAAGATCTCAAGATGTGATGGCGATATTAGTACAAAATGATTTCCAATATCCTGTATTCATTGATGGAATGATATGGGATGCAACTGGAATTTTTACAGCTTATCCCGAATACATGTCAAGATCTATACAGAGAAAAATATTCAACAATAAGGACCCATTCATAAACGATATATTTCGCAGAATAGCATCGAGATCTGAAAGGGAAAAAGCTTGGACAGAAGGACCATGTGTCATATTATCTACTTCAGGAATGTTAGTGGGTGGGCCTGTGATGGAGCATCTTAAGGCGCTGGCAGAAGATGAAAAAAATAGTCTGATATTCGTAGGATATCAGGCTAAAGGTACTATGGGTAAAAGAATTCAGAAAGGGTGGAAAGAAATTCCAATAGATATTAAAAACGGTAGAACAACTACCATACAATTAAACATGGAAGTAAATACTGTTGAAGGATTATCCGGCCACAGCGACAGAAACCAGTTACTCAGTTTCATAAATAGATTGCCTTCAAAACCGAAAAAGGTTTTAATTGCTCATGGAGAACCAAGCAGATCAATAGACCTGGCAAGAAGTATACACAAGCTATTTAGAATAGAAACTTCTGTTCCAAATTGTCTCGAATCAGTGAGATTGAAATAAATACCATCAGAAGGGGTACCCTATACCGAAATTAAATTTATAAATTTCAAACATATCTCTATTAACTACTTTAATATATGATGATTTATACCCAGATCGTATTTGAGATAAATCTATTCTATTCGATTCCTTATTAGAAGACCATAGAATAAGTGATAACAATAAAGTTTTTTCATCGTCCGTATATCCGTCTTTACCCAAGAGGGGAATCCACGCACTTTTACCACCATGCACTTCATTAATTATGCAAGCTGGAAAGTCGCCAGAAGATGAAGAGCCGAGAAGCAATACCTTGTCAGAATTCTGGTCTCGTGGAGTCACGTTTACAATTCTCAATACATCCTCACCGGGGTAAACAAATGAAAGAAAATCATCAAATTCATAATCTGGTCTGAACGAAAAACTTATTCTAGAATTACCATGAATATAATTCAAATAAAAATTTTCATCACCTAAAACAAAGAATTCCTCCTCAGATACCTCTGTGTCAGCAATATTATCATCATCTGTATCAAAAATTACTGTATTGTTATTACATATCCAAAAGGAGTATTCATTTGAATTAATCTCAATATACCCCTTTTCAGTGCAACCTGTAATTATATCTGTTTCAGTCGATTTCTTTGGTAATGGTAAATGATAAAAATATTTGTGAATTGTATAGATTATATCCTCGTTATTTCTAGGTTCCCGTTCAAAACTTACATAATCAAGGGATTCTATTTCGATACCATTCCATTCCAAATTAAATATATTTTTTTGAACATTGTCAGATTCTATCTGAGTTTCTTCATAGAAATCAACGGACTGCACAATACCATTTCCTTCGGATATATAATCATTTATTATTTTTTCGTTACCAGACAAGTCGGAATATTCGCCCATAATTAGCAACATATCTGAATTTTGTAGACATGAATCCGTAGATGTTATGTACGAATGACAGAATGTTACATTAATTTCCCTATTATTCAAAGTCATGTCATCATACCAGCTATTTAAATCCGATACGGTTTGATCAGAGCAATTACAAGCTATTCTAAAATTACCCTTAATGCCGCCAGTAACACTGTTCCAAAAAATCAAATTAGTGCCCGAACTTATTGTATCGAGAAATGAATCCATTTCCGTGCGGTTAAAGGCGTACCTGTGTAAATTATCAGTCCTCTCTAGGACCAATATCATGTCTCGTGCTCTGAGTACGCCATAAGCATCTTCCCATTTTGTGTTATATGAAGTTTCAGGGAAAAAAACACGGAAAGAAACGAACAATAGGACTATAACAATGGATAGTTCTATTGTGCTTATAACTCCCTTATCACCATATCTGAACAATTATCTCACCATAATTTCCGGAATCGAATGCAACACTTCTCCGTATATTTGACTTAATCTCCCCGATTTCTTCAGGTTTACATTCTATTGTTTCAAAAGTATTAGTTTCATCTATAATCATAATATAAAAATCATCTTCCACACCCACTAGCTTCTTGACCATCGAATATCCACTATTTTCACAAAGTGTTTCAAATGCAAATATTTTATCCTCGGATAAAAGATTAGTTTTGTTTTCAAAATGATTTAATAGACCTACCCTCTTGATACTAGGCTCATCTATAGTACCGACTAAAATATCCCAATCGGTAGGATGACCGGGATCGTTGATGATCATCTCACTAAATCTATAGCTCTGTGATCGATATATTTCCTCTTTAACCTCTCTTATGTACAGTGGTCGCTGTTCCAACATTTTAAAAGTAAAATAAGTGGAAAAAATAACAAAGATTATCAAAACTACAACATACTCCAAATTAAACATTCCTTTATTGAGACTATTCATTTCAATTAAACACCCAAAAAACCGAAGTATATTAATAAATAGAATGAACCTAAAGTGATCGAAACCATGATTAAACTGTGTTTAATACCTGCTCTCACAGAATTCTCACCTATCTGACCAGCCACTAACCCCGAAAAAATGGATTGAACTAGACTCATATAAAAAAAGAGTGAAATGTAGTAAGCACTGATAGTTGTCGGGTCTATTGAAAATAAGAAAAACGCCGTGCCCTTATAGAGACTGCAAACGTAATTTGTAATGCCAAAAGATGATGATTGGCAGGGATTGACAACTCCTATTATATCACCCGCGCCACTCGCTGTAACTTCAAAAATAGGTATCATCAAATTGTTTATAGCTACGATTATACCAATAAAAACCAAAGTTATTACATACATCAATATCACATATTGATTCAATGTACTACGCCTTTCCTTTTCTGCATCTTCTAAGGTCTTGGAATTATCGGCAACGGTATCAATCGTCGATATGACATTCCCTCCTGAAAGATGAGATTCCCGTATGATTTTTATACTTGTAAAAAGTCTCTTGCTTTTTTTCATTCTTTTGGCAAACTGGTTTAATACCTTTTCCAATGGAACCCCCCAGGTTAACTGATTTGAAATTTTCCTTATTTCAGGTGACAATTTGCCATAGTCGTAATTACTGACAGATATTATCGATTTGTGCAAGGGCATACCAGAATTCAAAGATTCTATTATATCTCTTAAAAAAACGGGAAACTTTTTCTCCATTTCTTTTATATTAACATAACGATCATACATCATCAAAAATTGAGGCACTGCCACTATGAAAGTCGATAAAAGTATTGCATTTGCTAGTATACCCAAATTTCTTGTTAAACTGGCGAAAAACATCAAAACTAAAGAAATAGATATTGTTATTATCAGTGTCCTCTTAGCTCTAGACAATTCCATGAAACCTGTCCGTAACCCAATTAAAACAGATTTGATACTTTTGCTATTGGATGTTTTGTTGGTCATATTTTCACTCTTCCCCCGGTGTAATCGATTTTACCATGATAATAAATAATATTGAGACAAGTGGCATAAATGCGAATATCAACAAGAATTGGAGAACAATTATATTTGATGAATTTATAGAACTAGCCATCCCACTTATTACAGAAGTCAGTATTGTAAAGAATATGGTTCCCAGAACTATGGTGGTTAGATAAACCTCTATATATATCGTCAGCTGGTGTGAAAATTCGTACAATTTTCTTCTATAATCATCCATCATATTGGACGCTGTTTCTCCAAGATATGAATGCATATCACCACCTGCCCTAAGTGTAGATAACATGCCCCATAACATTTCTCTCAACTCCTTTGATGGTGACCTACTAACAGCTCTCTCTATGGCATTATTGATATCGAATCCAAAAACCTCAACGTCCTTAGTAATATGTTCAATCTCTTTAGTCAGTTCACCGTAATCACTGAACCTTGAAAATATTCCAAAAACTTCATGCAAAGGTAATTTTGTACTTGCAACAGTCGAAATGTACAATGCAGCAAATGGTAAAACATTATCTATCTTTTTTGCCTTTTCATTTATGACCAGCCTAGGATAGTTCATTATCAAAATGAACGTACCAACGGTCAAAGTCAAAGTAACTGTAAAAGAGCTTATGAAACTGAATAAAAATGTCTGAAAGACCAACCCAAAAAGAAACGACAATATCGGAAAACTGATTAAAAAAATTATAAAACAGGACATTATGGCTATACTAATATATTCCTGAAGGGACATCATAATTCTGGCTTTTTTCAAATTAATATTGACTTCCCCGAAATAATGAGATATATATTCACTTATGTGACTAAAATATCTAAATGAGAGTTTTTTATAAAATTTCATACAGATCGACCCAAGAGACGGTTAATTCATATTCTTTCAGACATCATTGAAATAGTTCTTTGGGGGTAATTATAATACATGTTAATAACTTTGTTCACATCCTTGAAATCAGTTATTCTGTTTTCTTTCAACCAATGCAAAACCAACATCCTCCTTGAAAGCTCTTCTTTAATCTCATTTTTTTTCATCCCTGTCTTTCTGGATATTTTTTTTAGCATTAAACTATCATTTAACAGGTTGAATTTGTCAGTATCTGAATTCCACTCGAATACTTTGTTTATCACTGGATTTTCTTTTTTCTCATCGTAATCCACTATCTCAACTATTTCTGACATCCTCCTGACAAAATTATCTTTATATTTCATTCTCGATAAAAACACGGCCAAATCAAGACTACTGATGAGACTTGGTTGCAACGATATTGGAGGAGTTGTGAGTCTATCCATCAATTTAGGCATATTTTCAGCGTGTATAGTGGCCATGGATGGGTGCCCTGTTGCCATCTGTTGAAATAATATGTAAGCTTCTGGACCCCTTACCTCACCTACAATAATATAATCTGGACGTTGCCTCATGCTTTCCTTGAGCAAATCGAATAAATCAACATCGCCTTTATTGTCTTTATTTTCGGATATCGGCACTCTCGCAACTGCCGGTACCCAATGAGGGTGTGGCAGCCTCAATTCGGCGGTATCTTCGATGGAAACTATTTTCTTGTCATGTCTAATGAATAATGACATAACATTCAATAATGTAGTCTTACCGGATGCTGTCCCACCACAAACGAGAACACTGAAACCGTGATCAACTACGAACCACATATAAGCCATACTCTCTATATCCAATGTGTTATACGCCAAGAGGTGAGTCGGCGTTAATGGTGTTTTGGTGAATTTCCTTATAGTAAAATTGCTACCTCTCCTAGCTATATCAGTCGCCAGCGTGGCCTGCAACCTACTGCCGTCTGGTAGAGTTCCACCAACCAACGGTGTTGCAACAGATATTGTTTTTCCACATATCTGAGAAAGTCTTGTTATAAAAGAATCTAATTCTTCTTTATTATCATACATTACATTAGTCGGTATTGATCCCAGCTTTGAATTCCTATGAAATATGTAAATCGGAATCCCTATTCCATCACAACTTATATCCTCAATATTATCATCCTGCATCACCGGCTCTATTTTACCTAATCCCATGAAATCTCTTTCAATATAATATCTCAATATTTTTTTCTCGGCTTCCGTAACCGTGAAATCGAAATAATCTATGAGATCAACCATTTCTTTATTCAAATACTCAATTGACTCAATTTTTTTCAATTTAGTAAAATCAACATCTAATCTTTGTTCAAGCAATATTTTTATCCTCTCTAGAATATTGGCCAACTTGTCAGTCATTTTAGGTTCTGATAAATTATAAACGTACTTATTGAGATTTTTATCCCACTGAATCTTTGTATGAGCAAATACTGGCTCCCCCTTTTTTGGCTTAGATGGTATAAGAGGATAAATAATTGGTCTTAACTTAGCAGTATCTGCTTTTGACCTACCCAATTTTACACCAGTTGATTTAAATCTGGGTATTTCGAAACCTTCGAAATCAAACTTTTTTTCATCTTTTTCGGATTCATCGCTTTCTTCAACACATTTGGATTTTACCACTGTCGGAGATTCCGTGACAATATTTACAGATCTTGATGTAGCCGACTTTTCTCTCTCCTCCAAAGCTTTATATCCTTTTACCATACTATCGAAAATCTTCTTCATTGTCATCTTATCTCTAATTTATTTTGTGTTCTATCATATGTTAAGTTTATTGTTTGTATAGAAGGTGCTGCCCCTTCCAAAACATCGATACTCTCATTAAGATTATTAATCGAAGATGAATATTCATATTTTTCTGGATGAGTTGATACTGTCAATCCATCATCACCCAATGACGCCTCCAAATAATAGCTAAAAAAACTATCACTAATTTTTATTTTATTCTCCACCACATCGCATTTTTTACATGTGTCAACAGAAGCTACTACTACAGACGACAAATAACTGTTCACCATCTCCACAGAGTAATTAGAAATCTCGTCTCTTAGAATATCTGATTGGAATCTAAATAAATTTCCTATACTTGTAAAAATGGCTAAACCTACTAGTATAAACAAGATAAACTGTATCACTGTCGATTGCCCTGAAGATGAGATATCCGGGATATTTGGTATCATACTAAAAGAATTTTGATTTTAGTAGTAATGAAAGTTTCCCCATCAATATTATCAGTTATGACATCTCCCTGAGATATTCTTATCCTACTAGTCTCTTTAGAACTTAAACCACTCTCGTGGTTAGTAACATTAATACGCCAAACTCTAGTAGAACTAGAATCATACAAATCTCTAAACCATATTCTATAATTAATTTTGTACTCATCTGAAAATGGCTCGGCTTTTGCACATACGACATATGATGAATCCAGTCCAACAATTCCATTATTTGGGGGGCACTCCCCTCCAGATGTCAATGACACCCAACCTATATCATTATCTTCGGTTGAAATGGCTACATTTGAAACTTTGCTAAATGTAATGAAATCTATTGAATTGGCTTTTTCAGAATCCAACGAATAATCATTTATTATCCAAGTTCCTTTAATATCTGAAGTGAACGTTTCCTGACCACCGTTTCTTGAGACAAACTCGATTTTCTTCATTATGGAATTGCTGTTTTCCTCATCAAAATAACTATAAAGTTTATCAATCTTACTACTGTCCTGTCTTTTATTAATGAGCGGCATACCCCACATTAACGCAGTGCCTGATAAGCTCGCAGTAATAAGAGCTATCAATAATAGAGAAATAATTTCGGATATACCAAACCTATTTAACATAATATCAATTTATTTTTTTAGAATAAAAATTGAGAATTATTTAATTTTTTTATTAAACCCAGATAATCTTTTTCTTTTTAGTCTACTAGGATAAGGAGGTCTTTTCAACTTGCCCGACAACTGCTCCACAGTTGATATAACTGACTCATTACTTTCGACTATTTTCTTATTGCCTTCTATCAACTTGTCCATTTTTTTCAATAACGGATCCATGCTCTCCCCTGAAGCAGACTCGCCTGTACCTGCAGCGGCTTTGATATAAGAAACCAATTCATCAATATTTCCGATCAGTTCATCCATCTTCCCAGGCAATCTAGAAATTTCTATTCTCAGCGCATCATTGGCTTTAGCCAATTCATCAACAATCTGTTGATTCATCCTAATAATTTCCACTATTTCACTGAAAAACTTACTTGAGTCAACATTACTCGATTTTCCCTTCTCTATCCTTTCCAATCTCTTCTCTAGTCTTCTTATAGGCGAAAGAGGAACCAATTCATACTCTTCTTCTTCTGACATTAATTCACCAAATAATATTAATTATCCTGAATAGCTAATATAAATTGAGTTTTTGACTATAATAAATTTAGAACTACGTAAATAAAGCTTTTCTAAGAAAAAAATTAGTATCCAGGCATGCCTCCCGGCATTCCGCCTGGCATTCCTGCAGGCATTCCTGAACCACCTGATCCTCCTTTCGATAACTTGCCTGCTGAGATTACATCATCTATTCTCAATATCATCTCAGTAGCCTCCGATGCAGAGATAATTGCCTGTGTTTTTACTTTGAGTGGTTCAACAACACCAATATCTTCAGCATTCATGACTTCTCTCTCATAGACACTGACACCGTGATGTATATTTTCTTTGTCGTGTTCTGACCTTAATTTAACTATTACGTCAATCGGGTCTAATCCCGCATTTTCTGCAAGTGCTCTAGGAATTACTTCCATAGATTCTGCAAAAGATGTGATTGCCAGTTGTTCTCTTCCAGAAAATCCTTCTGCAAATTTCTTTAACCTTTTTGAAAGCTCAGCCTCTGGAGATCCAGCACCATAAACAATTTTACCAACTTCTATTGCAGACGAAACTGCACCAATAGCGTCTTCTATACTTCTATCAATCTCATCCACAACATGATTCGTACTACCCCTGACCAGGATAGTTACTGCCTTTGGATCTTTGCAGTCCCTGACGAAAATCATATCGTCTCCACCAACTTTAGATTCTTCAACTGTCTTGGCGTATCCCAAATCATCTTTAGTTAAATCATCTAGGTTAGAAACGATTCTACCACCAGTTGCCTTTGCCAATTTTTCCATGTCAGATTTTTTAACACGTCTAGTAGCAAGAATGCCTTTCTTTGCCAAATAATGTTGTGCTATATCATCTATTCCTTTCTGAGAAAGTAGCACACTAGTGCCCACGCCTTCTATGGTATCCACCATTTTTTTCAACATCTTTTGTTCTTGTTCAACGAAAGATTGAAGTTGTTCGGGTGAGCTAATTCTTATCTGAGCTTCTGTTTCTGTTTCTTTAATCTCTAATGGAATATCTATCAGAGCTATCTTGGCCTCTTCTATCTTATTGGGCATCGCTGGATGAACTATTTCTTTATCCAAAACAATACCACGTACAAGCTCTGTCTTATCCGCGCTTCCACCTGATTTCTTTTCTCTTTTAATATCGTCTGTATCAATCGTTATTTGACCGTTCTTCTTAATTGCCACATTCTTGACAGCTTCTACTATCAAATCACCTAGTGCAGGGGACGCTTTTTCCATGCTTTTTCCACTCATAGATGTTAATGCAATCTTTTTCAACATGGCGTCGTCTTCTAGATTTATCGGAATAGATATATCTTCTAAAATCTTCAACGCTTCTTCACTAGCCAATCTATACCCTCTTGTGATAACAGTTGGGTGTATATCATGATCGAGTAAATCAGCAGCCCTTTTCAATAATTCTCCAGCTATTACAACCGAAGTGGTTGTTCCGTCACCGACTTCTTCGGCCTGCGTTTTAGCAACTTCAACCATCATTTTAGCTGCAGGGTGTTCAATCTCCATTTCATCGAGAATTGTTACACCATCATTTGTTATAACTATATCACCTATAGAATCAACAAGCATTTTATCCATTCCCTTCGGCCCGAGTGTAGTCCGAACCGCATCAGCCACCGCCTTAGCAGCAGCTATGTTACCTCTTTGGGCACCTTTGCCCGTTTGTCTTAAAGTCCCTTCCGGCAAAATTAAAACCGGCTGTCCTCCAATTTGTCCCATTTGAACCATTTACCATCAACCTCCTTTTTTTTCAAAAACAAAACGATATTTAACTAATACGTATGCTAAACTTATAAATCTTATGTGTATCTGGGTATACGAGAAATAAATTACTTTCTGAATTTCAAATTTTTCGCATATGGTTCCTGCAATTTTTTCTTTACACGGTTTACCCAACCTTCCAATATGATAACAGCCTCAGAAAGTGGGATTCCCTCGCTTTTAGTTTTTAATTCTACCTTCATTTTCTTGGTATCTTTATCAATTTTCTTAATTACAAAAAAACCAAATTTTTGTTCAATCATATTGTTATCAGATTCGTCTTCTTTCATGTATCTCACAATATTCTTAATAAGGTTCATTTGAACTTAAATAACTTCTCACTAAAATCCACAATTCTACTATTACTAACATAGACCCCTTCAGATTTCAACAAGGATGTTTTTCTCCTTACGTTTTTCCCGGACAACTTGCCATTGAACCCACCAACCTTGCCACTAGATCTTACCACCCTATGACAAGGTACTTCAGGTGAGTTGGGATTATTTCGACAAGCATTTCCAACCGCCCTATAAGCATTTGTGCCAAGCGATTTTGCAATTTCCTTGTACGTGGTCACCATACCATCTGGAATTTCTAGCAGAAGTTCCCAAACTTCCTCATAAAAACAACTAACCGTTATCACCCAGGTCCATTACAATCACATCTACATATTCGCCTTTGAATTCTGCCCTTTTTTCGAGTTCAGCTACTTTTTTAAATCCCAACTTATTGTAAAGTTTAATAGCGTTTTTGTTTGGTTTAAGGACATCCAATGATATTTGTCTTATATTCTCGTCCTTTTTACCTATTTCTATAACTTTATCCATCATAGAAGTCGCTATACCATATCGTCTATAGTCTTCTAAGACAGATATGCCTATCTTAGCCACGTGTGAGAATCTTCCAGATTTTGGAGTAAGATTGACGACACTAACTATCTTACCGTCTATCTCACCGACCAATATATGATCTTCTCCTTTCTCTATACTACCTAATCTATTCTTAAGCCAAGATTTTTCCTTTTTCAGGGTCATTTTCTCGTTAATTTCGATCGGCGCGTCTTCCTCCACTAATTCGTTTATATAATCCATGAGTTGCCTCGCATCATCCATTCTAAGAGGTCTAATCAATAATTCAAAACCATTGTTAAGTTCGACCTTGAATTCTCTACAATATTTAATACACAATTTAAACACCCATATCGTCTTCAACCGATTCCATAAGCTCTTCTTCGGTTTCAAATGTGTAAAGTTCTTCCTCCAATACAACAGGCATGCCACTAATCCGTTTCCTAACTTTACTTTTGATAATAACAAATGGAATAGTGTGTAAAAATTTGGATAATTTTTTAATTTCACCAATCGATTTAGTGGCCCCTTTACTACTAACGGAAACGCTACCAACGAATTTATAATTTCCTTTCCCAACTATATCGAAAGGCGCAGATGAGAGAAAACTATTATCTATACCAATCCGTCCCAACTCGTTTTTTATCATCTTTTGAAATCTGTTTCTAGGTTCGATATAACCCGGATCGGTTTTTTTCGGCTTATATATTTTTTTCAAACCAACATTGAGTATATGTTCAAGACTATCGGCTGTTTGCCTACTCGGGTTCGTGCGTTCGTTTTCTATCTCGTAAAGAGCCTTTTTAGATATCCCTATTATATCTGACAATTCCTTCAGAGTAAAATTCATATCATATCTTTTTTCCTTAAGCAAATCAACATCTATTTCAACGCTATGCCTGCCCTTAGCAGATTTTGCATGATAAGCTTCCTCTTGCAAAATATCCCCAAACATTTTTGGGGTAACTACCGGGATTTCAAACCTCGAATATATAATATTATCTTTTAGAAAATTCCGGGTGTTCCTTAAAGATACTAAAAAAGGGTAGGCTGAAAGGAAATACGATAATATCCTTAGATTAATGGCCTGATTCTTGCTAATACTGTCTATGTTAGTGAGCGACTTGATTAACATTGTTTTGTCCTTTTTAGCGACAACATCGAAACATCCGTTAGTAATACAAATATCATAACCGTTTTGAATAAGATATTTTACTATTTTCTCTTGGACTATTTTTTTGTTTATCATTTCTAATGCCCGTTATTTAGTATATCAAAATAACAAAAATATAAGTGACGGCCATTAAATAGCATAGGGTGAATTACATCAAGAATGAAAGGAGTGCGGGCGCTGTTATATTCAGAAGAGACGGATATCAGATCAAATATCTCATATTGCATTATCATTTCAAGGGAAACTATTGGGATTTCACAAGAGGGAAAATAGAGACTGGCGAAACTGAAAAAGAGGCAGCGAGAAGAGAAATAAAGGAAGAGACACAACTATCTGATATCGAATTTATAGACAATTTCAGAGAAACAACAAACTGGTTTTACAGATGGAAAAACGAGGACATATTCAAGGAGGCTGTATATTTCCTGGCAGAGTCAAATGAAGAGAATGTCGAACTCTCAGACGAGCATGTGGAATACAAATGGCTGAACTACAGCGATGCATTAGATACATTAACATACGACAACACGAAAAATATTTTAAGAGACGCGCATAGAATGTTGGAAGAGAAAGACTGAAAAAGCTATAAACAACAAATAAGTAATTAATCAATTAATCTTAAACTAAGGGCTCGTAGCTTAGCTCGGTTAGAGCACTGGTCTTATAAGACCACTGAGCGTTCAGTTTCACTGGTGTAAAAACCAGCGGCCGAGGGTTCAAATCCCTCCGAGCCCATTATCAATAGTAAAATGTAAAAGTGTATATCCACTAATTCTAATCAATGGACTACGAACCATCGAATAGTACACAAGCAGTATTAGACGAATTTTCGAGAATACACGACAAGATAAAAATATTCAAAGAAAAAATTTTTGCAGGTGTTATGTTCACTGATCGTGAAGTAGAATTGAACGGCGAGGTAATAATAATTGAAAGTTGGAAGGGTGCTAATTTTGATCGAACAATTCTAGAATTGAAGGCTATTTTAAAAACATTGTCAAATATCTATCCTAAGATTACGCTTGATGATGATTACATCGTCGTTGAAAATTGTATAAATAATTATAAATATACAAAGAAAAAAAGAGTAAATATTTTCTTTGAAAAAGAAGAAAAATATTACAATGAAAAAGAACTGAAGAAATTATACACGCATCTTGAACCATTGAATAGTAAAATGTACATAATGAAAGAAGGGTTCAAAGATTTACAAAAAGATTTGTATAAATTTGAGGTCGAAGATTATCCAAAAATTATTAAATCGATTGATATCAGTAAAAAACCGACCAATAAAATAACAAATTTGATAAATGAGATGAAAGCACACATTTCTGATAACGATACGTGGAAATACTACAGAAACACCTTCAACAAGCTGAATTATGAATTAAGGATGTTCAATATTGGAGAATTCTATAACACCTCAGAAAAAATGTCAACAACCTTAAACAATATTTACAAAATCGATAGCAAAGTCGCTCCACATCATCAAAATATATGCAAAGAATTTCTAATCAAAATTGAAGATCAATTGGAATTATACCAATATTCCTGATATTATTTCTTCTTCTTCTTTTTCTTCTTTCTTCTTCTTTTTCTTTTTTCTCCATGTGCCATAATAATCTCTATATATTATAGGTATTCTACAACTTAAAACTAAATAATCATTCCTTGAGTTGTATGCTTATGTGAACTCCTTGTGGGACATTGACTCGCATTATCTGCCTCAGTGCCCTCTTATCGGATTGAACATCAATTATCCTCTTATGTATCCTCATTTCCCATCTATCATAAGAAGTATTACCGTGACCAGTACCATCACCACATGGTGTTTTCATTGTCGTTATCTTAAGATTTTTTGTTGGGAGTGGGATAGGTCCGCTATAATCGATTCCGAGTTTCTTAACAATAGTCTTTATTTCATTACAAATTTCGTTCAATTTGTTTGGATCCCGTCCCGATAACTTTATTCTTGCTTTCTGCATCTATTCACCAATGATTGCACGATTTTAATTTTATTGAATTATACGTATTTAAATTCTTTTCTTTAATTGAAATTATTTTTAGTTTTTACCCTTTAAGAAATGAATCTGAAAAAATAAGAAAAAAAGAGTGGAGAAAGTAAAAGCTTACTCAGCTTTTACTGAATCCAAACATACACCTGCAGCTACAGTAGTTCCCATATCTCTTATAGCAAACTTAGCTAATTCTGGGAATTCTGATTGCTTCTCGATTACCAATGGTTTCACTGGTACTACCTTTATCCTTGCAGCATCTCCTTGTTTGATGAAATCTGGGTTTTCTTGCACAACTTCTCCGGTCTTAGGATCTAATTTTGCAATTATTTCATCTATCTTACATGCAACGGACGCTGTGTGAGTATGAAATACTGGAGTATATCCAGCTGTCATCACAGTTGGGTGTTGGAGTACTACAATCTGAGCTGTAAATTCCTTAACTACTGTTGGTGGATTATCAGCTTGTCCAACAACATCTCCTCTATGTATGTCCCCTTTTCCAACTCCACGAACATTAAATCCTACATTATCCCCAGGTTCTGCTTTTTCGACCTGTTGATGATGCATCTCAATTGATTTAACCTCGCCTTCTGCACCAGACGGTTTGAACACTATCTTATCTTTAATGTTCATCACACCGGTTTCAACTCTACCTACAGGAACTGTTCCAATTCCACTGATTGTGAAAACATCCTGAATAGGCATTCTTAAAGGTTTATCGAGAGGTTTTTCTGGAGCCTCTATATGTTTGTCCAAAGCATCAATCAAAGTAAGACCGTCGTACCAATCCATGTTTTCTGATTTTTTAACGACATTATCTCCAGTAAATGCAGAAATTGGTATTATTGGTATTTTATCCGTCTTGTATCCAATCTTCTTGAAAAGATTTATTACATTTTCTTTAACTTCATTAAATCTTTTCTCATCCCAATTTGCGGCATCCATCTTATTCAATGCTATTACTATTTGATTTACACCGAGCACTTTTAACAAATAAGCATGCTCTTTTGTTTGTTCTTGTATACCTTCACCTGGTTTAGCAGATACTACGAATATCGCAACGTCTGCCTGCGAGGCACCGGTAATCATATTTTTAACGAAATCTCTGTGTCCTGGAGCGTCTATAACAGTGAAGTACCATTTCTTGGTCTCAAAAGGTCTGTGCATTATATCTATTGTCAAACCTCTTGAACGCTCTTCCTTAGTTGTATCAACTGCATAGGCGTATTCCCATGTCTCCTTCTTGAGTTCTTTGGCCGTATCTCTTAATTTTCTCATTTCTTCTTCTCTTACTGCACCTGAATCGAATAACAACCTACCCAATAGAGTAGATTTACCACTATCCACGTGCCCTGCTGTCATCAAGTTTAAGTGTGGTTTTTCTGCCATTAATTACACCTCCTTTTTTTACAAATTTAATACTAACCCAAAAATTGGGCATCATTAACTATACTAATTATTAAAAGTATTTAAATATATTTTCTATTATTGGACCGTTCTTGCACTTGGGATATCTTCCTTTAGACCCTTTCTAGATCTGACTTTCTTGATAATATCTTCCCTCAAATATTTTGGTATTTTCTCAAACAATATTTCTATCATATTGTAAAATCCTCTACCACTTGTAAGAGATTTCAATGTTGCATCGAAGCCAAACATCTCTACCACCGGTAGCTTTGCCTTTATAACCGCGGCACCCTTTTCTGTTTGTATATCCATTATCTGCCCGCGCCTATTTTCAACTTCTCTGGTAGTCACTCCTATTAATTCTTCTGGTACATCTATCCTGATAATCTGCCTTGGTTCCAATAGCGTTATGTCTGACAGTAATAAGACATTCTTTATGGTGTTCCTGAATGCAGGTATTATCTGACCAGGCCCCCTATGTACAGGATCTTCGTGCAACGACGCGTCAACGAGTTTAATCTTCATTCCGCTACACGGTTCCCTGCAGAGCGGTCCTTCGTCGATAACATCTTCAAAGGCTTCTTTCACAAGCTCCATTGTCTCGTTGAGATATTGTACGCCCTTAGTCAAATCCACGAGGATGCATCTATTGTGCCCATATATTACTCCCTTCGCCTCGTCGTAATCCATACCCAATTCACTTAATTTTTTGGCCATATCCAATTTTTTCCCTTTGATATCGAATTCGGATTCTATGTCACCGTCTTTCATAGCTTGGTAAACACCATCTTCCAACGGTTCAGCAATAACCTGGAATTTGTTGTGTTTGTTCGGTGATTTACCTTCTACTGTTGGGGACTCTTCGAATATGGCCTCTCTATAAACAACAATTGGTTTAGACATTTCTATGTCCAGTCCCATGCTCTTTAGTTTCCTTTCTACCTTTGCCTCCAGATGCAATTCACCCATACCGGAAACCAAATATTCACCTGTTTCCTGGTCTATTTTAATCTTCAATGTACTGTCTTCTCTGCTCAACTGTTTAAGGGCATTTATCAATTTAGGAAGTTCCATTGCATTTTTAGGCTCGATTGATTTAGTTACCACAGGTTCAAAAATATGTTTTATTTGTTCAAATGGTTCTATAACATTACCTGAATTCGTGATAGTTTCACCTGTATAAACATCTGGTATACCAACGATTGCAGCTATGTTGCCTGCAGTTATAGCATCAACAGGTATTCTCTGTATACCTTTGTAAATTGCCACTTGTTGCACTTTTTGATCCTTATGTTGACCTATCAAATGAACATCCATGCCTTTTTCGAGTTTCCCTGAAAACAGTCTTCCAGTGGCTACGAATCCGACATGCGGATCCCTGACCATCTTAGTAATTATCAATGCTAACTTTCCGTCCGAATCACAAGATAACATATCTTTACCAATGTTACTATCCAAATCGCCTTTCCAGATTTTAGACAATCTATATTGTTGTGCCTCCTTAGGAGTTGGTAAGTGTTTGATTATCATGTTCAATGTAACCCTGTGTAGAGGTGCTTTTTTCGCTAATTCATCTTCCTTATCATCATTCGTCAACTCAATAATATCAGAAAATGTTATATCAGTCTTCTTCATATAAGGAATGGATATGGCCCATTTTTTCGTTGCTGATCCGAATGCAACACTACCATCATTAACATCAACCAACCATTCGTCCTTATACTCGTCTTCAGCATATTTGTGTATGAGCATATTAACGTCTTCTATTATCTTAAGGAATCTCTTCTGCATCATCTCTGGTGTTAATTTCAATTCACGGATTAATCTGTCGACCTTGTTAATAAATAAAACTGGTTTAACACGTTCTCTGAGCGCTTGTCTAAAAACGGTCTCTGTCTGTGGCATAATTCCTTCGACCCCACAAACGAGAACGATTGTACCATCTACTGCTCTCATTGCACGAGTTACGTCTCCACCGAAATCAACGTGCCCAGGCGTGTCTAAAAGGTTAATTATATAGTCGCTACCCTTGTATTCATGTACCATGCTTACGTTAGCGCCATAGATAGTGAGCTGTCTTTCTCTTTCTTGTTCATCGAACCACGTAAACATCCCACTTTCAGTGTCTCCGACCACTTTGTCGGATAACATACCTGCACCACCCATCAAATTATCCGTTAATGCGGTCTTTCCGTGGTGTACGTGAGAACTCGTGGCAACATTCCTTATTTTAGGAGGTTCGTTCATTACAGTCTTTATTCTTTCTACAAGGTCCTTCTTTGCCATCGAATCACGTCAATCAAATTTTCTATAATTTATATCATCAAAATATGTGATATGTCCTTTTTAACATTTTGGATTTGAAAACTACCTCGACCCTTCTGCTTCCCGCTCTATACGTTCTTTTTCCTTAACGGCCTCGGACTTTGAAGAATCATTCTCACCTGCAGCTATCAGTTCTTCTGATAAAATATCAACAATATTCATTTTTTTACCAAAACTTTTCTTATAAGCGGCTTGTACGATTCTCCTCAGAGCCAAATCTACCCTCCTCTGAGGACTTGTTACAACGGTACGTCTGACTATTATACCACCTACTTGGTAGGAAGCTATTTCCTCCCTCAATGCGGAATTTTCTATAGCACGCACCAAAACTTCAATGGGGTTTTTATTGGTCTCTTTTTCAATCTTTTCAAACGTTCTTTTAACTGTTTTGTAATGTTTTGAATATTTTCCAGTAGCTCGACCAGACGATATGACATGTTTTTTACCACTATGTCCAGGAACCATAAGTTTAGTAATCAATCTTTCGACTATATTAATTTTTGATTTTCCATGCGGGTCATCGGCGTATCTGCCACCGCTTTTGGGTACAATCGTCGGATTTAATCCGATATATTTCTTCAACCCCTGGTCATATACCTCTATATCATCAATTGGCCATTTATCAAAAACTTTCATCATAATTATCACTTACCTCGTTGGTTTCTGCTTCTTGCCCGCAACTATCTCGCTTAACGAAACACCATTCACTTTAACAACCTTATACTTAATACCTACCATAGTTCCCTTCGGCCCACCTTGTGATCCACCTACCTTCTCAAGTAAAACCTCATCATGCTCAGCGATGTGTTGAATAGCGTGATTCCCTGGTACGTGTGCAGTTACCTGAGTATTATTCTTGATTAATTGGACACGAACACATTTTAATAAACCAGATGATGGTTTTTTGTGTTCGACTACTCTCTTATCTATAACAATACCTCTACCTTGTGGTGCACCCTCTAAAGGGCCCTTCTTCCATAATTTTAATTTTTTCCTCTTATAATTCGAGTTTTTCCATCGGAATTTCTGTCTATTCTTTCGTAGCTTCCTCGCCGCGTACTGACCTTTTGCCATAGTTTCACCTTTGTTTTTATTATTTAATAATCTTTGCTCTATCTGATCACTAAATCATCCACTTCGTGGTTTCTCTTGAGCAATTTCTTATAAAGCTCTAGATTTCTCCCACCTCTGCCTATCACCATAGGCCTATTATTTCTTCTGACATGAACGTTAACTATCACTTTACCATTCTCATTTCTAACTTTAACTCCCGTAGTATACGGGACTACCTTTTTAACAAATTCGACAAGATTATCAGAATATTCAAATAATTTTATAGTTTTTCCAGTAACCTTCTCAGCATGTTTAACGCTTCTGCCATTTTTACCAATTGCAAGTCCTATCATACCTTCTTCTATTACAAGATAAACAACACTATCGTCAACTATACAATCTTTGACATTCACGTGCATTATATTTTCAAATAATGTCATTAATCGTATGGATTCTGTATCGAAACTTAATGTCATATTAACATCCCCTATAATTCTTCATTTTTATATTTACTGGTCAATTTCTGATAACAAGCACTAAAACAGGAAAAGGCTTTCCACAAATCACTCCCAAATCCTTACTACTGCCGTCAAATTCGATAACATTGATTGATCCTATTTCAGCATTATGCGTTATGTCGTCGAATTTATCTTCAGGAATATTGTTGGATATTACGACTTTTGACGGATTCTGAGTCTTGATGTATTCAATCGATTTCCTATAGCCCAATATACATTTCCCAGATTTTATCGCATCTTGTATATCCTTTCTAAGTTCTTCATCTTCTGCCATTCAAATCACTCGTCGTCTTGAAATTTTGCTATAAGTTCAAACATACCTGTACCAGAAGGTATTACTTGTCCCAGCATTATATTTTCGAAAATACCGTCGAAATTGTCTACTTCTCCCCGTATACTTGCCCTAACTAAGTGTTTTTTGGTCTCTTCGAACCCTGCACGGGCTAATATAGAATTTTTAGAACCCGCAACACCATAACGTCCTATGGCTTCTACATCACCCGAAAATGTCATCATATCGCTGAGAAGTGTCAAATGTCTGATATCCACATTCAGTGCCTGTTGTTGCATCGTATCGACCGCCTCTCTAATAATTAAACTCCTAGCAGCTTCTACACCCAATATTCTTTTTGTTTCGTGTAAATCATTCGAATATGTTCTTCTCGAATCGACCTCTTTGATTTTAAGTACTGATTCTAACGTAGAGCCCACAGTACTTATTATCCAATCGTCTCCTTCTCGCCTTATTACTGTATTACTCACATCTTCGAGACCAGATACATGAACGTCAGTGATCTTACTTCTTATACGTTGGAGTGATTTAATATCTGAATCTTCCTTACCGAGAATTACAATTTTGTTCCCACTTTCCTTGACTTTTCCAGCATATCTCATGAATCTTTTATCAGCTATAATTGCTTTTTTAACAGCGCTTAACCTTCTATCGTCTTCCAGCGTTATATCAACTGACATATCTGATAAATTTAATGCAATATTCTCCGAAACATCGACAACAGTTTCTTCGATAATCATCTCCGCTACCTTTTTAGCTGTTTTGAGATTATTATATTTACTTTTAAGATAAACATTCATTGTAGGTATACTAGGTTCTTTTTTAGCATCAAAAATTTCTATTAATCTAGGCAATCCGTGGGTAACTTTAACACCAGCAGATGCCGCAAAGTGGTATGTACGCATAGTCATCTGTGTGGCCGGTTCGGAGATACTTTGAGCAGAGATTATCCCAACTGCTTCGCCGGGTTCATACTTACCTTTTAGATATTCCTCTTTCACTTTTTCTATGAATTTCTCCTGTTCTTTCTTGGTCAATTTTTTCTTCTCAGAAACTTCCTCAATTTTCTCAATCAAAAATTTAGGCAATCTTATATCTTCCGACAATATTTCTTCTTTTTCATTTTCATTCATATAATTACCCTTTAATTCCATCTGCAATGGCTTCCAAATCCACACCATGTTCCCTTATCTTGGAAGGATCCAATCCGTCTTCACCCGCGATGAATTGGATTATATGATTAGCACTATCCCTTACAGTACCATCGTATTCAACCTTCAAATCCTGCAACGCGCCTACCAACCTTCTTTCCATGTACCCGGAGTGCCTTGTTTTTAATGATTTATCCATTAGTGATTCCCTACTGTTTATAGCATCGAAGAAAAATTCGAAAGGTGTCAATCCGTCCCTGAATCCTCGTCCAACGAATCCCCTAGACTCCAAACTTATATCTCCCTTCTTGAAATGTGGGAATGTCCTATTATGATAACCTCTTTCTATTCGTTCACCCATTGCCATTTCCTGACCAACCATCGCAGCAGTTTGCACCAAATTAACCAAACTACCCCTTGACCCACTCTTAGCCATCATAACAGTGAAATTATCTTTAATGTGTTCCTCGATTACATCTTCCACTTCATCTATGGACTTGTTCAATCTTCTCTTGATGTGAGATTCCAGGCTCTCCTTGGCCGTTCTTCCAGGCAATATTTTGATTTCACCTTTTTCATAATCTTCAATAAAATTGTCCACATCCTTCCTAACGTTCTTTATTATTTTACTTATTTCATCCCTGGCCTCTTCAGACAAATCTTGATCAGATATGCTAATAGAAAATGCTGATATCATCAAAGATTCTATAGACAATTTAGTTATATCATATATGAATTTCTTTGCGATTTCAGAACCATAATCTTTTTCGATTTTATCTATTATCTTACCGGAAAATGCACCAACCGAAGCAACGTCTATTGTACCACTGACCAGTTTTCCGTCTTCGATAACCACATATGCATCATCCTTACAGTCCTCCTTCAAACACTTTTTACAACCTGTACAAGATTTGGTCTTATGCTCCATATTGAGTCCTTTAGGCAAAAATATACTGAATATCTCCTTTCCGGTTAACGTCTTCTTACCTGGGATATCCAAATCAGTGTCTATTGACCTTATTATCTGGACAGCTTGTTTTCTGCTGAACTTTTTTTCACCATTAGTCAAATAATATAATCCTGATATATAATCACGATGTGCACCTATAATCGGCCCTGAAAATCTAGGACTACGTATGTTTTTGTGAACTATCATCAAAGACCTTGCTTCTGACTGTGCCTCTTCTGTCTGCGGCAGATGCAAATTCATCTCATCTCCGTCGAAATCCGCATTGTACGGCGGACATACAGAAACATTCAACCTAAATGTCTTATAAGGCATGACCTTTATCCTATGAGCCATTATACTCATCCTGTGCAAACTGGGTTGTCTATTGAATAGAACCATGTCACCATCCTTTATGTGCCGTTCTACAATATACCCGATGTCAAGTTCTTCAGCGATATCATCCTTGCTTAATTCGGTAATCTTTTTTCGTCGGCCATCTGTTCTTATCACATAATTCGCTCCCTTAGTATGCTTAGGCCCTCTTTTAACAATTTCAATCAATTCTTCCTTGTTTTCAGGATTTACCCTCACTGGCAACGTCAATTCTCTCACTATTTCCTCTGGTACTCCAACCTCGTCTATATCTATCATTGGGTCTGGACTTATCACAGTTCTGGCGGAGAAATTAACACGCTTACCTGCCAGATTTCCTCTGAATCTCCCTTCCTTTGTTTTGAGTCTTTGAGTCAATGTTTTTAACACTCGTCCAGATCTATGTCTTGCTGGAGGAACACCAGATATACCGTTATCAAAATATGTTGATATATGATACTGTAAAAGTTCCCAAAGATCTTCGATTATGAAATCTGGAGCACCCAAATCGATATTTTCCCTCAATCGCTCATTGATTCTAACAATATCGACAAGTTTATGTGTCAAATCGTCCTCAGACCTATCACCAGTTTCAAGTGTGATAGACGGTCTAACAGTAACCGGTGCTATAGGTAAAATCGTCAAAACTAGCCATTCTGGGCGTATCGCAACCCCGATTAATTCAAGGTCTCTATCGAGCATTTTTTCCATTCTTGCTCTTAATTCAGCTGGATTCAAGCTTTTCTTACCTTCGTTTATGGTGTATGGTCTTGTAAATCTAACCTTCTTCCGTTTCGCACCACAATGAGGACATTTGCGTTCCCTCATCTTGATTATGTCTCTTATACTGTACTTGCCCTTTCTCACTTTCTCTATAGTTTCATCGTCCAGCAATATCCTACTGCATTTATGACAGAACAATTTCATTAAATTATAGATAAATTTGGCATAATGAACATGCAATATCGGTCTTGTCAGATCCAAATAGCCAAAATGCCCTTGGCATTCACCTACTCTACCACCGCAAACACGACATCTGACCCCCGGATCAACTACACCCAATCTTGGATCCATTAATCCTCCTTCGATTGGATATCCCTCCTGGTCATATAAATCCGTTTTCGTTATCTTGGCAACTACCATATCTCTTATGATATCTGGACTGAGGAACCCAAATTCGATTCTATCTACCAATGAATTTTCTCTATTGATTACAATTTTTGGATATATCAACAAACTCTTCAATTCCTCTAACATTAATTTGAATGCGTAGCCCATCTCGACTTTTTCTATTTTTGAATTGCCACAAACAGAACAATACATCCTATTCTTAATTCGATCGTGTATAGCAACCATCCCGCATTCTTTGCAAACGGGAACAGTTGTTTTATCCGAATCAAAGCGCTCTTTCAATACAAGTGCAGCACCGTGGGCTATCAAACAGTCCTTTTCCATCTCCCCCAGTCTAAGTCCACCATCCTTGCTCCTACCCTCGGTAGGTTGCTTGGTCAATAACGCGACTGGTCCCCTGGAACGAGCATGTATCTTATTTGATACCAAGTGATCCAATTTTTGATAAAAACAATTACCCATGAATATCTGAGCAGCGAAACGACGACCTGTCCTACCATCATACATAACTTCTTTACCATCGTCCCTAAAACCATACTCACTAAGTTGCGATCGAATGTCCTTCTCTTTCATAGCATTGAATGGACTTGCATCAACCATCTTCCCTGAAAGTGCACCAAGCTTACCACCTAAAAATTCCAATAATTGTCCCATGGTCATTCTCGATGGAATACCATGTGGATTGAATATTATATCAGGAACTATTCCCTCTTCCGTAAATGGCATATCTTCCTCTGGTACGATCAATCCTATTACACCTTTTTGACCATGTCTACTCGAAAATTTATCGCCAATCTCGGGTATCTTCAAATCTCTAACAACCACTTTTATCAGCATTGTACCATCATTTGTCTCTGACAAGAAAACCCTATCAACTACACCATTCTCTTCATTTCTCACTTTAATCGATGTTTCTCTGATATTTTCTATACCAGTAATGAATTGATCCATTGTACCCAAGAATCTAAGGGGTGATACCCGTCCAACTAAAACATCATCAGAATTAACAACTGTTTCAGGATTGATTATTCCATCCTCTGGTAGATGTTTGTAAGCATCCTCACCAGCATAACCACGAACCCCAGCCTCAGGTATTCCAATTATATCTTCTTGACCACCCATGTATCTTTTCTGTACAGCGTCATAAGTCCTCATCATAGCTGACCAAAACAATCCACGTTGTATAGAACTCTTATTTATAACAATGGCATCTTCCATGTTGTATCCGTCAAAACAACCAACTGCGACTATCACGTTAGATCCATTCGGATGCTTGTCATAATTTATTATCTTATTTGCATGCGTACCAACCAATGGCTTTTGTGGATAAACCATCACGTTCGATTTTGTATCCACTCTACTCAAATAATTAGTAGAAAATAGCCCCATACTCTGGCCTATCATTTTTGCACCATAATTTACCCTATCTCCCCGGTTGTATTCGGTAAAGGGTATGAATGATGCGGAAAGCCCTAAAATTATCGAAGGATCTAGCTCGAGGTGAGTGTGTTCTTCTGTAAGGTCCTCTGGATTCAAACATATATAAGTTCCCTCTTCTTCGTCTGCATCCAAATACTCAACTATCCCTTGATCTATCAAATCTTTCCATTCCATGTCACCATTCTTTATCTTCTTTATCACATCATTTGTGAGTTTAGATTTCCCATTTTCAACAACAATTGCCGGCCTTCTTACACGACCTTCATCCGACATAACTCTTACTTCATCTAAATGGGAGTAATAAGAAACATTTACCTGATAAGATAATGTGCCGTCTCTCCTCCCTTGCGTAATCTTATCAACAAGTTCCATGGGATTTTCCACCTTACCCAAATACCGGCCATCCCAATAAACGTCTGCAGGAGTTATCATCTTCTTCTTTTCTTTTTCAGCCATTTAAACACCAAATTATTTCTTAATGGAATCTTGTATTGGAGTTACATTCCCTTCCAATATTTTCTCCAAATTTTTCTTATCTTTTTCACCTATGCCACTGGTAACTTCAGCCATAATAGCCAGATACTTTCTCAATCCGATTGTAGCTCCTTCTGGAGTTTCACTAGAACATAATTTTCCCCAATGAGTAGGATGTAATTCTCTCGCTTCGAAGTGTTCTTGGGTAGATGTCAATGGTGAAAGGACATTGCGCATATGGGAGAGTGTTTTAATATAACTACCCCTTTCCAATCGCTGACTAACGCCTGTTCGTCCACCAACCCAACTACCTATTGCTAAAGCAGAATTCAATTGATTTGTCAACACATTAGTCTCTACTATGGCTTGTAGTGGAGGCACTCTGCCTCGTTTTGCTAACTTCTGATAATTATATGTAATACGAGTTATCAAGCCCCATTTACCCAAAAGTATCGACCTCAACAAAATCTCCAACAAATCTCCAGACAATCTCAATCTTTTGTTTGAATAATGATCCAAATCGTCTTCTTCAATCTTGCCCAAATGCAATCTCAAAATTTTATCAATGGCCTTTATGAGGAATATCGCTTTCTCGAATCTATTTGAAGAATCTTGACCAAGGTGGGGCAACAAATATCTATCAATTAATTTAACAGCTCTCGACATTCTATACTCCTTTTGTGGTATTTTGATATGTTTGCCTATCTTATCGAGTGCTTCCTCCGATTTTGAAACTCCCGCCTCATATAAATTCATGTAAAATTCTTCGCGTATATCAGGATCTTTTGACAAAATTGTTATTATATCCTTATCACTCTCCAACCCAAGGGCTTTCAACAGAATCGCTATTGGTAATTTATTGACATTCGCAAAACTTATCGTTATTAACCCGTTTTTCCTACGTTCAATCATGTGCCTCTGGACATATCCTTCCTTCTCCGAATGGATTCTTATAATTTCAGTAGATGTTCCAGAACTGACCTTGGCTGCTATGGTCTTATTCTGAGCTATTTCCTCGACTAAAACCAGTATCCTTTCGGTACCATTTACAATAAAATACCCACCGGGGTCATCAGGATCTTCACCGGCTTCGATTAACTCATTTTCCGTCATAGTAGATAATGGACAAATTTTTGACTTCAACATCAAGGGCAAATCCCCAAAATTGACCCAAATGGTTTCTCCTTCAACGCCATTCATAACAGGAGTCATTTCAACAAACATTGGAACAGCATAAGTTAAATCCCTTATCCTAGACTCAATCGGCAATATCCTTCTTTCTGACCCATCTGCTTCCTTAAACCATGGACCCCAATTCTCTTTACCTATTCTAAAATCCCCAAGTTTTATCTTGAATTTACCCAATTCAGGAACATCTGGTTCTATTTCACCTATTTCATTAAGGACCCCGGGTATTGTTTTAGTTATAAAATCATTATAAGAGTCTATCTGGAATTGCACAAGACCCCGCCTTTGAACAAAAGAATTAAGAATGTTCAAAAAATAATCATCGTTACTTTTAACACTAGTGATATTACCATTGTCAACAGGTTTTTCTTTATCTTCCACTACCACACCTTGTATACACAAACATCAAGCCAACTTTAACGCCCTGGACGGGATTTGAACCCGTGTCACAAGCGATCTGCATTATTATTGACAGGCTTGTATGCTAGGCCACTACACCACCAGGGCATATTTACCCGAGAATCGGATATATACCAAATTTCACTTATTTTTTAATCACCTATTAATTTACCCAGTTGATATCTAAAGATAAATCTTCCTTTTTTCTTTTGCTAAAGAACCAGTTAATATTTTTTTTGGTATTCAAGATTTCACCTGGGTGCCTCGCATTTTGTCATAATTATTAAAGTTGGCAGCGTCCTGGGGTTTCCGAGCCTATGCTCAGTACAACCCAATTCGTTGAACATCTTAATTGCTGTGTTCGAGATGGGAACAGATGTTTCATGCTCACTTTGGCCGCCAACTAAACTATATTTTATTATCTTACATTCTTAAATATTTTAAATTTATCGGTTTTCAGTCATTTTAAAGGTTGAATCCCGAAGAGGAGATTCGAACTCCCAACCCCCCGGTTTCTGTCCGAGCAAGAGCTATTAACAAGCACAGATGTACTCGTCTACAGCCGGATGCTCTGCCATTGAGCTACTTCGGGTATTTAACAGTGGGGCAACTCAGTTTAAAATTCTATCTTAAAAAGAATATAAAAGTTTTATTGTTATATTTATTTAATTTCCACTGACTTGCTTGCAACAACTTTTTTCTCCTTTTTGTTGTTTAAATACTCCATCGTAGCTTTAGGAAGTCTCATACTGCCTATTATATCAACATTCGGTTTTATCCTGTACGTCAACACCCTTTCTTCCAGGGGCTTCAATGATTTAATTTTCCACGTCAATTGTGTACCAGTATCTGTTTTCTTTGATTTTGGTTTCATCGTATCAAATTTACTGACCAATGTTGCAATAGGTGTTACGGAATCTTCTACAACAACATTCTTAATTTCGTGGATTGTCGAATTCTTTATCTCCAACATTATAGGAATTTCCTTTCCCTTCTTCAAACTACCAACGAGATTATACTTCTTGGTTATCCTTGGAGTGTATACATAGGAAAACGCCAATATCACTAAAAGTATTATCACCAGCCCCGTGAACCATATGCTCACATACCTTATCTCATATTGTATCTGCATCGATTCCCCAGGGGATAGGCTCTCAATTTCCCAACTATAAGTATATTTATTATCTTGTTCTTCGGTAGATGTTGGCTGATCTATAGGATAGAATATCTTGTTAACAAAACTGGAGACCGTTTCGGTAACATAGAAATCAGTTTCTATCGTATTTCCTTCGTTTTTAACAGTTATGGTCTTTATCTGTGCAAACGGCGTATACTGGACATCTTTTTCCAACTCTATATCACTGATATCTGTTATCTTAAGGGTTTCTGTCCTACTATCTAGTTTCTTGTTAAGTTCCGTCCTCAATTCTGATAGTATAGTATATCTTCCTGACTCGGCGTATTTATCAAAACAATATTGATTGATGACTTTCTCTATGCTTTTGCCCTTCACATAAGGAACTTCATTATCGAAACTCTCTATAACATCTGTGCCTTTCCTTATTCTGGTATTTAATTTGAAAGGACCATCTGATGCATCCAGATTGGTGATCGACGATGTTATGTTTACACATTCGCCCTGGTCCAACAAATATTTGTCCAAGGATATATCGGAAATATAAACAGAAGTTTCCCTTAAAACCCTTACTCTCAATTCATCGGATGCAGTAACATTCGAATTTGTATTAGACTTTGCGGTAACTAAGAAAGTGGTTATTATCTCATCGGCATCCGAGGAAACCGTCAAATATAATTTAACAGTCTTCTGAGTATCTGGTTCCAATCTGGCTGTATATCTCTCTAAATTGGGAGTTATGCCTTCCCATGTTTCATGGGGCCAAACTGAAAGTGAAAAAGTATCTTCTATAGTTTGATTATTTACAACAGTTATCTCAACATATTCCGTTTTAGTGGTGTTTATCGTGATTTCAGATTTGGAAAAATCTAAACTCACTGAATCACTTGCAGCAAATACCATAACAGAACTACTAATTAAATAGGATACAAAACACACGAAAATTAGATAAAAAATAAACGTCTTTTTTCCCAGATTCAAATGTTTCCAAATATTCATCTCATCTACCATCTATTTTATATAATAAAAATTGCTTCTCTGCATTATTAAATTTAATTTAACCAAAGAAATTTGTTTCTACACACTATGATCTCAATTTATTTATGAAGTCCTTGAAGGTCGTTCTCTCTTTTTTCTTCTTTTTCGACTTCCTGTCTTTCAAAACGTCCTCTATATAATTACCCAATGGTTTAAACTTCAGCTCCTTCCCACCTTCTTTCTTGACGGCTTCTGATATTGGATATTTTCTATTATATTGGTCAACATGCGTCAATCTTTCGAATGGTATTCTCCTAGGCTTCACTGCATTCTCGTCCGAATATCCTACAGGAACTATGGATGCCACTCTCAATTGATTGGGAAGTTTAAGAATATGTCCAACCTTTTCATCATCAAATGCCCCTACCCAACACGTGCTCAACCCCAGCGCCTCTGCAGATAACAAAATATTCATAGTAGCAGCGGCTGTGTCTTGTAGAGAATAAAAATTCAATCCTCTCTTACCATATTTCAACTCTATCTTTTCTTTATCAATACAAACAACTATGACAACTGGGGCTTTAGATATGAATCTCTGGTTTAAAGCAGCATTAGACAATTTTTCTTTTACCTTATCATCCTTAACTACTATGAAATGCCACTCCTGTGTATTCCCTGCAGAAGGGGCATGAACAGCGGCAGATAACATTACTCCTATTAGTTTGTCGTCCACATCTTCATCCTTAAAACTACGAGTACTCCTTCTCCTAAAAATACAGTCAAAAACGTTCAATTCATTTTCACCTCTATCCCTAATTCTAATTAGAATTTGAATGTAAAATTCTTTTCCATCGGTAATAACTAGAATTCTCTGCTATAACCACATTTACTACAAACCCAGATTTCCTTAGTCGATTTGTACTTACTTGAAGGGTCACCAGAAACAAGAAAATTTTTTACCATCTTAGAGGGTGATGGATTGCCCTTGCAATTTTCACAAAACCCAAATTCCCATCGATTGTATATTATTCTATGTTTTTCCATTACCGGCATCATCATCTACTCATCAAATGCTGTTTAATCAAGATTTTATAGAAAACTATAAAGATATTACAATTTAAATCTTGATTGTTGGTAGTGAAACATATGCTGTATTCTAAACTTGCGGACATCTACTCGAAACTAGAAAAGACATCATCTAAACATGATAAAAGAGATATCTTGGCGGAGTTCTTGAGAAAAGTTAACCAAGATGATTTAAGTAGAATTGCATTACTCGTCACTGGAAAAGTCTTTCCAGCGTCATCAAAAGAAGATTTGGGTATCGCACAAAAAATGATGAAACGTGTTATTAACAAAGCCACAGGTCATTCAATGAAAAAAATAACCGAAAAATTCAAAGAGACCGGGGATTTGGGTAAGGTGGCACAAGGACTGATCGAATCTAAAACACAGTCAACGTTAATGGAGCGTAAATTGACAATAAAAAAAGTATTCAACAGTCTTAAGAAACTCCCGGAAATCAGTGGTAAGGGTTCGCAGAATAGAAAATTGAATGTGATTGCAGAACTTCTGACATCGGCAACGCCTATTGAAGCAAAGTATATAGTGAGAACTTCGCTGGGTACATTGAGAATAGGAGTGGCCGAAGGCATACTCAGAGATGCGATCTCAAAGGCGTTCGATGTTAAGGCGAAAAATGTGGAACACGCATGGAACATGATGCCCGATTATGGTGAAATTATCAAAATTGCAAAATCTGATGGAGATACCGGATTAAAACAAGTTGAAATAGAGATGGGAACATCTGTTCAAGTTCTTCTAGCAGAAAAAGCGCCGGATTTGGAAACAGCTGTAAATAAATTCGACGAAGTTGCGATAGAAACTAAATACGACGGAGCGCGTGTACAAATTCATAAAGACGGTGACGATATCAAAATCTTCACCAGAAGATTGGAAGACGTGACTAAGCAATTCCCGGACTTAGTTAAGATGGTAAGGAAAAATGTTAAAAAAGATGTTAAAAAATGTATCTTGGACGGAGAGATATTGGCAATAGATGACAAAACTAAAAGACCGTTACCATTCCAAACCCTGTCACAAAGAATACAAAGAAAGTACGATATTAAGAAAATGGTTAATGAAATCCCAATACAAGTGAACATTTTCGATATACTGTTGTTAAACGGGAAACCTCTATTAGATTTGCCGTTGAAGGAACGTAGAAAAAAATTGGAAAAGACAATAAACCCAAAAACAGGGGAACTCCAATTAGCGAATCAGATAGTAACGAAAGATATCGATGAAGCGAAAATATTCTATAACAAATCACTAAAAGATGGACACGAAGGAGTAATAGTCAAAAATTTGGAATCGAATTATCAGCCAGGTAGAAGAGTTGGATATTGGTTGAAGGTTAAACCAATAATGGAGCCATTGGATTTGGCAATAACGGGAGCTGAATGGGGAACGGGAAAAAGAACGAATTGGTTGAGTAGTTTCATATTAGGTTGCAGGGATGAAAAGACAAATGAATTTTTATCATGCGGGATGATGGGAACTGGATTAACAGACGAACAATTCGAAGGTATGACCAAAAAACTGAAACCGTTGATAACAAATGAAGAGGGACGGAGAGTAGAAATAAGACCAGAAATAGTATTCGAAATCGGATATGAAGAAATACAAAAATCGCCAAAATATGAATCTGGATTTGCGTTAAGATTCCCTAGGCTTATACGCGACAGAAGCGCTGATAAAGGACCTGAAAACGTTGACACTGTTGAAAGGATAAAAAGAATTTATAAAAATCAACATAACGGCTGAATATCGAGAAAGTGGCACTACTTGTAAGATATAAAAACTTATATATTAAATCACTATTTAGTTAAAACAAAGGTATTTAATATGTTGGCATCATCGGAGGTTATGGATTCCCTCAAAGGGATTGGATTGAACCTGTATGAAAGAAAACTGTGGATTGCATTGCTTGCTCGCGGGACATCAACTGCTGGTGAACTTTCTGAAATAGCAAACGTTCCAAGGTCAAGGTCATACGATATTTTACAAAGCTTGGCAGATAAAGGATTCGTAGTAGTCCAAACGGGGAAACCAATCAAATACGTTGCAGTATCACCCGATAATGCGTTGGATCGAATTAAGGAAAAATTGGTTGAAGATATTGTTGCTGCTCGTAATAAAGTTGAGAGATTGAAAGAATCACCAGTTATGAAAGAACTGAATGAATTATACGAAAAAGGAATGAAATTGGTCAGTCCAGAGGAATTGACAGGATCTATAAAAGGCAAATATTCGGTTTCACAGCAAATTAATTCTATGTTAAAGGGCGCGGACAATAATATAAACATTGTTCTTAATAGAGAAGGGTTGAAAGATTTCTATTCAGAACACTTCGATACATTGAAAGAGGCAAATAAACGAGGAGTCAATATCAAAATAGCAACAGATGCTTCTAATAAAGAGATAGATATGAAATCTTTGTCAGATATAGCCGATGTGAGAAATTTATCAAAGAAAGAAATCCACATATCTGGAAAGTTCTTAATTGTAGATGGAAAGGAAACTTTACTACCGTTAACGGATTCGAGTGTACACTCAACGCAGGATCTCGCAATATGGAGCAAGAGTTCACATGTTGCAGACGGGATTCTCAATCCATTATTCAATCTTGCTTGGAATAAGAGTAAACCATTCGAAAAATAAATCTAATCTATTTTCTTATTTTCTATCTTGTCTAGAATTTCTTTTTTGAATTCAGACACATCTACATTATGTCTGACTTTTCCGTCCCTATCTCTTACTGAAATATTCTCTTTATCTTCTTCCTTGTCCCCGATTACAATCATGTATGGTATTTTTTTCAACTGGGCATCTCTTATTTTATAATCCATCGTGTTTGAACTACTATCAATTTCCGAGCGTATACAAGCCCCACTAAACTTCTGCTCTATTTTCTTAGCATATTCCAAATTCTTATCGGTTATCGGAATAACTATTAGCTGGATAGGAGCCAGCCATACCGGGAAATTTCCATTGAAATGCTCAATTAGTATCCCCATGAAACGCTCTATAGAACCCATAATGGTCCTATGAACCATTACAACCCTGTGGGGCTTACCGTCCTCTCCAGTATAATTCAAATCGAATTTTTCGGGCATTGTCATATCTAACTGTATTGTACCACATTGCCATGTCCTTTCCATTGCATCTTCTATATGAAAATCTATTTTCGGTCCATAGAACGCTCCGTCACCAGGATTCAATTTATAATCCATATCAATTTCGTCCAAAGCTGATTTCAGCCCCGCCTCGGCCAATTCCCATTGTTCATCGGTTCCAATCGAATTATCTGGCTTGGTAGAAAGTTCAACATGAAATTCAAACCCAAAAGTTTCATAAAATCTCTTAGTAAGGTTGATTACACCTATTATCTCATCTTTTATCTGGTCTTGTGTCATGTATATGTGGGCGTCGTCCTGGGTGAATGATCTAACTCGGAACAATCCTGACAAAACACCAGACAATTCGTGTCGGTGTACCAAACCCAATTCAGCTACTCTCATCGGCAAATCTCTATAAGACACTATATTATTTTTGAATATCAGAATCCCTCCCGGACAATTCATAGGTTTAATAGCATATGATTCATCATCTATATTTGTAAAATACATATTCTTTCTGTAGTGATCCCAATGACCGCTGATTTCCCACAAATTCTTATTCAATAAAATAGGCGTTTTTATCTCTTGATAATTCTCTTTATTATGTTCATCCTTCCAAAATCGGAGTAATTGATTTCTAATAATCATACCATTATTGTGAAAAAACGGCATGCCTGGAGCAGCATCATGAAAGCTGAACAGATCTAATTTTTGACCAAGTCTCCTGTGATCGTTTTCTGGTAAATCCTCTACAGCTGTTCTAGAAGTCCTGAACATCCTGGATTTTTTCTGCTCTAATGTTCTATCGTCCTCGGTGTTATCTTTTTCAACAACATTTCCATTTTCCGGGTATCTCCTCGATTGTTCTGCCAGGGGATGACCTTTTACCGAAATCGTGAATTCCTTCGCCCACCCGAATGGAGCTCTATAGGTCTCAATGTCCATATCATTTGATACAACTTCCATATGTTTTAGAATATCCAAAGCACTTCTAGGGCTCGCCAAATTGTTACTCAAATGAGCATAGGGATAAAGTAGAATTTTATCAACTTTTATGTTCTCCATAAAATCTCTTGCATCTTCTATTGCTTTCTTTGCAATATCCCCATTGTCGCCTTTTTCAACACAGGTAAAAAGAACCAAAACATCTTCAATTTTATTAGAAACTTCTTCAGCTTCTTCAGCATTCTTAATTTCCTTCTTCACGGGCTTGTATATTATATAGTCTGAATGCAACTGTAAAATTCTCATTTAAGATTACCTCCGAATATTTTTACATTTAGATTAGTAGAAATAAATAGCATTGGATGTGACGCTTCTTCATGTTCAACCAAGTGTTTCTCGTTCACCGTGCATTCCAACACCTTAATTATAAATTAATAAAGTCTAAGAAAGCTTATATATTTTTGTAACTGATAGAATCAAATGATTAAAAGCCCCGTAGTCTAGTGGTCAAGGATAGGCATTTGCCCCTTAAATCTGGTTCTGGCCCAGAAGACAGCGGTTCGAATCCGCTCGGGGCTATTAAATTTATAAAAATAACCAAAAATCTATTCGGCTTCTTCAATCTCTTGCATCTTCTTTTCAAGGTATTCTATCTTCTTTTGAAGGAACTTGACTTGTTTAAGGTCACTTGCTGAAAATAACTCAGACTTAGCTTCAAATAGTTGTTCCTTGAAAAAATCAACGCGATCTTCACCTGTCATTTGTACACCTCGTCCCATCTTATATTCACTATTTGTGAGTAGTTACTATATAAACTTTACTATTAAGTAGTGAATACTTATTTTTAGTACGATGTACATAATTAAAATATGAATAAAAAATTGAAAAAACAGATTGAAGAAGCATCTGAAATAATAAAAGCGGGCGGACTGGTAGCTTATCCAACCGAAACCGTATATGGACTTGGTGCAGACCCGTTTAACAGAATAGCTATTTTGAAGGTATTTGCTGCGAAGTCAAGGGAATTTGACAAACCACTCTCAGTTGCTGTGTCGGATATAAATCAAATGGATGAACTAGTATACACAAATTCCAATGCTAGAAAAATCTCAAAGGAATTTTTACCTGGACCGATTACACTGATACTAAAGAAAAAGGCAATATTACCAAGTGAATTGACTTCGAATTCTGATAAACTGGGAATAAGAATGCCGGACAATGAAATAGCACTGGAATTAATAAAGAAGTCTGGACCGATTACTGCAACCTCTGCAAATATATCCGGAAATAACGATGCCAGGAACGCTAAAGAGGTTGAAATACAACTGGGATCTAAAATAGATTATATATTAAATGGCGGAGAATGTAAAACAGGCAAACCATCAACTGTTGTGGATTTATCCGAAGAGAATGATTTCCAAATTCTCAGAGAAGGCGATATTAAGAAAGATTCCATTGAAAAATTATTATCATAGTAATATACAACACCAAAAATCTAAAGCTTTATACACAACAGTACAAAATTTAATTATGTCCAAAAGGTCTGTCAAGAAATTATTAAATAAAGTCACTAGAAAAATAGTTCCTAGTAAGAAGGAAAAGGAAAGACTAGAAAAATTGGCCAAAAATTTGCTCGAACTTGCGAACAAAGAATCTAAAAAATATAAGGCCAAAGCTATAATTGCCGGTAGCTTAACTAGAAACACTTGGCTTCCTGGGAAAATGGAATTCGACCTTTTTATCCTTTTTCCGAAATCGATGTCCAAAAACAAAATGGAAAAATCTGGGCTAAAAATCGGGAAAAAAATTATCAAAAAATTTGATGGTACATATAGAATAGAATATGCGGAACACCCATATGTCTCTGGAGAAATAGATGAAATGCAAATAGATGTTGTACCATGCTATAAACTCAAGAATACGAAGGAATTGAAATCATCTGTTGACAGAACACCATTTCATGTAAGATATATAGAAAAAAAATTCCCGGAAAAATTGTCAAATGATGTCAGGCTTTTGAAAAAAATCTGCGTTGTGAATGGAATATATGGCGCTGACACCAAAACAGAAGGATTCTCTGGTTATGTATGCGAGTTAATTATAATAAATTATGGTGGATTCCAAAAAGCCATAGAAAGAATTTCGAATTGGAATCACGGGGAGATAGTTGATATAGAAAATTTCTACAATAAATCGGAATATGAAGAAATCAGAAAAAAGTTCAAAAATCAATCACTAATCATTATAGACCCAACCGATAGGAATAGGAATGCTGCGGCAGCCATATCGAGCAAAAATTTTCAAAAATTGAAAGAAATAGCTAATGATTTTAGGAAATCACCATCTGAAAAATTCTTCTTCCCTAAAAAATCTAAACCAATAAAATCATCCGAACTAATGACTAAAATTCGAGACAGAGGCACAGAATTGATAATAATCAAATCGAGTGCCCCAGATGTGGTACCAGATATATTGTGGCCACAACTTAGGAAATTCTCAAACAGAATGGAATCTATTTTAAAGGAGAATGAATTTGATGTTCTAAGAAAAGATGTGTACACGGATGAAGAAGACAAAATAATTTTGGTACTCGAGATGGAAAATTTTGAATTGCCCAACGTGAGGAAAAGAATCGGGCCTTCAGTATTCGACAGAGATGGATCAATGAACTTCGTTAAAAAATATAAAAAGTCCGCCATAAACGGACCATTCATAGATGATGATTTTTGGGTGGTCGAAACGAAGAGAGAATATACAACTGCAACAGAAAAAATAAGAGATAGCCTGAACGTTTCATTGAAAATTTTGAAAGCGAAAGGCATACCTAGCCATATAGCTGAAGAAATATCTAAAAAATATGAAATGATAACAAATCCGAAAAAAATCTTTAAAATAGTAAAAAATGATAGAAATTTCGGGGTATTCCTTAAATCGTATTTTGAAAAGGAGAAATTTACCAAGTGTTAAAAATGATAGAGATAACCATGCTGGGAACCGTGTCTGGTATACCCAGTCTAAATAGAAACCATCCTGCAATAGTTTTAGAATACTCCACAGAGGAACGCGAAGTGTTGTTGTTCGACTGTGGTGAAGGAACCCAAAAACAATTTATGAAATCCGACATCAGTTTCATGAAAATAGATAAAATTTTCATCTCTCATTGGCACGCTGACCACTTCGCTGGGTTGATTCCACTAATACAAACAATGAACTTGGAGAAAAGAAAAAAACCATTAAAAATATTCGGCCCTGAGGCAGAAAAATTTGTCTCAAATATAATGGATTTGGGATATTTTGGACTGAGATTTCCGGTAGAAGCCATCAATGTGGAGTATGGAGGAGATAAAAAAATTAAAATCGATGAAACAGAGAAATATGAAATTTATTCAATACCGGTGTTCCATACAGTACCTGCAGTAGCATATTCGTTCGAAGAAAAGGATAGATGGAGTATTAACCTAAAAAAATTAGAGAAAATGGGATTGAAGAGGGGTAAGTGGTTGGATGAATTGAAAAAATCCGGGGAAATCAAAAAACAAGGGAAAATTATCAAAATCCAGAATATAGCGGAAAAAAAGGAGGGGCTGAAAGTGGTTTATTCGGGTGATACAAAACCATGTGATAACATGATTGAGATATCTAAAAATTCCGATTTACTTATACATGATGCCACATTCTTGGAAGAAGCAGAAGGAAAATCACACGCAGACGTCAAACAAGCGGCTGAAATAGCAAAGAAGTCAAAGGCCAAAAAATTGTTATTAACACATATGAGTAGAAGGTATTCTACGAAAGAGGATATAGAAAAAATGGAGAATACTGCTAAAGAAATCTTTCCAAACACGGAAATCGCATACGATTTCATGAAAATAAGATTAAAGAAATAAGATAATTTTCAGATAGCGTTATCCAAAATATTAAAAGTGCCTCCTGTGGGATTTGAACCCACGTCCTCGGCTCCGCAAGCCGATGTTCTATTTACTCGTGTTTGACACTCCAAGCTATACTAAGGAGGCAATTGTAACAAATAACAATAGTTATAAAGATTATTAATAGTATTAAAATAATCTTTTAAAGTAAATGTGGTAATAGTATGGGAGAAAAGACGATAAATTGCATTAGCTGTAACTTACACATGCATGCTAGCGACAATTTCGTAAAATTCCTTTGCCCGGGATGCAAGGATGAATGGATAATAAGATGTGAAAATTGTAGGGAAAACGGCACAAAATACACATGCAAATGTGGGTTTGAGGGACCATAGGTGTAACAAATGGCAGAAGTGATTGCTACATTCAGAGTAATGCCTAAAGGCGTGGATATTGATTTGGAAAATCTGAAAAAGAAAATAACTGAAAAAATCAATCCAGACAGAATAAACGAATCCCCTGTAGCGTTTGGATTAGTTGCATTGAATGTCATTAAAATCATACCAGATGCTGGCGGAGAAGTGGATAAAATAGAAGATCAATTGAGAAGAATTGAAGAAATCAGTGAAGTGGAAATTACTGATTTAACGAGATCATTATAAAACTCCTCTGAAATTATAAATCTAATTTTTTGATAATATTATACAATGGAAAAAAATCACCACACAATATCTAAATTAATTGCATGGACGCCTACACTCTTGTTGGTAGTGATATTTACTAATCTATTAATACAAATCATCCACATCAATACAATCGATTATGAAAAAATTAAAAACAACGTCAAAGATTACCTAGGAAAATCCGAGATACCTGTGGATATCAAGGAAGAGGATGATGAAAAATATTTTGAATATAATGAAGGTAGGTATGGTGGAACGATTAACGATGGTAAAATTTTCATGAATTTTTCTGATGAGGACTATTCCATATACGTGTTTGGCGGATCTTCGATCGTGAATCCTTCACAAAAAAAAGTATTTCCATATTATCTTGAAAGTGACTTGGAAAATAACACTGAAAAAGAAATAAATGTCTTAAATTTTGGATCCAGTGGTAGAGATTTGCAGGGTGTTAAGGAAAATATAATACATTCGATTGAAATTAAAAAACCAGATCTCATCATAATATATTCCGGGCATAACGATTATCAAAATGCATATATTCGAATATTAAAACCTAAATTCTACCTACTTTCCAATAACTTTATACTAAACAATTTTTTGAAAATATATTCTATAGGAAATGAAAGAAGAGCCCAAAAAATAAAAATGATTGATGGAAAAATTGTAGAAACTGCGGAGAATCTAGGAGTATTACAAATAAATCACGAAAAATTAAGGGAAATTGATGAAATAATCCTTAATAATTATGTTCAAAATATGAATGATATCACGGAAATTGCTCAAAATAACAGTATACCAATCATATTTGTTACTCCACTATCCAATCTGGAATTAAAACCTATAGGAACTATTGATGTGACAGGAAAATTTTATGAATTGGGGAGAAAAGAAGGAAATTATACGAAAAAAATAGAATATTTAAAAAAGGCCCGAGATTATGAATTATTCTCATTTATCATACGATCCAAATCTGAACTCAACGAAAATCTAAGGAATCTGAAAGAAAAAGATATTGAGAATCTTTATGTTTTTGACCTTGAAAAAAAAATTATCAGAAGCTCTCCCAAATTTAGTGGATATTTTGTAGATGGCGCTCATCTGAATCCAGAAGGACATAAAATAGTATCGGGGTATCTTAAAGATTTCATTATTGAAAAATCTATTTTAGACTGAAAAAATAATAAATAGAAACTACATAAATATTTTGATGGGAAAACGATTCTATATCCTGAAAGATATAATAAAATATCTCAATGAGAACAAAAAAATTTGGTTGATTCCATTACTTTTATTGTTATTTATATTAGGAATATTGTTAGTATCAATAAGTATTTCACCATTACCAATTATCATTTATCCAGTGATATAATATATGAAATCGAATGTTTTTGACTTATTCAAAAGAATAAACAAAAAATCAAAGATAGTATTAAATTTTATCCTTGTCTCTATTATATACTGGGTCGGTGGTACACTCTCGTTTTTACTAATGAAATTTTCTAGAATCATTGAATCAAATAAATATAACAAAAAAAGTTATTGGATTAAAACTGATTCGATGGAAAATGATAACCCCAAAAGACAATATTAATGATGATAAAAATGAACATAATAGGTATATCTTGTTATTATCACGATTCCGCCGCATGTCTTATAAAAGATGGTAAATTGGTAGCTGCTGTGGAAGAAGAACGTTTCACAAAAAAGAAACACGATAATAGTTTCCCTAAAAATTCTATAAATTATTGTCTTAAAGAGGGTAGGATTACTATAAAAGATGTGGATAAAGTAGTTTTTTACGATAAACCATTACTAAAATTTGATCGAATTCTTCAAACATGTATAGAAAAATACCCGACGTCTTTCTGGACATTTTGGGAAGCTGTACCTCAATGGATGACAAAAAAATTAAGAGTCCCATCAACATTAAAAACTAAGGTTAATTACGATGGTGATGTGTTATTTGTCAAGCACCACCAATCACACGCCGCAAGTGCATTTCTGGTTTCCCCATTCAAAAAAGCGGCAATAGTAACTGTAGATGGGGTCGGTGAATGGACAACAACTGCAATACACCATGGAAAAAACAACAAAATCGAATCCCTTAAAGAAATACAATTTCCCCATTCTCTAGGATTATTATATAGTACGATAACATCATATTTGGGATTCAGAGTTAATAATGATGAATTCAAAATCATGGGATTGGCCTCTTATGGAGATTCGGAAAAATACTATGACGATTTCAAAAATATAATTGATGTGAAAGAAGATGGTAGTTTCAAATTAAACATGAGATATTTCTCTTATACCCATAAAAAAAATATGTTCACACCTGAATTGGAAAAAAAATTGGGTCCAAGGAGATTTCACGGAGATGAAATCAAAAAGAGACACAAAGACATAGCAGCTGCTCTTCAAAGAATTACAGGAGAAACGATGCTCAAAATAACGAATCATGCACATGAATTAACTGGATCAAAAAATTTGTGTTTAGCTGGAGGAGTTGCATTAAATTCGGTGTCTAATGGAAAAATACTTGTAGAAGGGAAATTCGAAAATATATTCATCCAACCTGCTTCATCAGACGCTGGTGGTTCTCTCGGTGCGGCGTACTATGTTTATAACCATCTATACAACAATCCTAGGGAATATCAAATGAATGACGTCTATTTGGGACCAAGTTTTAGTAATGAATTCATCAAAAAATTTTTGCAAGATAATGACATAAATTATGAAGAATTAGATGATAAAAAAATAACTAAAAAAACTGCGAAATTGATTTCAAAAAATAACGTAATTGGTTGGTTCCAAGGGAGATTAGAATTTGGGCCCCGGGCATTAGGAAATAGGAGCATATTAGCAAATCCATCCGATCCGATCATGAAAGACATCCTAAACAATAAAGTAAAACATAGAGAACCATTTAGACCATTCGCCCCATCGATTCTAATAGATGATATTGACGATTATCTAATCAAGGCACACGAATCTCCTTATATGGTACTCGTTTTCAAAGTTAAAGAAAATAAAATAAATAATATAGTATCTGCTACCCATATAGATTCTACGTGTAGACCCCAAACGGTTGATAAAAAAACGAATCCGAGATATTATAATCTAATAAAAGAATTTAAAAAAATAACAGGAATTCCAGTTATAATAAACACATCATTCAATGTAAGGGGACAACCCATTGTAAGAACTCCTGAAAACGCATTTAATACATTCGTTAAAACTGACATAGATTATCTAATCTTAGAAAATTATCTGATAGATAAAAACAACTATTAGTGCCAAAAATGAAAACAAACGGACAAATTGTTAAAAAATTCTACGAGAAAAACCCATTTCTATTCAGCGATTTAACTAAAATAGAAACTAAAATCGATCTATGCAATAGTGCAAGCCAGTTTGCCAAATCGTTAAACGACGAGATACCAATAAAAAAAAGAGTAATAGATTTAGGATGTGGTACAGGAAAACTATCTTCTTATTTATCAATTAAGAAAAGATATATTACAGGAATAGATTTTAGTAAACCAAGTATTGATTATGCTAATAAGCTGAAGAATAAATTAAATCTTAAAAATGTAAAATTTATACGAAGAGATATATTTAACTTAAAATTGCCAAAAGAGAGCTTTGATTATAGTATATCTTTAGGAGTCCTTCATCACACAAAATCTCCATATGAAGGATTTAAAATTCAATGCGATCTAACAAAACCTGGGGGGTTCGTTATAATTGGATTGTACAACAATTATGGAAGAATTCTGACAAAGATTAAGAAGTATTATTCAAAAATATCCAATAACTATGATTTAGATTATTTCACTAAAGAAGATCTCGATGAAAAACAGAAGAAAATATGGATACAAGATCAATATAATCATCCACTTGAATCAACACATACAATTGATGAAATCTTAAAATGGTTTGAACTAAATGATATAGAATTACTTAATTCTTTACCTAGACTATCTTTCTCAACCAATTTTGAATTTAAAGAACTTTTCGAAAAACACTATCAGCATCATGAAAATAAGAGGAAATTGAAACATTTTCTAATACAGATTAATTGGATGTTAAACTCAACAAATAATGGATTCTTTGTTTTAATCGGACGAAAAAGTAAAATTTAAACAATATCTTTCTCCAATTTTTCCTGTAAATTACTTTTTTCTTTCAACAATCGCTTTAAGGTATCTATGTTATCTGTTTTTTCAGGAGCCACGTTATTGGATTTGGCAATATAATAACTCAACATATCACCCATAAGAATGAAAGAAAACAATTTCGTCATTTTTGAATTTCCAAAGGATGTTAATTCTATGATACCGCTAACATCATCCCGTATTATTTTTTTCGTCACATCTATTCTCGTTCTCATTTCAGAGGATTCGTTTTCATCTCTAAGGAATATCACATAATCTTCTTTGTTCAACGAATTGTTTTCATAACCAACTATCTCATTGTGATCCATTTCTGGGAAAAGTTCAAAAGAAGAAGGGACCTTGCTATTCTCATTTATTTGAGTTTTTATTCTCCTTACAGCAGACTCGTATTCATCAGAACCATAGACACGGATTCTATGATTTTTTACTAAATCTGCAGATGATTTTATGTCGGATTCTTGATTTTTATCCATAATTAGATATTCTAATAACTTTATGGTCTCTTCGATATCTGAATCAAAATCTATATCGTCTGAAATTTTCTGCAAGTACTGAATCATTGGAAAAACCAGGTATGGGAGTGCGACTCTCGGTTGGAAACCAACTGGTAATTTGACATGGGGAATCCCTAAAAGTTCACACCACTCCAACAAATAGCCGTCAGATGTTATACATATCATCTTTGCCCCCGTTTTTCTAGCGTCCACGAATTGACTCAATGTCTCTTCGGTTCTGCCAGAATAACTTACTATAAACACAAGTGTATTTTCATCAACAAATTTCGGAAGTCTATATCTTCGGGACACATGAACAACGAAATCATGTGAATATCTTAAGATATCGCTCAATATATCGCCACCTATCGCTGATCCACCCATGCCACAGACCACGATTTTATCAAACGTATAATGTTTTAACTCAGATTCATTAGTCAAATTTATCGAATCCTTAATCATAGAAGGATATCTCTTAATATAATCCAACATATCTTCCATAATCAATTACCTTAATTATATCATAGAACTTGCTACAAATAACCTGTGCCTATCCTTGTTTTTGAATTCTTCTATTATCCTTTTCTTAATCATTTTTTTAGGCTCAGGTAACATATCTACACGTTCTTTTAAGTCATCAAAACTCTCAAATTTCTTTCGCTTCCTTTCTTTGATTATGCCCCACATATGCCGTTTACCTATACCTGGCAAGAGCTCCAGACTGTGCAATCGAGTCGTGACTGAACCTGCTCTGTTGAAGAATTCCACAAATCTGTCTTCGTATTTCTCTATAATATCGTCCAAAATCTCTTCCAACTCGGTTTGAGCGAAATTGGTAAGTTCGTTGTATGATATGCGGGATCGGATATATTTTACTTTCTCTCGCTTTTCGCTACCGATGTATATCCTATCACCTGTATTTAGAGAAAGATCATCCTTAACAACAACTTCTAATAAATTAAAATATTTATCACCAACCCCTTGGACAAGTGGTTCGGCTTTTCTATCCCCAGATTTACCTCTGGATAAAAACTCCAATACTATTATATAATCATCTTTTGCAACCAAGGAAATCACCAGGGTTGATTAATCCGAGTTTACCTTACGGACTTCTTTAAGAATTAGATCAATCTCGTCTGCATCAAAATTCGAATATTCCTTGTGCAATATTGTTCTCAAATCGTCTTTGTCATCGGGTAAAATATTCGCAATTGATATTATTTGACGTGTTCTTAATTTTTTATTCTTACTCAATTCTTCGACCAGAGATTTAATTTTCTTGGGATCTACAACTACAAACTTCTTTAGATTATCGTAAGCGTTCTTCTGCTTGTATTTCATCTCATCAGGATCTCCCAAATTATCAATTATCTCTTTGGCTTTTGCATCTGCGATGAGTTTTTCTCTTATCAATCTCATTTTTTTGACCCCTTAATTAACATTAATCAATTCTATTTATTTATCTATTGAATTTCCAATTTTAAAAACACCAAACTAAAACAAATTTCTGGTCTAAACTCTAGATTAAACCTTTTTTAGGTGTTCTGGCCGAGATATAAGTGTTTTTTTCTTCTTACCACTCTTAATTTCAACTAAATAGGATTTGCCCCTCTTTCCAGTTATTATACCAACTTTGCCTTTATACCTATGGAATGGCATTCCCTTATGGCTGGATGGCTCGGGGAATATAATAACTTTTTCGCCCTTGTCGAACTTTCGTAGATATTGTGTAATAGCTACTCTATGGGAGGGTGTTTTTCTTAATTTCCTCCGTGTATTACTTCTTGGTCCTCTAGATTTCTTAACCATAAAATCACATATCATTTTGTACTGTGTATTTTAATAACATCAAGTTTGATGTTTTTAACTTTATTGTTTATTATGTCAGAAACGTTAGGATCGGTCCTACCTTCATCGCCAGATATTAGTTCTTTGATATATAATCCAGCATCGCCCTTTATAATTAATTTAAGAGTTTTCCCATCAATCTGTTCGTAATCTAGTTTTTTCACTTTCCTCTCCCTAACAATATCGGACCTCCTATGAACCACTCTATTTGGTGTTTTTTGTACTATAGTAGATCTTTCTATTTCCTTTAACAATTCGAGTTTATCATTGTCTATCTCATTAACAAACGAAACCTCTGCACAATAGGTTTTATCGTATCTCGCGGATTTTATCTCAACTATTTTGTCTCTGGTGACCTTTCTTAGATTCCTGACATTAATCTTATCGGACTTGTTGACCGAAGATTCTATCCGTTTAAGGGTCATGTTTCTCTTCCTTGGATTTACGAGTTCTATAACAAATGGTCTCCAACCCAGACATTTAGCATCTATATCTTCTCTACCAGCGCCGTGAAATTTCGTCTTTCTGGCCTTGGCGGCCTTGATAAATGGAATCTCCATTTCTTCTTGAACAGATGTTTTGTATAACTTTCCTTCCCCATCACACTTAGTACAACCTTTACCGTTACATTCGCTGCACAACCATTTAGTTTGTGGTATATCCCTCACAAATTTTTGGTACTCGCCGTAAATGTATATACTTCTTACATCCAGCGATATTTCGTCTCTATCCAAATCTATCAGAATAGCTATGTCTGGATTTTCCAAATTTGCTTTTTTACCAGTGTGTTTTTCTATTAATTTTCCCACTTCACGATTAATTTCCGTTTTGATGGGTTCTACAAACTCGATGCCAGATTCTAGCCACAAATCCTGTTCATTGGTAATTAAATCATTAGATAATATAGTTCCTACTAGAAAAGTATCAAATTCGTACTTAGAAAGCTTGTCCAAAATATCTCCAACGATATTCTCGATGTCATAACTAAAAAAACCCTTACAAATCTTACATTTCTCTGGTTTTTCGGGATCTATCTGTTCGTTTCTAAACTTTATACTATGAAAATTTCTTTCATCCACTTCCACTTTTTCTCCAGAATCTACAAGAAAAGCAATGTAATGTCTGATTATCCTGCCCCGTTCGTCATTGGACATTCCCGTGAGTAATTCGGCAAACCCTCTACCAAGGCAATTATCACATATATAGCCATCTTCCATCATCGATATTGCTTTTTGTCTTACTTTCCCTGATTTCTTAGCTTGAGTCATATTACCACTACATGATGTATAGATTAATATATTATAAAATGTGTTCTGGACCACATACAAATTTATTATACGTCCAAAGCAATTATCAAGTGATAGACTATGCAATCTCTTGAAAACCGCCAACAACTATTTCTTAGAGAATTGTGTATAGTCTATTGTTTAAACAAGCTAACATCTAAATTCGTCAATATTGGTCAATTGGGATGATTCCATATTTCGGATGACCTAATTAAAAATCACATCTTAAAACCAAACTGTTTAGAAAGATTCTTCATCGCACCCCTATTCAATCCAGATTTACCACCCATCATTTTCATCAGCTTCTTCATTTTCTTGTACTGACTAAGAAGTTCTCTAACGTCCGATTCAGACACACCTGCTCCTTTGGAAATTCTTTTAATTCGCGAGCTGTTAATTATTTTTGGATTCTTTCTCTCATCATCAGTCATGCTGTTTATTATATGTTTGTATTTTTTCATCTTCTGTTCTTGCTTCTCTAATAAGTCCTTCGAGATTCCCATGGAACCTGCACCAGGTATCATACCGACAACCTTATTCAATGGACCCATATTCTGCATTGCATTTATCTGCTGCAAGAAATCATCTAAGGTGAAATCTCCCTCAACTATCCTTTCGACTGTCTCCTTTTTTACACCAGCGTCTTTAGCCTTTTCCAACAAAGTTTCCAAATCACCCAGTCCGAGCATCCTTGATACAAATCTCTCGGGGTCATACAGCTCAAAATCTTCCAAATTTTCACCAGTTCCTATAAATTTTACATTAGCGCCTGTAACTGAAGTCGACGCTAATGCACCACCAGCTTTGGCAGTACCGTCCATCTTTGTTACAACAACTCCTGTAATCCCGACCAATTGATTAAATTTAATGCTTTGTTTTTTGGCCACTTTACCAATGTCGGCCGGTATAGTTAATAAAACCTCGTCTGGAGAAACGATATCAGCTATTTTTTTAAGTTCTTCTGCCAATTCGTCATCTAATGCATTCCGACCAGCTGTATCGAAAATTATCACATCATATTTGTTGAACTTCTCTAGACCGTCTCTAGCAGCAGAATAAACATCTTTGTTTTCGTCCACATGGACTGGAACCTTTAATCTGTTGCCCAACTGTTTTAACTGCTGGGTTGCAGCAGGTCTATGATAATCCAAAGCTACTAATGATGACCTCTTACCATTTTTTTTGAAAAAACGGGCCAACTTTGCTACAGTAGTCGTTTTTCCACTTCCAAATAACCCAACAAGCATTATCCTTTCCTTGTCCTTGATATCTTCTGACGGTTCCTCCCCCAATAGATTAACAAGTTCGTCATAAATGGTCTTTAAAACATGTTCTCTTAACGTAAGTCCGGCGGGCGGGTCCTTTCTAAGGCATTTCTCTTCTATGTTTTCTATTAATGTATCAACTAGTTCTTTATCTACATCCGCCTGCAATAAAGATAATCTGAGATCTTTTAATATCGCATTTACCGCATCCTTGTCAACAGTAGTACCTGTTGTCAATTTTTTTATCAAATCACTGAGATTCTTTCCTAGATTGTCCAACATAATACTTCACTTTATTTAAAGTATATTTTTAAATATAATTCATTTCAACAAATTATCGACGAATTCTTCTGCATCGAATCTTATAAAATCGTCATAATCTTCACCCACACCAAGAAAAAGAACGGGTTCTTGTAATCGATGAGTCACGGACAATATCGCACCACCTTTTTCATTAACATCGACTTTTGTGAAAATAACAGCATCAACACCAACTTTATCAAAGGCATCTGCCTGTAATATGGCGTCGTTGCCGGTTAAACTATCTATAACAAGTATTTTTATATCTGGATTGTTTACCCTGTCGATCTTCTCCAACTCTCTCATAAGATTTTTGTTTGTGTGCATCCTACCAGCAGAATCCGCGAGCACGAAATCAATATTTTTGGATTTCGCGTGTTCAATAGCATCATAAACGACTGCAGCCGGATCGGATCCATAATCATGTTTTATCATTTTAACTCCCAAGTTGTCTGCATGTTCCCCCAATTGTTCTATAGAGGCTGCGCGAAATGTATCAGCAGCTGCCAATACACAACTCATATCGTTTTTTAAAATCCAATCCGCAGTTTTCGCTATCGATGTTGTTTTCCCAACACCATTGAATCCCATAAATAGTAATGTCGTGGGGGATTTATTTTTACCCATCTCCAATAAATCCACACTATCAACTGATAATATGCCCAATAAACTTTTCCTAAAAGAATCTATTATGAACTCACGTTCATCCCCCCTTCTTATATTTCTACCAGATAACTCCTCTAGAATATCTCCCTTAATTTTTCTTGCAACATCTAGAGCAACATCAGCTTCTATCAAGCCGATTTCCAGCTCGTCTAGAATTGGTGTTAAGTCTGATTTTCTCAATTCCTTATGCGTGATTTTTTTGACAACCTTATCGAACTTACCTTTAATCGACTCTCCTTTACCACTGCTAACGTCCTTTTTCACACCTGATTCATCTACAGCTTCATCTTTACCGGCTTTCCCAGAAATCGAATCGACTGCATCTGACAATTTTTTCTTAAGAATATCGAACATAACCATTTCCTGAAATATTTAATCAGACACTACATCAAACTTATTTTGGTTTAGAGAACTCATTTGTTTAATCTCTGTTTCTATTCTGTACATCATATTAGACGCATTTTCTATATCGGTTTGTATAGATTCTATTGCATCTTTTATTTCATTTTTTCTATCACTGAGAATCGATTTGCCCCCTTCAATATCTTTTTCCATTGCAACGTTTGCACCGACATTGACTATAATCTTATCATTATCTTCAATATTCCCTCTTACATAAGCTGAAGATCCTATTGGGAAAAGGACAGTTTCTTTACTTTCTCGTATCTCATCTATGCTAGATAATGTATTTTCAATCTCAACCAACTCAGAAGTCAACAATTCTCTTTGCTGAACTAAAGAATTGATTCTCTGCTCCAAAACCTGATATACTAGCATCTTTTCCTGCATTTCATTATTTACATTATTTGCCATAAAACCACTTCATATTAAGAGAATAGAATAATTTAACTAATAAATTTAAATTAAACTGTAGTTATCTCATATGTCCTACATAGAATTCGTCCACAGCGGCCCATTCACCGCACCATTCCGCACAATCGCCACCAGCATGACCTTCTAGTATAAATCTAATGTCTTTATTGGCATAATCGGAAATATCGAGATATATCGAACGCCAACCTTCTTCAGAAGAGATATCGTCTTCATATATAATTTCTTCATTACCGGTTTCCAAATCATGTATCCTAATTATGACTATGTTATCATTACAGTGGTGTTCACACGGTTGTGTATAATTTGCTATATTGGCAAAACTTGCAAACAGAACATGTTCTTGTTCGCCTAAAGATATATCCTGATAAATGACTGATGGTTTATTAATTGAATATGGGTGTACCGATATTATACCATTCTTGTTTATTCCCATAGGAGGGGTTGTCAAATAAGAACCATCACCTACCCAAGGATAAAAGTCCTCAGGTACTTCATACATATTGATATAAGACATGTCTACCAACGAAACAATGTAACTTTCACTAACATTATCAAATATTAACTCAGGATTATTTGAATCAACTATAACATCACTTTCTAAATTTGTAATTAATCTATCATTATTTCTTAAACTAGAATATTTTTCAAGTATTACACCTCGATATAATAAAAAGAGTATTGAAAATGAGATAAAAACTGCCAATGACATGAGTAGATATTTCCTATTACCTTTTTTTGGCATTGTTATCTAATTTAAATTAATCTCGATTATATAAATTCTTATTATTTCTAAACTAGGATATTCCTTAAAAGATAGAACCCGCCCACAACTATCCCAGATAATTTATACTGTTTTCTTAATTTGGATATTTCAATTAAATCGATATTCTTTATAAAGTATGTTGAAAACAAAATAGTCGGAATTGTCAGTAAAATTAATGAAATAAAATCGTTATAAAACGTCAAAGAAACCAATATCGATGATAACATGGACAAATAATATAACTTTGTTGTTATTCCTCGTCCGAAATAAGTCGCAGTGGTTTTAATTTTGTTTTTCATATCATCATCTATATGAGATAATTCGTGGATAAACTGGGCCCCACTCTGTAAAAAGAATAACAATAGAAATAACCTTAATGTCGAACTCATTGTTATGTTTTCGGGTCCTGCCAAGAGAAACAATATTGAAAACCCAATATTGTTTGAAAGTGAACAAAGGATTGGTATTGATTTGATTCTTATCTTTGGCAATGAATACGCTGTTGACAGCAAAATAAAGGATATAATTAAAAATTTATCATATCTTTCAAAAAAGCTTAGGAAAAATAATGACAAAACCAATGGTATAATAGGAAATATTATAGATTTTTTTTTCATTTTTTCATCGAAAAATTGATTGACCGAATAACTATACGCTAATATAAGCATTATCTCAATAATGTGGAAATAAAATGATTTGGTTAGAACAGTATGATTTACCGTATAACCTATAAGAAAAAAACCCAAGTAATGTATCCAATCAGAAATTCGGTATATTTTAATAATCTTATTTAACTTCATAATTATCTATCTTTGGGAAATTTTTATTCTTATTCCATCTTATGTTTTTTTCACAAAAAGAAATGAATTTATTGCCATCATATACTCTGATCGTACAGTTCCTTAAAAATTCTAAATCAACATTGTATCTGTTATGAAACGATGTTACCAGTACGCCAACTATATTCTCTAAATGATATGATTTTCCGAATAAACGACCTACTAAATTTTTAACAATACTAAATGAAATCATAAGTAAATGGTGTATTGATTTTTTATTCTTAATAATCTTTCTAAGATTCATCGGGTTCAACAGTGCCAATAATATTTTTAAATTATTCTCAATATTTTTTTCAAAAATATCAGAAATCTCGTGTAGATTTATTATCCGATTAATCGGAATTTGTTGGTTAGACGAATCAACGTATAGATAACAAATTGTATCACAAGGAGAAATACTCTTGGTTCTTAAGACATGACCGATTGTATTGGAAAACAGTACATCGAATCGGGTACATTCCATGAAATCTTTCTTCTTTATTTCAGTTTGATTTTCAATAGTTTCGATTATATCAGATGTTGACATTTTTTCCAATTTTTCGTTATATCTTCCTTCATAACATAAAGAAGAAAACATAACAGCTCTTATAACGTCTGAATGTTCAATAACAAAATCTATTATATCACCAACCTGATCATCATTTACATCTTTTGCAAGCATTGAGAAAATATTAACATGAATATTGGATTTCCTCAAATTAGAAATTGCGTCAAGTTTAGAATCTAAGCATTTTTGACCTCTAATTTTTTGGTAATCATTGTCATTTAAGGAGTCAAATTGAAGCTGAATCTTATCTACTCCCGCGTCTTTAAGTTGTCCAATATATCTTTTATTCAAATTTAATCCATTTGTTAAAACAGCTGTTCTCAACCCACATTTATTAACATCATTCAAAATCTCTACCAAATCCTCTCTTACGGTGGGCTCACCCCCAGTAAAAGAGATGGTCTTATCTTTCATCCCTTTAATTGTTCTGAGTATCTCCTTTTTACTCATTTCAATTTTTTTCCACTCATCGCCAGTATTATCTGCACTTGTGAAACAGAATGGACAATGCATATTACATCTTGTTGTTAATTCAAACCCATACTCATCTGGTTCTACAGTTATGTTCCTAAAAAGTTTTGACATATACAAATACATTTCTGGATCGTCCCAAAAATGAGGATGTTCAAAAATTCCATGTTTTTCACATTCCTTACGAAGAATCGAAACGCCATTCTTTTCGATAATGTCTGCGTCTATTTTTTTAAAACACTTTGGACAAAGGCTCGTCGTTTTTCCAATGATATTCATAGAAATCACATATGATTTAAAATTTTATTTTTATCCAATAATTCTAGAGGCTTATATCCAGTAGAAAATATGTTTTTTTCACAAAAAGTCGTGAATTCGTCATTATCACAGTCACTGTATAAATTACATTTCTTGATAAAATTATAATCTATATTATACCTGTCTTGGGATGGATTGATTATTAATCCAAAAGTATTTGTGAAATTCTTTTTAACAGCTTTTCCAAAAATTTTGGAAATAAATATAGACAATAATGATGTAAATAAAAATCCGATAGACGATGGGGATATTTTGACTCTTTTTTCAATACATTTAAAGAGAAAGCTGAATGGTTTTATCAATCGACTCCGATTATCCATCCGACATATGTTGTCAAAAATTTCTGAAAATTTATCCAATTCGATTAAACGATTTAAAGGCAACACTCTGTGATTTTTAACAAGTATGTAACAAAGTGCCTCGCATGGTGCAACGCTCCTTCTTTTGATCCCAAATATTTCGTATAAGAAATTGGACAAAGATACATCAAATCTTGTACAAGTTATAAAATCTTCTTTATTTATATCAAATTTTTCTTCAATCCTTTCGAAAATTACATCATTTGTCATATGCTCTGCTTTAAAATTGTTGTAAGAGCCCTCAGGAGAAACGGGAGTAAATATCAGTGTTACAATTTTGTTGGAATTTTTTGCAGTAAAGGAAATAATTTTATCCAATTCATCATCATTATAATTCTTGACTAATACAACAAATAGAGTTAAGTCAATGTCGGTATCTTTCAAATTGCTAATTGCTCGTAATTTACGATTTACAATTTTTTCATTCCTCAATTCAATATTTACCTGATCATCAAATGAATCAAATTGAAGTTGAACTCTATCGAGTCCAACGTTATCTAATTCTTCCACATATTCTTTACTAAGATTTAAACCATTCGTCAGTATATGTACATCTGACCCATTATTTTTTATTTTTTTAATTATTTCAAAAATATCTTCTCTAAGTGTAGGCTCACCACCATATAACAGAATATTACCATCTTTCCATAAATTCGCCCTTCTAATTATTTCTTCGAAATTCGGTTCATATGATTTATTTTTTGTAGTGGAAAAGCAAAAGGGGCAGTTCATATTGCATCTAGATGTTATGTCCAATGTAGTATCTTTGATAAAAGTTTGTTTTTCTTTAGAAATTTCATAAAATGCTCTATAAAGCCGGGGGTCGTCCCATGCATGCAGACATTCGAATTTTCCGTGCTCTGGACATACCTTTGATATTATGACTTTTCCATCTTTTTCGATAACTTTAGCATTAATTCTATCTAAACACGACGGACATAAACTAATTGTACTATTAAGCACCTCAATAGGCATATTCTAAAACTTATTTTTTAGATATAAAGGCGTTCTCATTTTGTATATCTACAGAGTATATTCTTTTTACAAAAAGAATTAATCTCACCATTGGGTAATTTTGCCCATAAATTACAATTCCTAAATGTGTCAAAATCTATATTATACCTGTCTTGAAATTGAGTCACAATAAGTCTAAAAATGTTGTTAAAATTATTTTTGATTGGTTTGTTTCTCAATAAAGGTCCCAAGGAATGTATGCTCGATAATAGAAAACTGGGAACGATATTCATATCAATGAACATTTCATTACATGATATTGTTTTTAGAAAATTATATAAAATTCTAAAACGTTTAAAAGATTTTTTACTGTCCAAAATTTCTATAGATTCCTCTAGAAACGAAGTGATATTTTTTAAATTAAGTAACTGGTTTAAAGAAACTACAATATCATCGTCTAAAGAGTACATATAACACATCATGTCACATACCGCAAGATGTTTACAATGTGTTCCTGTTAGTTTACTGAAAAATCTCGACAAATAATGATCAAATACCGTTGATTCTAAGAAATCATCTTTCTTTATTCCAAACTTATGTTCAATTATCCCGAGCCTTTCTGCATTCGTAACTTGTTTAAAAATATTAGTATTCTCACCTCTTCCCTCATGAGTTATAGTGGATAAATAAATATTATTAATAATTTTAGAATTTTTTGATGCGAATAATATTATTCCACCAATGTCGTCCTCATTGATATCTTTCATTATCACTGTAAATAAATCGACTGAGATATCATATTTATCTAAATTAGATACGGCCGACAGCTTCTCATCTAAAAAATTTTCTCCGCGAATTTTTTCATTTTTTTCAACATCCAAAGAATCTAATTGTAAAACAACATAATCAATACCAGAATTCTTAAGTTTGTGAACATAATCTTCATCCGACAATTTCAGTCCATTGGTAAAAAGACAGACATCAGGAACTAATTCCTTTAACCTCGATATTATTTCAAAAATATCATCCCTCATAGTTGGTTCACCACCAAAAAGAAATACAGTGGAAAACGGTACAATTTTTTTAAATTTATTTACATCATCTATGATATCGTCGATGGTCGGCTCCTTGAAATCTAAATTTTGATTATCGGTGTCTGACGAAAAGCAAAAGGGGCAGTTCATATTGCATCTTAAAGTTAAATCTATGAGTATACCATTTGGGTAGGTTCGTTCATTTTCAAATAGTTTATTTATTTTTTCATAACACCAAGGATCATCCCAGATGTGCAGACATTCGAATTTTCCGTGCTCTGGACATACCTTTGATATTATGACTTTTCCATCTTTTTCGATAACATCCGCTTCAATGATTTTCAAACATTGTGGGCATACACTTTTAATATTGTTTAAATGCCGATAACTTTTAGACAAAATTACCACTATCTCCTATTATATAGAATATTAGATATAGATTTAACTAAATCAATTGTCCAATAAAATAACTACCATGCCAAATAAGAATAAAGAGATAACTCGTTATTCTTTTGACATACCATAGCTATTGGAGGCTTGTATAATGAAATTTGAGGCATTATACCTCCTAACAGAATTCTGAAAACTTTTCTTTCTTGTATAAGTGATTCCAAAGAATCCAAACCAAATGGCATTATTTTAGAAATTAATTTTATTGAGGATCTAGCACTTTCTGTATTCAAGATGCTATTTATTTTCCTCAGAGTTTCGTGGGAAAAAAGTAGTTGAGGGCCACTATCTCCCCTTTTCACATAGATACATGGTAAATCGACCCACGAAAGGTAAACTGGATTTTTTTTCTCAGCAAATATCTCTTGTAAAGATGAAAAAATACTCTGGGTTAAACATATATATTCATAATTTAATCCATCAATATCTTGACTAATCAAATTCAATATTTCGGAATAAGACATCACATGATTTTTATCGAACCCGGCCGAGGGATTAACACCAGGTAAATACAATGGCTTAAAAGAAACCGTCCATACAAAACTATGTGAATTGGCAAAATCTATAATGTTATGAATCTGTTTCTCGTTAAGATTTTTAACAATCGTAGAATATAAGGAGACCTTTATTTTCTCCTTCTCAAGATTATCAAGAGCTTTAACAGTTTCAGAATATTGTTCTTTACCTCCACGAATTGTTTCATAAATATTGCCATCGAACCCATCGAATGATATCGAAACTTCATTAAGTCCGCTTTCCTTTAATTTTTTAAGATAACTTCGGTTTGATAGTTTCAAACCATTTGTATATAATAGTGGGATATTCCCACTATTTTTAATAATCTCTATCATCTCTACCAAATCCTCTCTTACGGTGGGCTCACCCCCATTCAATACTATCTTAGAATTTTTGACAGACTTCGACAATTCTTCAAGATTCGATATACTCATTTCTTCATATTTATCCCCACACCATTTTTCAAAACATACATTACAATTGGAATTACATTTTCGCGTGACAAGAACGTCAAAAACTCTGATATTATTTAAATAATTTTCCTCTCTTATGAGATTAGACGTTGGGCTGTTCCAGAAATAATTATCAGTAATATCGTCTTTTTTGCATACAAGTTCCTTCTTTAAATTACAATTAGGACAGTCTCTTGTAACATACAAAAACCCCCCATTCAACTCTTTTTTTATAGAAACAATTTCACCACATCTGGGGCAAATTGAAGCTTCTTTCTCCCTGATTAACGGGCTTTGTAATAAATTTTGTTCCATAATAATAAGTTATATTTACTATTAATTAATATTATTTATCAACTGTTATCCAGACTCTAAATAAAAAAGGGGCTGAACTTCTTCGCGAACGACCACTAGAAACAATGCATAAAATCTTTTATTCATCTTCAATAACAAATACTAATTGATACTATGGTTAAAATTTCCAAAGATATAAAAATATTTTTAACCTTTTTTTTGATATTTTCTTTTTTTTCACAATGGATATCTTGGAACGAATTTAGTAGATTTGCTTTGACAAAATCCATAATCGAAGAAAACACACTCAATATAGATTCTTTTTATAATGAAACGGGTGATAGATCTTACTATAAAAATCATTACTATACAGATAAACCCCCTGGGATGTCTTTCTTAGCTACTCCTATTTATAAATTATGGGAAATAGTACATCGTTATTATAATCCGCAAACACCCCAAGATACATTCAAAGAAGAAATGATTTATTATGTAAATGATGTCGCTTTCACGTATTATCCTAATCCAGGCAGCTTTGAACTTATTTCAATGTTTTTGATCACAACGTTTACTAGTTCATTAATTTCTGCACTGACCGTTTTATTATTGTATAAAATTTCGAAATATTTTACAAACAATGAACTACAGAGGATTTTACTTGCGTCTATATATGGATTGGGTACTCTGGCATTCCCGCATTCATTGGTTTTTACAGGTCACGCTGTAGAAACTTTTTTTGGATTCTTATCGTTCTATCTACTCTTTAAATTTAAGAAAAATCCACTGCAAAAGAGAATACCATTCTTGGCTGGGATTTTTTTAGGTTTCGGTATAGTGGTTGGGTATTCCATCTTATTGATTTCAATTATATGTCTTTTATATGCAATGTCTATAAGAAAAGACTATATCTATATTTTTGTAATTGGAACCTCTATTGGATTATTACCTCTGATTGTTTACAATTATTCAATATTTTCCAATCCATTGGATTTTGCTGGAAGATTGGAATATATAGAAACCATATCCATTCCACAGAACTTGAAAAAAATTTATATAAACCAGAATAGTGGCATCTTATCGACCGTTCAGAATTTCATCAGATTAAAATCAACTTCAATTCCAATAATTCTTCAAATACTGATTTTTCCATCTAAAGGTATATTTTTTTATTATCCAATTCTTATTTTTTCAATTATAGGAATAGTCTATATCTATAAAAAATATAGAATTGAATCTGTTCTATTATTATTTTTGTTTATTCTGTTCATATGCATCATTCCATTTCAAGTTCTCATATGGTGGGGGGCGTTTAGTGGGTTTGGCTTGAGATATCTATTACCAACTATTCCATTTCTCATGATACCCCTAGCAGAATTGATAAAAAAAATTAATTATAAATTACTCATAATTCCTTTAGTTATTTCAATTTTTGTTAATTTTCTCTTATTACAATACGGAGAAGACGCCATATCATCGATGAATCCATCTGAATATGAAAATAAATTAAAAACATTTGAAGTATTGTCAAATCCATTAATAAATCACTATTTACCGTTATTTTCATATAATGGACCAAGAAGTATCCTTTTCGAAAATTTAATATTGAATAAAAAAATAGATATTCGACTTACACCACATTCATGTGGATTAACTCCGCCCGTCATTGGGAAAACAAAAATAAATCTTCTCACTTTGAAATCTATCGGCATACTTTCTCTTAAAACTCCATTCATATCGCTTATACCAATATCCATCATTATTCTTGCTATATGGAAAAAAGAAATTTTCAAAAAAATCAGGTTAAATGGAAAAAGTAAGATAGTATTGAGTGCTGGGTTAATTTTAATTTTCATATTGATGTTTTTTGAGACAACGAATGTCAGCTTTGATTCTGGATGGTATTCTCCAGAATTCCATAATGGAAAAATAGGCGAATATCAATGGATGACTGAAAAATCATCATTAACTATTTTTAACAGTGATCAGAAAGATTGGAATAAATTGAATTTTAATATTAAATCTTTCAACAAATCAAGAAGACTGGAAATTTACATAAATGACAAACTTGTGTTAGAGGATATGATAAAATCCGAATGGATCAATAAAGAAATACCAATTGAACAAGGTGTGAATAAAATTAAATTTAAATCGGACGGATGTGATAGACCAACCCAACTAGGAATCAGAGAATGTGATTTTAGATGCATCAGCTTTAAAATTGGGGATATCGTAATATCATAAGAAAGTATAGTATTTTTAATTGTCCTTAAAATATGACTTAAATACGTCATCCAGTTTCTCACTTCCACCGTATTTATGTTCAAACTTGCCGAAATAAAAACCATCTATGCTGTTTTTACCATATTCTAAAAGTATATCATAAGCTTTGGCTCTGATTTGTCTGCTCTCGTTATCTCTCCCTACATATTTTTCATCAACAACATCTATTCCAATCTCACCCAATATTATCCCCTTAGATCCAAATTTCTTTTCTAATTCTTCCAAATTATCATATTCATTTTTAACAATTCTTTCATATTCATCTAAGTCATGAACACCTGCAAAAGTCATATTAGTATATGGATCTGTATAATATGAATCGGTAAATGGGTAGAATGAAACTCCGATGTAATCAAATCCAGAAAAATTATAATCCTTATAAACCCTCAATTGCACACCCTCTTTCGTTGTGATGTCACCGTCATATACATTATCCACTTTCATTCGAGTATTTTGTATCCATTCATTGACTAGCTCGGTAGAATTGGGTATTCTAATTAAAGACAGTCCCATTTCTGTCCAAATTGAATACAATTCAACATCATTTTCTTCACTGAATTCAGCCAGCTCAATAGAAATGTCCTGTGCACCAGACAAATAAGCCGATGTATTATCGACAATAGAATTGGCCATGTAATGTCCCCCAACCAAATTAACAAATGGCGATAAAAAAACTGTTAAATCATTCTGATGAGCAAGTTCTATATTCTCTTCTACCCTAGTCAGATTAGATTTTAAATCAAATGTACCGGTTTCTAGAGAATATTCATAATAAACATTCAAATTCACACTATTCCCACCTAAATCTTTAATTTTGTCAACGCTCTCCATATCAAATTCATAATCTGCATTGTACCCATACCAACCGAATCCCCTATATTGTATGTGTTCCGTTCTAGAGAACAGTAAAAGAAAATGCAAAATTGATAAACATATTACCAGAACAATAGTTTTGATTGTCATTCCACGCATATTTTTTTTTGAAATCAAACCACCGCTAATTACTAATACCCTCTAGAATTTTATCAAATTTTTCGTATATGTTATTCCAAGAATATTTCTTTATAAATCCGTTTGGAATTTTGGGGTTATGTTCACTTTTTAATTCATCAATTATGTTTTCTGAAAACGATTCCCAATCGTCCGAAACTTCTATGAAATCCCTAGTGAATTCGTTCATAAGTCCTTCCGCTCCTTTTGAGGTGGTAATGACTTTCTTTCCGCATGCAATCGACTCAAGTATCTTTATCTTGGTCCCACCTCCTTTCAACAATGGAGCTATTACAACATCTGATGCGTTTATATACCTTTCAATATTGTCGACTACATCTGTAAATATCAGAGAGTCGTGTTCTAAATCAAACCTATAACTATCTCCAACAACAACGAATTTTGCATCAGGCATTTTTTCAAGAATCTTAGGCATTATTTCCCACCTAATATGATAAACTGCTTCTTTATTAGGAGGATAATCCAACTTTCCAAAAAATAATATGAATGGAGATTCACCAACACCTAATTTTTTTCTTATCTCTCGACTATATTTTTTATCTGGATAGAACTTTTTCTCATCGAATCCATTCTCGAGAACAAAAATCTTACTGGATATTGAATCAAACCTAGACAATTCATCTTTATCTTCCCTACATACGACTGTAACTGCAGAAGACCTTTCAGCCAATAATTTTTCAACATATTTCATTACATTAACATACTTGGCACCAATTTGCCATTTTATTAAATACTCCACATTGTGCTCAATGAATACAAACTTTTTCCCAGTTAAAAAATGTACAAAGAGTGTATAAAGACCCGACCACGGATAATCGCAGAATATCATATCTATGTCAGTTTTAATAGAAAGATAAACCGACTTAAATAGAAAAAACGGATTCACATACTGTAATATACCTAAAGGTGTATATACTTCGTGAAGCCGGACTCCAAGATTCTCTAACTTCTCTTTGTGTTGATTGGAATCCTTGGATTTGAACTGTTTCAAGGATGGATACATCAAATGAACTTCATGACTCTCCGATAATTTCTCTACTAGATTATAAGTCCTCGTGCCTCCACCCCAATACGGTGGAAACAAGTTAAAGGGTGTTATAAACAATATCTTCATAATTTCCACAACATTTTGACCTTTAAATCATTACACATTTGTTTTATTTCAAAGATTTAATCATCGCTCAATAAATCAGTATAGACACGTACATACATCTTACATATGTTTTTCCAATCATAGTCCTTAACAAATTCATATGCATTATTTATCAATTTTTTTTGAAGTTTTTTCGAATTATTCAATTCTTCAATTTTATCCGGGAATTCATCTATCTCAGCAAGTATTAATTCCTTCCCATCAGTCACATCAAATCCTTCCGCACCTTTTGGCGTAGATATAACAGGTTTTTTTGCAGCAAAGTATTCGAGTATTTTCATCCTCATACCCCCACCAGCAGTTAACGGGACTATTGCAATATCACAAGCATCTATGTACTTGGGTAAATCTTTTACAACACCTGTGAATACAACATCTTCATGCTTCAACTCTTTTGGTGGGTAATCACCCACAATCATTGCACTGTATTTATTTTCCATCTTTTTCAAAGAAGGCATGATTTTATTTGTTATTATTCTAGCAGCTTCTTTATTCGGTGGATAAACTAATACTCCATGAAAAAACAACACTGTACCATTCAATTCATAGAAACTCTTAATATATTTTTGATCAACATTGATAAAATCATTCAAATTAACACCGTGTGGAATGATATGTATTTTCTCATCATCTATACCGAGCTTTTCCAGTCTCACCTTGTCATCACTAGTTATAGATACCACAGAATCAGATATTTTACATGCAACTTTTTCTATCAACTTCAAAATAAAATTACCCAACTTAGACGGTTTAGATGTTTCCCTAATCCTAAAATATTCTACATTATGTTCGACTAAAACAGAAGGCACTCTTGCCATTAACTTAGAAAATAGGGCCGGTATTGAAAATGCGGGAAATTCAGCTTGTACAATATCGATTTTCTCCTTTCTTGCAACATACATTGATTTAACCCAAAGATTGAAATCGAGTAAAGGTTTATACAAAACAACGTCTTCTTTGGGTATCCCTAAATTAATCAATATTTTCTTTCTAATATTGCCATATGGAAAAAAATTCCTTATTTTATCTGGATAGATTCTTTTTTCAAAGTTTCCATCTTTCACATGAATGTAAAAACTTTGTTCACTTGTTACAAAATAGACTTCATGTCCTAGAAGGGACAAAAATTTTATTGTAGAAAATAATTTGACAGATGCCCCCTGAGTAGGTGGGACGATTTCGATATCACCTCTACTAATTACACATATTTTCATAAGAAGAAATTCTTTCTATAATTTAAAATATTTGAAAAACCAAGTCTAAATATGTATGTTAAGAGAACAAAATTATTATTAATAGCTTTTCTAATTTTTATTGGAATATCAATAACTTTTCTATATCCCAATAAACCAAATGTCACGGGAGATGTCGTAAAAATTGATACAACTGTATGTGAAAATCTAAACTCAGATAATTTAAGACACTCTTGTAAAGACATATTCAAATCATGTGAAAGAAATTTCGATTATAGTCTGAGTGTTTATACATGTGTATCACATCACTTCATAAGAGAAAACGAAGACGTGGCTAAAGAGATATGCTATAGATTAAATGACGAATACAGTGGATTTTTTTGTTTTGCCGATGTGTTAAGAGAAATAGACTATCAAAGAGGACTTGAAGAATGTAAAAAAATAGGAAATAATGATAGAAAATCATTTTGTGAAGCCAATGTGCTTAAGGTGATTGATAAAGAAAATGCAATCAAGAAATGTGGAAAAATCCAAAACAATATAATGAAAAACGATTGTTTAAAGGTTGTTAAAGATTAATGTTCAGTTCGACTCATCTTCTTTAATTCATTCCTTAATCTCTGATTATTTACAACAAGAGTAACACAACACTTCTTACAATGATGTGGTAAATCGTTATTTAGTAACTGGTACCTTCTTTTTTCAAAATAATCGCCATACCATATGTCATGTAAACTTTTCTCCTTTATGTTATCTGTTGTCCCCTGATCGAAAAACCCACATGGACAAACCGATCCGTCAACTCGTATACCCATTCTATACCATGGTTCATAACATGGAATCGAATAGAAGTCTAGACTATCACCAGAATCTTCTTTAATCAAATCTATCATTTCTCCTGTCTTCTCCATGAATCTAGATTCGACGAAATTAGAAAGGTTTGTTTCTATTCCAAATTCATTCGCTTTTAAATTGGCATTTTTTGCAATATCCCTAAAAGTCTCGTAATCGGATTGATTTGGTTTCATTCTTTTACCTATTTCGCTATATACTGTAATTGGTTCAACAAAAAAAGAATTCACACCCAACTCAGCCGAAATATCAATCATTTCAGATATTTCATGATAATTATCCTTAACTAGAACAAATCCGATTTCGATGTGAGGATTATTCGATTTTAACATTTTTTTAACTTCTCTGAATTTCTCAATCGATTTTATACATTTTTCGAATGAACCATCCACTTGAGTTAATTTATCATGAGTTGATTCTCTTGCACCGTGTAAACTTATTTTTATATGATCCCAACCAATGTCGGTTAATTCATTAATCATATCAGATGTGAAACGTGTACCGTTCGTACAAATATATCCCATCATATCGTATAACTTAACATTTTTCATTATTTCAATTGTATCATTCCTAAAAAATGGCTCGCCGCCACCTATTATCTTAATCTCTCTAACATCAATATCAGATGCTTCCTTTATTATTTTTTTATATTTCTCCAGACTAATTTCATTTCCAAAATCGATATTATTCTTTCCATGTCTCCAACAAAACAAACAATTTAAATTGCACTTCAAAGTTGGACTAAGCTCTATGCTCCATGGTGGTGCTGTCTGACCGTCTGCCCATTTGAGCAGCCTATTGATTTTTTCGTCTTTCATATCTAACACAATTTACACAAACTATGAATAAAATATCTTTATTTTATACACCACTCAACAAATTACTAATCTTTATATTTTCCATAACCTGACCTGCATTACATATAGAGCAATATTCCGATAGGTTTCTATCTAAAATATTTTTTCTGATTTTTTGAAAAGTCTCGCCAAACCATATGTATTCTAGAGAATTATTTCTGACATTTTCGTCCTTTAAATCATACAAACAACATGGTTGTACTGATCCATCGACTTTAACAACTATATGCCACCACGGTTCGTAGCACAGGATTGAATGAAATCTTCTAATTTTTTCTTTGTTATTTTCTAAAATAACGTCATCCATCTGATTAGATTTTTCAATGAAAGATTCATTCCTCAATCCGTCTAAATTTGTGATAATATTATATTTTTTCGCCAATTCAATCGAATTGATTATAGTAGACTTAAGCTTCTCAATTTCATCTCTACCCAGTTTTAACTTTTCACCTATCGATGAATGGACAGTGAGAGGTTCAAAACTAACAATACCAACATTATTTGCACTCGCCAATTCTATGATTTCACCAATCTTATCATAATTGACATTACTAAGAACGCAATTAAATTTTAATTTAGGATAAGATGATTTCGGTGCTTTGAGCTCATTAAAAGTAGAAATTGCTGACATTACTTTTTCAAAAGACTCATCTCCTCTCAAATAATTATTTGTTTTTGAATCAGGACCGTCCAAACTAAAAGTTATTTGATCCCAATTAATATCGACGATTTTCTCAATATCTTGACGTCTAAACAAAGTTCCATTTGTTGTGATATTTCCAAACTTATCATTAGATTTGATTAACTCCATCATTTCGATGACAATCTTTCTCCGCATCAAGGGTTCGCCGCCACCGGTTATTTCAAATTCTTCAACCCCCATACCAATACCTTCATTGACAACTTCGAGTAACTTAGCATCAGATAACTCATAATTAGAATCAATAGTATCGAATCTTCGTTGCCAACACGACAAACACCTTAGATTACATTTATCTGTTGGACTAATGTCTAGAGTGAATGGTGGTGCTGTCTGACCGTCTGCCCATTTGAGCAGCCTATTGATTTTTTCGTCTTTCATATCTTTTCAAAAACTCACGTATTTTATTATTCTCCTGGACTTGACTAGGATTGCATTTTGAACAAAATTTAGGAAGTTTATTTTTTTTCAATATATCTCTCATTTTTTCAAAATAATCGCCATACCATATGTCATGTAAACTTTTCTCCTTTATGTTCTCACCAATATTATCGAACATACAACATGGACCAACTGACCCCCAAGGCCTTATTATCATCTGATACCACGGATAATAACATGGTATCGATAATAATGAATTCTTATCATATCGAACCGATTCACTAATTATGAATTTATCCATTTTATTTACGTTCTCAATAAATTGCAGCCTTAATTTGTCTATATTCGTTTTAAATCCATATTTTGTCGCAATTTCTATCGCATCTTCAATTTCCAATAATAATTTCTTCTTATGCTCAGAGTCAATCATAAGATCATTACCAGAATTTGTTTCAGGTGCTAGAAGCACGATAGGTTCTATAAATAGATTATCTATACCAAGACTGTTCACGAATTCGAACATAGTTGAAATTTTATCATGGTTTTCATTACATAATACCATATGAACACATAATTCAGGTAGACTTTTTTTCATATCGTCAGTGTGTTTTATGAATTCTTTTATAGAATAAGCTGTTTTTTCAAATGATCCACTAACCCCTCTCAGATAATCATGCGTCTCAGCATCAGGTGCATCCAAACTAAAAACGATTCTATCCCAACCAATATCAATTATTTTTTTTATAGAATCATTGTTAAACAAAGTTCCATTTGTAATCAATTCCCCAAAAATATTATAGGATTTTATTCTTTCCATGATATCGAGTATATCAGACCTACAAAACGGTTCGCCGCCACCGGTTATTTCAATTTTGTTGACACCTAAATCATTTGCTTCTTCAATTATTTCTAGATACCGGTCTCTGTCTACCTCATCATAATTGGTAGGTTTAGAATCATAATCCCGTAACCAACAGAATCTGCATTTCAAATTGCATCTATTGGTTGGATTTAACTGCAATTTTAATGGACCTTTTACGTTTCCATTGATCCAACTTATAAATGATTCGACAATTTTTTCCATCTAATCATCTGAATATTTAATCAATTCCCGTCTTATTCTTCTATTTTCCAAAAATTCGTTTGAACCACATTTTGAACAAAATTTTGGAATATTACCATTGATTTGTGCTTTTCTGGCCTTCTCAAAATAATCACCAAACCATACATCTTTCAAGGATTTATCGATTATATTATCCCCCTGATCACCAAACAATCTACAAGATCCCACGGTACCATCAGATCTTATTGTCATAAGATAGAATGGTTCAAAACAAAACGACTTAAAAAATGCATTAGAATGTTCTATATTTTCCAAATCGGATAAACCTAATTTTTTCATCTTATCCATCTCAGTTGATTCTCTCATTAACTGATCGTCTAGATAATTTTCTAAATTTGTCCGTATATTTAGGTCATGGGAAATCTCAATAGCTTCCTTCAGATATTTCTGAGAATCTCTTCTATGTTTTTCGTCCAGTGACCATCTAGCTTCTTCATCAGAATAAAGTATAATTGTTTGAACATTTATGAAGGAACCGCCCAACTCGTGCAGAAATTCTATTATACCCGGCATAAGCGAATAATTCTCTCTATTTATGACTGTATTAAACCCAATATCAGGCTTGTCAATTCCAAACTTCTCTTTTAATTTGTTTATTTTTTTAATTCTAGAAACTGCTTTTCTAAAAGCTCCAGGAGTATTGACCAGATAATCGTGAACATTTTCATTGGGAGCGTTTATGCTAACCCTATAAACATCCCAGCCGGAATTAACTATTTTACTCAGATGTGAATCATTTGGTATTGTACCATTTGTTATTATATCTCCCCACATCCCATGTTTTTTAATATTTACCATCATATCCACAGTATCGTCCACTCTCATCATGGGCTCACCACCGCCGGATATTAGCCAATCTTTCACTCCAAGTTCAGCTGCTTCATCCACAATTGAAACTAATTTCTCTCTGGATAGTTCATTTTCAGTATTCAACCAACCAAATCTTTCATGCGAGCGTTGCCAACAGAATCTACATTTCAAATTGCATCTATTGGTTGGATCTATGTGAACACTTATTGGACCCTGGGCACGGCCTTTGGACCAATTAAGAAGTCGTTTTACCTTTTCTTCCATATCAATCATATTGCGGATGAATAATAAATTGATTAAAGATATTTAACCTTAATTTAAAAAGTGAGTTACACGAATTATGGTTTAATTTAAATTTTCAAACTAAAATAAAATTAGATGCTTTAAATGAGAAAAGAAAGTAGATATTATACAATATACGCAACAACAATCTTAATAGTAACAGCACTCATATCTTTCTGGTTACTAAATGATGGGATTACTGGTAAATTCATTATTCTTGGACATGTAGAAAAAGAATCGGAAATGCCGCGATTTAAATTTCATTGCACACGAACTAATTATAGTTCAATTCCTGTCAACATATTGATTCCAAATTGTGAAACTATTTTTGATGGACTAACCGTCAAAATACCTGCAACGAATATATCGATAAATTCTCATGGACTTAGAGATTACGAATATTCCATAGAAAAACCAACCAATACTTTCAGGATAATTGCATTGGGGGATTCCATCACATGGGGACACGGAGTTGAATTAGAAGATACATATGTGAAAACATTAGAACGTATGCTAAATAATAAAACAGAAGATAATCGGAAATATGAAGTCTTAAATTTCGGTGTCCCAGGGCATAATGCCATCGAAAAAGTTGAAATCCTGAAAGGAAAAGGAATGGAATTTAATCCAGATATGGTAATATTCCAATATACCGAAGATGATTATCATAATCGAACAGAATTATATGAAGTATATAGAGGACTAGCCAAAGAATACATCGAAAAAAATTCTATAAGTAATCAATCGGAAATACCGGATAGAGACAGAAATCGATTATATGATGCGGCATACGAAAAATATCAAAAAGAGCTTAATAAGAAAATGGAGAGTAATCCCGAAGAAGTCTGGCAAAATGTCGAGAATCCTTTATTAGAACTCAATAATACCACCGATGATATGGAGATAGATGTGATAATTTTAATTGCACATCCTATAGGTAAATTTAACGTATATCTGGAAAGGATTTCAGATAATTTTGGATGGGAAGTAATACATGCAGATGAAATAATCCATAAATATGGGTGGGAAAAGACTAGCGTACATGAAAAAGACAATCATCCGAATGAATTTACACACAGACTAATGGCGGAAAGAATATACAGAAAAATTACAGTATAAACAGCAATTAATCAAAAATATCTAAACAATTAAATTTGAAAAAAAATATTGGTTGTTATTATGGCAAATAAATTTTATTACATTAAAGATTTTTTGAGATATCTGTTCAAAAATAAGAAATGGTGGTTACTGCCATTAATATGTGTGCTCTTTATAATAGGAATCCTAATCATAGTTGGTAGTGTTTCTCCTGTCCCTATTTTTGTATATCCGCTAGTATAAAATATGAAAAAATCATGATTCGTGTCCAAAAAGCGATATTCCATTACTTTGGCTTATCTTAGTCATGTTATTTTGTTCAATATATGAATAATATCTAGATTTAGAATGAAAATCTCCAGATAACGGGGAATCTTTATTTTCCAAACAATCGATGAGCTCTTCGTTTAAAACAATATACTCTATTTTTTCTTGGTTTCTCTCAGCTGCATGTATCATATAAACGCCTGGTCTGTCTGCAAAAGGTAATGTTAAACTTCTATCAACTACCAAACTAGCATTTTTAGGCAGTTTATCTTTTAGTTCAAGTACATAATTCCATTTCAAATCGTATGCATCTGTTTTAGGGTAATAAAAAAAATCAGCGAGACCTGTACCGTATATGGTATCCGTCATTAATTCTTTACAACCTCTATTTACCCCAACTATTCTATGTACATATCCACTAAATATCATGTAATGATTAAAGAAGATGATATAACCGAAAAACAAAACTAAGAAAATCAAAAAAGTTGAATGTCTTTTCAAATTCGGATTTTTAATACGTTTTTTAAGATTATGAGTCCCATAAATCATGGAAATGAATAATAATGGAAATAATATTGCATTATTCTTGGAAGTTATGTCAATGTCTACGTATAATAAATTTTCCAAGAATTTGGGAACAGCTATTATCAATATTTCTGGAGCAACTAATGGAAGAAAAGAAAAAAACGAGAAAATAATAATAAGATAATTAATATTATTAACAGAAAATATCCTTTCAAATACATTAAAAGGATTCAAATATAATTTATTCTCGATGAAATCCTTACCAAAATGTATCTCTATAACCTTGTGATAGGATGCATCAAAGTAACCGAATAAATTAGATAAATATAACAAAAATATCAAAATTCCTCCAATGAATGAAATTTTTGAATATTTTTTATCTCCCTTTATCCAAAAATATAAACCCATCATAATCGAAACTAGGGATATATTTTCTTTTGTTAACAAAGATAAAATTAAAAATATTGTAAAATATCGGAAATTCTTTTTTTCATAAAAGTACCATGTAAAAAGTAAAAATGGGATTGCAGAATAAGTTCTTAATAGAACCTTCCCCTTTAAAAATAAAATTGTCAGTGGGTTGAATAAAAATAATAATGAAAACAAAAATGCTATTCTTCTGGATTTGAATTTCAGTTCTGAAATTTTATAAACAGGAATTGCTCCTATTGATAATGTCAATCCGTGAAGAAAATAATATGTATTAAAGCTGGGAAAAATATAGAAAATTATAATATATAATAAAAAAGTCAAATTGGTGTGGTCGTGTATCATACTTCTATCTCCGAGAGTGGAATAAAAAAAATTATTCAGATTTCCTGATACTGAATTAAAAAGTGCGTTTATTTCGAAAGCTGTATCTGAACATGCAGAACAATATTTGTAATTATTTTTCCAATAAATCATAGAATACGTCGAAAAGAGGAACACGATTAAAAAAATTGCAAGAAGAACTCTGTCGCTTATCATTTTTTTCCATATATTAGCATCAAATCCTGCAGTAAAATTACCAAATATCATTAAACCAACTTAATTATTCAAATTATAGATATAATGATATTTTAATAATAGGAATTATTAAATTGAATATAACATCTCAGCACCTACTCTTAAATATTTAAGAAATTCATTAGGGGACCTTACATTAACGAGTCGTTTGAACAAATATTTAGGTCTCATATAGAACTCTACATACGCCCTAGAAACCCACTTCTCGATTTCTTCGCTACTCAAATCCGTCCATGGTCTTGGTAAATCTCTCTCATCTATATCTAACCTCAAAAACTTTTCAAAATAATCGTATCCCATCTCATCGACTATTTGATCATACAACTTAGCACCAGGTTTTCCACTCATCTTAAAGAATTGAACATAATCAAGAGGTAATTCCTTTGAAAAATTAATGGTCTTTCTTATAGTCTCAATCGTATCACCAGGATGACCGATTATTATAAATCCTAGTGTTTCTATTCCAATATTCTTAGTAATTTGTATCGAATTTTTAATCTGACTTAACTTTATTCCCTTATGTTCATTATCCAATATCTTCTGATCTCCAGATTCTATGCCATATAAAATTAATCTACACCCGGCATCCTTCATAAGTTTCAATATATCTTCATCAACTTGATCGACTCTGGTTCTACAAGACCAATCAACTTCTATACCACGTTCAATTATCTTTTCACATATTTTCCTGCTCCGTTCTTTATTTATTAAAAAATCCCTATCAAAAATATCGATTTCCTTTATACCATATTTTTTAACACATATTTCGATCTCATCAACAACCTGACCAACATCACGTTCCCTATAACCGAATCTGCCCATATCACAAAAATCGCAATTAAATGGACAACCATAAGATGTAGTCATTATGGTAAATGGTTTCTTCTTGGAGGCCATGCTATAATACTTAGAATTATCTATAGAATCTCTGTCAGGAAAGGGCAATTTATTCAAATCTTCGGTGATATCTTTTGGCATATTGATTATTAATTTTCCATCACTGTCTTTGAATGCAATCCCTTCTATATTCTTAATGTCGTTATTATTTTCCAATGAATCAATCAATCTAGGCAATGACTCTCTAGCAGATCCAATAATACCATAATCCACAAAATCATTTGATATTATGGATTCTGGATAATGTACCATTGCATAATTTCCGACAATTATTGGTAACCCTGTTTTTTCTTTAACATATCTGGCCCATTTTAAAGTTTCTCCCCCCATGAAAATAGTTAGCATGAAACCGACCAAATTTGGATTGAATTCCTTAATTCTGCTCACTGTCTCCTTTTTAGAAAGCCCCTCTACATTAGAATCTATGATAATAACATCGTGTCCATGTGATTTCAATATCGAAGATACATACATCAATCCCAATGGGGGGAACTTGCCAAAATTATTACTAACGAATTCTAAATTCTCCATGAACTGTTGATGGAAATGTGGCGAATGGACAAGGACTATTTTAATTTTATCCACCTATATCTCTATTCGTAATACAATCGATTATATAGTAATCAATAATAAAATATTAAGTAAATAATTAGAATATTCTTAAATTTTTAAGATAATAATATTCCTGCAGAATCATATAAAATTCTAAGACGTTTTGATAATGGAAATTCAAAATTTAGTTAATCGGTTGGGAAAATGGTCCGATGGAGATAAAGCTGGACCTCAAAGAGTTCTTGTTTATCCAACAAATAGATGCAATTTGAAATGTCCATTTTGCTTCCAGAGATTGTCCCCATACGACTATACTGATGAATTGGGAAAAGAAAAATGGATTTCTATAACTAAAGAATTGTGTGAAATGGGGGTTGATATAATACAAATTAGCGGCGGTGGAGAACCGATGATTGTATCCGATATTGTTATTGAAATGATGGAAATCGTAAAATCATTCAAAAAAACTGGAAGATTGGTTAATAACGGCACTCTGTGGACCGATGAACTCATAGAGAAAACAGTTGATATGGGATGGGATAATGTTATTTTCAGTGTGGATGGTCCCAACGCAGATATTCAAAATAAATCCAGGGGTGTGGAAGGATGCTTCGAAAAAATCATTAAAAATATAAAATATTTTAACGACTACAAAAAAGAAACAAAAAGAGATATACCAAAACTCGAATTCAGCACCGTACTCACAAATATAAATTATAAAGAAATTCCGGAAATCGTGGAGATGGCAAGTGAATTGAGGGTTGAAAACATCACTATAGAACCTGTATTTGTGAGCAACCCATCTGTAAAAAACTTAAAACTTGACGAAAGTGAGAGGATGTTTTTTATTGAAAATATTGTACCAAAGGTCGTACAGATATCGGAATCTCTGAATATTACGACTAATATCGAAGATATTTTAGAAGTTGAGAACGTTGAAAAAACGGGTGAATTAAAAGAACAGATACTATCTAATAGCGAGAACACGGGATTGGATAACTCATTCCTGAATCTACCTTGTTATGAACCGTGGTTATGGCCCAAGATAGAGGCAGATGGTACAATAGGAGTTTGTTCGACTAACAGTTTAAATGCCAACATTAAAAACAAGACGTTCAGCGAGATATGGTATGGGAAAGAATTCAACGAATTCAGAAGAAGGATCATGGATAGAGATTTACCAGAGGGCTGTGAGAACTGTGTATCAACCCATCTATCATTGAATAAAAAAATAAGGAATAGCCTAAAAGAAATAAAATCGAAATGATTTTATGAAAGTAGATAAAATCACTGAAAGAATAATGAAATGGAAATCTAATATAAAATTTTCACCATATTCAGTAGAAATACACCCATTCAGATTATGCAATCTGAAATGTATATTTTGCAATGTACCATCCTATAAAAAAAACACAATGAAAGATATCAAAAAGGATGAATTGATTAATGTAACTAAAGAATTGTGTGAAATGGGGGTTGAAAAAATTTATTTAAGTGGTGGGGGAGAGCCACTACATAACCCAGACGTTACTAAAGAACTTATGAAAATAATTAAATCTAACAATATAACGGGCACAATTATAACGAACGGTACTTTATGGACCGATGAACTCATAGAGAAGACAGTTGATATGGGATGGGATAATATCATGTTCAGTATAGATGGCCCGGATGCTGAAACGCATGATTATCTGAGAGGGGTTGATGGGGCTTTTGACAAAGCTATAGAGAATATCAAAAAATTCAACGAAATGAAAAAAAGTATCGAGTCTGATTTGCCGTCATTAGGTATTCAAGTAACGATTTGTTCTAAAAATTATAAAGAAATTCCGGAAATCGTGGAGATGGCTGCAAAATTAAATATAGATTTCATGGATGTAAATGAAATGATAGAAAAAAATGATGTTGCGACAAAAATAAAATTAGACAATTCTCAAAGAAAAATAGCAAAAAAGTTCTTGATTGAATCTGAAGAAATTGCAAAATCATATGGAATTAAATATAACTTTCTTGATTTGAATATAAAAAACGATATTGCGTTAGATGAAAAATCAACGAATGTAAAAAATATAAAAAACGTATATTGTTATGAACCGTGGATTAGACCAACAATAAATTCAGATGGAAATGTAACCGTATGCCCATTAAATCAAATAAATCTAGGTAACATTAAAAACAAGACGTTCAGCGAGATATGGTATGGGAAAGAATTCAACGAATTCAGAAATAAGATGATATCGAGTATATTACCTGATAGGTGCAAGAACTGTAATAAATTGAGGCCAGAATTAAACGAAAAGGTCAGGAAGATACTGAAAGGTGATACGAATAAATATTGAAAACGTAACAAAAAACGTGACTTCATGGTTTGAAGGATATCCACAACCTCCTGTAAAAATGGATGTATTCATCACAGAAAAATGCAACTTAAAGTGTAAATTTTGTAATTTTCCACTACTTGAAAAAAACAATAAAGAATTGAATAAAGATGAATTGTTAAAAATTGTGGAAACCGCAGGGGAATTGGGTGTAGAAGTTTTCAGCATACTCGGAGGAGAACCGTTTGTAAGAAAAGACGTTATATTAGAAATGATGAAAAAAATCAAAAAAAATAACATGGACGGTTCAATAGTCACAAATGGAACATTGTTAGAAGAGGAAGAAATATTTAGTTTAACGGAAATTGGATGGGATTTCATAAGATTCAGTGTTGATGGCAATGAAAAAACCCATGATTATTTGCGAGGTGCAGATAATTCATACAAAAAAACAACCAATTCAATCGAACTCTTCAAAAAATACAAAAAAGAGCTTGGATTACGAAAACCAAAAATTGAAATAAACACTGTACTCTGTAAAAGAAATTATACGGAAATCATAGATGTGATAAAACTCGCCAAAAAAATGGAATGTGAACATGTATTTATATTACCCATGATTGAATTCACTGAAAAATCCAAAAAACTAAAAATCGATCACAACATTCTAAGCGATGTCAAAGGGGAATTGAAAAAAGCCGAAAAAGAATCTGAAAGATTGGGAATATCGACTAATCTTAGAGATATCATTGAAAAAGAATTAACAATAAAATCCAATAATATGGACGAAATAATTCTATCCGAAGATGTCAAAAAAAACGATGATTATATACCGTGTTTCATTCCATGGTACGCTATTAACATAAATTCAAATGGGTATGTAACACCATGCTCACAATTCAACTCGAAGGTTGTAAATATTAAAGACAAAAGCTTGGAAGAGATTTGGTACGGTGAGTATTTCAACGATATACGTAAGAAGATTAAAAATAAAGAATTACCAGAATGTTGCAAAAGATGTTGCGTACCTCTAGTAGAGGAAAATGAAAATATACGAAAACAATTGAGTCAGGGTTAAAATGAGTAAATCATATAACAGATATAACAATACGCATTATGTTGAAAAGCTTAGAAGACTGGCCGAATGGTCTAGAGGCAATCAATCAGCTCCCTTTAAAATCTCTATAATACCCACAAACAGATGTAATTTTAGATGTTTTTTCTGCCCAAATTCAGTTGCAAGGAATTCGGGAAGATTCAAAAGAGAAGATGAACTAAATAAAGAAGAGTGGCTGGATATTGTAGACAAAGGTATAGAATTGGGGGTACATGAATGGAGATTCTTAGGAGGAGGTGAGCCACTAGTAAGATATGACACTACCCTTTCTATGATATATAGAATTAAACGAAAAAATCAGGAAAGTAATTGTGAAATTATAACAAATGGTTTTCTGCTTGAGCAGGATGATATCAAAAAACTAGTTGGGCTTAAAATGGATCGAATAATTTTTAGTATTCATGGATCAGATAAAGAAACACAGGAATACATTTCAGGAATTGGAACTGCATTTGAAAGGGTTACCAAAAATTTACTTTTCTTTAAAAAATACAAGAAGTTGTTCAAAACAGACAAACCAATAATACAGATCAATACGGTAATCACTAATAGAAATTACGACAAGATTGTAGACATTGTAAAATATGTTAAAAAGGTCGGATGTAATGAATTGGCATTACACCCCATGAGAGTATATGATGAAATTGAACCACAAGTTAAACATTTGGTAATGAATAAAAATGAAGAAAAAATTATGCTGGAAGGTATCAAAAAATCCAAAAAAATAGCTGAAAGGTACAAAAACTTTAAACTAGATTTGGATATGGTAAAAGAAATATATTCAATTGGAAATGATATAGAAAACGCTGATATGGAGAACAACAACAAAGAAAATCGTATTAAAAATAAATTTTGTAAATCCAGATGTTTTGAACCATTTTACGGGTTATTAATATGCCCAAAGGGTGGGGTCAGCCATTGTGTCCCACATGGAATGGGTATCGAAAATTTGAATGTAAGAGACAAAGACTTGGAAGAGATTTGGTACGGTGAGTATTTTAAAAAAATAAGGAATAATATCACCAATGATGTTATGATGGACTGTTGTACCAAGTGTGGTCTTCTTGATATGTCTAGAGAATTAAGGGAAGATCTAAATCTGTACCTAAAAGAAAACAATTTAACCGGTGTTTAATTGCCAGAAGATTTACTTACAAATGTATTAATTTTTAAGAACATGTTGTGGATGGAAGAATACGCATTTCGTATGGAAGACTGGTTCAAGGGAAAAAAACGGGGGCCAATGCGCATAGATGCGGAACTACACAGAAGATGCAATTTAGATTGTAGGATGTGTTCTAGAAAAACATCAAAAACTAATCTAACGGAAGAATCGAAAAAAATAGAAATGAGTACTAAGAGATGGGTAGAAATCGCCAAAGAATCGGGGGAAATGGGAACTAAATCGTGGAATATCTCTGGGATCAGCGAACCAATGTGCAAACGAAAAACACTATTCAAAGTTATGGAAGTTCTAAAGACTTATGATATTTTTGGGGAGCTAACAACGAATGGAACTTTGTGGGATGAAAAGGATGTAAAAAAGACGGTCGAACTTGGATGGGATAGTATTTGTGTGAGTATAGATGCCCCAGATGCTGAGACGCATGATTATATTAGAGGGGTTGAGGGGACATATGAAAAAGCCACGAAAACAGTGAAATTGTTTGATAAATGGAGGAAAAAATTGAATAAGGGAACACCATGTATAACATTAAATGTTGTTCTGAATAAATTGAACTATAAAAAACTACCAGACATGATAAAGCTAGCAAGTGAATTGGGAGCAGATTCCATATTTGTAGAACCTATGATATCATATGGACCGCTGGGGGATGAACTAAAACTAACTGATAAAGAAATCGAAGAATTACCTGAAATAATAGAAAAGACCAAAAAATTGGCAGACGATTATTGCATTTCACCTACAATAACTTGTATAACACCTGAAAAAGAATTTCAGAAAGAACTAATAGGAAAAACAAGTGACATAAGGGAAATCCTAATCAAAGATGCGGCAGAATATTCAGAAGATGAAATCTTGTCAATACCATGTTATTATCCTTGGTTTTTTCTTATGATTAGAACGGATGGTTCTGTAATACACTGTGGTGAATGCAAAGAAGTAGATGACAATATTAGAAATAAGAGTTTAAAAGATGTTTGGACTGGCAGCACTATGGAAAAAATAAGAAAAAAATTCGTAAAAGGTAATTTACCGTCTTATTGTAAAATGTGTAGACCAAATGTGATAGAAGATACTAGAGAAATGAGAAGAAGTATAATTAGATATCGTGATATGGGTTACATGAGAAAAAAAATATTGGATCTTCTAAAGGAAAATATGGATTTAAAAAGAGAATTATTTCAATCGAATATGAAAGGTACATTTAGCGATTTTAAGAGAATAAAATCTTTAGAAATCAAGGAAAAGGAACTTGAAAAAATTAAAAATTCTATCAGTTTTAAACTAGGAAGTAAAATAGGAAAAACTAGATTAGGAAAGAAAATAAAAAAAATATTTGGAGTTTATGTCTAAAATGAAAAACAGTATATCTAGACTTCGTAAATGGGCGAAGGGTGGGAAGGCGTCTCCTGAAACTGTCCAAATATATCCTACCAACAAATGTAATTTAAGATGCATTTTTTGTTATCAGCAATTAAAAGAATATGATTTAACAAACTCTGTAACAGAGAAAAAATGGTTGGAAACGGTAGAAGAAATATGTGAAATGGATACAAATCAGATATTAATTAGTGGTGGCGGAGAACCACTTTGCGAACCAAAAACAACTATTAAAATGATGGGAATTATCAAAAGAAATGGTCTTTCTGGACGGTTAATAAACAACGGTACTTTATGGACCGATGAACTCATAGAGAAGACAGTTGATATGGGATGGGATAATATCATGTTCAGTATAGATGGCCCGGATGCTGAAACGCATGATTATCTGAGAGGGGTTGATGGGGCTTTTGACAAAGCTATAGAGAATATAGAAAAATTCAATAAAATGAAATCTAAAACGTCATCTGAAAAGCCTATTATAGAAATAACGTCAGTGCTGTGCAACAAAAATTATGATAAAATATCAGATATGATAAAACTGTGTAAAAAAATATCTATAAATCATCTGAATTTAGAACCGATATGTGTAAATAATCCCAATACACTAGAATTAAAGCTCAATAAAAGAAATAGAGAAATGTTTTTTAAAAAAATTATACCAGAATCCATAAAACTAGCAGATAAGTTTAAAATATCCACCAACTTCAACAAATTAAAAAAAGTCAAATACATCGAAAAAACAGGTGAATTTAAAGAACAGATATTGTCCAGTGTTGAAAACGTCGAAAATACCGACCCATTCATGAATCTACCTTGTTATGAACCGTGGTTATGGCCCAAAATAGAGGCAAACGGGGATGTATGGCCATGTTCCACAGTACCTCTAAAAATCAACATTAAAAACAAGACGTTCAGCGAGATATGGTATGGGAAAGAATTCAACGAATTCAGAAGAAGGATCATGGATAGAGATCTTCCTGAAGATTGTGAGAACTGTGTATCAACCCATCTACCAATTAATAAAATGCTTAGTGAAAAATTGAAGTCTGAATTACAATAAACATTCTTTTATTTTTGTAATAAACAAATAAATTTCTAGAAGATTATGGACGAAAAAATTGCAAAAATATTAAAATGGTTCAACGATTCCCAGTCTCCACCACACACGATAGAATTATGGCCAACATTTAGATGTAATTTAAATTGCTTATTTTGTGATTACAGGAAAAAAAGGGATGATAAAGATTCATTTATCGATTATGAAAATGAACTTTCTACAAGAAGATGGGTTGAAATAATAGAGGAAGCTGGCAAATTGGGAGTCAAAAAAATTAGATTAGTTGGTGGGGGTGAACCACTTTTCTATAGAAACCGTGCAATATCAATGATCGAAAAAATAAAATCTATGGGGATGATTGGATACTTGACCACGAATGGTACACTTTTTGACGAACATATCATATCTCTTATAGTAAAGACTGGGTGGGAACATGTAGAAATAAGTGTGGATGGCCCGGATGCTGAAACGCATGATTATCTGAGAGGGGTTGATGGGGCTTTTGACAAAATACTAAAATCTCTGAATGTTTTTTCTTCTCTGAAAAAGAAATTCAATATCGATTATCCTAAAATATCTTTCAGCACAGTTGTCACAAATAGGAATTATAACAAACTAAAGAAGTTACTAGAATTGGCAAAAAAATACGATTGTGATGTAAATTTCCTCCAATTAAATGATACTACACCGGAAGCAGAAAAACTAAAATTAAATCACGGTCAAGAAAGAGAAATGACTGAATTTATGAAGAGTATAAATTTAGAGAATACGATGAAAATGTCCGAAACCACAGTAAAAAATACAAACAAGATGAATATCGGACCTAAAAAGTATGAAAATAAAATTCTCAATTTAAAATGTTACGAGCCTTGGTATTATATGCAAATAATATCGAATGGAAAAGTAGGACCGTGCTGCACAACATATTGTAATAAAAGTAAAGATAGTATGAAAACTCAAAACATAATGGACATGTGGTTAAGTAAACACATGCAGAAAATAAGAAAAAATATTCTCAAGGACAAATTAAAAGATCAGTGTCTGAATTGTCCATTGGAAATGTCACACAGAACAAAAACGATTAGAAATAGATTATTGCATTATTTCAGTTAAAAGTTGAATCGGATGAATAAAGAAATTGCAAAGAATTTAATAAAATGGGCAAATGGCGACCAAGCTGAACCATATTTTCTATATATGAGTTTAACCAGAAAATGTAACTTAAATTGTTTAATGTGTGGGAGAAGAAACTTAAAACCCGAAGTAATAAATCCTAAGAACGAATTGAACGAAAAAGAAATCGTTGATATTATACTTCAAGCAAGTGAATTAGGAATTAAACGAGTGGATATAGGGTGTCTTGGTGAACCATTCTCTGTACCAAAAAAAACCATGACAGCCATGAAAAAAATCAAAGAGAGTGGAATGAAAGGATGGATAGTTACCAACGGCACACTAATCACAAAAGAAAATCTAAAGCTAATAGTTGATATAAAATGGGATGACATAGTTTTCAGCTTACATGGACCGGATGCTGAAACACATGATAAGATTGTATGTAAAGAGGGAGCATTTGAAAAAATGACAAAAAATATAGAAATTTTATCAAAATTGAAAGAGAAAAATGGATCGACGAAACCAAAAATTGTAATAGGGTATGTGTTGACAAACAAAAACTATGATAAAATTGAAGAAACATTGAAACTATCTAAAAAAATTGGAGTAAATGCATTCATAATTCAACCTCTTGCAATTCATGATGAAGTTGGAAAAGATCTCAAATTAGACAGAGAAAATAGAAAAAGAATCGCTACTAATTTAGACGAATTGATATCATTGGCAAATGCTTATGAAATTGAAAATAATTTTCAAGAAACAAATAATATTATACAACAAAATGACAACATACCTAAAATCATTGAAACGAGTGTAGATAAAGGAAATGGTGATTTCTTTTCGATTCCATGCTTTTCGCCATGGTTAAAAATATGTATTAACGCAGAAGGGTTTACACACCCGTGTTCTGTACTATGGAATGAAAAGGGAGAAAATATCAGAAATAAACGCTTAAAAGATATGTGGAAAAGCGAATATTTCGAAAAATACAGGAAAACATTGGAGAGTGGAAAACTCCTTGAAAAATGCAAATCATGCTGTGCAACAATGGCATTGGACATGAGTATCTTACCGAGAAAAATATTGAACGACTGAAAAAATAATTAAAATTTAGTATTAAGTGCATTAAGTGCATTCATATAAATAATTTTATCTTCTTCTGGGCATACCTCAAGTATCCAATCAGTAACTGACTTTTCAAAATCATCGCTTTTCATCTTATTAAGAAAATTTCCCAACATTTTCGAATTTATATTATTCCATGATTTTTTCCTTAAATAATCTCTAACAGTATCATAACTAATATCACGGGCCCCCAAAATTTCCAAGTCATTCATCAATACAATCATAGCTTCATATTTTAGATTTTTATCAGTTTCATTCATCATTATATCCGATTTTAATGATGCTTCTTTAACTCCTCTAATAAAATCTTCTTTTTTCTTATCCTTATTTCCTAAAAAAAATATTTTATCTAACATACAAATACTAATCCAAAAATTTTATTTTTTGGAGCAATTTTATGTTTCTCATCAATACATCGTCCATCATCTTTCCTTTTTGAACGGAATCTTTTTCCATCATAGCTTTTTGATGAAGAGTATTAAGTCTTATATATTCACGTATTATTTCTTCATCTTGTATATTTTTAGTTTTATAGACTTTACAAACGCTTTCATGAATCTGATTTATCCTTTCAAGGACATCTTGATGAGAAAAAACTTTGGCCCCCTCTTCTTGAATTGTTCTTGAAACTGAATCTATCAATTCGCTAACCTTTCTTGTTTTTTCTATATTCTCTCTAATACCGCCGAGATTATCCATTTTGGATTTTATTTCATTAATTTGATCTAAAATTTTTCTCAAATCCCTTATCTGCTCTTCTTTCTTCATATCAAAAATCTCTCCAAGAGATTTCTCTACAGAATTTAAATCACAAATTTGTTTCATCTCGTCGTATAAATCTGGAGGTATTTTACCCTTTAAATCTTTAAGAGTCCGCTCAATTTCATCTTTCTTATCATTTATTTTACCAATTATATCCTTAGATACGTCATCTAATTTCTCTCTAAAAATTTTGTGAGTTTTGTTTAACTCTTGAATTATATCAACTCCGTAAGGACATCTATTAATACAACCCCCACATTCTATACATTCATTGGCCTTTAAGTCCAATTTCCAATATTCTTCAGCAAAAGCATCAATCCCATATTTTAAATAAAATGTCTTAAATCTGAGAAAATTATCTATTGAAAAATTCCAACCATATTTACTACAAGGCATGCACGCCTTACAACTTCTGCAAAAATTATCTCCAAGGAATTCTATAACTTTTTCTTCTATGTATCTCCGATCTTCTTGGGAAATATCAATATAATTATCAATTACCTGTATATTCTCTTTTATATGTTCAATTGAACTCATACCAACTAAAGTAGTTGATACATGATTATTAGAAATGACGTAACCGATTGCATTTTTAGCATTCATAAAATCAGATGCATCACTATTACCATCTCTATCAATTAATACTCCACCAGCCAAAGGAGTTATAGCAATAACACCCACACCATACTTTTCAGCAACTTCAAAAAGTTCTTCGCTTTTAAACTGACCTATACTGTAAGGAACTTCGACAACATCGAATTCGTCGGTCTTTATCGCTTCTATTAATGTGGATATCCTATGACCTGTGATTCCAATAGATTTAATTTTGCCATTTTTCTTAGCATGTTTTAACACATCTAAAGTACCATTACCTATTCTAGTCTTCAATTGATCAGAAGTCATAACAGTCTGCAACATGTAAATATCGATATTTTTACCTATTTTCTTAATACTATTATTCAAAGCGGTTTCCATTATCTCTGGTGTATGTGCACACGATTTAGACGCGATTATCAAATCCTTATTGACATTTTTCAGAGCATTTCCAATTTTAGTCTCATCGTATTCTTCAGCTGTCTCTATAAAATTAACACCGTGATTAACACCATATTCTATTATTTTTCTGACCTTTTCATGGGTTTTGTTGGGGCCATAAAATGCACCACCACCTATTCCTAAAACGGAAACTTTCAACCCGGTCCTTCCCAATTCTTTATATTTCATCTAATCACCCATTTTCAAATAATCTGATAGCATCATCCAATTCATCTACAATCGGAACATTATAAGGGCACTTAATTTCACACTTCATGCATTTTGTACACTCAGGGATGCCATGTACTTTCTTTTTCATTAAATATTGATTCTTTGCAAAGTTTTTTAATCCATACCTTTCATAAAGGATTTTCAATTTGAGTATGTCGCTTATCGGGAGTTTATCACCGTGAACATCACATGGTTCACAATATCGACAACCTCTGCAAAAATCTTCACCTAAAAACTCCAAAACCTTTCTTTCTATTTCAGCTCTCTCGCCCTGTGATATATCAAAATTTATGTCACCCATTTTGACATTTTCCTTGATGTGGGGCATGTTTCTAGATCCTACAAGAGCTGTAGAAAAATTTTTATTCGATAAAACGAACTTCAGTGCAGATTCAACATTCATCTGACTGACGTCACCTTTAACATCAGATTTTCTACCATATTTCGGTAAAACCAATATTCCATTAGCAAGTGGTGCAGCAGCAATAAGGCCTACATCGAAACTTTCGCCAAGACTATTCAGTTCATCTGATTTTGTATGAGCCGCATTGTAAAGAGTTGTAACAACATCGAATTCGTCGGTCTTTATCGCTTCTTTAAGAACATCTATTTTGTGGCTGAATATTCCGATATGTCCAATTGTTCCATCTCGTTTGGCATCCTTAAGAACATCCAAAACTCCTGCATCAATTCTATTATTCAAATCCTTTATTGAATTGACCATGTGAAGTTGATATATATCTACAAAATCTTTTCCCATTTTATCAAAGCTATCTTTCATATCATTTTTCATTTTTTTTCTGGACCTAGCTTCAGATTTCGTAATTATTTTGAGCTCGTCTTCCAAATCATCAATGACATTAGATAGGAATTCTTCATCATACTCCTTACTAGTATCTATTATATTAATTCCATTTTCAACAGCATGAGAGACGACATTTCTTGCTTCTTTCACAGTTAATGTTGGATCTTTATTCACATTAAAAACTCCACCACCCAACCCAATTACAGATACTTTCATTCCAGTTTTTCCCAATTCTCTATATTTCATTATACAAACACCATTATCAAAAAATACTAACAAGGTTCTCTACGATATTCCTTAATATAATCAAAATATTATCCAACCTGATGAATTGATAAATCTAAGCTACAATCTTTACACGTCTCAGAGAGATGTCTTTTTAATATAGATTCTCTTAGCCTATTAAATTTATTACCCCACCAAACATCTGATAATGTCTTATTTTTAATATTATCTACAAAATTGACATCACCATCAAAAAAATTACAGCATTGCGAAGTATTACCATTCGCAAAAACAACCATTTCGTGAAAAGGAATTAAACATATTTTTTCATGAGATTCCATGATTTTCCCTATTTTGTTATTAGTAGTCAAATAAGAATCAATGTCATCTCGATTAAATTCCATATCAAATTCTATACCAGATGACTTTGCTAATTTTTCAGATTTGTCTATTTCCATGAAAAACTCATCAAGTTGTCCCCTAGTTGGGAGCAGACCTTCTCCAGACTGATAATCTTTTCCTTTTTCGTTTACCATTCTCAGATTTATTTTACTTATTTTATTTTTTTCTGAAAATATCGTCATTGGATATATGTCATTGTAATTTTGCTTTAATATTACCATATTTATCGATGTCTTAGGAATATCGCTATCAAATTTCTCCTTCCAATAGTTTATATTATCAATTCCTCTAATGGTTTTTTTTAGAGATGATTCCCCGCCACGTATCAAACTATCTTTCTTATCGAAAGGTGATCCTATGCTAAAAATTATATTTTCGAGGCCCATATCTACAAAAGTTTTTGCAATATCAGAAGATATCAACGTTCCATTCGTGATAATTTCAATTTCGGTATTTTTTTTGTTTTTAATGATATCAGAAACTACATTCTTTCGTATCAGAGGCTCCCCTCCACCAGATATCGTTAATCTGTTGACACCCAAATCAAATATCTCTTTAGAGAGGGACACCCATTTATCATCACTCAATTCATTGCTGGAATTCGAATCGAAATATTGCCAACAAAAAATACACTTTAGGTTACACCTATTCGTCAAGTGAAATTGAACCCTGTGTGGTTGGGGAAGATGTCCTTCTAAATATTCTTTAATTAATCTATTTTCTGACATATCAAACAATAATGTTATAATTTAATTACTCCTGTATATATTTTAAAACGAATTTTATTTAATTATAAAAATTAACTGATATTTTAATGAACAAAGAAAAAATTAGAAGAATCCTAAAATGGGTAGATGGGAAAAAAACAAACCCACACACCCTTGAAATTAGACCAACATTCAAATGCAATCTAAGATGTAGATATTGTGATGTTTGGAAAGTTAATAAGAAAAAAATTTACGACAATGAAATGAGTGATAAAAGATGGATTGAAATAATGGAAGAAGCAAACGAATTAAATGTATCTAGAATTGAAATAGTTGGTGGTGGAGAACCATTGGCGAGATTTAACTTGATAGAAAAAATAATCGGCATAACTAAAAACTCTGGAATTAATAGAACAATGACTACAAACGGTACGCTTTTCACATCGAAAATAGCAAAAAAATTCGTAGAGAATAATTGGAATTTGATAGCATTTAGTATAGATTCTCCTATAGAAAGCACACAAGACCGTATTAGAGGTGTTAAAGGGACCTTCAAAAAAATAATAAAGTCCATAAATTTGATTAACAGTTGGAAAAAAGATTTGAATAAAACCAACCCAAAAATTATATTTGTTCCAGTTTTGTCAAATAAAAACTTTAACGAAATGTCCGAATTGATAAAATTGGCCAAGAAACTTCATGTTAAAGAAATATACTTTAAACCTCTCCATATTTTTGACATAAAATGCAATGATGCAGATAAAATGATAATTGAAAAAAGACAAATAGAAAAAGTTAACAAGACTATTTCAAAGGGTATAAATATCTCAAAAGAATTGGAAATTAAAACAAATCTTAACTCTTTCTTGAAAAAGGGATTTATAGAAAAAAGTCCAGACATTAAGGAATCTCTTAATTTAGACATCAAAAGATATGAGAAAAATTCAACACAAATCCCATGCTTTCTTCCGTTTTATCATATATCTATAAATCCGATTGGGATGGCATGGCCTTGCACCACTGTGCCCGTTGACCAAGAACATGAATCTGTTAGAAAAAACTCATTAAAAGAAGTATGGTATGGAAAAAAATTCAATGAATTTAGAAAGACTTTAATGAATGGGAACATACCCGAGAGGTGCAGAGGATGTTGCGGTGGCTCGGTATTGAATAATCAAGAAATTAGATATGAAATCTCAAATTTGAGAAACGAGTAATTTAAAATGCAACAACAAGAGGATAATATAAAAATTCAATGAATTCCATATGAGGGCAAAGAGATGAAATTAAAAAATGCTACGAAAATCATAACTCAGATAACTTCTGATAAATTTTTGGCAATTTTAATAATATTAATAATGTTTTTCGGTATATACTCTCGATCATATTGGCTTAAGAATTACAAATTTATATCTGGATCAAGAGATATTGGATTTGAATTGAACAGCTTCTTTAACTTTTCCAGAAAAATAACGATGGTTATACCTTTTTCAGAAATGTATGGGGCAAATATTTTATATGGACATCTCAGCTTCACGGCAATATTATGTGCAATAATTTTTAGCATATATCCAACAATGGGAACTTATTTTTTTCTTCACGGAATTACGTTGACCATTGGATCAATACCGATTTACAAAATAGCCGAAACTAAATTTAACTCAAAAAAATTGGCGTTTCTTTTGGGACTGGGATTCTTATTAAACCCATTAATATTAATGCAGTTAAAATTAACTCCAGATTTTGAGGTATACCAAGCAGTCCCATTTATCTTGTTTATGTGGTATTTTTACGAAAAAAAGAATTTCCGATATTTCATTTTATTTCTAACACTCTCTCTCCTCACTAAAGAAAATATATCACTTTTGGCAATTTTTTTCGGCATTTATTGTTTCTACAATGAAAAGAACAAAAAATGGACAATATACCCAATAATCGGAGGTATTGTTATTCTTCTACTGTATGCATTTGTTATGTTTAAAGGATATACTGTGTTCCCCAATCACTACGAAGATTTAATTAGAACACATTTTGGAGAAGATGCAACAAAATACAAACTAATCATGTTACCAATAGTTGCTATTAGAAATATTTTTTTGGAAAATACGAACAACGCCAGTTATTTGGTAAACATTTTCTCTATCTTCATGTTTCTCCCAATTATAGGATATGACATACTTCTAATCGCAATCCCAAAAATTGTTGAAAATTTAGCATACATTGGAGATAAGAACATATATTTGTGGTCAAATAACAATGCCATACTTATACCAATATTCTTTGTATCTTCCATATATGCTATTAAGAGATTGTCCAGCAGATTGAAAAAATTTCCAAAATTTAGAAATCAAAAAATAATCACATACCTAATAATATTTTTGCTTTTTTTAAATTACGCCAGAATCCTACACAACACGAATACACTCAATCCAAATATGCATCTAAAAGAAAACGGTCTAGATTATTCTGATTTTTGCCCTCTACCAAATTCGCAGATAATGAAAGAAGGTGGGACATTCCTAAAGTATGAAAAAAATACGACAGAATATGATAAAAGATGGGATTATATCATTCACTTAAAAGAAAAAATACCTGAAAATTCGATCATTGGTATAGACGGTACATTGGCATTGGCGTTTGTAAATAGAGAAAACACATATATAATCAATGAAAACCGCACTAACATTTATCCAGAATTAGATTATGTAATACTTAACAAACATGTAATGGATTGTATAGCCGAAAAAAAATTAAACACAGGTAACGTGATTACCATTGAAGAATGGGATAATATTGAGAACAATTTTGATGTTAAGAAATTAGAAGAAAAACATGGGATAGAATTCTACCAAATAAATAGTGATTAAAAATAATGTACAAAGGAGAACGAATGGAAAATAAAATTAAAAGATTGTTGGATTGGTCCAATAATGAAAGACCTGGACCGTATTCTATAGAAATTTGGCCGACAAACAGATGTAATCTAAAATGTAAAATGTGTGGCACTTGGGCCAGACGAAGAGAAGATGAAAAATCTGGAATATTTTATAATCCAGAAGAAGAATCCAACAATGAATTATCAGATGAATTACTAATGAGTATCACCAAAACAACTATCGAAATGGGAGCAAAAAGATTTCTAATTACCGGGGGAGGAGAACCATTTGTACGAAAAGAAATAACTTTAGAAATCATGCAAAAAATCAAGAAAAATGAATTATTTGGAAACTTGAATACTAATGGATCATTATTATCTGAAAACGATATCAGAAAAATTGTAAATATTGACTGGAATATGATTATGTTCAGTATAGATGGGCCGGATGCTGAAACACATGATTATATAAGGGGTGTCAAAGGGGCGTTTGAAAGAACCTACAAAAATCTCAAAAAAATTCAGATGTTGAAAGAAAAACTAAATAAAGAAGTACCGAAGATTGTGTTCAATACAGTGATTACCAATAGGAACTATGAAAAAATAGAAGACATTATCAAACTTGCAGATGATGTTGGCTGTGAAGATATAACATTTATTCCGCTAATAGCATATGATGAAACTATAGAAAAATTAAAATTGAATGATTCTGAATCTAGAAAATTACAAAATTCTATCAAAGAATTAATATCACTTTCAAACAATTTATCAATAAACACAAATTTAGAAGATATCAGAAAAGAAGGTATAGAAAGCAGCAATGATATGAACAATAAAATCATGAAAAGGATAGATTCTTCACCCAACGATAATATTATTTTTTCACCATGTTATCAACCATTTCTCCATCTACTTATCAAACCTAACGGCGATGTTAGTTGCTGTTGCATGATGGAGAGTTTTCAGGACAATTTGAAGAAAAACAATTTAAGAGAGATATGGTACGGTAAAATATTCAATAAAATGAGACAAAACTTCCTTAATAAAAAAATCCCAGATGATTGTAAAACATGTGTACTTTCCCAATATGTAAATAATAGAGACATAAGGAAAAATCTTAAATCAATGGTCTAATTCTTTCCTGAGATTTTCACGTATTTCAGACATTTTCTCCAGGTTCCAAGGATTGCACTTCTCACAATATTTACTTACATTACCTTTTTTCATTTGATTCCGAAAATCTGAGAATACTCTTCCGAACCAGATTTCTTTTAATTTCTTGTCCTTAATCTGTTCACCCGTCCCTTGAGGAATAAAACAGGGCTGAACTGTACCGTCTGGAAAAATTGAAAGATTATACCACGGATAATAACATGGGACGTTGAGAATGTTGTCCGTGCTACTGTCATTTTGATTTTTGGTTTCATTTTTCATTACCTTATCCATGATATTTGCCTTTTTGAATAGTTCTGATTTCAAGAACTCCTCTATATTTGTACTTATATCTAAATCATCAGCCAGTCTACGAGCATTATCCAATATCGGTATCAATTCTTTTTCCTGATCATCAGTCAATTTAAGTTTTTCTATTTCAGATGACCATATATTCAGTGCATTTAACAGAACTTCATCTACTCCTATCTCTTTTGCTAATTCGATTAATTCAGTAATCTGTTTATAATTTTTATTACATATTACTGAATGTATGCATAATACTGGATAATTCGTTTCTCTCGCCTTCTTAACTTTAGAAAAATACTTGATATTTTTCACAATATCTTCAAAACAGTCTTTACCTCTCAATTCGTTTTGTATTTCCGATAAAGGAGAATCTAAACTGAAGGTTATTTTATCCCAACTAAGTTCGACCATTTTTTCAATAAGTCGATTATCGAATAAAACACCATTAGTAATTAATTCTCCCCTTTTTCCAGATTTTTTTATTTTCTCTATAACAGCCGAAAATCTATCCTTAAAAAAAAGTGGCTCCCCTCCTCCACATATGTGCCATTCATCAACACCCATTTCATTTGCTTCATCAATTATAGATAACCACTGATTCGTCGTTAATTCGTCTTCTTTTTTTAAATTACCACCTAAAAGAGTTCTGGTCGGGCAGAAAAAGCATTTTAAATTACAAAAATTTGTTAAATGAATCTGCGCCTGAGTCGGGTATCCGTTGTTGTTCTTATTCCATTGCATTAAACTATGATATATATGACCCATTTTTCCAAATTTTTTCGTTAATTCGTATTTATTCATATAAACACCTAAATTTGCTTAGAATCTATTTTATCAGATCTCAGGGATTCAATGATTTTCTTTCTAAACCGTCTTCTCTGAGTTATATCGCTTGGTATGCAATTGGAACAATGCTTTAATAATTGACCATTTTTCATTTTTTTTCTTATATCATTTAACCATTGACCATACCAAAACTCCTTCAAACTTTTTTCCATAATATTTTCACCGTCTTGAATCAAACCACAATGCCCTATTAATCCGTCATATTTTATAGCAATTCTGGACCAAGGTTTGAAACAAGGAGAAGATAATAAACCATCATTACTAAAGCGTTTAACATCACTTATAAGGACTTTCTTCTTATCGACTTCTGTAACTAAATCCTCATCAAGATTTTTGTCCTGAGTTGAAAAATTATTATCAATGAAGTATTTTTCTGCTAAATTTTTAGCAGTTCTTATATATTCTGGCAAAGTATTCTCAACATGATTATTATTTATCTTAAGTTCCCTACCTATTTCAGAAAATATCATTAAAGGTTCAACAAAAATATAATCCACATTTAACTTATTAGCCAATTCGACCATATCTGGAAGTTTCCGGAAATTTTTATTACAAATCATTATATTCATATTCAACATCGGAAAATCAGAACCTTCACGTTCCTTATATTTATTCAAAATTCTGATATTTTTTATCGCTTTATCGAATGCACCGTCCATACCCCTCAGATAGTCGTGGGTCTCGGCATCAGGTGCATCTATGCTGAAATGTATCCTATCCCACCCGATTTTAACCAATTTCTCAATCTTTTCTTCGTCCCATAAGGTCCCATTTGTGGTTATTATCCCATACATCTCCAAATCTTTTATCTTCTCTATAACGGGAAAGGCTAATTCTGGAACAAATATTGGTTCATTTGCTCCTTCCAAATTGAAAACCATGACACCCAAATCGGCAGCTTCTTCAACAATACCAATCCATCGCTCAACTGGTAACTCCTTGGTTTTAGATTCTAAATTCAAATCATAATCAGATGCGCTCCTCGGACAAAAACGACAACTGAGATTACATCTTTTGTGTAGTTCGGCATCAATGTGTATAGGCCCCTCATTCTTACCATAATACCAATTAACTAAACGACGTATCCTTTCTTTATTGATCATCTCTTCCTTACTAAAATCTCTCAAACATACCAACTTCTAAAACAAAACTATCTAAAAAAATACTTATGAAGAATCTTCTTAATAATTCCACCCAAACTAGTTTCAGCAAATCTTCTACCCAATCTATAACTAATTGAATTGTGAATATCGTCTAATTCAGCTCTTAAATCATCAATTTCTTTTTGCCTGGATTTAAGCTGTATTTTTAACAATTCATTTTCCTCAATAACTTTCCTGTATTTGTTACCTAAATCTTCTGTTTGATCGTCGTTTTCATTGTGCGTTAATGGATTTTCATCTATCATTGGATCTTTAATGGAATTCTCCTCGGTCTCTTGTTTAAAGTTATTTTCAAATTCTTCTAAAACTTCTTTTGTAATATTATCATCCATATTATTTATCAACTCCTAAAATTCATCCAGATTTCATAAATTTTTTTATACCTTTTCTAATTTTTTTATTATTGAACACTTCCCAAACACAACATCTCTTACAATTATCTGGTAATTTTCTACTTAACATAATGTCCCTAAATTTATCAAAATATCCCCCATACCAAAGTTCTTCCAAAGAATTATCTTTAATAGACGTTTTCGTATCCCAAACCCAGGGACTGAAACACGGTGCTATATTACCATTTGGAATAATAGTTATATGATGCCAGGGAATATAACAAGGTAAGAGTTGAAAATTTTTCAACGGGTTTCTTGACTTCGGATATTCATTTGATATAATATCATCTAAGTTATTACCTTTGGGGGCTTCTTCCATCATCACTTCGTCCATGCTTTCTGTTTTTTCCATATATTTCGTGTCAACAAAATTTTCAAAATTATTATTCATGCCAAATTCTTTAGACAGCTTAATGGACCTATCCAGAATTGTTTTGAATTCCAAAGTTTGTTCATGTGTTAATTTAAGATTTTTAGCAGAATCATCGAAAACCGTCAAAGGTAAAAGCCATATACCGTTTAACCCTATGTCATTACCCATTTTAACAATATCGGGAAGTTGCTCATAATTTCTGCTAGATATAACAGTATTAAATAACAATCTTGGTCTTTCTGCGCCCAATTCTTCTTTAAGAAGGGAAAAATGTTTTATATTTTCAATTACTTTATTGAAAGTTCCATCAACACCTCTGAGATAATCGTGGGTTTCTGAATTTACACCATCTACACTGAACTTTATTCGGTCAACTCCGATTCTAATCATCATATCTATTAATTCTTTATCAAGGAGTGCACCATTCGTAACAATATCACATTCCATCCCATATTTCTTAATTTTCTTAATTAATTCAGGAGTAATATCCCTGCAAAATGGTTCCCCTCCTCCAACAAATGCTATCTCTTTAACATCTAAATCAGCAGCTTCATCAATAAGTTTAAGGAGCCTCTCATCAGACATTTCTTTCGAATATCTCTTTTCAAGTTTTTCTTTGTTCCATCCCTGCCTCCAACAACTTAAACAATTAAGATTACACTTATCCGTAGGTACTAATTCTATGCTTACAGGCCCCGCTTTACCACCATTCGCCCATTTAACAAGTCTACTGACACGTTCATCGTATAAATCCATTTCATTACCCCTGATTAAATTCAACTATCTCTGGAATATTTATAAATTAGATTTTATCTTACATCAACTCAAGATATCCATAATATCTTTTCTCATTCTACGCCTTTGAGTAGTATGACTCGGATTGCATTGGCCACAAAATTCAGGTATATTACTTTTCAACAATCCGTTCCTCAAATTTTGAAAATATTCGCCTTCCCATACATCCTTCAAACTTTTATCAGTGAGATTATCACCGCCTTTAATCGGAACATCACAAGAAGTTACTCTACCATCGCATTTAATTGTCATATGCCACCATGGCTTATAACAAGGAATTGACAAGATTTTTTTCAAAAAATCGTTATCGGTGTCTAAATTAAGTGCCTCTTTAGTATCTTCCTCAACAACCTCATCCATTCTACTGCTCTTATCAATAAGATCTTTGGTCAAATTTTGGTCAATGCCAGAAAAATTATTTGACAATCCATATTTATCGGCTAATTTTTTGGCGCGCTCTAAATACACAGAAAACTCAGCTATATGGGATTTATTTAATTTGAGTTCCCTGCCCAAGTCAGAATAAACAATCAATGGTTCAATGAACATATACTCAATACCAATACTATGAACAAATTCCACCATTTCCGGCATTTTTTTGTAATTTTCAACTGATAAAACAGTATTAGTATTCATCATAGGTTTTTCGGAATTATATTTTTTCTTGAATTTATTGAAAACTTTTATGGTATTAACGGCTTTATCGAATGCACCGTCCATACCCCTCAGATAGTCGTGGGTCTCGGCATCAGGTGCATCTATGCTGAAATGTATCCTATCCCACCCGATTTTAACCAATTTCTCAATCTTTTCTTCGTCCCATAAGGTCCCATTTGTGGTTATTATCCCATACATCGCATATTTTTTAATCATATCCATGATGGGAATTGCTCTGTCTGGGAGAAACATTGGCTCCCCTCCACCAGCTATATGCCATTCCTTTACACCAATCTTACCAGCTTCATCAACTATATCCAACCATCTTTCCGTTGACATTTCGACCTTTTCTGAATATTCATTTATACTACCATAATTTTGGGCCGAGCGTCTGGAACAACTTAAACAATTCAAATTACATCTTCGGTGTAGTTCTAAATCTATTTTAAATGGCGGTGCGGAATTGCCATTTAGCTGGGTAATTATCCTCTCACATTTTTCAAGTTCATGATTATCCATAAAAAGCTCTCACCATATTTTTAATCTTACTGATAGAAAACACCTTATTATTCTCTATTATATCACGCTTCATTTTCAAATTAGTCACAACATTACCCGCTGCACAATCAGTACAGAATTTCGGCATGTGTCCACTCACCATTTTTTTCCTCAAATTTTGAAAATATTCGCCTTCCCATACATCCTTCAAGGATTTATTTTGAACTGTTTCGCAGTTAGAATCGAAATCACATATCCTACAAGGAGCGACCCTCCCGTTAACTCTAATCTCTAAACTCAGCCAAGGTTCGAAACATGGTGAATTCAAAATTGAATCAGAATCCTTGTCCTTTTTCATATTCGAAAACTCGTTTATCAGAATTTCATCCATGTGATCCTTTTTAACCAGTTTTGTGTCCAATAAATTTTCTGCAGTTGTATGGATTCCCAATTTTTTTGCAGTTTTTATTGCATCCCTGGCGTATTTCTTAACATCTTCCATTTCATTCTCATTTAGCTTCAAGTTCTTACCAATATCCGACCAAACAGTCAATGGCTCAAAATTTACCCCAGTACATCCAATCTTTTTACCTAACCGAATCATCTCCTCAAGTTGCTTATAATTCTTATTAGTCAAAACTGCATGAAAACTATAATTTGGAGTTGATTTACCGTATTTTTCTTTTACTTTTTTGAAAGTTTCCATTGCACTCGTTGATTTATAGAATGAACCGTTAATACCGGTTAAGTAATCGTGAGTCTCTGGATTAGCTCCCTCTAAACTAAATAATATTTCATCCCAGCCTATGCTAACAAAAGTTTCGATCATCTCGTCTGTGAAAAGTGTCCCATTGGTCGTTATACACCCATACATCCCATACGATTTTATACGTTTGGCCATTTCTATTAGAAGATCTCGATTAACGGTTGGTTCCCATCCACCCGCTATCTGCCATTCAACGACTCCAAGTTCAGCTGCTTCATCGATAATCGAAAGTATCCTCTCAGCAGTAAGTATTTCATCATACTGACAATTGTTCAGTCTGTCCCTAGACTGAGTCCAACAAAATTTACAATTGAGATTGCATGTATTTGTAGGTTCTATGTCAATTTTTACAGGACCCGCCCTCCCAGTTTTCATCCATTCGGATAGGCGATTAATCTTAATTTGATATATGTCCCCTCGATCCATGTAATAACCTATTTTGAAAGTTCTCCTCTGATTTTTTTATTTTCTTCAAAAACAACAACACAACAATTTTTACAAAAATCGAAGAGATTTTTATTTAGTAATCTTTTCCGAATATTTGTAAAATATTCCCCATACCATACTTCTGATAGAGATTTATTTTTCAGACTTATGCCCTTTTCGCCCCCGAACATACTACAAGGACCCATTGTCCCGTTAGGCATTATTATGATATTATACCATGGTTCGAAGCAGGGGAGGGATAGGAATTCATTACTATAATCGTCTATTTTTTCAGCTATCACTTCATCCATTTTATTGGTTTTTTTAACGATATCTGAATCAACAAAATCATCTACATTTGTATAGATTGAATATTTATCTGCAATTCTTTTTGCTCTTTTAATATTCTCTGGCAACTCCTTTATTTGTTCATCGTTTAGCTTTAATCTCTCACCTAAAGGAGAAAATATCGTCATTGGCTGAAGAGAAAGAGAATCGCAACCATTTATGTGGGCAAATTCCATCATTCTATCCAACTTATCAAAATTCTCATTACTCAAAACTACATTTAATCGCAGAAGTGGAAGAGTCTCATCCATTTTTCTCTTCATATGCTTAAACTTCCGTAACCATTTCATTGCTTTATCGAATGCACCGTCCATACCCCTCAGATAGTCGTGGGTCTCGGCATCAGGTGCATCTATACTGAAAGTAACATTGTCCCACCCGACATTAATCGCCTTCTCGACCAATTCATCCGTCCACAACGTCCCATTGGTTATAATAAGACCATTCATTCCATATTTTTTAGATTCTTCCATTATATCTAAAACCAAGTCGCTTCTTATAAGAGGTTCGCCACTTCCTGGAATTCTAATTTCTTCAACGCCCATCTCACCAGCATCTTTTACAATCTCCAACCATTTTTCGGAACTCAGTTCATCATAATTAATATTCCCGCTACGTTGCCAACACGACAAACACTTCAAATTACATCTGTTGGTTATGTTAATTTCCATTGTTGTTGGGGGGGCTTCCCCACCATTCATCCATTTTTTCAATCTATCTGTTTTTTCAGTCATAATCACACACCAAATTCTGTGTTGGAATAAACAATCGATTCTACTTCATCTTTATTTCCAATAACTGCATAGAAATATAGCAAAAATGGGAAATTCGAACTCGGTCTATAATATTTCCATCCCTTTGAATGAAATTCGTTATTTATTACAGTGTGTAATTCATTATACGAATCTTCTATTTGTTTAACTTTTTCTGCCCACTTTAACCCGTTTATTTCATCAAATCTATAAAAATAGAAAGGGCGCGATATTCTACTGGTATTGGTCAATCCAAACCTTTCTGGAAATTTAAGGAATAAGCTCTTCTTGAGCATGAATTTATTGAGATGGCATGAATTTATATAATCTTTATTTTGACTGATAAAATCTTTACTAGTCTTTATATCATCGGTTCGTTCGAACGGTAATCCTGATATCATTTCTATCTCGTTCCATATCCCAAATTTATCAGAAATCTCCAACATTTTGCGTGCCTTCTCACGGGTAAATCCCTTTAAAACATATTTTAATAACTTATTGCTGGCCGTTTCTAATCCATAAATCAAACGTACAGCCCCAGACAACTTAAATTTATGAAGTAGATTCTTATCCATATTGCTAAAATTGGCACAAGCCGTCCACATTATATCTAAATCTTGATTTACTATCTCGTCTGCAAGCTCCTCTGCATAATTATACCATGGGTTAATGTTATTCACTAAAAAGAAAAAATATTTCGTGTTGTACCTTTCTTTTAAAAATTTCAAGTCTTCAATTACATCCTGTATTTTTTTGTAAGTAAAATTATTTTCATATTCAGAACAAAATGCACAATTGTTTGGACATCCATACGTGAACGCGTACGGCAGCATCAAAATTCTTAGATTCGTTTCAAAAGATGGATTCAAATCCTCGTATTCTTCATACGGATTATATCGGTAAAGATCAAGAGGTAACCCATCGAAATCTGGCTTTAAAAGATCGTTCCAGGGTTGTATATTTATTTTTGGTTTCTTATCAGCATCCTTCATACCAACATAAAACAAATTGTCCATCTTAAGATCCACTTCCCCAGTATTTTCCAATTCGAGACAAATATTCAAAAGAGCCTCTTCACCTTTACTAGAAACAACAAAATCTATATAATCAAAATCTACTAACTTAGAAAATTCTATCATGCATTCATTCTTATCAACGCCACCAACTATAATTTTAGCGCCTGTTTTTTCCTTAATCAATTTTGCCAATACCACGCACGTTCCTATAACAGAAAAATTATGCTGACCACACAGTGATAAACCAATCAAATCGTATCCTTTAATTTCTGTTTTTTCAAGCATTTTTTCGGCTCTTCTCTCTAACTCACTATCATATGCTGTGTCTAAAAAGGCTTCTATACGCGCTTTATCATCGAATACTTTAAGATCTTCTCTCGTTTCTGGATTATTAAAAAATATCCTCGCGTCTAAATCGTCTTGTTTCACATATATATCGAATTTTTTTAACAATGATGTTAAAATAGATATACCTAAAGGTGGTGTAAAGGTGTGTGATCTACTATATCCGAATCCGAATTTCCCACCACTGTAATATCTTGGGACGTAAATGAGTTTTACTTTTACCATTGTTCCCACTACATACTTATTTTTTTATTTGAAGTCTGATAATCCTTAAGTTCTTTCGATATCTCATCTGACACAAATTTCATATTACATCCTCTACAAGGTCCTTCTAATCTTCCCTCACTGATCATATCTCTGAAATATTCCATATATTCCCCATACCATACTTCTGATAGAGACTTACCCACTATAGAAAACTCTTCTTTACCTTTTCCCCAATTGCAACACGGAGAAATGAAACCGTATGGGTCTATACTTATACTGTACCACGGCTCAAAACAGGGGAGGGATAGGAATTTACGCTCAATAATCTGATTTTTGTTCCTTTTCCCAATACATCTATCATTTGTTATTTCTTTTTTTTCTGGCCCGGTATCGATCCTTATTGAAACATCAAAATTATCAGCGCTTCCAAACGATTTCAAATTTTCAATTTCGCCTTTTATTTTCGATTTATCTAAAATTACTAAATCCTTTATTTTGGGGGTTGCTTTGTCATAGACTATCATTTCATTCAAATTTATCCTACTGCATCCTAAAAATTTAGACTTCTCAGCTAATTTATCTAGACTCGTATAGTTTTTTCTTGTAATAACAGAATTGACATACATGTCGGGCTTGTCAGTATCAAAAATTTTTTTATAATAGTTAAAAAGCCTGATATTTTTTATTGTTCTATAGAAACTACCTTTAACACCTCTAATACTATCATGTATTTTAGGATCAGCTGAATCCAAGCTGAATTGTATTCTATCAACCCCTAGTTTGACAAATTTCCTTATTATCAGGGGTGTGAAAAGTGTGCCATTGGTAGTTAACATTATATTGGAATCATCTGAATGATATTTAACCTCTTCCACTACTTTGACCACCGCATCTGACCTCATCATAGGTTCACCCGAGCCAGGTATCCACCAATCTTTGACACCCATCTCTATGGCTTCTTTTGTTATTTTTATCCATCTATCAATTGGCATTTCACCTAATTCCAGATTTTCGGTATAAGAATTTGGATAATTGTGTGTTCTTTTACACATCCTGCATTGAAGATTACATTTAGCGGTAGGAAAAACTATCAATCTCAGTGGCGGGGCTGTCTTACCGGATTCCCACTTCAACAATCTCTTATTTCGTTCTAATCGGATGGTATCGAGATCCATATTGAACAAATATAAATTCAATTATTTGAATTAGCATTGCTTATTCGTTTTTTAAATTTCTCACGAATCTTTTTATTGTCCATCATCACTACGACACTACATTTAGAACAATAATCTGGTATATTTTTTTCTATCATTCTGTCCCTAACTTTGTCGAAAATATCTCCGTACCAAACATCTGATAGACTTTTTTCATGGATGAATTCTCCCTCCTCAAATGTAGAGCAACATCCAGCGAATCCAGATCCTTTTATCCCCATTAAATACCATGGCTGATAACAAGGTGCGTTCGACATGGTGTTATTCGTTCCAGATACTTCATTAAGGATAGTTTTATCGAATTTGTCCTTATCTATTAGATACTTCTGGAAAAAGTGATCCGCATTCGTACTGACTCCGAGTTCCTTAGAGATTTTTATGGTATCTTTTATATGATATTTAAGTTCCTTTTTTTCATCATCATTTAAACTCAGTCTCTCATTGCTCAAATACCCTGGATAAATGGGTTCTATATACACTAATTGGCTCCCTGCACTATCTGCCAAACGTATCATATCAGGTATCTTATCATAGTTCATTGCGTTCAAAACCATATTAAATCCTATATAAGGCTTAGTCAGTCCCAATTTTTTCTTCATAGCAGAAAATTTTTCAACATTATTGATGGCCTTTTCAAAAGCATCGTCCCCCCGTCTGAGATAATTATGTATATCTGCATTGGGTCCATCTATGCTAAATTGTATCTGATCCCATCCAATTCTCACGAGAATCTCTATATCAGAATCCTGAATAAGGGTTCCGTTCGTGGTCAATTGGCCCCACATCCCATATTTCTTTATCTTTTTCAAAATTTTCATAGTAGTGTCACGTCGCATAAACGGTTCCCCTCCGCCAGAAATTATCCATTCCCTTACATCCATCAAAGCTGCTTCATCGATAATCGAAAGTATTTTGTCCTCGCTCAATTCTTTACTGTAATCCGGATTTTCGACAGTACTCTGCCAACAGAACCTACAATTGAGATTGCACTTATCTGTGGGATGCAATTCTATCCTAACAGGCCCCGCTTTACCACCATTCGCCCATTTCAACAACCTTTTGATTTTTTCATCCATTGATCGATACCATTTTATTATATTTTTTATTGTATTGTTTTGTAAAATCGGGTATGCATTTTTTACAATTTTTTGGTAAGTTGTGATCTATAATCATTTTTCTAAATTTTTCCATCCTTTCCCCGTACCAAATATCCCTAAGAGAACTTTCTTTGATGTTGCCAATAATATTTTCATAAAGACTGGCAAGTGTACAACATGCCATAACATCTCCACTAGCATTAATAAAGACCATTTCCCATGGGGCAAAACAAAAATCAGGCGTCTTGTGTTCAAAAACCCCAAACTCCAGAATACTTTCTATATTAGAATTTATACTGTATTTGTCGCATTTTCTCTTGGCCATGGCAAGTTCTTTATGTATATGGTCTTCATCGATATCCCTCATCCAAAAACTCCTATTCGACTCCCATTCAATCAAAACAGAAAAATTTATGGCATTTATGTCTAACTCATGGGCCAATTCTACAATATCGTCTAGGTGTTTGAAATTTTTAGAGGTGATGACAGTACCTATTCTAATTACAGGCAAATCCGAACTACAATCATTCTTCATGGATTTCAATAATCTAATCGATTTTATAACATCTGAATAAACACCATTGCCCCGTATAGAATCATTTATCGCAGCGGTATGCCCGTCCAGTGAAAAACATATATCATCCAGGCCAATATCGACAATTTTCATAATCTTATCCTTATCCAATAATGTTCCATTAGTTGTAAGTGTACCGAAAAAACCAAAATCTTTAATCATTTTCATTATATCGAATATATCATGCCTGATAAACGGTTCCCCTCCTCCAGTAAAATCTATGATCCTAACACCCATCTCTTTACATTCTTCCAATATTGATTTTATTTCATCCAGGGTGAGTTCATCATATTTTTCTTCTTTTTCATTTCTCCAGCAAATACCACAATTTAAATTACAATAATCGGTAGGGGATATCATAACTTTCTCAGGGCCAACTTTACACCCACTGTTGATTGCTTTGCAAACTTTGTCGAATCTATCATCAATCATATTATCAATCTAATAAATGCTTAATCATCTCTTTGGGTTCAAATTTACCGTAACACAACATCATGCATGGAACCTTGCAGTCTTTTATCTTTATCCTGGTCTTCTTGAATTCATCATGTGTCCATAACTCCCTCAATGGCGCATCCCTCACATTCAGATTAGGGCCAAGGCCGCACACACTGATGTTGCCGTAGGGGTCTATATTCAAATTCATATATCCGGCCAAACATCTCCCAGGGTTGAATTCGTTTTTCAGCCTGAAATAATCCGGTAATAATTCCAAATATGTGCGTGAATTAAACAAGAAATCGCTATCATTTTCTTTAATTTTTATTAATTTATCAACAACGTTTTCAAATTCATTCATATCGTCTTCGTTTATCCAGAAATCACATCCATTATATCCAGACGGACCAGATTCATAAGTATTATCTAAAACAACGGCTTGATAGAATATACGGTCGACTCCGATGTTCTTAGCCAATCTATATATGTCCACTAACTCCCTAAAATTATGAGACATAATGACTGTGGAAAAATCGAGTGCCAAGTCACAATTTGACACTTTACCTCTCAATTCGACAAGTTTCCCCATGCTGCTAATAGCCTTCTCAAACGCACCCTTTCCTCTGATATAATCGTGGGTTTTCTCTGTTGCACCATCGAGTGATATCGTTAACCTGTTTAAACCGTTGTCTATCAACTCTTTACAAACTTTCCTATCGAGAAAATAACCAGAAGATATTAAAGTTGTATGAAATCCTCTCTCGTTTGAATATTTTATCAATCTTAAAGTATCATTTTTTCTAACTAAGGCCTCTCCTCCAACGAAAGAAATATATTCCACTCCCCAATCAACTACCTGATCTATAACATCTCTCATTTCTTCATATGTCATCTCGTTAGATGATGGGGACAATTTAGATATGTTGCACATTATACAATTCAACGGACACCTGTTGGTAACCTGAAAATTTAATTCCTTAGGATGGGATAATGGATAATTAAATTCATGTGATAACAAATAACCGAGATATCTCTTAACATAATCAAATTTTTTATGAATATCATTCATCATGTAATTCTTCACCTATCCTTTTGTCAATCCAACTGTTATATAGGTCCATAAAAACCAATTTTTCGTAACACAACATCATGCATGGAACCTTGCAGTCTTTTATCTTTATCCTGGTCTTCTTGAATTCATCATGTGTCCATAACTCCCTCAATGGCGCATCCCTCACATTCAGATTAGGGCCAAGGCCGCAGATATTGATATTACCATACGGGTCTATGTTAATCACCCTATATCCTGCCATACATCTCCCGGGGTTGAATTCGTTTTTTAATATAAAGTAATCAGGCATCTTTTTAAGATAGTATTTGCTATTCCGTATTTTACCTTCTTCCTCCTTTAATTTTATCAATTTGTTAACTATCGATCTCAGATTATTTGATTCGCCACTATCTAACCAAAAATCTACATCATACACAGACTTATTAAAATTCGAATAATTGTTGTCTGGAACAACAGCTTGATAATTTACAAAATCAAAACCAACCTCTTTCATGAGTTCATAAATGTCTAGCAATTCCATATAATTATAAGACATGACACATGTTGCGAACTCTAATTCAAGGTTTTTCTTGCCGTTTCTATTATTTGAGAAATATTTTGCAGTTCGCATAGCCTTCTCAAACGCACCCTTTCCTCTGATATAATCGTGGGTTTTCTCTGTTGCACCATCGAGTGATATTGTAAGTTTGTCCAAACCAGATTCAAAAATTTTGTCAAATGTTTTTTTGTCGAATATTGTACCGCTCGTGATCAGAGATGTTGTCATATTTTTCGAACTACAATAATCTATCAATTCCAAAACATCATTTTTCCTCACCAGGGTTTCGCCGCCTGCAAAAGAGATATTATCTATACCCCATTCAACTGCCTGGTCTATTATACTTTCCAACTCAGACAACTCCAATTCGTCATTTTCTCTGTGATCTCGCCTGCAGATATTGCACATAACACATCTCAATGGACATCTGTTGGTTATATCGAAATTAATTCTGGTTGGCTTAACTAACGGGATATTTGTTCTATAAGAAATCACACTAAGCAAATAATCCAAAATTAAATCCAATTCCCGCTTATAATCGATTAACATAACAATCTAATTGATAATAAATTCTATTTTAGAAAATCTTTAAACCTTACACGGGGGAAACATAACATCAAACAAGGTTTTTTACACTGCGTTATCTTTAATCTTGTTTTCGCGAATTTTAGGCTATACCATATCTTTCTTATATTGCTGTCTCTGACGTTCATTGATGGACCTTTACCGCAGACATCGACCTCGCCGTTGGGTTTAACATACATATAACTATATCCTGCCAAGCATATACCCGAATCAAATGAAGTTTTCTTCTCAAAATAATCACCCATCAGCTTCAATGTTATAAGAGGTGTGCCTATTTTACCCCTGTCTTTTTTTAATTTTATCAACTCATCAGATACACGTCTTAATTTTGGTATATTTTCTTCTGACACCCAGAAATCGTCATCTTCATAATTTTTATCTTTTGTATAGGAGTTATCGGCTATATACGGATTAAACGAAACTTCATGCAAATCATTTTCCTCGACGAACGTGTATATGCCCAATAATTCATCGATATTCTTATCTGTAATTACAGTTGTAATGGATAACTTCATATCAGATTCCTCCAATTCGATGTGTTTTTTGATTTTTTCTATTGCACGAATTGCTCCAGCATAAGATCCATCATTCCGAATACTGTCGTTCGTCTTTTCGTTTATTCCATCCAACGATACTTGCAAATAATCCAACCCAGATTTCACCAATTCAGCAGCTGTTTTATCATTTATTAATATCCCATTCGTTGTAACATGTGTATCCAACCCCAACCCACTGGCATATTTTATGCATTGCAATAAATCATCTTTCCGTATAAGTGGTTCCCCGCCCGCAAAAGAGATATTAATCCTACCCCATTTTGAAATATCAAAAATTGTTTTCTTCAAATCATCTAGAATTAGTTCATCTTCAACGTTGGGTCGTTCCTCCCATGTTTCACAAATATTGCAACCCAAATTACATCTGTGGGTCAAACCAAAATTTATGAAATCTGGTTTAACAAGTGGTATGTTTGAATAATACGACAGCAGATATAACAACATTTTATCTTTTCTCATATCTTCCAAGAAAATCACCGATTAACGAGGCACGACAAACCCACAATACGGCCCAACCTATATGACTTTTCTACACTGTTCTTAAGGTTGGGCGAACTTTCCAATTCAAACAGCAATTCTAAAAACTTTATGTTATTCACATATCGCAAATGTGATATTCTGATATTCCCCATATTTTTCCTAAAATCAGAATATCCTTTAATTTTAATTACTTCAGAATAACCCTGCCAAAATGCACGTTTAATAAAATAATTCCTATTAAGTTTATTTTTACCCACATAATGAATAACAACAGATGATGGTTCATAGATTATATCATAACCCTTATCTAGAATTTTGGATTGTATATCTATTTCTTCCTCACACAACAATTTGTCTCCAGCCCTACCCAATTCCTCGTTGAAAAATCCAATCCTGTCAAAAATCTCTTTCCTAAAGGATATATTAGACCCCCACAGAAGAGGCATATCCAGCCGCTTTGTCTCATCCGTTTCAAACAATGTCTCACCTAAAAAACCCTTGAAAATACTATCAGGTAGTTCTTTGAGTTCGTCTGGTATGGACCCCTTAAATTTAGGATTTATTTTACCTCCAACTGCCATTACTTTCTTATCAGAATAATGTTTAATCAGATTGGTTACCCAAGATTTTTCTGCAACTGCATCATCGTCTATAAAACAAACTATATCAGACGAAGAATTCATTATGCCCAAATTCCTCTGTATAGAAACATTTGCTTTGGGCGACTGTACAAATTTAGTTGACTCTAGATTTTTCGTATCCAATGAATCATTCAATATCTTTTTTACACCGCGTTCGTCTGGGGAAATCACTATAACTTCTATATCGTTATAATCCTGTTGATAAATAGATTTCAAGCAATCCGTCAAACTGGCCCTGTTTATAGTACAAACCACAACAGATATTTTTTCACTCATCATACCCACTCTATATCAGGCTCATCGTCTTTTTCGTTGAAAAAATCCAATTTCGATAACAATCTATAAATTGGAGATGATTTTATTGAATTCAATTCCGATTTCAATTTAGAAATTTCGCGCTCTTTACGCTGTTTAATATCGATAGTTTTAGAAATTTTTTCCTGCACATCTCGTTTATATTTTGATTTTACCTCATTCAATTCATCATCTCTCTTCTTAATCTCCCGACCCAACTTAATTATTATCTCTTCTTTTTCGCGTTCGTGTTCTTCGTTTATTTTCTCTATTTTTTGAGATATTTTCATCATTTCCGACTGATGTTGTTTTTTCAGTTCCAATATCTTATCTTCGAGTAAACCAATATCAGATAATCTCTCATTTATCTCATTCTTGAGATTTTTGATTTGCTCCCCTTTAATGCTAATTTTATTCTCATAATTTTTAGATATCAATTTCTTTTCTTTTTTGAAACTCTCTCTAAGTTCGCTTTCTTTCTCATGTAACTTCCTAATTTGTTTTTCATATGCATCAGATATACCCGTTATCTCCTTCTGATATTGATCCTTGAGAGCCGATATTCTCTCTTTATATGACTCTAATTCCTTACTATGATTCACTATCAATCTTCTTTTTTCCTTGCGTAGTTTTGTCTCCAATTTTTTAATCGTTTTCTTAAGTCTCTCATTTTTCTGCGTGTACATCCTTTCCAATCTATCCAATTCACTGTTGATGTCTTCATGATACTTCAATTTTTGCTCTTCTATCTCCTTTACCTTTCTTTTATAGTCTTGTTCCAGTTTCCTACTCCTCTCCTCTATCGTTCTTTGAAAGTCTCCCCTCATCTTATCCATTTCAATTTCTTTTTCTCTGAAACTTTTAGAAAGAATCTTTTTCTCTCTTGACCGTTGCTCCAAAATAATCTTTAAATTATTTATCTTATTCCTCGAAATCTCATTTGACGACTCCATGCCCTTTTTCAAAATCTCGATGTCCTTAGATTTGGAAACGATTTCCTTCTCTTTTTCAGATATCTGCTTCTTCAAATTCTGTATCAGTGCGAAATTTATCAGAAAATCATCATCTTCGGAAGTGTTTTTATCGGATAAACTCTCCAAATTGCTGAATATATCACCATCTTTGCTGAATATGGTAAAATTTTTATCAATATCTGATTTTTCGATTTCTTCGGATATTACATTCGCATCACTATTACGTTTTTTCGGGTCGTAAATCTGACCGAAGCCACCGTCAAGTGTCTCCTTTACAAAATCGTTGGTTTTTTTGAGCGCGCCCATATATGATGGATCTTCTAACAGCACGTATTTTCTACTCAATTTGAAAATATCATTCAATTGTCCATTTTTTATCTTGCTGGGATCTCTCAATATGATAAATTTGAAACTATTTTCTTTGATTAACGGTATGTCGTCATATGTAAAATATTTGAGACCTGGATAAGCGTTCGGATCTTTACCATCCCCTATTATAGCAATATCATTATTCTTTGCCAAATCCAACCGGATTATCCTATCAACTATTTTTTTTAATTTCATATGGACAGCTGATTTATCTATATTGTTCATATTTAAATCTCTATTAGGCTCTTGCAAGAATTGAAATTGCAGATTTGTATACCCTCTTATTATACTCTCCTATAATCTTCTCGGGAGAACCATTCAATAAGAGCTCTTTGTAAAAAAACAACGAGCCCTCTTCACAACCTTCAATCGCAACATCCAAATCATCAAAACATATCAATGTGTGCCCATCATTGAAATCTTTGAAAACATTTTCAGATTCTTTGCCAAATGATAATACCTCCTTGTCTAAAGTGACCGGATTTTCTATAAAGATCCTTCTGATTCCTTTGGCATTGGGTCCGATGTTAACCGAGATGTCAAATTTTTCATACCCGGTTAACAAATCTCCATCAACTGTCTTTATAGATAACTTGTATTCACCACAGGTCAACGGCAGAGAATCCACCTTGAAACATAGGAAATCTCCGACATAGTTTTTAGAAAATAGATAAACGCCGTCGTTTTGACCTGACAAATCAGCTACCAAAATTTGATTCTCTGGGACATTCCTGACCTTAACCAATATATGACATTTTTTCCCAGAATCCAAAACATATGCTTCTTCTTCTTCGTGATTGTAAATTTTCAAATCTTCGATATAAGGCAGTCCTATATCCATGTAACGATTGTTAATACTATCCAATATGTGTGAATTATTGACCCTTAGTTCTTTACTAAGTAAGTGTTTCTTGTAGAGAGGTATAACATCCAGTGTATCGCCAAATATCCTAACTTTACCTTCGTGCAGAAACAACACCTTATCACAGTACTTTTTGATCGTGCCCATGCCGTGAGATACATACACTATGGTCTTCCCACGTCGCTTGAATTTATCAAATTCCTCCAAGCACTTTTTTTGGAACGCCCCATCACCGACAGACAACACCTCATCAACCAATAAAATATCACAATCTATGTTAATCGCTGTTGCGAATCCAAGGCGTATCTTCATACCTGATGAAAATGTTTTCAGTTGAGCATCCATAAATCTCCCCAATTCAGAAAATTCGACTATATCATCATATCTCTCATCTATCTGTTTTTCTGTTAATCCCATTATAGAACCGTATAAATAGACATTTTCCTTGGCTGTCAAATCAGACTCGAATCCGACACCAAGACTGAGCAGAGGCGCGACCTTGCCATTGATCGAGATTTCTCCAGTAGTTGGTTCGAGAATTCTGCCCATAAGTTTCAATAAAGTTGTCTTACCTGATCCATTTTCACCAACTATCCCCACACATTGTCCACTTTTTATATCGAGATTTATATCTTTCAGCGCCCAAAGAGATTCGGTGTGTGTATTGTCTCCTTTTATGAATCCTATGAAATTTTCTTTTACGGTGTCCCTTTTCTGGTGCGTTATCTCAAATCTCTTGGATACATTTTTTAATTCGATTACACTGTCCATCATTTCTATAACTTCTCCCCTATTTTAAAATTCCTTCTAATAAAATGACAAAAACCGACAATTAAAGTTGATATGGAAAATATAAGTAATATTGAAATATTTGTAATTGTCGGGATTGTCTCCGAAAAAGAGGCAAGATTTCTAAGAGCTATCTCTTGATACAATAAGACTAACCGGGCTATTGGATTGCTCAGGTATATACTTCTGTATTTTATTGGGATCATACCAAGCCTATAAACTGTCGGTGTTAAGAAAAACAATGCCTGAAATAATACATTCAATATATAATTCAAATCCCTCAATTTCACATAAGATATGGAGAGATACATACCTATACCGAGTATAAAGAAGAATTCCATCAAGAATAAAAGTGGAAAAAATATCATATAACGCGTAGGCGATATCCCCGAAAGAAGTATCAGCCCAAAAAACAATAGACTTTCCAAAAAGAAGGATATGGAATCTGACAACACAACAGAGATTGGTATAATAATATATGGTATGTCAACGCGATTAAGGACATTCCTGTTGTCAACCAAAGAAGTTGTAGCAGATCGTATACCTCTTTCAAAATATCTGAATGGTATGAAACCTGCCAAAAAATACAAAACCCACTCGTAGAAATCGGCGTTTAATATTAACGGAAATACCAGTGAATAAACCCCTATCAGTAATAATGGCTCAAGTATGGACCAAAGGAATCCCAGGGTAGATGACGCATATTTCAACTTCAAATCACTCAAAGTCAATATTTTGATAGTGTCTTTGTATTCCAAAATTCTCTTCAATTGTTCTATTATATAGGATATATCCACAAGAATTATTTAACCAATCAATTTTATAACATTTAGTAGTGGGTTATGGGAAAGGATATCAAATTAGATATTGGTGAAAAACACCTCATTGTAATTTTCATACTATCTTTTATAATAATCAGATCGTTTTACATCCATCCGTCCTTTTCAGATGAAACGTTCTATTTCAATGTTGCGAAAAATGTCCTTGAAGGCAGAACGCCCTACATTGATTTTTTCTTCGCACATCCGCCATTCCAAATCTACCTATTGGCATCAGTATTCAAGATATTCGGGGCTAATTTCTTTGTGGCGAAAATCATACCCCTAATTGCATCATCCTCTTGTATATTGCTAATCTATATGATAACCGATGAGTTGGATTGGGAAAGAATGCCATCCGTGTTTGTGTTCCTCACATTGCCTTCATTTTTCGCATTCTCCGCAATGGGATACGGTATGTGGGAATGTGGGGCATTGGTACTGCTTTCGTTGTTACTGATGTTAAAGGATAATAAGAAATCAGCATATCTAGCATCTATACCATTCGTTCTCTCAATATTTACGAGATATTTGTCAATGTTGTACCTGCCGATGATCATCGCACTGTGCTATGAGAACAAGCAGAAAATCAAAGAGTTCTTGGCAGCTTCTGTTATTTTGTTTTTGTTAACCGGTTCCGCATTGTTGTTGCTGTTTGGAGAAGGTTTTGTGGACCAGACAATAGAATATCACATATTCTCAAAAGTATCCATGGGTTCACCAGAATCCCAAAAAATGCAATATTGGAACATGGGATTCTTCACAATATTTCTCAGCACAATATCAGCCATGGTCGGATATATTGAGAAAGATAAAAAACTGATGTTATTATCCATAGTGCCAATAATAGTGGATTTGACAATATTGTTCGGGATTAACCTCATATTTTACCACTATTTCCTCATTTCGGTGCCGTTCTATTCAATAGCGGCGGGTCGTGCATTTTCAAAATCCGATGAAAAAATCGTGAAAATTATCATACCTACAATATTATTACTAATGATTCTATCCAACACACAAACAATCGATTTCTATCTGAATCCGTCTCATTCCGAAAACTTCTACAAGATATCGGAGCTTATCAAAGAAAATACCTCGAAAAACGACACCATATTCGGGGAACCGATTATGGTGAATTATGTGTCGTTCTCAACAGGCAGACGAGTCTCCGGGAATTACATGGATTCATATCTAAGGCACATGTTGTTCGAGAATACGACCGAGGTTATTAACAATATAGAGTCCGACACCCCCGAATTCATAATAGATATGGACAATTATTATTCGTCTAGAATTGAATTCGATGAACTATTCTCAAAATACCAGTTAAAGGAGACATTCGATGGCAACCCGACATATTTCGTATATGAGAGAATCTAACTCAGTCTGTAGAACTTCTTCCTCCCTTCCCTGACAGGCTCCACTATACCCAATTCCTGCATCTGTTTGAAATACTCGTTACACCTTGTTCTAGACAGTCCGATTAAATCAGATAGATCATTACTGGATAATCTATCATGGTTCTGTAAAACCCTAGTGATTTTCTCTATTCGTTTGGTCTCTACCCTGGTAGGTTTTGCATCGAATCTGTCGTCTATCCTGTCTTCTATCAGACTCCGCACGGAATTCTTTTTGACCATACCCTGTATATCTGATAGGAGTTTCTCAACTATCTCATCACCTGTTTCGACTTCTTCGACAAATTTACGTTCGGTCAATATGTCAGGCGGCAGTCTTTTTGCCAAAACATCTTCGATCATATCCACACGCTCTTGAACATCGTTCATAACCATATTCAATTCGTCTAACTTGTGGATAATCTCGTTTATTTTCCCGTCGTTTTTTTCCTTTTTGAAGAATGGCATTATTTTATTATTGATTTAGTGGATAAAAAAGCGTTTCGACTCATCGACAATTAGCTGATGGCAGTCGTATTCGGGTGCATTCGATATACCCACATGCACATGATTATCAATCGCTCCCTTTATGGGTTATATCGGATCTGGATGTAAATAAAAAACATTCGATTACATTCGACTAAACCCAAACAAAATCAAAATAGAAAAGTCCGGTAATGGGAGCTTAAATGATTTAAACCGCTAAAATCAACCCATTGGACAAAAAATGGGGTAAATAGTGACAAAATGATATATTAGATTCTTAACGGATACATTTCATTGAAAAAGTCGTCTCTGGCGGGCATTAACTTATCCCCTTCGACATCGTAATTGTATTATAATGCATTGCTATAACGTAGTGTTATATTGTTGTTCAACGTTGCACAATATTGAAACACAGCATCGATGTTTAAATTAGAAGTGTTCTAGATGGTTAAAAACGATATTAGGGAGAAAATCCTCAAGGTCCTTTCAGAACATCCGGAAGGACTGACGTTCTCGCATATTTCTAGGGAAGTGGGTGTTCATAGGAATACCGTTACCAAATACCTCTACGAGATGAAGGGGGCTGACCTGATCAAGATAAGGGATTTGAAAACATTAAAACTGTGCTACATCAAAGAGAAGGCTTCTAATAAGGTTAAAAAGGGGAAAAACTGAAGTGGAATTTCCAAATTTGGACGGATTGGGTAGCAGAAAGGCTATAGCCAGGATCGGCATTTACCTATTCGTAACTCTATTTCTCATATTATATAGTGTCTACTTTCTCAACAACGCTGAAATCACATATGCAGCCACCCCATCATCATCCCCACCATCATTCAGCGCTAATCCAAATCCGGCAAATTCCAGCGAAACTATATCAATAAGCTCCACGGATAGCGCCAGTGGTGGAACGATAAGACTGTTCGTATGCGATGATTCTTCTTGCACGGATTGTAAAGGCGACTCCGTAGATGCACCATCCAATCCAACATTTACAACATACGGGAGTTACGGTTCAACCTATGCGAACTCAGGTTCTGTTGAAAATACGTTAAGCGAAGATGATGCATGGGGATATATTAACATACACGATGCATGGTCTGAAGAGGATGTGGGTGGTAGACTGACATGGGATTTCGGCTCCAGCTACACAGGTACATTCAAAATAAAATGGATAGCAAATATAACCGGAGACTATCTTCCAGATCATTGTGTGGATGTAGATTATGGAGTTTACGCGTCGAATGACGGTTCGTCCTGGTCAACCATAAGGTCGGGTACGTTCGAACATGCAGCAGGTGATGGTGCATGGAGCCCTTATACATCTACTTATTTCGATACGGTTTCAGGTACTTACAGATACATCAAAGCGGAGATATATTCGACCAGTAGTTGCATGGTGAACGACGCGATGCTGTACGTGGATGTTGTCAGAGTTGATTATGAATCAACATCTGGCTGCGACTGTTCTTCCGGATATGTTGCAGATAATCCCAGCTGTACCGCACACACGTGTTCGGACTGTGAATACAGTACAACAAGTTATTGGGCAATGAGTGGTGGAAAGGAAACATTCGGATTTGATCATTATGTATACAGCTCAATAAGTTCGGAAAACACATACACGTGTAAGAAAAGGAACGGGTGTACGTGTTCTGGAGATGCAGAATGTTACAGTGGTAATTGTGTGGATGGTTATTGTTGTAATTCTGCTTGTAGCAGCGGGTGCCAAGCATGTGATGTTTCTGGGTCGGAAGGACAATGTACGAACGTGCCCGTAGACACGGATCCACATGGTGATTGTTCTGCCACAGATTGTTACACTGGAGATTGTGACGGTAGTGGTAGTTGTAAGATATATTCCAGTGGTGAGAAGGGGAATTGTGGAACGTGTGAATATTGTAATGATGCAGATGCTGCATGTGAAAATGTGGGGAGCGATTCAGATCCGCATGGAGACTGTAGTGTTGGGTCTTGGAGTTGTAACGGCGGTTGTCAGCGAATAAGAGATTCGGGTACGTGTGATGGTAGCGGGAGTTGTGCCACAAACGATGAAAATGAGAATTGTGCTTCAGGCACATCGTGTAGTGGCGGTACATGTGGAAGTGCCAACTATTGTAGTGGCACAGATCATTGTTCAGGTGATACCAGATACACTGGATACACCTGTGACGGCAGCAACAATTGTGATGTGGACAAGGGGGATATAGGATGCTGTGCTGATTCTAAATGTGATTCGCTACAATACTGTGATGATGGAGATAATTCTGGAACAAGACCTTATAGTTGTGAAGATGCCATATCGCTCCCGAGAGGGACAAAAGATACTACTAATTATGGTACTGGAACTGTAGACGATATAGGATGGTACGCTGATATCAGTTCGGCATCTGATGTATGCATAATGTATGATGTTTATGATGCCGAGGACAGCACACAATTTGACATATATCATCAGAGAACTAAAGTTGCAGATGCTGAAGGAGGTGGAAACAATGCTTGGTTGAGATACAAATATTACGATGTATCAGCCCAGTCAACAACAGGCAATAATGTATGGGAGTTTGATACCACAACATGTTGTCACGAATATGACAATGTGCTATTAGGATGGTTGATAAATGAGCAGGGTGAAACTGATGGGAGTTCCAGTACAAGCTGCTGTGATGATTCAACTGATTGTGTAGACGATTATTCATCAAGCAATTGGGGTTGTTACAATACGGGCTCTTGCCACAATACTGGTTCATCCGCGTCTGCAGATGAATATTGTGATTCGGGTACATGGATAGACAACGATGATTCATCCACCGCATGTTCTGCGTGTGTGGGTTCTGGCTACTGGAATCTTGGTGGGGAGACTGCAGCAACTACGTGTTGTGGGGATGATTCGAATGAATACAAGAGGAGCAGATCTTGTACATCTGGATGTACATCGGATTCAAATGATGACGCGTGTTGTGATGCAAATAATAAATGTGTATGGAATGGTGAATGTAAGAATTCAGGTTCTTACATATGTAATGATGATCAAGCGATTTATTGTAATGCGGGTACATGGGAATCAGAAAATAATAGGGGCGATACCGACGATGATGGTAGAAATGAAGGCTGTTATAATGGACAATGGGTAGAAGTTGATCTACAGGATTTCTGGTTTGAAGATGAAATGAGTGGTCATTATTCTGGATATTATTCATGGGATAAGGATTTCAGAGTAGAAGCATGGTACATTGACGCGAGTTCACACTCGAATGTTGCTCAAATAACATCTCCAATGAGTTCAGGGGAATCTGATTGGATAATGTATGGTTGTGAGAACGATGGTAGTTATTCTGGTTGTACTGTAGACACTGCATTCGGAAATTGTAATGGTGTAGCAAAGAATTGGGGAAGTGCAGAGCCGGATACAAATACTTGGTGGAACGACAGAATGGACGATGACTATGATGATTGTTTTGATGGTAATCCACAAATTGGCGATATGTATGGACCGACCAATGACGGCAATTACATAAGATTTTTGACAGACGACAATGCTGTGTTAAGTCATGGTAGAAAATCTAAGACATGTGTTAATTACACAACAAGCTCAGGATTGAATGCGGATGAGATTTGTTTAGTGTGGACACAAGACTATTTAGATATAACAAGGACATCCTCAATAGACGGTGAAGGTTATCAACGTGGATCTACAATTTCGTGGAGTGGATATATCGAAACAAGATATAATGATGCAAACCCACAAGATGATTTCTTAAGATTCAGGTGTGGAATAGACCCACATGATTGGTGGAATGACCCCAGCGATGATTCTGGATTAACAGTCGAATTGAGGAGACAACGGACATGGGATAATTATTGGACAATATTAAGACCTTATTTTGGATCTGCGGATTCATCTGGAACCGTAACTCTAGAAATACAAACTCCCCAGAATTGTTATATTAGAGATACTGACGGTGATAGCAATTATGGGATATATCATCATAACTGTGGATATTACCATGGACTAAATACCGGTGATAAGACTGTTTGGTGTTGCCCGAGTGGATGGTCTACAACATCATGTACGGATGGGGACAAATTCATTATAGCCAATGAAGGTAGTACAAGTACTAGTGGAACAATTACAATAGAAAATAAGATAACTTCGTCCGGAGGAACATCACCTAACGACGATTACGATTACACGCTAATTTATTATGAATGTCCGAGTGGCACTGCTTTTGGTAATGATGATGACCCATGGACAGCAACTGTCTCTGGAACTGATCATTTTTGGATAAATAATGAAGAAATTGATGGAAACAGTTACTCGGAATCTTTTCCAGATTCGTCTTACGACAGTTCATATACATTCACTAATGGAAATGAATTTTTTTGTGGCCCATTAGATTTGAATCTATGTGGACAGATGGACGTAAGAACTAACCCATATGAAAATAACGCAATAACTGGTAATTATGAATCACCATTCTATGTAGATGAGATTTATTTGAGCAATATGGGATTATCTGGCACCTCCAACACGTTAACACCCTCATTCGACACACAATATTGCAGTCATGATACTAGAAATATAGAAGTAACGTGTGAACTAAATGATGATACACCAGATACCACAGGAGATTACTGCCAAGATACGAGCTCTCCTGGATTGAGTAAAAGTTGCAGTATAAGCAGTCCGACATGTAGTGGTACCAGTAATACTGTGTATTGTTCTGCTCAAGATACAACTTATACAAATATCGAAGATACATCAGATATCTCAAGTACAACATTCAATCCAGATGATGCCCAACAATGGTGTGATGCGTGTGTGGGTTCTGGCTACTGGAATCTTGGTGGGGAGACTGCAGCAACTACGTGTT